>NZ_JBHTCZ010000001.1:0-888495 GCF_042666675.1 Agrococcus sp. GCM10030265
CAGCGTCTGCACGATGTCGTCACGACCATCGACCAGCGCCGCAGCGACCTGCTCCATCTCGCCATAGCTCGCACCGAAGTCCGTCATGGTCTTCCCTTCCTCGAAGTCCCGTACGGCCCGCCTGGACCGTGTGCATCCACGCTACGAAGGGCCCGGTGGGGTGTCGATGGGCACAACTGCCCACCGCTCAGCGAGCGCCGCCCATCCACGTGCCGAGCCGGCCGAGCGGCGCGCGCGCAGCGTGGGCCGCGGCGTCGGGCGACACGACGCCCTGCATGCGCAGCCACCCCACGGCATCGGCGCGATCGGCGAGGAGGCGATCGCGCTCGGCGTCCGGCAGCGCGGCGACGAGGGTCTCGACGGCCGCGCCATCGGGTGCGCCGGCCGACACGGTCGACGGCCGCCCGCGTCGCGCGGCGCGGCGCAGGACGAGGAGGTGCGCGGCGCACGCGAGCGGACCGAGCAGCGCGACCGCGAGCCACCCCTGCCAGCCGTCGACGCCCTGGCGCTCCCCCACGAGCGCGATGCCGACGACGACGAGCACGGCGACGAGCCCGATGCCGATCGTCGCGCTCGTGCCGTCGCCCGACGTGCCGCGCAGCGCGGCGCGCACTGCCAGCACCGTCTGCACGACCGCCGTGAGGAGCATGGACGCCGCCGCGACCGGCACCGCTGCGGCGCCGTCGACGGGGTCGATGCCGAGCGGGTCGCCGATGATCGCGGCCGCACCCCACAGCGGCGCCCACACCACGGCGAGGCCCACGACGACCACGACGGCGACGGCAACGGCGAACCCGATGCGCCATCCCCGCCCGTCGGTCGCGACCGCGCGCCCCGCGGCGCCGAGCGCACGCAGGATGCGGGGATGCTCGTGCAGCACGTGCGCCTCGAGCTCGTCCCAGTCGGGACGGGCGCCGCGCGGCAGCGATCGCACCCACTCGGCGGCCGTCGTCACGGGGCCGCCGTCCACTCCTCGCCGCCATGCGACAGTCCGGGATCGCCGAGGTCGGCGCCCCGCCACGGCTCGCCGCCCACCTGCAGCGCGAGGTCGCGGGCGAGCACGCGCACGTCGTCGAGCAGCGCGGGCAGCAGCATGGCGAGCGTCGGCTCGAGCGTCACGACCACGAGCAGCCGCTCGTCGGCGAACGCCGCCTGCCAGCCCATGGTCGCGACGTCGTCGACCTCCTCCGAGTGGAACCACTCCCACCCGACCCCCATGCGCGCCTCGCCGAGGGCCGTCGCGACGTCGCCCGGATGCTCGAGCAGCTCGGCGCGCACGGCGTCGACGCCCGGCGACTCGTGGACCGAGACGCGCACGACGCCCGCGACCGGCACGGCCTCGGGCCACAGCTGGAGCACGAGCACGTCCTCCGGCTGCACGAGCTCGGTGGCGCGCTCGACGACGGCGGGCACGAGCACCTCGCCCGCCTCGCCCCAGTGCTCGGTCGCCGGGCGGATGCGCTCGGTGGCCTCGGCGATCCACCGCGCGCGCGCCGCGTCGTCCATGCCGAGCGGCAGCTGCAGCACGCGCTCGCTCGAGGCGTGCGCCTCGACGATGACGTCGAGCGTCGTCATGCGCTCGCCCCCGCCGGTCGGCGCCAGCGCAGCGTCGCGACCATCGCGTCCATGAGGAAGCGCGTCGCGACGAGCAGCGGCTCGTCGTCGGGCGCGTCGACCGGATGCGGCATGACGGCCGTGAGCACGAGCATGCGCGAGCGGTTCGTGCGCGGCACGGGCGTGAGGTAGTGCACGGTCGTCACGCCGAGGCGCTGGCCGTCCTGCGTCGTCTCGTCGCGCGCCTCGCGCCGCACGAAGCGACGGTCGTCGCCGAGCGGCGTGCCGCCGTCTGCGATGAGGCCTGCGACGGCGTCGTCGAGCCGCTCGCCGCCACGGCCGGAGCGGAAGGCCGCGCTGAGGCTCGCGGGCACGTAGCCCTCGACGTCGCCGATCGGCAGGATCACCGCCGCGCCGCCCGCACGCTGCAGCTGCTCGAACGCCTCGAGCAGGCTCTGCCGCACATGCGCGTACAGCTCGGGGCGATGCGCGCGCATCAGACGGTCGCGCGCCTGCCGCAGCAGCGCGTCGCGCGAGTCGTCGGAGGCATCCATCCGCACCCAACCCTCCGGCAGCTGCAGCACGAAGTCCGGGTCGGTGGCGCCGAGCTCGGCGCGAAGCGACGACATCACGCCTCGACCCTATCGACGTCCCGCTGGGGCATCAGTTGAAGACGCGGCTGTAGAGGCCTTCGCCCGTGCCGAGCCCGAGACCGGTGTTGACCCTGCCGAGCATCGTCATCTGCGTCGACACGAAGATGTCGAAGCCGTTCATGTTCATGAGCTTGCCCATGTCCTTGCCGGTGTGGATGCGCGCCATGATGTCGACGAACCTGCCCTCGGTGCCGTGGTTGCGCGCGAAGTGCGAGAACGAGTTGCGGAACCCCTGCGACATGGATCCCGTGTGGCGGAACGCCGCCCTGCCGGAGCCGAGCACGACCGACATCTCGGTGCGGATCGCCGAACGCCCCGGACCCGTGAGGAGCCCGCCCGCGACGTCGTCCATGAACTTCATCGACCCGAGCTTCGACAGGCTGCCGAACGGGATGACGCCGATCGCGGCGCCGATGACGTCGCCCCAGCCGGCGTCGCCCCTGGTCTTCTGGTACACGACGAGCACGAGCGTCGCGATGGCGACGATCGCCGCGAGCGCGCCGATGATGGGCCCGCCGATGACGAGCGCGGCAACCATGAGCACGACGCCAGCCCACTTGAGCACCGTGAGCGCCCCGGCGACGAAGCCGTCGAGGTCGTCCCACCGGGAGTCCTTGATCTTGCCTGCGAGCGCGGTGCCGACGTCGTCGGCGGCCGTCTCGAACGCCGTCTCCCACGTGTCGTAGTCGTCGTCGAAGAGGTCGGCCTCGGCCTTCCACGCGTCGTAGGCCTCCTCCTTGGCGTCGTCCTCTGCCTTCTGCGCCTTCGCCTCGTCGCTGTCGGCGTCGGGCTGCAGGAACCCGCCGACGCCGCGGCCGTCCTTGTCGCCGGGCAGCTCCTCGTACGTCTGCCAGAGGGTCTCGCAGTTCGCGACGTGGTCGTTGAGGCTGTCCTGCACCTGCGAGAGGGCGAAGCCGTAGCGCCACACCACGGGCCCCGTGGGCTTGTAGAGCTCGCCTGCCTCCTTGAGCGTGCCGTGGGCGCTGCCGACGCCCTCGACCAGCCTGTCGACGGCCTTGCCTCGCAGGCCGTGGGTGCCGTCGGCGAGCGACTGCAGCACCGTGGCGCTGTCGATCATCGTCTCGCCGAGCCTGCGGATCTCGGTGCCGCGGGCCATGATCTGCCCGGGCCTCCCCTCGAGCCGCTCGATCTCGTGGTCGTCGGGAGACCTGTCCATGCCGCCGAGCCAGCCCATCAGCCCTCCATCCCCTTCGCCGTCTCGACGTCCCAGTCGGTGAACCCGTCGAGGACGCCCTGCACGTGCTCCTGCACCTTCTTCAGGTCGTCGCGCAGCTCGTCGCGCTTGTCGTCCCAGCGATCCTCAAAGTCCTCGACCGCCTCCCGCAGCCGGTTCCGGCCGAAGGGATCGCCGATGGCGTCCTCGAGGCGGTCGGCGCGGCCCTCCGCGGCGTCGAACTCGGCGACGATCGTCACGAGGTACTCGTTGAGCGTCCGCAGATCGTCGAACTTCACCAGCACGTCCACGCGCCGCCTCCTTCTGCCGTCGGGTCGTCGTCCACGCTAGGTCGCGACGCTGGACGCCACCATGGGGAGGAGTCCCCATGGCGGCGCTCAGGCGGGCGGCAGCACGGTCGCGTCGCCGACGGGTGCGTCGGCGTGCGCGACGGCGGGGACGCCGACCGTCGCGAGCGGCACGGGCGCCGTCGCGGTCTGCACGAGCGGCATCTGCATCGTGACGGCACGGCCCGACTGCACGAAGATGCCGCGGCCGACCGGGAAGTCGGTGCGCTTCACCTTCGGGAACGGCACCTTGAACACCGAGTCGCCGTCGAACGCGTCGGGCTTCAGGATGATGCCCTTGCGGCCGGCCTTGAAGTCGCCGATGAAGCCGAAGCCGCTCGTGACCTGCGACACGTCGGCGTCGCCGACGAGGAAGTGGTCGGAGCGGTTCACGGCCTGCATGAGCTCCTTGAGCTTGCGCTCCGCGTCCGAGTCGGCGAACTGCGGCACGTTCTCGATGACGATCATGATGCGACCGGGGATCGACTCGTCCTTGACGACGTCGACGAGCTCGGTCGCGAGCGCCTTCGCATCGTCGACGTTCACGGCGCTGCGCACCCACGGCGCGTAGTCGTGCAGCACCGAGCGACGGCCCGCGAAGTGGAACAGACGCACGTCGGGGTCGAAGCGCAGCATGCCGTTGACGATCGCCTTCATGGCGTTCGTCTTGCCGGACTCGGGCGGCCCGGCGACGATGAACGTGCCGATCGCGTCGAACTCGCGCGGCGCCAGCGTGTCCTCGGCGACGCCGAGCACGGGGAAGCCCTTGATGCGCGCAGGCAGCTGGTCCTCCGACAGCCGCGTCGGCAGCGCGCCGATCTCCTCGACCTCTCGCGCGCCCTGCCTGCGCAGCTCGTCGGCCAGCTGCGCCATGAGCTTCGACTGCTCGGCGACGTTCGGCGTGCCGCCGAGCACCGCGATCTGCGTCTCGAACCCGTCGACGATCGCGCGGCCGGGCGCGGAGTGCTCGTCGAGCACGTCGCGCGCGACGCCCACCATGACGTACGCGTTCTCGTCGGCGAGGCGCAGCACGACGCGGCGCGACACGTTCGACGAGACGCCCGTGGGCACGGCGCCCGAGCGGTCTGCGGTGAACACCGCGTGCACGCCGAGCGGTCGACCCTCGCCGAGCATGCGCATGAAGACCGCGTAGAACGGCGCGCGCGCGCTCGTCATGTCCCACTCGGCCTTGAACTGCGGGAAGTTGTCGATGAGCACGATGATGCGCGGCATGCGCTCGCCCGTGATCTCGCGGAACTCCGAGATGTCGGATGCGTTCGCATCCGAGAACCGGCGCCCGCGCTCGTCGAGCAGCATGCCGAGCGACCGCAGCAGGCGCTGCACGCGCTCCGCGTCGTCGCCCGAGATGACCGAGCCCACGTGCGGCAGCACCTCGAGCGACCGCAGCGCACCGGAGGCGAAGTCGAGGCCGTAGACCTCGACGTCGTTCTCCGGCCGCATGCCCGCGCCGATGCCGACGGTGCGCAGCACGCTCGACTTGCCGGCGCCCGACGTGCCGTACACGAGCAGCGAGCCGTCGCGGTCCGGCACGAAGTACATCGGCTCCTGCAGCTGCCGCTCGGGGATGTCGGCCTTGCCGAGCAGGATGCGACGGTCGTCGTGGATCGGCAGGTCGCGGATGTCGACCGTGCGCTCGAGGTCGTCGAGCCACGGCCTGCGCGGCGCGGGGATGCCCGCCTCGAGCTGGGCGTCGATGAGCGTGCGCACGATGCGCTTCTGGTCGTTGGGGCCGGGGTCGCCGTCGTCGTCGACCTCGACCTGCTGCTGCCGCTCCCAGCGCACGAGCGAGCCGAAGCGCAGCTCGGCCACCTGCACGTCGGCGGTCTGCACGACGTCCTCCTCCGTCCATCCGCCCGCGTAGGCGGACTGGAAGGGCACGAGACGGCCGGGACCGGTCTTCGCGATGCCGCGGCCGGGGATCGAGGGGTCGAACGTGCCGGCCACGGGGTCGTCGACGACGTCCTTCGAGTCGGACTCGTCGGCCATGCGCAGCGCGACGCGAAGGTTCGTGTTGGCGCGCAGGTTGTCCTTGATGACGCCCGCGGGGCGCTGCGTCGCCATGATGAGGTGGATGCCGAGCGAGCGACCGCGCTGCGCGATGTCGACGACGCCGTCGACGAACTCGGGCACCTCGCCCGCGAGCGCCGCGAACTCGTCGATCACGAGCACGAGCGCCGGCGGGCAGTCGGGGTCGCGACGCTTCTCGAGCTCGAGCAGGTCCTTCGCCTTCTTGCGGTTGAAGAGATGCTCGCGATGGTGCAGCTCGGCGCGCAGGCTCGTGAGCGCACGGCGCACGAGGTGCGGCGACAGGTCGGTGACGAGGCCGACGCAGTGCGGCAGCTCGACGCAGTCGGCGAAGGCCGATCCGCCCTTGTAGTCGACGAAGAGGAACGTGACGCGATCGGGGCTGTGCGCCGCGGCCATGCCGAGCACCCAGGCCTGCAGGAACTCCGACTTGCCGGCTCCCGTCGTGCCGCCGACGAGGGCGTGGGGCCCCTGGGTGCGCAGGTCGAGCGTCATGGCGTCGGTCGCGCCCTGCCCCATGACGGCGCGCAGGTTGCCCGCCTTCTTGAGGCGCGGCTGCTGGGCGCCCGAGCGGTCGATGATCGTGTCGTTCTGGCGCCAGCGCTCGACGACGGCGCCCGGATCCTTCGCGATCTCGTGCCCCGTCAGCGACAGCAGCGTCACGGACGTGGGGATGTCGGAGGAGTCCTCGATGACCGTCGACGAGTCGACGACGGGCGCGAGGCGCTTCGCGAGCATGTGCATGTACTCGTTCGACACGCCCTCGACGACGACGTCGCGGTAGGTGACGCCCGAGCGCACCGTGCCGACGTTCGCCTGCTCGAGGCCCGCCGTGACGTCGATGAACGTGCGGCACGCGGCCGGCAGCGACTCGACCGTGGGCGCGACGAACAGCGTGTACACGCCGACGTCGGGACCGCGCTCGAGGATCTGCGTCAGACGCGGACGGTCGACGGGCGCGTCGTTCGTCACGATGAGCACGATCGCCGTGCCACCCGGGAACTTCGCCTCCTTCGACGCGCGCTCGACGTCGGTGCCGAAGTCCATCGGATCCCAGTCGTCCTTGTACGGCGGGCGCAGGTCGGCCTCGGTCTTCTTCGACCGCCGCATGATGTGCTCCTCGATCGCCGAGAGCAGCCCCTGCCCCGTCGGCGCCGAGTCGGCGAGCGGCATGTCCTTGAAGGGGTTCTTCTCGCTCGAGGTGTGCGGCAGCCACTTCAGCCACTCGAGCTCCTCGACCCAGTCGGGGTCGGCGAGCGCGACCGCGACGACGTCGTTCGGCGCGTGGAGGCCGAAGAGCTGCACGCCGAGGCCGCGCAGCGCGTCGCTCGCGGCAGCCTTCGGACCTGCGACGCCGAGGGATCCCGTCGACAGCAGCGTCTCGAAGACGGGCACGTCGGAGATCATCGCGTAGCGCTCCTGCAGCGCGTCGACGCGCTCGACGTACTCGGGCAGACCCTCCTGCACCTCCGCGCGCTTCACCTCGTTGCGGCTCTCGGTCGTGCAGGTGCCCAGGCGCACGCCGAGGAAGTTCCAGTGCTCGGGACGCCGCGTCCACAGCATCGGACCGAGCCGCATCGCGTGGTCGAAGACCTCGGCGACGGGCGGCGCCTCGAGGTTGCGCACGCGGCGCTCCTCCGGGATGGCGCGGTACAGCAGCTCCTCGAGCCGCTCGAACTGCTTCTCGAACGTCGCAGCCTCGGCCTTGATCTTCTGCCCGAGCTGCGTGCGCTGCGAGATGAAGTTGCCGGCGAGCATCAGCGGCGTCATGAACGCGACGATGAGCGACCGCGCACGGCCCGTCATGGCGAAGAGCGTCGAGGCGAGGATGATCGGCGCGATGAGCATCGGCCACGGGAACATCCGCGACGACGGCTCCTTCGGCATGCGCGGCTCGTCCCATGCCTCGCCCGAGTAGCGCTCCTCGACGCGCGGGCTGCGGTTGAACATGAGCGAGCCGCCGCGCTCGAGCACGGGGTCGGCGCCGCCCGCGTCGAACGCGCCGGCGAGCTGCACCTGCAGCACCGACTCGCCGAGGGTGAACGGCTGCCCGGGGATGACGCGCAGGCGCGAGACGAGCTGGCCGTCGACGAGCACGCCGTTCGCCGAGTTGAGGTCGACGACCTCGATGTGCGTGCCGACCTCGATGCGCGCGTGGCGCTTCGACACCTGACGGTCGCCGACGACGACGTCGCACGAGGGGTCGCGCCCGATGGTGTGCTGCCCCGCCGAGAGCTGCACCTCGAGCCCTGCCGCGGGACCGCCGACGACGCGCAGGACCGCGAGCGCCGGACCGCCGGCGTTCGCCGAGCGCTGCGCCCGACGCGGGCCGAGCGGCAGCAGCGCGGCGTTGAAGCCGGATCCGATCGCCGCCTCGTTGATGAGGGCGTCGGGCTCGAGCGGCTCGAGCCTCGGGCTCGTGGGCGGCGCGACGGCGAGGGTCACCGCCTGGTCGTCGGCGATCGCGATGCCGCCGGCGGGATCGGCATCGGCGATCTGCCGCGCGACGTCCTCGACCGTCGCGGTCGAGTCGGCCGTCACGACGATGTCGCGCGGCGCAGCGCCATCCTTGTGCAGCGTCAGCTTGACCTTCATGCGTCCGTCCCCTCGTCGTCCGCACCGCGCAGCGCATCGTCGTCGAGCAGCGCGAGGTCGGCGCGCGTCACGAGCTGCGACGACACCGCGTACTCGACGAGTCGCGCCCTGCGGTTGCTCGCGAGCCTGCCCGCGCCGCCGCGGAGCCCCTGCACGCCCATGCGGTCGAGCTTGTCGCACACGTTGTCGAGCTTGCGGTTGAAGCGCGACATCGACCAGCCGAGCCGCTCGGCGGCGGCGGTGCTCGTGGGCAGCTCGCTCACCCCGACGCCCTCGCGTCGCAGCATCGGCTCGGCGAGCGCGACGATGAGCGCCTTCTGCAGCGCCGTGAGCTGCGAGGGCATCACGGTCGCGTCGCCCACGGGCGCCGAGTGGCCGCTCGCAGCCATCGCGAAGGGCGCCGTCGTCGTCTGGACGCCGATCTCGTACGTCGTCGGACCAGCGGTGAAGACGATGACGCACTCGGCGAAGACGAGCGGCAGGCTCGCCCCGGGCGACAGCCACGACTGCACGGCGCCGCCGGCGCTCGACAGCGTCGCAGACAGGCGCGAGCCGACGTTCGCGAGCCACCACAGCCCATCCCGATGCTGGATCTCGAGGAACGCCCGATGCAGGTACGGGTTGTCGTCGACCGCGAGGTCGCCCTCGCGCCCGATCGTGAACGGCCGGTCGGCGGCGGGGTCGAACCACTCGCCGGCGAACTCCACGCGGATCGTGGTGGGGTCAGGCATCGACGCACTCCTCATCGAACGTGGACTGCAGGCCGCTCGTGCGCTGGATCGCGACCGACAGGCACGTGCTGCCGTCGGGGTCGACCGGCACGACGTACTCGGCGACGAGCGCCGAGTCGCGGATGGGCGTGCCCGACGACGGGCTCGTGCGCACGACGAAGGTGTCGCCGTCCAGGGGCGACGGGTTCGCCCACGTGAAGCGCACCTGGTCGCCCTCGACGACGCCCGTGAGCGCGATGGGCGGCGAGGGCGCGTTCGCCTCGGGGGCCGCGATCGTCGACGTCGGGTCGCCCGGCTGCTCGCCGCGCTCGGCGGTGACCGCAAGCCAGACGCCGGCGCCCAGCACGAGCACGAGCACCACGGCCGCCGCCGCGACGACGACCGGCGTGCGCGACCGCCTGCGGCGCACCGCCTGCGCCTGCTCGGCCGCGGCACCCCACGGCGAGGCGGGATCGGCGGCGACCGGCAGCTCGCCGGGGCGCGGGATGGGCGGGCCAGCCACGGCGGTCGCCTGCGGATCTCCCGGCGCGCGCAGCACCGTCGCATCCGAGACCGCCGCCACCGCCGCCGCGTACGTCGGCGGCGTGGGCGCGGGGGTCGACGTCGCGAGCCGCGGCGGGTCGTCGACGTGCGGGTCGATCTCGACCACGCCGCGGATGCGCGTCGCCCCGCCGTCCTGGTCGTCGACCTCGTCGACGGGCAGCGAGTCGTCGAGCACGTCCATCTGCGTGACGGAGAGGCTCATCTCGGCCTCGACCTGCTGCAGCGCACGACCGAGCGCCTGCGCGCTCGCGTACCTCCTGCGCGCATCCACCTCCATCGACGACCGCAGCACGGCCTCGAGCGACGCCGGGACGTCGGAGCGCGCGAGCGGCGCGACGTCGCCGCGCTGGATGCGGGTCATGACGTCGAGGCTCGTGTTCGAGCCGCCCGGCAGCTCGAACGGCGACCTGCCGGCCAGCAGCGTGTACAGCGTCGCCCCGAGGGAGAAGACGTCGGACTCGCGGCCGCTCCACGGCTGCTCGGCGAACGACTCCGGCGGCGCCCACGGGATCGACATGCCCGTCGAGCCGTCGACCATGCCCGTCGTCGTCGCGATGCCGAAGTCGGTGAGCGCCGGCCGGTTGTAGGCGGTGACGAGGATGTTCGCGGGCTTGATGTCGCGATGCAGCACGCCCGCGCGATGCGCGGTCTCGACGGCTCCGGCGATCTGCACGCCGAGCGCGAGCACCTCCGCCACCGAGAAGCGGTCGTTGCGGTAGCGCACGCCGAGGTTCGGTCGCGGGCAGTACTCCATCACGAGGTACGGTCGGCCGTCGTCGGAGACCGCGGCGCCGTAGATCGTCACGATCGAGGGATGCGACGACAGCTGGGCCATGACGTTGGCCTCCTGCCGGAAGTGCTCGACGACGTCGCGGTCGACGGCGCCCGTGAGCAGCACCTTCACGGCCACGGGACGCGACGGCAGCACCTGCTCGTAGAGGAAGACGTCGGCGAAGCCGCCGGATGCGACGAGCCTGCGGAACTCGTAGCCGGGCAGCTGCGGCGGCGGCGCGGGCGCGCGGCGCGCGCTCATCGCGTGCCCCGCCCGTCGACGCGCTCGACGCGCTCGACGCGCACGACGACGCCGTCGCCGAGGTCGAGGCGGTCGCCGAACGCGACGAGCTGGGGCGCATCGGCGCGCAGGCGCATGGGCGCCGCGCCGTCGCGCAGCAGCACGGTGCCGTTCGTCGAGTCGAGGTCGACCGCGAGCACGTTCCAGTCCTCGCAGCGCAGCTCGAGGTGGCTGCGCGAGATGTCCTCGCTCGGGCTGTGCACCGTGACGAGCCGCGGCACGCGCCCGTGCTCGACGCGGCGGCTGCTCGGGCGCCTGCCGAGCACGACGCCGCGCCCGAGCGGCACGCGCTCGCCGCCCGGCAGCACGACGTCGGCGAACTCGGGCCGCGCGCGCTGGTCGGACGAGCCGTGGGCGATGGGCTCGCCGCATGCGCACGCCGTCGCGCCGGGAGGGTTCACGTGGCCGGCGGCGCACAGCGTCGACAGCACGACGGGGCCCGTCGCGGGGCCGAGCGCCGGCGCGGGAGGCTCGGCTGCGTCGGCATGCTCGCGCGCCGCGTCGGCGAGGGCGCGCGCGGCGTCGCCTGCGATCGTCATGCCGTCGTGGTCGCCGACCGCGAGATCGGGGACCTCGACGACCGCGGCGGGTCGGATGAAGCCGGGCACGGAGTCGATGATGCCGACGATGCCTGCATGCGCGGTCTGCGTCTCGGGCTCGGGATGCGACACGGGCTCGCCCTGCGACTGCGGCGCGGGGGCGGGCTCGAACGTCGTCGACGGCACAGGGTCCGCCGGGTGGGCGGCCGGCGGTGCATGCTCGACGAGCCGCTCGGGTGCTGCGGGCGGCTCGGGCTCGGCGGCAGGCTCGGGCTCGACGGCAGGCTCGGGCTCCGCGACCGGCTCGCGCCCCGCGGCGGGCTCGGGCTCAGGCTCGGGCTCCACGACAGGCTCGCGCTCCGCGACGGGCTCGCGCTCCGCGACGGGCTCGGGCCGTGCGACGGGCATCGCGTCGACGTCGGCACGGGCCGGCGCATCCGCCACTGCCGCGACGAGCTCGACGCGCACGGCGCTCGCGAGCACGACGCCGCCCTCGACGGGCAGCGCGTCGGCGAGGGCGCCCACGGCGCCGAACGCCACCGTCGACCCCGTCGGCAGCAGGTCGCTCCCCCACGCCTCGCCCGCGCGCTCCGGCAACGGCCCATCGGCCACGGCCGGCACGCCGCGCCTGCGCCACAGCAGCCATCCGTCGTCGACGGGCTCGAGCACGGCGAGCGCCAGCGGATCGTCGCGCAGCTCGGCAGCCGACGGCGAGGCGCCGTGGATCGCAGCGGCACCTGCGGGGTCGAGGCCGCGATCGAGCACGACGAGGCGATCGCCGCGCACGACGCACCACGCCTCGCCGACCGTGTACGACGCGCGCATCAGCGACGCCTCGCGGTCGGCACGGTGTCGTCGACGAGCGCGCCGCGATGCGTGTCCTCGAGCTCCCAGGCACCCGAGACCTCGTCGACGTCGACGACGACGACCGTGACGTTGTCGCGACCACCCGCGCGCAGGGCGCGGGCGACGAGCGAGGCCGCGGCATCCGCAGGCGAGGGCGTCGCGCGCAGGACGCCCGCGATCTCGTCGTCGTCGAGCTCGCTCGAGAGTCCGTCCGAGCACACGAGCAGGCGCTGGCCCTGCTCGGCGGGCAGCAGCCAGCTGTCGGGCGCGAGTTCCTCGCCCGCGCCGATCGCGCGCGTGATGACGTGGCGCTGCGGATGCGTGCGCGCCGCGGTGCGCTCGACCGCGCCGGCGTCGACGAGCTCCTGCACGACCGAGTGGTCGACGCTCACCTGCTGCAGCACGCCGCGCTCGAGCAGGTAGGTGCGCGAGTCGCCGACGTTGAGCACGTACCAATGGGCGACGCCGCCGACGTCGACCGCGACGGCACCCGCGAGGGTCGTGCCACCTGCCGCGCCGTGCCACGCAGCCTCGTGCCGCACGGCGCGGAACGCGCGCTCGACGCTCTGCTCGACGCCGTCGACCGTCGCGAGCGTGCGGCCCTTCAGGGTGCGGAACGACTCGATGGCGAGCGCGCTCGCGACGTCGCCGGACGCCTGGCCGCCCATGCCGTCGGCGACGAGGAAGACCGGGAACGACGCGAAGACCGAGTCCTCGTTCATCGACCTCGCACCCTCGTGCGTCGCACCCGCCCAGCGCAGCACGATCGCCGCATGCTCGTAGCGGTACTCGCCGACGTGCAGCTCAGCCACGCGTGATCACCGCCCTGCGATCGCCGAGCAGCACGGTGTCGCCCACCTCGGCGCGCGTCGGCACGCCGCCGACGAGGCGCGTCTCCTTGCCGCCGTGCACGATGGCCGTGCCGTTCGTCGAGTGGCGGTCGATCACCTGGATCGTGCCGCCCTCGACGTCGATCGCGACGTGCGTCTTCGAGACCGAGCGCGTGTCGTCGGGGATCGGCACGAGCGTGCCGGCCTCGCCGGGCTGCAGCGTGGGGTTGCGGCCGATCAGCACGCGGCCGCCGAGCCGGATGCGCCCACCGTCGTCGAGCTCGAGCACGAGCGCCCGGGGACGCGCGATGCGCGTCGCCTCGAGATCGTCGTCGTCGTCGCCCGCGCCGCGCACGATCGTGGCCTCGGAGACCTGCTCGCCCCGGGCTGCGGCCGGGGCCGGGATGGGAGGGGTCGGGGTCGGCGCCACGGGCTGCTGCGCCACGGGCTGCTGCGCCGTCTGCTGCCCACCCTGCTGCGCGCCCGCGGGATCGGCCTGCGGCGGCATCCATCCCTGCGGCGGCGCCGATGCGCCAGCGCCCTGCGCGGGGGCGGTCACGATCGGCGGCTGGCCGGGCGTCTGCTGCGGCGCGACCGGCGCAGGCGACGACACGCCCTGCACGGGCGTGCCCGCCTGCTGCACCTGCGGCGCGCTCGGCACGCCCACGGGCCGCGCGAACGGCGACGACGGCACCGACGGCGCGGGCACGGGCGCCGCCTGCGGCACGCCCGCTGCGGGCGCGCCGCTCAGCTCGCCGGGCCGGTACGGCGCCGCGGGCGCAGCCTGCGCGTGCGGGGCCGCATGCGGCTGCTGCGCCGCCGCCTGCTGCTGCGACGACGCGAGGCCCACGACCGGCTGCTCGCCCGGCGCGTGCGGCCGGGCTGCGCCCAGCACGCCCGCGCTCACGCGCGCCCCCGGCTGGTACGCCGTCGGTGCGCCGTGCTGCACGGGCGTCGCGAGCGACGGCAGCGCCTGCTGCGCGGCCACGGGATCGGCGGCGACGGTCTTGCGCGCGATGCGCATGCGCTTCACGTCGTACGGGTCGAGCCCGTTCGTCGCATCCACGAGCCAGGTGCGCCCGACGAGGTCGAGCCATCCGCGGCGCCGCTGCCGGTCGAGCAGCGGCGAGCAGAGGAACAGCGCCGGCCCCACGATCGGCACGATCGACGACGCGGAGAGCACGACGCCCCGCAGCAGCGCGCGACCGAAGCCCGGGCTCGAGAGCGTCGCGACGTTGACGGTGCGCAGCCCCGTGAGCGCCTTGCCGAGCGTGACGCCCTTCTTGCCGTGCAGCACGAGCTGCACGATCGTGAACGCGAGGGTGAGCACGACCGAGACGGCCATCATGACGACCGTGAGCACGAAGTCCGGGTGGTTCAGGAACCCGTACCAGCTCGTCGCGCCCGACGCGAGGCTCACGAGCCGTGGCGAGGCGCCGATGACGAGCGGCAGCGACAGGAGCGCGTAGACCGCGGCGTCGACGAGCGTCGCCGCGACGCGACGGCCGAGCGGCGCCGGGATGAGCCCGAGGCTCGCGGCGTACGCCGGGTCGGGGATGCCGTCCTCGTCGACGCCTTCCGGTCGCTTCGACGCGCCGTCCTCGATCGACCAGATCATCGACCCCTCCGCTCCACTCGGCGGCGGAGGAACGAGCGCAGCGAGAGCATCCCGAGGATCCTCGTGCGCCTGCTCGCCTCCTGCCGCATGGCAGCCACGCTGCGGTCGACATCCTTCCAGAACGCGTCGATCTCGCCCCGATGCGGCTCCCCGGGGCCGAAGACTCCGGAGTCGACGTACTCGCCGATCGCCGTCGCGCGCGAGCCCGGGTAGCGCTCCTCGACCGACGAGGCCGTCTCGCGTCGCGTGATGCCGGCGGGCACGGGCAGCCCGAGGTCGACGGCCTCGTCGACCACCTGATGCCAGCCGCCGGCGAGGCGCTCGCTCTCGCTCGCGGCCTCGATGCGCCGCCGTCTGCGCCGGGCCTTCAGCGCCCCGATGACGAGGAACGGCAGCGCGAGCAGCAGCAGGAGGCCCAGGATGATGCCCGCGACGGCGAGCACGATGAGCCAGACCGTCGAGCCCTGCTCCTCCTCGTCGTCCTGCGCCTGGTCGGGCTGCGTGTTGGGCAGCAGCTCGGCGGGCTCCTCCGGCGGCTGCGGGGGCTGCAGCACCTGCGGGCGCGGATCGGGCTGGGGCTGCGGCTCGGGCTCGACCTGCGTGTTCTCCTCCGGCGGCGTGGGCGTGAACGGCACCCAGCCGACGCCCTGGAACGAGACCTCGACCCACGCGTGCATGTCGCCGCCCGTGAGCTCGACGGGGCCCTCGTCGCCCTCGAAGCCCTCGTCGCCCGGGTACAAGCCCATGACGACGCGCGCAGGCACGCCGTAGAACTCGAGCGCGAGCGCGAAGGCCGCCGCGTACTGCTCGTCGTCGCCGAGCAGCGTCTCGGCGTCGAACATCTGCGTGAGGCGCCTGGCGCCGTGACCGGCGAGCGAGGGCGCCTCGCTCTCGCCGACGCCGTGGCTGAACGCGCCCGCGCGCAGCACGGCAGCCATCGCGAGGATGTTGTCGAGCGTCGTGCGCTCGGTGGCGTGCGTCGACACGAACGCCGTGATGAGCTCGGGCATGTCCTCGGCAGCGGGCATGTCGATGTCGGATGCGGGCAGACCCTCGAGATCCTCGACATCGGGCAGCGTCGGCACGATCGCGTCGACCGTGTACGAGTCGCCCGGCCCGAGGCCCGCCTCCGCGAGCACGTTGCCCGTGAGGCCGTTGTACGCGAGCGACGACTGCAGCGCGACGGCGTCGTCGCCTGCGAAGTCGATGCGCTCGGCGTAGCCGACGCTCGGCACCCACACGCCCGCGTACTCGCCGACCTCGACCTCGATCGTCGTGGGCGTGCCCGGCTGCGACGCGTCGATCGCGTCGCCGACCCGCGTGAACGAGCCCGACGCCGACGACTCCTGGCTCCCCGCGACCGCGTAGACGGTGCCGTCGTACCAGTCGAGCGTCGCGAGGCGCAGCCGCGACCCCTCCGGCATGCCCGAGACCGTCAGGAGCGTCGCCTCCTCGTAGTTCTTGTGCCAGAGGCGGAAGCCCGCGAGCGGGCTCGGGTAGTCGGCGAGCTCGATGGGCGGCTCGACGTCGTCGCGCAGCACCTGCCGGTCGGTGAAGGCGATGGGCAGGCCCGCGACGCTCGAGACGAGCGCGGCGGCGGCGACCATGCCGACGCCGCCGAGCAGGCGGCGGCGCGCGAACGCCCTGCGGTTGGCGTCGTCGCGCGTGACCTCGACCTCCTCGGCGAGGTTGCGACGCGCGGTCGCGCCGCGCCATGCGATCCATGCGATCGACGTGCAGGCCGTGACGACGCCGAGCAGGATGGGCTGCGCGGCGATGCGGGTGCCGAACGCGATGCCGACGACGAGCGCCACGAGGCCGGGCAGCATCGCCCAGGCCGCCCCGCGTCGCAGGCGGATCGCGAGCACCGTCGCGACCGCGCCGCACAGGAGCATCGTGAGCATCGGCACGACGAGCAGGCTCGGGAAGCCCTGCACGGGCGGCTGCGCCGTGAGCAGGCTGCGCCACGACACGAACGAGCCGAGCATGAGCTCGCGCAGCCCGTCGAGCGTGGGGATGACGCCGCCGATCGTCGCGTGCCGCACCGCGAGCGCCGGGCCGACGACGACGTACGCCACGACGACGCCCGCGACCGTCACGAGCCAGCCGCGCAGCGGCCGCAGCGACGTCACGACGCCGACGAGGATGCCCGCGAGCGCGCCGCCGATGCCCGCGATGGCGTAGTCGACGCCGCCGAAGACGGGGCCGAACGCGAGCGTCGCCATCGTGAGCACGACGAGGATCGCGGCGCAGTCGATCGCGACCTGCCACGGCCTCCTGGGCAGCAGCGGCTCGCGGGTCGTCGCCGACGGCGCGGGGGCGTCTGCGCTCACTGCTCGCTCACCGCCCTCACGATGCGGGGCAGCTCGACGATCGAGGGCAGCTGCGCGAGGGTGGCGTTGCCGAGCGGCTGCACGCGCGCCTTCGTGCCCGCGATGGCCTGGATCACGAGGATGCGCGCCTGCGAGGGCAGCAGCGACGTCGCGCGCCGCACCGTCGCGACGTCGACGCCGCGGCCCGCGTGCAGCATGACGACGGACGCGCCGGGGTGCTGGCGCCCGATCTCGCCCGCGAGCCCGATGAGGCGGTCGTGGCGGGGACTCCAGTCGACGCCCGAGAGGCCGTCCAGCAGGCGCTTGCCGTTCGTGGCGGGCAGCGAGCGGCGCGAGGTGCGCACGACGACGTCCATCTCGTCGCGGATGGCCTGCAGGCCGAGCGAGCCGAGCACGGAGATGGCGGTCTCGAGCTCGTCGGGGTCGCCGTAGTCGTCGGGGTTCGTCGAGAGGCCGAGGGCGAGCACGGAGCGCCTCGTCTGCTCGAACTGGCGCACCATCAGCTGGCCCGTGCGCGCCGACGACTTCCAGTGGATGTAGCGGCGGTCGTCGCCCGCGACGTAGTCGCGGAGCGCGTGGAACGCGATGTCGGAGTTCGTGAGATCGCGGGTCGTGATGCCCTCGAGGTCGCGGATGAGGCCGGGCGCCGTCTCGTCGAGCTGCACGGTGCGGGGATGCACGAAGAGCTCGACGGGCTCCGTCCACCGCACCTGGCGACGCAGGATGCCGAGCGGGTCGCCCTTCACCGAGCGCACGGGCCCGACGCGCAGCACCGCGCGACGGGAGGTGGGGATGGCGAAGACGTCCTCGTGCACGTCGCGCGGCTGCATGCGCGGCAGGTGGAAGGCTGCGACGGCCGAGCCGACGGGCACCTCGATCGTCGCCGGCATGAGCGGACGCGAGCTCGCGGAGTGGATCTCGATGCGGCCGAGCGCGCGCTCGCCGACGACGACGCGCGTATACGCCAGGTCGAGCTCGATGCGGTACATCGTGCGGCCGATGACGTAGGCGACGGCGATCGCCAGCAGCACGCCGCCCGCGATGGCGATGACGACGAGCTCGGTCCACTCGAGCGCGAGCCCCAGCACGAGCGCCGCGACGGTGATGCCGATCGCGACCCATCCGAATCGCGTGACGGGCCGCAGCACGGGCAGCGTCGCGCGTGCGCCGCGCGCGACGACGCGACGCGCGCCGTGCACGGCATCCGAGTCGACGATGGCGCGCATGCCGCCGCCCACGGAGGCGAGCACGGCGCGCGGCGAGCGCGGCAGCGCGCGCCGCGCGCGCGGCGGCGTCTGCTGCTGCTCGTCCGGCGCGGGTGCGCTCGCAGCCGAGGGAGCGGGCTGCTGCCCGCTCGGCGGCACGGTCTGCGTCATCAGACCATCGCCCGTTCCTGCGGCGCCGGCACGTCGGCGATCGCGCGCTCGATGACGCGCTCGCCCGTGACGCCCGAGAACTCGGCCTCGGGGTCGAGCACGACGCGGTGCGCCCACACGGGCTGCGCGAGCGCCTTCACGTCGTCGGGCAGCACGTAGTTGCGGCCGCGCGCCGCCGCCCACGCCTTCGCGGCGCGCGTGATCGCCATGGCGCCGCGCACCGAGACCCCCAGGCGCGTGTCCTTCGAGTCGCGCGTGTGCTCGGCGAGGCCTGCGACGTAGTCGAGCACCGCGGCGTCGACGTGCGCCGTCGCGGCGAGGTCGATCATCTCGGCGACGGCCGAGGTCGTGACGATGGGCTGCACGAGCGACGACGCGTTGCGCTGCGACGCACCCGCGAGGATGCGCACCGTCTGCTCGCGACCGGGGTAGCCGATCGACGTCTTCATGAGGAAGCGGTCGAGCTGCGCCTCGGGCAGGCGGTACGTGCCCGCCTGCTCGATGGGGTTCTGCGTCGCGATGACCATGAAGGGGCGACCGACCTCGTACGGGTCGCCGTCGACGGTGATGCGCCCCTCCTCCATGACCTCGAGCAGCGCCGACTGCGTCTTCGGGCTCGCGCGGTTGATCTCGTCGGCGAGCACGATCTGGGCGAAGATCGGTCCCTTGTGGAACTCGAACGCCTGCGTCTTCTGGTCGTAGACCGTGACGCCCGTGACGTCGGAGGGCAGCAGGTCGGGGGTGAACTGGATGCGCGTGTTCGCGCCGGCGACCGTCGCGGCCATCGACTTCGCGAGCTGCGTCTTGCCGGTGCCCGGGGCGTCCTCGAGCAGCAGGTGACCCTCGGAGAGCATCGCCGTGAACGCGAGCGCGATCACGTCGTCCTTGCCGAGCACGACCGCGCCCACGTTCGCCACGAGACGCTGGAACGTCTCCTGGAACCATGCCGCCTGCTCGCGGGTCATCGTCATCGCCATGTCGGCGCTCCTTCGTTCGTCATGGCCACTGCCTCGAGGATTCGAGGTTCACGCCGTTGCCCTGGATGCGGACCGTGGCGGTGCCGCTGAAGCTCGAGTAGCAGAGTCCGCCGTGCGGCTGCCCCGCGCTGGGGAAGCTGTGCGTGTTGCCGTTCTGCCCGAGCTGCACCTGCCCGCTCTGGAACTGCGGGTTGCCGGTGGACGTGTTCGAGTGCAGGCACTGGTAGCTGTAGGTGCCCGCGGGGAAGTTCGACCACTGGATCTGGAAGAAGTAGCACGCGCCCCCGCGTCCGTCGCTGCACGTGCTGGCCGTCTCGAACATGGGACCACGCAGGAGCGTCAGCGACGGTGCCGGCAGCGCCTGCCCGCACGATCGGCCGAGGGCGCTCTGGGTGCCCTCGGTGTCGACGGCCATCACCTGGATGCACGCCTGCTGCCCGGGCTGGAACTGCATCCGCAGGCTGCCTGCGGTCGGCGGCTCGCTGCGCCATTGGTTCGGGTCGTCGTTGAGCGAGTAGCGGATCTCTGCGAGCGGGCGACCGTTCGTGCCGTTCGGCCCCCAGTGGAACGTCACCTCGTTGACGCCGCCGTCGACGCGCGAGGTGGGTGCAGGCGGCGGGCCGAAGGGCGCCGACTGCACCGCGTTCGACCGCGGGCTGTCGTAGCGCACGCCCTGCACCGTCGAGAACGCGCCGATCGTGATCGTGTACGGGTTCTGCCTGTTGGCGAGCGGCAGCTGCCCGTTCGCCGGGATGAGGCCTCGGTCGGCTCCGCCCTCGAACCAGTGGTACTCGATCTCGTTCGCGTTGGCGCCGTTCGTCGGCCCCGCCGTCCAGCTGATGCGTGCGAACCCGTCGCCGTCGGCGACGCTGTCGATGCGCGGCGCCCCGGGGGTCGTCGCGTCGCGCACGCCGTTCGACGGCGCAGACGCCGGCGACGACCCCTCCGAGTTCACGGCGACGACCGTGAACGTCAGGGTCACGCCCGTGCCCGCGGGCAGCGCGCCGCTGCCGAAGGTGGCCGACGTGGCGCCCGCGCCGTTCACCTGCTGCGCCGCTCCGGCGGGGTTGCCGTTCGCGAGCGGCTGCACGACGTAGTGCGTGATGGCTGCGCCGTTGCTCTGCGTCTGATGCTGCGCCCACGTCACCGTGACCTGGGGGTAGCTCGGGATGCCGTCGTCGCGCGTCGCGCTCACGCCTGTGACCTGGAAGGGCGGTCCGGCCGGGAACTCGGCCGCCGACGGCGGGCTGAAGTCGCTCGGCTCTGGCGCCTCGTTGTACGCCTGCACGCGGAACGTGTAGCTCGTGCCGTTCGTGAGCCCCTGCCAGACGTGGCTCGTCGCGCCGCCTTCGAGCACGACCGTCGGCTGGCCGTTCGCGGGCGGCGGGCTGATCTCGAGCAGGTAGCTCGTGATCGCCGAGCCGCGGTTCGCGGGCGCCGCCCATGTCACGGTCAGCTGCCCGTCACCACGCTCGGCGCGCGGCGCAGCCGGCGGATCGGGGCGCACGTCCGGGCGCGCATCCGACGACGCGGGCGACGGATCGGAGTCGCCGACCTCGTTCGTCGCGACGACCGTGAACTGATACGTCTGATCGTTGACGAGCCCCTGCAGCGTGCACGTCGTCGACGCGCACGCCTGCGAGAACGCTCCGTCCGCGCTCTGCACCGTGTAGCCCGAGATCGGCGCGCCGTTCGCCGACGGTGCCGCCCACGACAGCGTCACCGTCTGGTCGCCGACCGACAGCACGTTCGGGCGGATCGGCGCCTCGGGGCGCCCCTTGACGTTGAGCACGATCTGCCCGGTCTGCTGCCGCTGCACCGTCTCGGTCGCATCCTGCACCGTGTAGCGCACCGTGAGCACGCCAGAGAAGTCGCCGCCTGGCGTCACCGTGACGGTCGAGCCGTCGGTGTCGGCCGTCGCGTCGCCGCCGACGACGGCCGTCTCGACGATCGTGAGCGGCGCCTGCCCCTCGAAGGGGTTGTAGTCGTTCGCGAGCGCGGGCACGCTCGTGGCGATGCCCTGCGTCGCCTCCGCGGTGTCGGCGCGCAGGATCGCGAGCGGCTCGGTCGAGATGACGACCGTCGCGACGAACGTCGCCTGCGCCGCGTTGCCGTGCGGGTCGGTGGCCTCGATCGTGTACGACACGCTCGTGCCGACGTTCGCGTCGACGGGAGCCGAGAGCCGCAGCGTCTGCGCGTCGACCGAGGCGTCGACCTGGTCGGACGATCCGCCGACGAGCTCGTAGTCCATGCCGTCGATGTCGCCGGGGTCCGGGTCTCGCGTGGCCGACGTGAGGTCGAACTCGACCTCGTCGCCCTGCGGCACCTGCAGCGCCGTGCCGCTCATCGTCGGCGGCACGACCGACGACGGGCGCACGAGCAGGGCGATCGAGAGCGTCGCCGTGTTGGCGTCGGCGCTCGAGGCATCCGTGCCGTCGGTCACCTCGAAGCTGAGGGTCGCGGGGCCCGTGTAGCCGGCGATCGACGTGTACGACAGCGTGTCGACGTCGACGACGAGCGGGTCGCCGTTCCAGTTCGTGGCCGACACCGTGTCGCCGGACGTGATGCGCGGGCTGTTCTGCGAGACCTCGACGAGCTCCGAGAGGTCGAACTCCTCGGCGATGCCCGAGCGCACCTCGTAGACCATCTCGGGGTCGCGCAGACGCGGCACGGGGTCGGTGGCGACGGGCACGAAGACGAACGCCTGCGCGCGCTCGCCGTCGGGGTCGGTCACGCGGTACGTGACGACCTGGAAGGTCTCCTCGCTCGGCGTGACGCGTACCTCGTTCGCCGCGGTGACGGTGCCGTCGCCCTGCAGCACCTCGACCTCGAGCGCATCGGGGCTGCCGTCGGGGTCGAGGTCGTTGTCGAGCACGGGCACCGCGATGGGCTCGCCCGCCACGACCTCGATGGCGGGCACGACGTCGTCGACCGCGACGGGCGGCTGCGGATCGGCGTCCTCGGACACCGTCACGAGCACGACGCCCTGGGTGGAGGCGCCGCGACCGTCGCTCACGCGGTAGCGCAGCTCGTATTCCCCCTCGTCGTCGGGCGAGACGAAGTCGACCGTGCTGCGCTCCTCGTCGATCGTCACGTCGCCGAGCTCGGGCGAGACATCCGAGATGCCGTCGAGCTCGAGCACGAGCCGGTCGCCGTCGGGGTCGAAGTCGTTCGCGAGCACCGGCACGGCGATCTCGCGGCCCGGGCGCACCGTGACCTCGTCGCGCTCGGCGTACGGCGCCTGATTCAGCTCGGGCGGCGGCGCGATGCCGATGACGACCGCGGCCGTCGCCTCGGCACCCCAGCGGTCGCGCACGCGGTACGTGAACGTCGTCGAGCCCGCGCTGCCCTCGTGCGCCTCGTAGACGAAGAAGCCGTCGCCGGTCTCGCTGATGCGCCCGGCATCCGGCGCGGTGTCGTAGCCGACGAGCTCGACGCCGTCGCCGTCGGGGTCGATGCCGTCGAGCGGGATGGGGATGCTCACGGCGTTGCCCTCGACGACGCGGGCCGTGACGGTCTCGGCGATCGGCGGGTCGTTGTCCTCGCCGCGCTGCACGACCGTGACGTCGATCGTAGAGGTGGCGACGCCGCCGTGCACGTCGCTGATCTCGTACACGAGCCGCACCGACGACGGCCCGCCGACGGGCACGAAGACGCGCACCATGTCGCCGTCGACGAACGCGCAGCCCTCGGCGTCGTCGCCCGCGACGTCGCAGCCGTCGTCGCCCGTCGCGAACGACGTCTCGACGAGGCGCGGCGTCACGGTGAGCTCGAGGTTGTCGGGGCTGAAGTCGTTCTGCAGCACGGGGATGGAGACGAAGTCGCCCTCGCGCACCGTGGCGGTGTCGGCCACGGCCGTCGGCTGCGCCGGCTGGTCGGGCGGTGGCACGGGGATGATGACGACCTGGCCCGTCTCGGTGAAGCGTCCGTTCGAGACGGTGTACGAGATCGTCGTCTCGGTCGTGATGCCCTGGGTGTCGGTGAGGCGCAGCACGCGTCGCTCGAGCAGCTGCGCCGAGATGGGCACGCCGTCGACGCGCACCGACTGCACCACGAGCACGCCACCCGAGGGGTCGACGTCGTTCGCGAGCAGGTCGACGAGCGTCTCGCCGAGCTGCGGCAGCAGCGCGATGTCGCGCACCGCGACGGGCCGCGCCTCGTCGTCCGCCTCGCGGATGTCGACGCGGATCTGCCCGGGCTGCGACGACGCGCCCGCCGAGGCGAGATAGGGCACGTAGTACACGCCCACCGTGTCGCTCGACACCGTCACGAGGCCGGTCGCGGCATCCCACGTGCCCTGCAGCTGCGGCACGGACTCGAGCGAGACCTGCGAGAGCCGCGCATCCTGGGTGCCGGGCACGTAGTCGTTCGCGAGCGGCTCGAGCGACACCTCCTGCCCGACGGTCGCCGAGACGAAGTCGGCGTTCGGCTGGATCTGCGCCGTGTTGCGCTCGAGGACGGTGACCGCGATGGATCCCGTCGCGACCTCGCCGCGCGAGTCGACGATCTCGAGCTCGACGCTCGTCTGGCCGGGCGCGCCGGTCGCGGTGTAGAGGATGCGGCCGGCGGGCGAGGCCTCGATCTGGTCGCCCGAGGGGCTCGTGGCGGAGGCGAGGTAGAAGTCGTCGCCGTCGGGGTCGAACCAGCCCTGCAGGCCCGGGTACTCGAAGCGCGCGGTCTGCTCGATCGTGAACGACTGCTCGAAGAGCGGCTCGGGCGCGCTGTTCTCCTCGGGCGCGCGCACCGTGACCGTGACGGTCGCGGTGTCGCTGCCGCCCTTGCCGTCGATGACCTCGTACTCGAACGAGATCACGCGCTCCGAGAACGACTGCGGGATGGAGATCTGCAGCTGCGAGTCGTTCGCGATGGGCGCCACCGTCACGCCCGACGGCAGGTCGCTCACGACGCGCGCAGTCAGCACGTCGCCGTCCTGGTCGGAGTCGTTCGCGAGCACGGGCAGGATGCTCGCGCGGCCCGGGCGCGCACCGAGCTCGTCGTCGGTCGCGACCGGGTCGTGGTTCTCCTGCGAGGGCGGCGGGATCGTCTGCTGCAGGGAGTCCTCGAGCGACTCGTCCTGCTCCTCCGACTCCTCGTCGCTCGGCGGCGGCAGGAGGTCGTCCCAGTTGTCGACGAGCACGACCTCGTCGGTCACGAGCCACGACTGGCCCGTCTCGAACTGGTTGAGCACGACGAGGCCGCGGTTGACGCGGAACGTCGCCGCCTCGGAGAAGCCCTCGATCGGCAGCTCCTCGTCGCGCGACGAGTCCTGGCACGAGCGCACGAACTCGCCCGACGAGGGGAAGGCGGCGTAGAGGCAGCCGCCGAGCTGCACCGGCGCGACGACGGGGCCGTCGCCCGAGCCGAGCGACTGCTGCACGAGCTCGCCCGTACCGAGCGGCTGCCGCAGCAGCAGCTCGCTCGTCGCGAGCAGCACCGAGGTCGCGCCGTCGCCGACCTGCTGCAGCACGGCGCCCTCGGGCACGTCGACCGAGCGGCCGGGCAGCAGCAGGCGCTCGCCGGCGAGCGCGACGACCTCGTCGCCCACCATGGTGATCGAGACGTCGTCGGCGCCGTCGAGGCCGTCGCGCGCCTCGCGCTCGGGGTCGCGGAAGCCGCCCTCGTCGTCGACCTGCCATGCCTGCACGGCGCCGTCGTCGGGGGCTGCGACCGCGACCGTGCCGTCGAGGCCCACCGCGAGCGCGGCACCCTCGCCGACCTCGGCGAGCGGCTCGGTCTCCTCGGCGTCGAACGCGCCGACCTCGGCGACGGGCATCGCCCACAGCTCGCCCTCGGGCGACAGGATCGCGATGGTGCCGCCGCGCTGCTGCACCTGCGCATCCGGATGCAACGCGACGGTGCCGCCGAGCACCATGGATGCCGGGTCGATGTCGATGAGCGCGCCGTCGCCGTCGCGCAGGAAGACGTCGTCGCCGTCCTGCAGCACGTCGAACGACGACGACCCCGACGGCACGAAGAACCCGCCGTCGAGCTCCTGCGCCTGCACGTTGAGGTGCCCGACCTGCGCGTCGCTCGTGCGGGTGACCCACACGCCGCCGTCATGCAGGTCGACGTCGGTCTGCGTGAACCCCTCGTACGTGAAGGCGAGCACGCCGAGCGCGACGGTGGCTGCGGCGACGACGGCGACCGATGCGGTCGTCCTCCGACGCCGCTTGATCCACCGCAGCACGCTCACGCTGGCCCCCTGAACGCTCGAACCTCACGATCATGCCGCACGATGCATCCGCGGGCCTGGACGCGGGCTGAGCCGGGCGCCGGGTCGCGCGTGGGAGTCCGCGATGGAGCCTCAGCCCGGGGTCGAGGCCGACACGTACTCGGCGCCCTGGTAGTAGAAGGTGATGCGGTACGGGCCGCCGCGCTCGCTGATGCAGAAGGTGTACTGGCTCTCGGGCGACGTGCCGTCGGCGCTGCCGAAGGTGTGCGGCTGACGCCCGCTGCGGATCTCGCCCTGGCCGTCGAAGCACTGGTACATGAACTGCACGCCCGTGGGCATGTTGCTCCACGACACCACGAAGTTCGGCGCGGTGTTGCCGTTCTCGGGCGACGTCACCTGCGGTCCACGCCGCAGCGAGATCGACGGATCGGGCACGCGCGCCGAGTCGCTCGCCGTCGTGGTCTGCGCACCGTGCCCCGGCTCGGCGGCGCCCGTCGATGCGCGCACCTCGATCGTCACCTGCTGCCCTCGACCCGCCGGAACGGTCCGCGAGCCATCCGCCGCCACTCGCTCCCACGCGCCGCCGTCGATGCGGATCTCGACCGTGACCGCGCGGCCGTTCTGCGCGGGTCCGCGCCATGACACGTCGACCCCGTCGACACGGGCCGTCGCCGTGGCCGACGGCGCACCGATCGGGCCGTACGGCGCCGCCTGCACGCGGTTCGACTGCGGGCCGGCGTAGGTGATGCCCTGCACGGTCGACACCGCGCGCACGACGATGCTCGCGCCCGGCGGGGTCTGGTTCGCGATCGGCACCCGGCCGCCCGTCGACGACACCGTGCCGCGCTGCGATCCGTTGACGAGCACCTGGTACTGGATCTCCTCCGCGCGCGCACCGTTCGTCGGGCCGGGCTGCATCGCGATGTCGGCCCATCCGTCTCCCTCGGTCACGGTCGTGATCGTGGGTGCGCCCGGCGTCGTCGCATCGCGCACGCCGTTCGACGGTGCCGAGGCCTGCGACGGCCCGACGTCGTTCGTCGCGACCACGGTGAACGCGTACGTCGACCCGGACGAGCCCGGCAGCGCGCCGGCGCCGAAGACGGCGCTCGTGGCCGCCGCACCCGGCACGGTCTGCGCGAGCCCCGGCTGCGGCGCGCCGTCGCGCACGGGCGTCACGGTGTAGCTCTGGATCGCAGCGCCGTTCGACTGCGTCTCGTGCTGATCCCAGGTCACGACGATCTGCACGTTGTCGGGGATGGACTGGTCGCGCGTCGCGGCGACGCCCGTCACCGGGAAGGGCGGGCCAGCCGGCGTCGCCGTCGCCGA
This sequence comes from Agrococcus sp. GCM10030265, assembly GCF_042666675.1. Taxonomy (NCBI): domain Bacteria; kingdom Bacillati; phylum Actinomycetota; class Actinomycetes; order Micrococcales; family Microbacteriaceae; genus Agrococcus; species Agrococcus sp. GCM10030265. The sequence continues at coordinate 26,733 of NZ_JBHTCZ010000001.1, forward strand.
GGCGGGGCTCCAGTCGCTCGGCTCGGGCGCGTCGTTGTAGGCCTGCACGCGGAAGGAGTAGGCGGTGCCGTTCGTCAGGCCCTGCCAGACGTGGGACGTCGCCGCGCCCTCGATCTCGACGATGGGCTGGCCGTTCGCGGGCGGCGGGCTGATCTCGAGCAGGTAGCGGGTGATGGCCGAGCCGCGGTTCGCGGGCGCGGCCCACGTCACGGTCAGCTGCGTGTCGCCACGCTCGGCGCGCGGCGCAGCCGGCGGATCGGGGCGCACGTCCGGGCGCGCATCCGACGACGCGGGCGACGGATCCGAGTCGCCGACCTCGTTCGTCGCGACCACCGTGAACTGATAGGTCTGATCGTTGACGAGCCCCTGCAGCGTGCACGTCGTCGACGCGCACGCCTGCGAGAACGACCCGTCGGCGCTCTGCACCGTGTAGCCCGAGATCGGCGCGCCGTTCGCCGCGGGCGCCGCCCACGCCAGCGTCACCGTCTGGTCCCCCACCGACAGCACGTTCGGGCGGATCGGCGCCTCCGGCCGGCCCTGCACGTTCAGCACGATCTGGCCCGTCTGATGCCGCTGCGCGTTCTCGGTCGCATCCTGCACCGTGTAGCGCACCGTGAGCACCCCGGAGAAGTCGCCGCCGGGCACGACGCTCACGGTCGCGCCGTCGGTCGACGACTCGCCGATGCCACCCACCACGGCGGTCTCCAGGACGCGCAGCGGCGCCTGGCCCTCGAAGGGATTCCAGTCGTTCGCGAGCACCGCGACGTTCGATGCGACGCCCTGGGTCGCCTCGGCGACGTCGTCGCGGATGATCGCGAGCGGCTCGTTCGAGATCACGACGGTCGCGACGACCGTGCCCTGGACCTCGTTGCCGTGCCGGTCGCGCACGCCGACCGTGTAGGACACCGTCGAGCCGACGTTGGCGTCGACGGGCGCCGTCAGCGTCATGACCTGCCCCGACACGTCGGCGTCGACCTGGTCGGATGCGCCACCGAGCAGCTCGTACTCCATGGTCGGCAGGTCGTCGGGATCCGGGTCGCGCGTCGCGGAGGTGAGGTCGAACTCCACGCTGCCGCCCTGCGGCACCTGCAGCGCAGCGCCGTCGAACGTCGGCGGCACGGCCGACGACGGCCGCACGAGCAGCGCGATCGACAAGGTGGCGACGTTCGCATCGGGATCGGACTCGTCGGCGCCGTCGGACACCTCGAACGACAGCGTCGCAGACCCCGTGTAGCCCGCCTCCGACGTGTACTGCAGCGTGTCGACGTCGACGACGAGCGGGTCGCCGTTCGCGTTCGTCGCGCTCACGCGGCTCGCTGTCGTGATGCGCGGGCTGTGCTGCGACACCTCGACGAGGTCGGCGAGGTCGAACTCCTCGGAGACGCCCGATCGCACCTCGTAGACCATGCTCGGATCCGACAGACGAGGGGCGAGGTCGCGTGCGATCGGCACGAAGACGAACGCCTCGGCGCTCTCGCCGTCCGGGTCGGTCACGCGGTACGTGACGACCTGGAACTCCTCCTCGCTCGGCGTCACGCGGATGCCGTCGGCCGCCTCGTCGCCCGCGCCCTGCAGCACCTCGACCTCGAGCGCGTCGGGGCTGCCGTCGGGATCGAGGTCGTTGTCGAGCACGGGCACCGCGATGGGCTCGCCGACGACGACGTCGGCAGCCGGGACCACGTCGTCCACCGCGAGGGGCGGCTGCGGAGGAGCGTCCTCGGACACCGTGACGAGCACGACGCCCTGCGTCGAGCCGCCGCGGCCGTCCGAGATGCGATACCGCAGCTCGTACTCCCCCGTCGCCTCCGGCGACGTGAAGTCGACGGTGCTGCGCTCGTCGTCGATCGCGACCTCGCCGAGCTCGTCGGACGCATTCGAGATGCCGTCGTCCTCGAGCGTCAGCACGTCGCCGTCGGGATCGAAGTCGTTCGCGAGCACCGGCACCGCGATCGCCCGGTCGGGCTGCACGAGCACCTCGTCGCGCTCGGCGAAGGGGCTCTGGTTGACCTCCGGCGGCGGTGCGATGCCGACGACGACCGCCGCCGTCGCCTCGGCGCCCCAACGGTCGCGCACGCGGTAGGTGAACGACGTGGTGCCCGCGCTGCCCTCGTACGCCTCGTAGACGAAGAAGCCGTCGCCGACCTCGACGATGCGCCCCTCGTCTGGGGCCTCGTCGTAGCCGACGAGCTCGACGCCGTCGCCGTCGGGGTCGACGCCATCGAGCGGGATCGGGATCGAGACGCGGTTGCCCTCGACGACGCGCGACGTCACGGTCTGCGCGATCGGCGGGTCGTTGTCGGCGCCGCGCTCGACGACCGTGAGGTCGATGGGTGCGGATGCGACGCCGCCGTACTCGTCGCTGATCTCGTAGACGAGCCGCACCGAGGCCGGCCCACCGACGGGGACGAAGACGCGCACGTCTTCGCCGTCGACGAACGCGCATCCCTCGGCATCCTCGCCGGAGACGTCGCAGCCGTCGTCGCCGGCGGCGAAGGTCGTCTCCACGAGCTCGTCGGACACCGTCAGCTCGACGTTGTCCGGGCTGAAGTCGTTGTCGAGCACCGGGATGGAGACGAAGTCGCCCTCGCGCACGAGCGCCGTGTCCGCGACGGCCGTGGGCTGCGCCGGCTGGTCCGGCGGCGGCACGGGGATGACGACGACCTGCCCCGTCTCGGTGTATCGGCCGTTGGAGACGGTGTACGAGATCGTGGTCTCGGCCGACAGGCCCTGCGCGTCGACGAGGCGGAGCACGCGACGCTCGAGCAGCTGCGCCGAGACCGGCACGCCGTTCGCCGTCACCGACTGCACGACGAGCACCCCGCCGGAGGGGTCGACGTCGTTGGCGAGCAGGTCGACGAGCGTCTCGCCCAGCTGCGGCAGCAGCGCGATGTCGCGCACGGCCACGGGCCGCGCCTCGTCGTCGGCCTCGCGCACGTCGACGCGGATGCGGCCGGGCTGCGACGAGGCGCCCGCAGACGCGAGGTAGGGCAGGTAGTAGGTGCCCGGCGTCTCGCTCGAGAGCGTCACGATGCCCGTGTCGGGGTCGAGCGAGCCCGTGAGCTGCGGCGTCTGCTCGAACGACACCTGCGCGACGCGCGCATCCTGCGTGCCCGGCACGTAGTCGTTGGCGAGCGGGTCGATCGACACCTCCTGGCCGATCGTCGTCGAGACGAAGTCGGCGTTCGGCACGATGTCGGCCGTGTTGCGCTCGAGGACCGTCACCGCGATCGTGCCCTGCGCCTCGCCGCCGCGCGAGTCGGCGATGAGGAGGTCGACGACGGTGGGCCCGGGCGAACCGGTCGCCGTGTACAGGATGCGACCGGCGGGCGACGCCTCGATCTGGTCGCCGGAGGGGCTCGTCGCCGAGCGCAGGTAGAAGTCGTCGCCGTCGGGGTCGTACCAGCCCTGGAGGCCGGGGTACTCGAAGCGCGCGGTCTGCTCGATCGTGAACGACTGCTCGAAGAGCGGCTCGGGCGCGGCGTTCTCCTCGGGCGCTCGAACCGTGACGACGACCGTGGCCGTGGCGGTGCCCTCGCGACCGTCGTCGACCTCGTACTGGAACGTGATCGTCCGCTCCGAGAACGACTCCGGGATCTCGAGCTGCAGCTGCGAGTCGTTCGCGATGGGCGACACCGTGATGCCGGATGGCAGCTCGCTCACGACGCGTGCCGTGAGCACGTCGCCATCCTGGTCGGAGTCGTTCGCGAGCACCGGCAGGATGCTCGCCCGCCCCGGGCGCGCGCCCAGCTGGTCGTCGGTGGCGACGGGGTCGTGGTTCTCGGCCGAGGGCGGCGGCACCGTCTGCTGCAGGATGTCCTCGAGCGACTCGTCCTGCTCGTCGGACTCCTCGTCGCTCTCCGGCGGGATGAGGTCGTCCCAGTTGTCGACGAGGACGACCTGGTCGGTCACGAGCCACGACTGGCCGCTCTCGAACTGGTTCAGCACCACGAGGCCGCGGTTCACGCGGAACGTCGATGCGCCCTCGAGCCCCTCGATCACCTGCTCCTCGTTGCGCGAGGCATCCTGGCACGTGCGCACGAAGCGGCTCGCCGACGGGAACGCGGCGTAGACGCAGCCGCCGAGCTGCACGGGCGCCACGACGGATCCGTCGCCATCGCCGACCGACTGCTGCACGAGCTCGCCCGGGCCGAGCGGCTGCCGCAGCAGCAGCTCGCCCGTCGCGAGCATGACCGACGACGCGTCGTCGCCGACCTGCTGCAGCGCGGCCCCCTCGGGCACGTCGACCGTGCGCCCCGGCAGGAGGAGGCGGTCGTCGGCGAGCGCGACGGCCTGATCGCCCACGAGGGTGATCGACACGTCGCTCGCACCCTCGAGCCCCTCGCGGGGCTCGCGGGGCTCGCGGGTCGGCTCGGCGAAGGCGCCGTCGTCGTCCGGCTCCCACCGCAGCACCGCGCCCTCGTCGGGCGCCGCGACCGCGACGGCCCCGTCGAGCCCCACCGCGATCGCGGCGTCGTCGCCGACCTCGGCGAGCGGGTCGACCTCCTCGGCGTCGAAGGCGCCGACCTCGGAGACCGGCATCGCCCACAGCCGACCCTCGGGCGACAGGATCGCGAGCGTGCCACCGCGCTGCTGCACCTGCGCATCCGGATGCAGCGGCACGCTCGCCCCGAGCACCATCGACGAGGGGTCGATCTGGATGAGGGCACCGTCGCCGTCGCGGAGGAACACGGCGTCACCGTCCTGCAGCACGTCGAACGACGACGACCCGGATGGCACGAAGAACCCGCCATCGAGCTCCTGCGCCTGCACGTTGAGGTGGCCGACCTGCGCGGAGGAGGTCTTCGTGACCCAGACGCCGCCATCGTGCAGGTCGACGTCGGTCTGCGTGAAGCCCTCGTAGGTGAACGCGAGCACGCCGAGGGCGACGGCAGCGGCCGAGACGACGGCGATCGACGCGGCCGTCCTGCGACGCCGTCGCACCCATCGCAGCACACCCACGTGTCGCCACCCCCCGAGACCGTCGGACCCGACGATCATGCCCTACCGCGAGCCTGCCGCGCTGAGCGTGGCCTGGGGGCTCACGCAGCGAGGCCCGCCGCACCGGACGGTGCGACGGGCCTCGTCGGGCGCGTGGTCAGGCGCGCGTCGCCTCGTACTCCTCGAGCCTGCGCGACTGCTCGGCCTCGTACTCCTCGAGCGCCTGCTTGTTGCGGGCCTTCACGCGGCGGCCGCGCCGCGCGACGATGCCGCCGAACCAGATCGGCACCTCGCGGGCGATGAGGAAGGTCACGATCGCCGTCGGTGCCAGCAGCAGCTGGCCGAGATCCGAGACGCCGAGGCTCGCGAGGCCCGTGACGTCCCACACGTTCGACTGCGTCTCGAGGTACGCGCCCGCGACGTGCGCCGCGTAGGCGAGCAGCGCCACGATGAAGCCGCCGAGCACGTGCGCCCACCATCCGGCGCGGTTCACGATGAGGGTCGTGATCCAGTAGGCCACGAAGAACACGGCGACCGGCAGCAGCCACGAGGGCCGCAGCCACAGCGTCTGCAGCGCGTCCTGCAGCACGAAGTCGCGGTCGAAGAGGTACTGCACCGCGAGGAACACGGCTGCCAGCAGCGCAGCGAAGACGATGGTCGACAGCAGCACGACGAGGAAGCCGACGCCGCGGGCGCCCTTCTTGCGCGGCGGCGTCGCCGTCTCGACCAGCACGATGGGCGTGCCCGTCGCGGCGGCACGCGCCGTCTCGTCGTCGACGGAGATGGATCCGATGCGCTCGGTGCGCTCGGTGCGCGGGGCCGTCGCCGTCGCGGTCGACGTCTCGTCGACCTCGAACTGCGGCTCGCGATCCTGCTCGGGCAGCAGCGCGGTCTGCGTCGGCATCGCCTCGGTGGGCGTGGGCTCCTCGACGCGCGCCGCCGGTGCGGGCTCGGTCGGCTCCGGGGCCCCGACGATCCCCGCGAACGGGGCGGTGTCGGCGAGGTCGGGCCGCGGCTCGCCCCGCAGGCTCAGGCTCGGGCGCCGCGGCTCGACGAGCTCGGGCGGGTCGCTGCGCGGCGTGTCGTCGCGCGTCTCGAGGGCGCGCGTCGAGGCGAGCGCGTCGGCCGTCGCGGGATCGGTCGTCCTGACCTCCGCCGAGTGCTCGACGGGCTCGTCGGGTGCCTGCTCGAGCGAGGACTGCTCGGACTCGGCGTCGTGCGACGGGCCGCGCAGCGCCGACGGCGCGATGACGGTGGGCTCGATGGAGCCCCCGCCGGCCTCGTCCCACGTGCGCTGCCAGTCGTCGGCCTCGTCGCGCGGCGCGTCGGGCTCGGATGCGTGCGCGGGCGCGTCGCCCTGCGCGGGGAGCTGCTGCGTCGGCGCATCGCCCGCGGCGTCCTGCGCGGGCATCTGCTGCGTCGGCGCGTCCTCGACGAGCGACTGGTGGGCGTCGTAGTCGGTCACCGACGTCGAGGCGTCCTCGGCCGACGAGTGCGGCTGCACCCCGTCGGCATCGCCCTGGCGGCCGTCGCGGTTCATGGGGTCGCTCATCGATACGCTCCTTGGTCCGTCGCGCAGCGGGCTGCGCTGACGGCCGAGCCTAGCCAGCGCTCGCCATGCGCCCCGGGAGGCACGCCACGCCTCCGCAGAGTCCACCCGTGCGCGCGCCGAGACGCGGAAAGGCCGCACCTCGCGGTGCGGCCCTCCTCACGTGGGATCGATCGATCAGCGGTAGACGCCCGGCTCGTCGCCGAACGAGTCGCCCGAGGTGAACGAGTCGAAGTCGACGAAGTCGAGGTCGCCGTCGCCGAACGACGACGAGTCGCCGAACAGACGGTTCGGGTACCGCTCAGCCTTCGCCTCCTCGGTCGCCTCCACCTCGACGTCGCGGTACCGGTGCAGACCGGTGCCCGCCGGGATGAGCTTGCCGATGATGACGTTCTCCTTGAGGCCGACGAGGGAGTCGGTGCGGCCGTTCAGGGCCGCCTCCGTGAGGACCTTCGTCGTCTCCTGGAACGAGGCGGCGGACAGCCACGACTCCGTCGCGAGCGACGCCTTCGTGATGCCCATGACCTCCTGGCGGGCGGACGCGGTCTTCTTGCCCGACGTCAGCGCCGCACGGTTGAGGTCGTTGTACCGCATGCGGTCGACGAGCTCGCCAGGCAGCAGGTCGGTCTCGCCGTGGTCGACGACGGTGACCTTGCGGAGCATCTGACGGACGATGACCTCGATGTGCTTGTCGTGGATCGGCACACCCTGCGAGCGGTAGACGTCCTGCACGCCGGACACCAGGTGCTTCTGCACCTCGCGCACGCCGCGCACGCGCAGCACCTCCTTGGGGTCGACGGTGCCGACCTGCAGCTGCTGGCCCTGCTCGACGTGGTCGCCATCGGCGATCATGAGCGTGGCACGGCGCAGCACGGGGTAGGCGATCTCCTCGCTGCCGTCGTCGGGGACGATGACGATGCGCTTCGACTTCTCGTCCTCCTCGATGCGCACGCGACCCGCGAGCTCGGCGATGGGCGATGCACCCTTCGGCGTGCGGGCCTCGAAGAGCTCCGTCACACGGGGCAGACCCTGCGTGATGTCGCTCGCGCCCACCGATCCACCGGTGTGGAAGGTGCGCATCGTGAGCTGCGTGCCGGGCTCGCCGATCGACTGGGCCGCGATGATGCCGACGGCCTCGCCGATGTCGACGAGCTTGCCCGTCGCGAGCGAACGGCCGTAGCAGGCCGCGCAGACGCCCGTGGCGGACTCGCAGGTCAGGACCGAGCGGACCTTGACCTCCTCGACGCCTGCCGCGATGACGGCGCTGATCTGCACGTCGCCGAAGTCGGAGCCTGCAGCCGCGATGACGGTGCCGTCGGGGGCGACGACGTCGGCAGCGAGCGTACGGGCGTAGACCGACGACTCGACGTTCTCGCCGCGCACGAGGACGCCGTCGATGACGTCGCCGATCGGCATGTCGAGACCCTTCTCGGTGCCGCAGTCCTCCTCGCGGATGATGACGTCCTGCGACACGTCGACGAGACGACGCGTGAGGTAGCCCGAGTCGGCGGTACGGAGGGCCGTGTCCGCCGAGCCCTTGCGAGCACCGTGCGTGGCGATGAAGTACTCGGCCACCGACAGCCCCTCGCGGTACGAGGAGATGATCGGACGGACGATGACCTCGCCCTTCGGGTTCGTCACCAGACCGCGCATGCCCGTGATGTTGCGGACCTGGATCCAGTTGCCGTTGGCGCCTGCCGTGACCATGCGGTAGATCGAGTTGTCCTCGTCGAAGGCGTCCTGCGTCGCCTTCTGGACCTCGTTCGTCGCGTTCGTCCACAGCTCGGTCAGGTCCTGACGACGCTCGGCATCGGAGATGAAGCCGTTGTCGTACTGGTCCTGGATCTTCTCCGCCGCGACCTCGGCCTTGGCGACGATCTCCTTCTTCTCCGCCGGCGTGATGACGTCGGAGAGCGCGACCGAGATGCCCGAGCGCGTCGCCCAGTGGAAGCCGGCGTCCTTGATCTTGTCGAGCGTCTCCGCCACGACGACCTTCGGGTACCGCTCCGCGAGCGCGTTGACGATCAGCGAGATGACCGGCTTGGTCGTCGCCTCCTGCACGAACGGGAAGTCGTTCGGCAGCGTCTCGCTGAACAGCGCACGGCCCAGCGACGTCTCGAGCACGAACGGCTCGCCGTCGACGAAGCCCTCGGGACGGTCCTGCTCACGGAAGTGCAGGCCCTCCATGCGGATGCGCACGAGCGCACCGAGGTCGAGCGACCCCTGGTCCATCGCCATGATCGCCTCGGCGACCGACGAGAACGCACGGCCCTCGCCGAGCGCGCCCGGCTTCAGGGTCGTGAGGTGGTGCAGACCCGACACGATCTCGTGCGTGGGCAGCGTCACCGGACGGCCGTCGGACGGCTTCAGGATGTTGTTCGACGCGAGCATGAGCACGCGAGCCTCGGCCTGCGCCTCCACCGAGAGGGGAAGGTGCACGGCCATCTGGTCGCCGTCGAAGTCGGCGTTGAACGCCGAGCAGACGAGCGGGTGCAGCTGGATGGCCTTGCCCTCGACGAGCAGCGGCTCGAACGCCTGGATGCCGAGACGGTGCAGCGTGGGTGCACGGTTCAGCAGCACGGGGCGCTCGGCGATGATCTCCTCGAGGACGTCCCACACCTGCGGCTTCGAACGCTCCACCATGCGCTTGGCGTGCTTGATGTTCTGCGAGTGCTGCAGGTCGATGAGGCGCTTGATGACGAACGGCTTGAACAGCTCGAGCGCCATCTGCTTGGGGAGGCCGCACTGGTGCAGCTTGAGCTGCGGGCCGACGACGATGACCGAACGGCCCGAGTAGTCGACGCGCTTGCCGAGCAGGTTCTGACGGAACCGGCCCTGCTTGCCCTTCAGCATGTCCGAGAGCGACTTCAGCGCGCGGTTGCCCGTGCCCGTGACGGGACGGCCACGACGACCGTTGTCGAACAGGGCGTCGACCGCCTCCTGCAGCATGCGCTTCTCGTTGTTCACGATGATCTCGGGAGCACCGAGGTCGAGCAGGCGACGCAGACGGTTGTTGCGGTTGATGACGCGACGGTAGAGGTCGTTCAGGTCGGAGGTCGCGAAGCGGCCACCGTCGAGCTGCACCATGGGGCGCAGCTCCGGCGGGATCACCGGCACGACGTCGAGCACCATCGCAGCCGGGTTGGTGCCCGTCTGCAGGAACGAGTTGACGACCTTGAGGCGCTTGATCGCACGGATCTTACGCTGGCCCTTGCCCTCGGCGATCTCCTTGTGGAGGTTCTCGCCCTCGGTCTTCAGGTCGAACGCGAGCAGGCGACGCTTGATCGCCTCCGCACCCATGTAGCCCTCGAAGTAGTCGCCGAAGCGGTCGACGAGCTCGTGGAAGACGGCGTCCTCGGGCTTGAGGTCGCCGACCTTCAGCGAGCGGAAGTCGTCGAACACGCGCTCGAGGTGCGCGATCTGCTCGTCGGTGCCCTTGCGGATCTGCGCCATCTCGCGCTCGCCCGCGTCGCGCACCTTGCGCTTCTGGTCGGCCTTCGCACCCTCCTCCTCGAGCTGGGCGACGTCGGTCTCCAGCTGCTGGAGGCGCTCGGCGATGGCCGCGTCGCGGCGCTTCTCGAGCTCGGCCATCTCGAGGCGGATCTCCTGCTCGATGCCGGGGAGGTCCTCGTGGCGGCCGTCCTCGTCGATCTCGATGATCATGTACGCCGCGAAGTAGATGACCTTCTCGAGGTCCTTCGGCGCCATGTCGAGGAGGTAGCCGAGACGGCTCGGCACGCCCTTGAAGTACCAGATGTGCGTGACGGGCGCGGCCAGCTCGATGTGGCCCATGCGCTCACGGCGCACCGACGACTTCGTGACCTCGACACCGCAGCGCTCGCAGACGATGCCCTTGAAGCGCACGCGCTTGTACTTGCCGCACGAGCACTCCCAGTCCCGCGAGGGACCGAAGATCTGCTCGCCGAAGAGCCCGTCCTTCTCGGGCTTCAGCGTGCGGTAGTTGATGGTCTCCGGCTTCTTCACCTCGCCGTGCGACCACTTGCGGATGTCATCCGCCGTCGCCAGGTTGATCCGGAGCTCATCGAACGTGGTTGCGTCGATCAATGCTTGCTTCCTGTCAGTTCTGAATCTTGGGGCGGCCGGTTCAGATCTCGTCGATCGACGAGAGCTCCGGGCGGGAGATGTTGATGCCGAGCTCCTCGGCCGTGCGCAGCGCCTCGTCCTCGTCGTCACGCAGGGTGACGACCTCGCCTGCGGCGTTGAGGACCTCGACGTTCAGGCAGAGCGACTGCATCTCCTTCATGAGGACCTTGAAGGACTCGGGGATGCCGGGGTCGTGGATGTTCTCGCCCTTGACGATCGCCTCGTACACCTTCACGCGGCCGACGATGTCGTCGGACTTCACCGTGAGGAGCTCCTGGAGCGTGTAGGCCGCGCCGTATGCCTCGAGCGCCCACACCTCCATCTCGCCGAATCGCTGGCCACCGAACTGCGCCTTGCCGCCCAGCGGCTGCTGGGTGATCATCGAGTACGGGCCCGTCGAGCGCGCGTGGATCTTGTCGTCGACGAGGTGGTGGAGCTTCAGGATGTACATGTAGCCGACCGAGATCGGGTACGGGTACGGCTCGCCCGAGCGACCGTCGAACAGTCGGGCCTTGCCTGAGCCGTCGATGAGGCGGTCGCCGTCGCGCGTCGGGAGCGTCGAGTCGAGGAGACCGATGATCTCCTCCTCCGTCGCACCGTCGAACACGGGGGTCGCGACCTTCGTGCCGGGACCGGCCTTCAGGATCTCCTTCGGCAGGTTCTTCGCCCACTCGGCCTGCTCGTCGGCATCCCAGCCCGTCGCCGCGATCCACCCGAGGTGGGTCTCGAGCACCTGGCCGAAGTTCATGCGCTTCGGGATGCCCAGCGGGTTCAGGACGATGTCGACGGGCGTGCCGTCGGCGAGGAACGGCATGTCCTCCTCGGGCAGGATCTTCGCGATGACGCCCTTGTTGCCGTGACGGCCGGCGAGCTTGTCGCCCTCGGTGATCTTGCGCTTCTGCGCGATGTAGACCACGACCTTCTCGTGGACGCCCGAGCCGAGCTCGTCGTCGCCGTCCTCCGCGTTGAAGTGCTTCACCGCGATGACGGTGCCCTGCTCGCCGTGGGGCACCTTGAGCGACGTGTCGCGCACCTCGCGGCTCTTCTCGTTGAAGATCGCGCGGAGCAGGCGCTCCTCGGCCGACAGCTCGGTCTCGCCCTTCGGCGTGACCTTGCCGACGAGGATGTCGCCGGGGCGCACCTCGGCGCCGATGCGGATGATCCCGCGCTCGTCGAGGTCGGCCATGAGGTCGAGGCTCACGTTGGGGAGGTCACGGGTGATCTCCTCCTTGCCGAGCTTCGTGTCGCGCGCGTCGACCTCGTACTCCTCGATGTGGATGGACGAGAGGACGTCCTCCTTCACGAGGTTCTGGCTGAGGATCATCGCGTCCTCGTAGTTGTGGCCCTCCCACGGCATGAACGCCACGAGGAGGTTCTTGCCGAGCGCGAGCTCGCCGTTCTCGGTCGCGGGGCCATCGGCGATGACCTGCCCGACCTCGACGCGGTCGCCCGCGGACACGATGACGCGCGTGTTGTACGACGTGCCCTGGTTCGAGCGGTCGAACTTGCGCAGGTAGTAGTCCTGCGTGCCGCCCTCGTCGAGCTGGATCGTGACGACGTCGGCCGAGACCTCGGCCACGACGCCCGCCTTGTCGGCGGTCACGACGTCGCCGGCGTCGATGGCCGCGAAGCCCTCCATGCCGGTGCCGACGAGCGGCGAGTCGCTGCGGAGCAGCGGCACGGCCTGACGCTGCATGTTCGCACCCATGAGGGCGCGGTTCGCGTCGTCGTGCTCGAGGAACGGGATGAGGCTCGTCGCGACCGACGCCATCTGGCGGGGCGAGACGTCCATGTAGTCGACGTCCTCGGGCGCGATGAGCTCGACCTCGCCGCCCTTCTTGCGGACGAGGACCTTCTCGCTCGTCAGCCTGCCGTCGGCGTCGAACGGCGAGTTCGCCTGCGCGATGACGTGCTCGTCCTCCTCGGAGGCGGTGAGGTAGTCGATCTTCGCGGTGACGACGCCGTCGACGACGCGACGGTACGGCGTCTCGATGAAGCCGAACGCGTTGATGCGGCCGAACGTCGCCAGACGACCGATGAGGCCGATGTTGGGGCCCTCGGGGGTCTCGATCGGGCACATGCGGCCGTAGTGCGAGGGGTGGACGTCGCGGACCTCGACGCCTGCGCGCTCGCGCGACAGGCCGCCGGGGCCGAGCGCCGACAGCGTGCGCTTGTGGGTCAGGCCCGCGAGCGGGTTGTTCTGATCCATGAACTGCGACAGCTGCGACGTGCCGAAGAACTCCTTGATCGCCGCCGACACGGGCCGGACGTTGATCAGGGTCTGGGGCGTGATCGCCTCGATGTCCTGCGTCGACATGCGCTCGCGGACCACGCGCTCCATGCGGGCGAGGCCCGTGCGCACCTGGTTCTGGATGAGCTCGCCGACCGCGCGGATGCGACGGTTGCCGAAGTGGTCGATGTCGTCGGTGTCGAGACGGACGTCGACGGCCTCGCCCTTGCGCTGACCCGGGAGGGTCTGCTCGCCCGCGTGGAGCGCGACGAGGTACTTGATCGTCGCGACGATGTCGTCGACCGACAGGACCGAGTCGCTCATCGGCACGTCGATGCCGAGCTTGCGGTTGATCTTGTAGCGGCCGACCTTCGCGAGGTCGTAGCGCTTCGGGTTGAAGTAGAAGTTGTCGAGCAGCGCACGCGCGGCCTCGGCGGCGACCTGCTCGCCCGGACGGAGCTTGCGGTAGATGTCGCGGAGGGCGTCCTCCTTCGACATCACCGGGTCCTTCTCGAGCGTCGCGAGGATCGACTCGTAGCCTGCGAACTCGCGGGCGATGTCCTCGGTCTCGAGGCCGAGGGCCTTGAGGAAGATCGTGACCGACTGCTTGCGCTTGCGGTCGATGCGCACGCCGACGGCGTCGCGCTTGTCGACCTCGAACTCGAGCCATGCACCACGGCTCGGGATGACGCGAGCCGAGTAGACGTCCTTGTCGGAGTTCTTCTCGGGCGTGCGCTCGAAGTAGACGCCGGGCGAGCGGACGAGCTGGGACACGACGACACGCTCGGTGCCGTTGATGATGAACGTGCCCTTCTCGGTCATGAGCGGGAAGTCGCCCATGAAGACCGTCTGCGACTTGATCTCGCCGGTCTCGTGGTTCATGAACTCGGCGGCCACGTAGAGGGGCGCCGCATACGTCTTCGAGCGCTCCTTGCACTCGTCGATCGTGTACTTCGGCTCCTCGAGGCTCGGCTCCGAGAAGGAGAGCTGCATCTTCTCGCCGAGGTCCTCGATGGGCGAGATCTCCTCGAAGATCTCCTCGAGGCCGGACTGGCGGGAGACGTCGTCGCGCCCCTCCGCGTCGGCCAGGGCCAGGCGGTCCTGCCAGCCCTTCGAGCCGATGAGCCACTCGAAGCTCTCGGTCTGGAGAGCGAGAAGGTCGGGGACCGTCAGGGTCTCGGGGATCTTCGCGAAGCTCAGACGGGCGGCGCTGCGCCCGGTGATGGCATCTGCCAAGGTGACTACCTCCGTGCCGCATGCGGGTTGCAGCCGCTGCGGGTCGACGTCGTAAGGTGAGGTGCGATCTGGCCCCGATCGCGCTGTGGGCGCACGCCGACCGCAATATGAGGGCATGGGGAAGCCAGAGGCAAACTCCTACGATACGCCGGGGCCATCCGCCTGTCCACTCCGCGGCGTGTCTCGACATCCGCTCCGCGTGCGCCGACGGCGAACGGACGGGTGCTCGGCACGTCCCTCGCCTCGCGTCGGGCACCTGCCGCGGGAGCGCGCACGGCCCGCCCGGCGACGCAGGGCAGGATGGTCGGCGTGGCAGGACTCCCCTCGACGACGCTCTCGAACGGCATGCACGCCGAGATGCGCTTCGCGGGCGAGGGCGGCTACCAGCTCGTCGTCGACGGCACGCCGCAGTCGCACGTCGACCCCGAGCGGCCAGAGCTGCTCGTCTACGAGTACGTGCAGCGCATGGGCCACGTGCTCGACGCGATGCGGCCGGGCGCCCTCACCGCCGTGCACCTCGGCGCCGGCGCCCTGACGCTCCCCCGCTACGTCGCGCGCACGCGGCCCGGGTCGCGACAGCAGGTCATCGAGCTCGAGCCCGGCGTCGTCGAGATCGTGCGCGCCGTGGCCCCCCTGCCCAGGGAGGCGAGCATCCGCATCCGCTACGGCGACGCCCGGGCGGTGCTCGAGCGCCTGCCCGCGGGGCTCACGGGCGTGTGCGACCTCGTCGTCGTCGACGTGTTCGCCGGCTCGCAGACGCCCGCGCACGTGACGTCGCTCGAGTTCCACGAGCGCGTGCGCGCGCTGCTCGCGCCCGACGGCGTGCTGCTCGTCAACCTGGCGGACGGGCGCGAGCTGCGGTTCGTGCGCTCGCAGCTCGCCACGCTGTCGGCCGCGCACCCCCACGTCGCCGCGATCGCCGACACGGGCTTCCTCAAGGGGCGCAGGTACGGCAACCTCGTGGCGATCGCCTCGCAGCAGCCGCTGCGTCTCGACGGGGTGCCCGCCGCGCTGCAGCGCGACCCGTGGCCCGCGAAGGTCGTCGACGGCGACGAGCTGCGGCGCTTCGCGGCGAGCGGCGCGATCGTGACCGACGCCACGGCCATCCCCTCGCCGCCGCCGAGCCGCTCGGTCTTCGGATAGGTCGCGCACGGACTCCGGGGCGCGGCACGGCGTGTCGGCGACGCGCCAGGCGATGCAGCCGGATGGCGTCGGCGGTCGGGTGCAGGATGTGCGCATGCATGCGGTGCTGGGCTTCGACGTGACGACGCTGCGCCCGACGGTCGACGTCCCGGCGGCGACGGCGCGCATCGACGCCATCGGCCTGTCGCGGGCGATGGCCGACCTCGCCGAGCGCGCGTGGCTGCTGCTCGCCGTCGGGCGCATCGACGAGGCGGCGGGATCGGCGGCGCGGGCGCTCATGGTCGCGCGTGCGACGGGCGATCGGCGCGAGAGCGCGCGCATGCGCCTGCTGCGCGCCGCGATCGCCGTGGGCGGCGGGCGCATCGCCGCCGCGCTGCGCGACTGCGACTCGGTCGTCGACGAGGCCAGGGCGTCGGGGTGGGACGCCGTGCTCGCCGAGGCTCTGCACGAGCGCGGGGTCGCGCGCTTCGCCGCGCGCCGGTGGCGCGAGGCCGCCGACGACCTCGGCGAGTCGCTCGCGCTGCTGCAGTCCGCCGCTGCGGAGCCGACCGGAGACGAGCAGGCCGATCGCGAGCGCCGCGACGCCATCGACGCAGCAGAGGTGTCGCTGCTCGTCGCGCTCGATCGCGCCGACCGGGCCGAGGGCGCCTCCGGGCGGGCCAGGCCGACGCATCCGCTGTTCGGCGAGCGCTAGCCGCCCGCGTACCCCGAACGCTGCGCACGACGCCCGGCGGCGACGGAATGCGTCGCGGATGTTGCGTCGCGGTCACGGAATCGTGACGATCCGACGCCCGCGCCATCGAATCCATTGTCAGCGTCGTGCGCACCGCCCTACGCTCACGGGAACCAGGCGCACGACGTCGAGCGCCGCACAGCCCCGAGGAGCTCCGATGGCACGACGACCCATCCGCATCCTGGCGAGCCGCGCAGGCTCGCAGGCGATCACGAGCGAGCTCACGCGCCGCGGCTTCCTCGCCGTCGCGACCGGCGCGGGCGCGACGGCGTTCCTCGCCGCGTGCTCCGGACCCTCCACGAGCGAGGCGCCCGCCGCGACCGGAGGCGAGCTCGAGGACTCGCTCGCCATCTACACGTGGGGCGACTACGACGCCCCCGAGACCATGACGGGCTTCGCCGACGCCGAGGGGCCGCAGGTCACCCTCGACTCCTACTCGTCGAACGAGGAGATGATCGCGCGCCTCGTCGCCGCGAACGGCACGTCGGGCTTCGACATCATCGTGCCGACGGGCGTCTTCATCCCGCAGCTCATCGAGCAGGGCCTCATCCAGGAGCTGAACCTCGACCTCATCCCCAACCTCTCGAACCTCGACCCGGCGTTCGCCGCGCAGGACTGGGACCCGGAGAACGCCTACTCGATCTGCAAGGACTGGGGCACGACGGGGTTCGTGTTCGACTCGACCGTCATCACCCGCGACCTCGTGACGTGGGAGGACTTCCTCGACGCCGCGCAGAACGAGGCGAGCGGCCGCACGAGCCTGCTCGACGCCCCCGAGGACATCACGGGCCTCTACTTCTGGGCGAACGGCATCCCGTGGACGACGACCGACGCCGCCGACCTCGACGCCGCCGAGGACTTCCTCGTCAACACGCTCGCCCAGCACGTCTCGGCGTTCGACTCGTATCCGGGCTCGGGCGCGATGCAGCAGGGCACGCAGGTGCTCATGCAGTGCTGGAACGGCGACGCTCGCCTCGGCATCCTCGAGTCCGAGGATCCCGATCGCTGGCAGTGGCGCCTCGGCGCACCCGACACCGAGCTGTGGATGGACAACTGGTGCATCCCCACGGGCGCCCCGCACCCCGAGGCCGCGCACGCCTTCATCGACTACGTGCTCGACCCCGTCGTGTCGCTGCAGGAGCTCGACTACATCGGGTACCACACGGGCGTCGCCGGCATCGAGGAGGCGGCGACCGAGCAGGGCCTCGAGCGCACCGACATCGTGTTCTTCACCGAGGAGCAGCTCGCGACGATGCACAACGGCGAGGTCAACGAGGCCCAGCCGCGCGGCGTCGAGATCTGGAACGCCATGAAGGCCGCGGCGGGCCAGTAGGCATGACCGACACCGCGGCCCAGGCAGCCCTGCACGCCGCCGCCGAGGCGCAGGCGGGCGACGTCACCCTCTCGGGGCTCACGAAGCGCTACGGCGACCAGATCGCCGTCGACGGCATCGACCTGCACATCGCGCAGGGCGAGTTCCTCTCGCTGCTCGGGCCCTCCGGATGCGGCAAGACGACGACGCTGCGCATGATCGCGGGCTTCGAGGAGCCCGACGCCGGCGACATCCGCATCTCGGGCGCCTCGGTGGTGGGCGTGCCTCCGCACCGGCGCACCGTCAACACGGTGTTCCAGCAGTACGCCCTCTTCCCCCACCTGTCGGTCGGCGAGAACGTCGCCTTCGGGCTGCGCCGGGCGCGCGTGCCTCGCGCGGAGATCGGCGACCGGGTCGTCGAGGCGCTCGACATGGTGCGGATGCGGCGCTTCGCCGACCGCCGACCGGCTGCGCTCTCGGGCGGGCAGCAGCAGCGCATCGCGCTCGCGCGCGCGCTCGTGAACCGCCCGTCGGTGCTGCTGCTCGACGAGCCGCTGTCGGCGCTCGACCGCCAGCTGCGCGAGGAGATGCAGGTCGAGCTGAAGCTGCTGCAGGCACGGCTCGGCACCACCTTCGTGTTCGTCACGCACGATCAGGGCGAGGCGCTCTCGATGAGCGACCGCATCGCCGTCATGCGCGACGGCCGCATCGAGCAGCTCGCCGACGCCGACACGGTCTACGGCGCGCCCGCGTCCGCCTACGTCGCCGGCTTCATCGGCAGGCAGAACTTCTTCGCAGGCATCGCCTCGGGTGCTCGCGTCGAGGCCGACGGCCTCGCGCTGCGCGGCACGGCATCCCTCGTCGACGGCACGCCGGTGCGAGCGGCGATCCGACCGGAGGCCGTGCGCATCGCCCTCGGAGAGGACGCGGGCGAGAACCGGCTCGTCGGCAGGCTCGTCGGCATCAGCCACCTCGGCGAGTCGATGCAGTACATCGTCGAGTCGGGCAGGCACTCGATCGTCGCGCTCACGCCGCGCCCGAGCGCGCCGAGCGTGCAGCCGGGCGACGCCGTGACCCTGTCGTGGGATGCGGCCGACGTCGCGGTCTTCCCCGACGACCGCACGCCCACCGAGCAGCCGGTCACGGCGGCGTCGTGACGGCCACGGCATCCGCCCCGCGCGCCGCGGCTCCGCCGCGGCCGCGCCACCGCCTGCGCCCTCCCCCCTTCCTGCTGGCGCTGCCCGCATGGTTCTGGCTGCTCGTGTTCTTCGTCGCGCCCGTGGGGCTCGTGCTCTTCTACTCGCTCGGCTACAAGCCGAGCCTGTTCGAGACGGTCGCGACCGATCGGCTCTCGTTCGACCGGTACGTCGAGGCGCTGTCGCCCACCTTCGCCTCCGTCTTCGTCAACACGCTCTGGGTCGGCGTCGTCGGCACGGTGCTGTGCCTCGTGATCGCGATGCCGGCGGCGTACTGGATCGCGACGAAGGTGCCCGCGCATCGCCGCGGCCTCATGCTCGGCCTCGTGCTCGTGCCGTTCTGGACGAACTTCCTCGTGCGCACCATCGGATGGCGCGTCATGCTCGCACCCGAGGGGTTCCTCTCGGAGTGGACGATGGCGCTCGGCCTCGGCCCCATCGAGCTGCTGAACACGCGCGCCGCCGTCGTCATCGGCGTCGTCTACAACTACCTGCCGCTCATGATCCTGCCGCTCTACGTGGCGTTCGACCGCGTCGAGGGCCCGCTGCGCGAGGCGAGCAAGGATCTCGGCGCCGACCGCGTGCGCACCTTCCTCACCGTGACCCTGCCGCTCGCGCGACCCGGCATCGTCGCAGGCGTGCTCTTCGTGTACATCCCGCTGATGGGCGACTACATCACCGCAACCGTGCTCGGCGGCGCGCAGGGCACGATGGCGGGGCAGCTCGTCGCGAGCCAGTTCCAGACCGCGCAGAACTGGGCCCTCGGCTCGGCGATGGCCGTCGTGCTCATCCTCACCACCGTGCTGTCCGCGGTCGTCGCCGCCGGCATGCTGTGGCTCGTCACGCTGCCCGTGCGGCGCGCGAACCGGCTGCGCATCGGAGAGGGCTCGTGAGCGCCCCCGCCGTGCGGCGCCGCCGCAGGCCCGCGACCGACGTGCTGCTGTCGATCTGGGGCTGGCTCGTCATGGCCTTCCTCTTCGCGCCCATCCTCGTCATCGTCGCCTACTCCTTCAACGAGGGGCGCCTGCTCTCGTCGTGGGACGGCTTCGGGCTCTCGGCCTACGAGGCGGCCTTCGGCAATCGGCAGATCGTGGCGACGGTGCTCGTGACGATCCGCGTCGCCGTCTGGTCGGCCATCGTCGCGACGGTGCTCGGCACCATGGCGGGCATCGCGCTCGCACGCCGGCCCGGCAGGTGGACGGTGGCGTTCACGGCGCTGCTGCTGCTCGTGACCGTGACGCCCGAGATCGTGGATGCCGTGGCGCTGCTGCCGTGGTTCGTGCAGCTGGGCACCGAGCTCGGCATCACGATCCTCAACGACGGCATCGTGCGCCTCGCGATCGGCTCCTCGCTGTTCTCGACCGCCGTCGTCGCGTACCTCGTGCGCTCCCGGCTCGTCGGCATGGACGAGCACCTCGAGCACGCCGCAGCCGACCTGTACGCCACGCCCCTCCAGTCGCTGACGCGCGTCACGCTGCCGCTCACGGCGCCCGCGGTCGTCTCGGGCTTCCTGCTCTCGTTCACGCTGAGCCTCGACAACACGATCATCGCTGCGTTCGTGTCGGTGCAGGGCGCGACGCCGTGGCCCGTGTACATCCTGGGCTCCGTGCGCTCGGGGCTGCGACCCGAGATCGCCGCGATGTCGACGGTCATGCTCGTGCTCACGCTGCTCGTGCTCGTGCTCGTCGCGATCGTGCTGCGCCGTTCCGGCGACTCCACGACGCAGATCGCACGGACCATGACGGGCGGCTGACCGCCACCGCCGCCGCCCGCTCGACGCGGTCGGCGCCCATCGTCGGCGGTCGCTCCGCCGCGCACGCACCCGACGCACCGACGGAAAGGCAGGCTCGTGGTCGACGCGATCTTCACGAACGGACCCATCTTCACCGCCGACGCGGCACGATCCTTCGCGACGTCGCTCGCCGTGACGGGCGACCGCATCGTCGCGGTCGGCCACGACGACGTGCTCGAGCTGCGCACGGCATCCACCGAGGTCGTCGACCTGCGCGGACGCCTGCTCACGCCCGGCTTCGTCGACGCGCACGTGCATCCGGCATGGGGCGGCCTCGACATGCTGCGCTGCGACCTCGCCGACACGGCCGTCGACCGCGGCGCCTATCTCGCGACCATCGCGGCGTACGTGGACGACCACCGCGACGAGCCGTGGCTGCTCGGCGGCGGATGGGCGATGGCCGCCTTCCCCGGCGGCACGCCGCTCGCCGCCGACCTCGACGCGCTCGTGCCCGACCGGCCCGCGTTCCTCACGAACCGCGACGGCCACGGCGCATGGGCGAACTCGGTGGCGCTGCGCATGGCGGGCATCACGGCGACGACGCCCGACCCCGCCGACGGGCGCATCGAGCGCCTCGCAGACGGCTCGCCGAGCGGCACGCTGCACGAGGGCGCGATGACGCTCGTCAACCGACTCATCCCCGTCGAGTCGCCCGAGCGGATGCGCGAGGCGCTGCGGGTCGCGCAGCGGTACCTGCACTCCCTCGGCATCACCGGCTGGCAGGACGCCATCCTCGGCGACTACGGCGACGCGCCGAACCCGGGCGCGACGTACCTCGCGCTCGCCGAGTCCGGCGAGCTCACGGCGCGCGTGCGCGGCGCCCTGTGGTGGGAGCGCGGGCGCGGCGTCGAGCAGATCCCCGAGCTCGTCGAGCGGAGGGCGGCATGGACGGCGGGCACGTTCGCGGCGACGAGCGTGAAGATCATGCAGGACGGCGTCGCCGAGAACTTCACCGCGGGCATGCTCGAGCCGTACTGCGACGGCCACGGGCATGCGACGGCGAACGACGGGCTGTCGTTCCACGACCCCGCGGTGCTCGCCGAGGCGCTGCCAGAGCTCGAGCGGCTCGGGTTCCAGGCCCACTTCCACGCGATCGGCGACCGCGCGGTGCGCGAGTGCCTCGACGCGGTTGCTGCGGCTCGCGCGGCGAACGGCTGGATCGACTCGCGGCCGCACATCTCGCACATCCAGGTCGTGCACCCCGACGATCGTGCGCGCTTCCGTGCGCTGGGCGTCGCCGCCAACATGCAGATGCTGTGGGCGGTGTACGAGGACCAGATGGTCGACCTCACCATCCCCTTCCTCGGCGGCGAGGCCGCCGAGCGGGTGTCGTGGCAGTACCCGTTCGCGTCGCTGGCCGAGGCGGGCGCCGTGCTCGCGGCCGGCTCGGACTGGTCGGTCTCGACCCCGGACCCGTGGGCCGCCATCCACGTCGGCGTGCGCCGCACCGAGCCCGGCTCGCGCGGGATGCGCCCCTTCCTCCCGGCCGAGGCGCTGCCGCTGCCGACGGCGCTCGCGGCGTACACGGCCGGGTCGTCGTGGGTGAACCGGTGGGAGTGCGGCGTGCTCGCTCCCGGCCGCCTCGCCGACCTCGCGATCGCCTCTCGCGACCCCTTCGCGGGCGCACCCGACGAGATCGGCGACACCGCGAACGACGAGACGTGGGTCGGCGGCGTCCGGGTGTTCGCACGCGCGTGACCCCCGCGCGCCCCGGCCGTGCGTCGGTGGCGGATGCCACCATGGAGGGATGGGGATGCGCAGCGCGGCCGGGCGGAGCGCTCGTGGCTGACCTCGCGCGCGTGCAGGTGTGGGCCGAGTCGCTCATCCGCATCCACCTCGACGACTCCTGGTCGTTCGCGTTCGACCACGCGCGCCGCCGCGCCGGCCTCACCGACCACCGCGCACGGCGCATCTCGGTGTCGCGGCATCTCGCAGCGCGCTACGACGACGACGAGGTGCACCAGATCCTGCTGCACGAGGTCGCGCACGCGCTCGCCGGGTTCGACGCCGGGCACGGCGCGCAGTGGCGGCGGATCGCGCG
Source organism: Agrococcus sp. GCM10030265 (assembly GCF_042666675.1). NCBI lineage: Bacteria > Bacillati > Actinomycetota > Actinomycetes > Micrococcales > Microbacteriaceae > Agrococcus > Agrococcus sp. GCM10030265. Next base: position 49,007 of record NZ_JBHTCZ010000001.1, read on the forward strand.
CGACATCGGCTTCGAGGGCGGCAGGCTGCACGACGGCGAGGTCGCGACCGAGCTGGCGACCTGGGTGGGCCGCTGCCCCGCCGGCCACGTGCACCATCGCTTCCGCCGCCCGACTCGTGCCGCGAGCTGCGGGCAGTGCTCGAAGCGCTTCGACGCCGCGCACCGCATCGCGTGGCAGCGGGCGCGATGAGCGACGCCTCCGCGCTGCTGTCGAGCGGGCAGTCCGCATCGATCGTGCGACTCGACGACGGCTGGGCGCTCGAGATCGACGGCCTCAGGCAGTCGCACGTCGGCCGAGACGACGAGCCGTCGCCGCACGCGACGGTGCGGTGGATGCTCGCGGCGCTCGCATCGCCGCTCACGGCGTCGCCGGCGCCGCGCGTGGCGCATCTCGGAGGCGCGGCCATGAGCCTGCCGAGGCAGGTCGCGCACGCACGCCCAGACGCGCAGCAGGTCGTCGTCGAGCTCGAGCCCGCGATCGTCGACCTCGTCGTGCGGCACGCGCCGCCGCCCCCGGGCGTCGAGGTCGTCGTCGGCGATGCGCGCGCGTGGCTCGACGCCGCGCCGCCCGCCTCGCTCGACGCCATCGCGATCGACGTCTACGCGGGCGGGCGCATCCCGCCTCCGTTCACGTCGCTCGAATGCGCGACCGCCGCGCATGCCGCGCTCGCCGACGACGGCGTGCTCGTGACGAACGGTGTCGCAGGCCCCGAGCTCGCGTTCACGGCTGCGCACCTCGCGTCGCTCGAGGCGGCCTTCGCCCACACGGCGCTCGTCGTGCAGGGCTCGGTGCTCGCGGGTGCGCGGTTCGGCAACGCCGTGCTCGTCGCGAGTCGGGCACCCATCGCGAGCGACCGCATCCGCGCAGCGCTCGCCGGCGACGCCGCACGCGGCGCGCTCGTGGACGACGTGTCGCGCATCGTGGGCGACGCGGTGCCGATGCGCGACGCCGACGAGCGGTGGTCGCCCGAGCCGATCCGCGCGGCGTTCATCCCACCTGCGTGACGCGCGGGCGCACGCACGCGTCGCCGTCGCATCCGGGTCGCGTCAGGCGGTCGCAGCCACCGGCCGCGCCGCAGCCTCCGCGCGCACGAGGTGGCTCGTCGCGCCGCGCAGCGCGACGGCCGCCGCGCACGCGACGGCTGCCTGCGGCGAGTGGAAGTCGATGCCGCGCTCCGCGAGCGCGTCGACGACCCTGCCCGCGACGAGCGTGTCGGCGACGCTGACGCGCAGCGAGCCATCCGGCCACCGGTCGCCGGCGGCCGCGATCGTCACGGACGCGCGACGCCCGAGGCGCGCCTGCTGCGCGACCACGAGCTCGGCGACCTCGTCAGCCGTCTCGAGGGTGGCGGCGAGCACGAGCCCCGCGTCGGCGGCGCGCAACGCGTCGCCCGTCTCGCCGGCGTCGGCATCCGCGACCACGACGACGTCGGCGGGATGGGCGCGCAGCGCCTGCGCACCCCACTCGAGCTGGACCTGGTACTCGGCGGACATGCACGCGAGCGTACGGGCGCGCCGGAGCAGTCGCCGCTTCCGCCCGTCACCGGACGTCACGCGGGCGCGATGACGCCTCGGCGACGTGCCCGGCGTCAGCCCAGGGCGCGGCGCGTCAGCCCAGGGCGCGGCGCGTCAGCGCAGGGCGCGGCGCGTCAGCGGGGCGCGGCGCGTCAGCGCAGGGCGCCCAGGTGCGCGAGCGCCGCACGGATGAGCGCGCCGCGGCCACCCTCCATCTCGGACGTCACGAGCTCGGACGCCGCCTGGTCGGGGGTGAGCCATGTGAGCTCGAGGGCGTCCTGCCGCGGCTCGCACGTGCCCGTGACGGGCACGATGAAGACGAGCGACACCGCGTGCTGACGGTCGTCGTGGTAGTTGCCGTCGCCCGGCAGCGGGAAGTACTCGGCGACGTGGAACGGGGTCGGGCACGGCGGCAGCTGCGGGAACGCCATGGGCCCGAGATCCTTCTCGAGGTGCCGGTCGAGCGCGTCGCGCAGGGACTCGCCGTGCATGACCCGGCCCGAGACGATGGTGCGCGCGATGCCGCCGGAGGCTCCGACGCGCAGCAGCAGGCCCACGTCGGTGACACGACCCTGCCCATCGAGGCGCACCGGCACGGCCTCGACGTACAGCATGGGGATGCGGCGCCTCGCGTCGGCGAGGTCGTCGTCGCTCAGCCATCCGGGATTGCGGTCGGGCGTGCTCACGGCCATGCCTCCATCGTGGCATCCCTCGGGCGCATCGCGGCGCCACGGGGATGCGGCGCGCTCGGCGACCGTCGCGACACGGCGCTGCTGCGACCGGTCCCGGCCCGCGCCCGCCCGCCCCCGCCGGTGCAGCCCCGCGGTGCGGCCGCGACGCCTAGGCTGGCGCCGACGCGCCGCACGTGCGCGAGAGGAGCGGCGATGGCCACCTTCACCACGACCCTGCTGCTGCAGGGGAGCAACGTCGGCATCGAGGTGCCCGAGGCCGTCGTGCTGGGCTTCGGCGCCGGCAGGCGAGTGCCCGTCACGGTCACCCTGAACGGCTACGAGTACCCCTCGACGATCGCGGTCATGGGCGGCCGGTACCTCGTGCCGGTGTCGGCGCAGGTGCGCCGCGAGGCGGGCGTCGCAGGCGGCGAGGAGCACGAGGTCACTCTCGAGCACGACACCTCGAGCCGCGACACCCCCGTGCCCGCCGACCTCGCTGCGGCGCTCGACGCCGCGGGCGTGCGGGCGGCGTTCGACGCGCAGTCGCCCTCGAGGCGCAAGGAGCACGTGCGCCAGGTCGAGTCGGCGAAGGCGGAGGACACGCGTGCGCGTCGCGTCGCCAAGGTCGTGGAGTCGCTCGCATGAGCACGGATGCGCATGCGATCGACCCGGACGTCGTGCTGTGGCGCGACGGGCTCGACGGGCGTGCGGGCAGCGACCTGCTCGTCGTGATGCACGGCATCGGCAGCCACGAGGGCGACCTGTTCGCGCTCGCGCCCTTCCTGCCCGAGCGCATGACGATCGCGGCGCTGCGGGCGCCGCTGCAGTACGGGCCCGGCTTCGCCTGGTACGCGGCGGGCAGCCAGATGTCGACCGACTCGTCGCTCATCGACGCATCCTGTCGCGGCGTGCTCGCCTGGCTCGACGACCTGGAGGACGAGTTCCGATCGGTGTCGCTCCTCGGCTTCTCGCAGGGCGGCGCGATGACGCTGCAGCTGCTGCGGCACGCGCCCGAGCGGTTCGCCGCCGTCGTGCAGCTGTCGGGCTTCGTGTTCGCAGGGGATGCGGAGGGCGACGCGGCGCTCGCCGCAGCCGATCCGCGCATCCCCGCGTTCCAGGCGTGGGGCTCGGCCGACGACCTCATCGCGCGGGAGGCGACGGCGCGCACGATCGCGTGGATGCGCGACCACACCGACGTCGACGCGCACGAGTACGCGATGGGGCACTCGATCGTGCAGGACGAGCTGCGGGACGTCGCGGGGTTCCTGGATCGGGTGCTGCCCGCCTGACCCCGGGCGACTGGGCAGCAGATGCTCCGATCTCGGGCTCACGAGAGCATCTGGTGCCCACTCGCGCGCATCGACTGCCCAGTGTCGGGGTGCGGTTCCCGGCGGCGCGGGTGCGCGCGGGGCGGCGCGGACGGGCTGGGTCGCGTCAGCGCGAGGAGCGCGCCGAGCGGCCGCGCGCGATGGCGACGAGCGCCTGCACGTCGGCGCCGTCGCGGTCGCGCCGCCAGGCGAGCGCGATCGTCGTCGGCGGCGCATCCTCGATCGGCACCGCCGCGACGTCGCGGCGATGGTGCAGCCGCGCGAGCGACTGCGGCATCGTCGCGATGCCGGCGCCCGAGCCCACGACCTCCATGAGCTCGCGCCACGTCATGCCGCCGCGCGCGATCGTCGGCTCGCCCTCGAGGTCGGCGGCGACCACCGCGTCCATCTCGGCGATGGGATGCTCGCTCGGCACCACGACGAACGCGCGCTCGTCGTAGAGGCGCACGAGGTGCAGCCCCTCCTCGTCGATGGGCAGGCGCACGATGGCCGCGTCGGCCTCGCCCGAGCGCAGCCCGCGGTCCTGCCGCTCGACCTCGAGGCGGTCGTGCACGAGCGGCTGCGGCATGCGCTCGATCCATGCGCGGATCCACTTCGACGGCGTCGAGCCCTCGACGTAGGTGAGACGGAACGGCTCGGCGGGCGCGGCTGGCGCGGGTGCGGGCTGCTGCGCCGCCGGGCGAGCCCGACCCTTCGCGGCTGCCGTCGCGCCTGCGCCGCGCGTGCCAGCGCCGCCCTTGCCAGCGCCGCCCTTGCCAGCGCCGCCCTTGCCCGTGCCCGCGGCACCCTTGCCGGCGCCGCCCGTCCCCTGCGCGCGCTGCCCCGCCGGCCTGCCGGGTCGCGGCGGCCGCGGCGAGCGCGCGCGACCGCTCACCAGGCGCGCTCCAGCACGACCGACTGCTTCGACGTCGTGAAGCCCAGCCGCTCGTACAGGCCCACGGCGCCCGTGGGCGACTCGGAGTCGACGTCGAGCACGGCGCGCTCGAGGCCCGCGGCCCGCGCAGCCTCGAGGGTGCGGGTGAGCACGCGCGGCGCGATGCCGAGCCCGCGCCGATCGCGCACGACGCCCACGAGCGCGACGTAGACCGAGGTGAAGCCCGCGACCTCCGCATCCTCGGGGTCGTGCTCCGCGAGGCAGAAGCCCACGATCCGGTCGCCCTCGACCGCGACGGCCGAGAGGTCGGGCCGCAGCACGGGGCTGCCCACGAAGCGGCCCCAGCGCTCGGCGGTCGTCGGCTGCGAGCCCCAGTGGTCGCGGAAGGCATCGTTGCGTGCGATGCGGCCGGCCTCGAAGAGGTCGGGCGTGAACGGCACGATCGTGAGGCCCGCGTCGTCGAGCGGCTCGATCGGCTGCGACAGGTCGCGGTGCAGGTCGGTGAAGTAGCGCGCGACGTCGTAGCCGGCGCCCCGCAGGAACGGCACGGTCGACGTCTCGGAGCCCGCCCACGCGTGGATCTGCGCGGGCAGCTCGTCGTCGCCGTGGGCGCGCAGGCGCTCGGCGGCGCGGCGCTCCTCCCAGGCGAGCATCGCCGCGCCGATGCCCTGCCGCCGCGCCTGCGGCACGACGGTGCCGCCGACGAAGACGCGGCGCACGTCGGTCTGCCCATCGGGCATGACCGCCGAGCCGAACGCGACGATCTCGCCGTCGCGCTCGCCGACGACGAGGTCGCGCTCGACGTCGACGTGGCTCGCCTCGAAGTCGTCGACGACCTCCTGCAGCGGCACCTGGTACTCGGGATGGTCGACGCGGCCCGCGAGGTTCAGGGCTGCGCGGATGCCGGGGGCGTCGTCGATGGTCGGGCGGCGCCAGGCGACGCCGGCGACGGCATCCGGCAGGCCGGGCTCGCCGAGGTCGGGGACGCGCGCGGAGATGGGACCGAGGCTCATGCTCCGAGCCTACGGGCGCGCGCTGGTGGCGGGCAGGGTGCGGACGCGTCGCGCCTGCCGCCGCCGATCCCCTACGCGAGAGGCGCTGCTCGCCGCAAGCACCTGCCGAAGCGCGAGCAGCGCTCCTAGCGTCCGAGCAGCGGCGCCCGGGCGCCGCGCGCGCGGGAAGGCGACACGATGGCGGTGAGCGAGACGAGGGCGACGGCGCCCGACGACCGACGACGCACCACGGCGACCGGCGGCGATCCGCCCCGGGAGCGCGAGCGGCGCCCATGGCATCGCACGATGCGCGGCAGGGAGGCGATCGCCGGCTACCTCTTCATCTCGCCCTGGGTCGTCGGCTTCCTCGTGTTCACGCTCGGCGCGATGGTCTACAGCCTCGTCATCTCGTTCTCGAGGTATCAGCTCGCGACGAACACGGCGACGCCCGCGGGGTTCGCGAACTACGAGCGCCTCGTCGAGGACCCCATGGTCGCGACGGCGCTCGCCAACACCCTGTACTACGCCGTCATGGCGGTGCCGCTCGAGATCGCCGTCGCGTTGGGCCTCGCGCTGCTGCTGAGCAGCCTGCGCAAGGGCTCGGCCCTGTTCCGCACCGTCTTCTACCTGCCGAAGATGACGCCCGCCGTCGCGACGGCGTCCGTCTTCCTGCTGCTGCTGAACGGCAGCCAGGGTGCGATCAACCGCGGCCTCGCCGCCTTCGGCATCGACGGCCCGCAGTGGCTCGTCGACCCGGCCTGGATCAAGCCCTCCATCGTGCTCATGACCATCTGGGGCGTCAGCGGCACCATGGTGATCTTCCTCGCGGCGCTGCAGCAGGTGCCGCGAGACCTGTACGAGGTCGCCGAGCTCGACGGCGCGGGCCCCGTGCGCCGGTTCTGGTCGATCACGCTGCCGATGATCTCGGGCGCGATCTTCTTCAACGTGCTCGTGCTCACGATCGCCGCCTTCCAGATCTTCGACCAGGCCTTCCTGCTGTTCCACCGCGATCAGGTCCAGGCGTCGTCCGACGCATCCGTCTTCTACGCGATCTACCTGTTCCAGCAGGCGTTCCGGCAGTTCGACTTCGGGTTCGCGGCGGCGATGGCCTGGCTGCTGTTCGTCATCGTGCTGGTCATCTCGCTCATCCAGCTGCGGGTCGGCAACCGGTTCGTCTACTACGAGAGCGAGCGCTGATGACTGCCACCACCCAGGCGGCGACCGCGGTGCAGACCGGCGCGGCCGCACCGCCCCCGCGGCGCAGGCGGCGTCTCGGCGACCGGCGGAACCGACCCCTCACGGCGTGGGGATGGGCGGGGCAGATCGTGCGCTGGGCGCTGCTGCTCGTCATCTCGGCGCTGTTCCTCTACCCGCTGCTGTGGCTGCTCGCCGCGAGCCTCAAGCCGCGCGGCGAGGTCTTCGACAACCGGCTGTGGCCCGAGACGTTCACGCCCGAGAACTACGTGGAGGTCTTCGACCAGCTGCCGCTCGCGGCATGGGTCGGCAACAGCCTGCTCATCGCGGTGCTCGCCGCCGTGCTCGTCGCGGTGTCGTCGTCGCTCGTCGCGTTCGGCTTCGCCTACTTCCGCTTCCCCGGCCGCGGCGTCCTGTTCGGCATCGTGCTCGCGACGATGATGCTGCCGGGCGCCGTGACGCTCGTGCCCCAGTACCTCATCTGGAACGAGCTGGGCCTCGTGGGCACGAACGTGCCGCTGTGGGGTGCGAACCTCTTCGGCTCCGCGTTCTACATCTTCCTGCAGCGGCAGTTCTACCTGGGGCTGCCGCGCGAGCTGTTCGAGGCGGCGACGGTGGATGGGCTGCGGCCGTGGGGCATGTTCTGGCGCATCGCCTTCCCGCTGTCGGTGCCGTCGTTCATCATCGTGCTGCTGTTCGAGTTCCAGGCGTCGTGGAACAACCTGCAGGCGGCGCTCATCTACCTCAACACGGGGTCGGAGGAGGGCTACACCGTGCCGCTCGGCATCGCGAGCGCCATGACGCGCTTCAGCCCGACGAACGGCGGGCACGGCGACTACCAGCTCGTGATGGTGGCGGCGCTGCTCGTGACGCTGCCGATGCTGCTGCTCTTCGCCTTCGGGCAGCGCTACTTCGTGCAGGGCATCGCGACGCAGGGCAGGAAGGGCTAGCGCGCGGCGGCCGCGGCGACGAGCGTCGCGGCCACCGCTCGGGCCGTGCTCGTCGTGTGGCGAGGCGCGCGCAGCCGCATCGCGAGATCGCCCGTGACGACGAGCAGCAGGCCCTCGGCGAGCGCCGCCGGGTCGTCGACGTGCGCCTCGTGCGCGAGCCGCGCGAGGCGCGTGCGCAGCGCGTCGGTGTCGAGCCGCACGGCGTCGGCGACCTCGGCGGGCGCGTCGGCGTACTCGGCCGCGGCGCCGAGGAAGGCGCACCAGCGCGAGCCGAGCGGTCGGTCGCGGAAGTCGTCGAGCGCGTCGAATACGGCGAGGAGCCTGCCGTCGGCGTCGGATGCGCGTTCGATCGCGGCATCCCAGCATGCGATCCACTCGCGGTGGCGGCGCTCGAGCACGGCGGCGAGCAGCGCCTCCTTGCTCGCGTACCCGCGGTAGAGGGTGGCGCTCGAGACCCCGGCGCGCGCGAGCACGGCGTCGACCGGCGTCGCCGCGATGCCGCGGGCGGCGAAGAGCGCGTCTGCGGCGTCGAGCAGGCGCTCCCGGGTGGAGGTGCGCATCGCCATCCCCCCACCGTAGACTGCAAAAGTGAAACGATCGTTTTTGTCTTCGGGGCGGCTCGGATCGTTCGCGCTCGTCGCCGCCGGGCTCGCGCTGATCGCGAGCGCCTACGGGCTCGTGCGGCTCGCCTACGGACTGCTGCTGCCCGACGTGCAGCGCGACCTGCTGCTCACGGCCCCCGCGGCGGGCGCCATCTCGGCCGGGGCATCCGCCGTCTACTGCGTCGGCGCCGTCGCCGGCTTCCTGCTCGCGAGCCGACGACCGCGCACCCTCGTCGCCCTGGCGGGCACGGGTGCGGCGCTCGGCGCCGTCGGCATGGCGTGCGCCGCCGACGCCGCGGCGTTCGCCGCCGCCGCGATCGCCGCCTCCTCGGGGGCCGGGCTCGCCTCGCCCGCGCTCGTGGCGCTGCTGGCGACCGATCGCGCCACGCGCGAGCAGCCGCGGCTGCAGTCGGTCGTGAACGCGGGGACGGGACCCGGGCTCGTCGCGGCGGCGATCCTCGCGCTCGTGCTCGACGACTGGCGTGCCGTGTGGGTCGTCGCGGCTGCCGCGGCCGCGATCGCCGCCGTCGCGACGATCGCCGCGCACCGCGAGGGCGGCCCGCGCGGGGCTGCACCGCGCGCGCCCGCGCCCTCGCTCGCGTGGATGCGCGCCCACGGCCCCGTCGTGACCGCTGCGCTGCTCATGGGCGCGGCATCCGCCGCGACCTGGAGCTTCGGCCGCACCATCCTCGTCGACGCGGGCGCCGACGAGGGCACGTCGATCGTCGCCTGGGCCGCGCTCGGCGCCGGTGGAGCGCTCGCGGTCGCGAGCGCCGGCGCCCTCGACGCCATGGGCCCGCGCCGCGCCTGGGCGGTCACGATCGGCACGGTCGCCGCGGCGACGGCAGCACTCGCCGTGGCACCGTCGTCGACCATCGTGGCGTTCGCGGGCTGCGCGGCGTTCGGTTGGGGCTACACCGCCGGCTCGGGCGTGCTCATCGCCTGGACGCGCGCCATCGACGCCCGCCGCGCCGCGCCCGGCACGGCGATGCTGTTCGTCGTGCTCGTGCTCGGCCAGGCCGTCGGCGCCGCCGTCGTGGGCGTCGCGGCACCCTCCGTGGGGCTCGGCGCCGCGTTCGCTGCGGCCGCCGTCGTCGCCTGCCTCGCGATCGCCGCCGCGTCGACCCCCTGGGCGCGCATCCCGGAGCGGGCAGACTCGCAGGCATGACGACGAGGCTGCTGCTGATCGCCGACACCCACCTGCCCACGCGCGCGAAGGCGATGCAGGAGCAGGTCTGGGGGCTCGTGGAGGACGTCGACGTCGTCGTCCACGCGGGCGACTGGGTGCACGTCGACCTGCTCGACGAGCTCGAGCGCCGCGCGCGCCGCGTCGTGGGCGTCGCGGGCAACAACGACGGCGACGAGCTGTGGGCGCGCCTCGGCGAGGTGGCGCGCGTGGAGGTCGAGGGCGTGCGCATCGCCGTCGTGCACGAGACCGGTGCCGCAGCCGGTCGCGAGCGCCGCTGCGACGAGCGCTTCGGACCCGGGGCGAGCGAGCCGTGCGACGTGCTCGTCTTCGGCCACTCGCACATCCCCTGGGACACCACGACGCCGAGCGGTCTGCGGCTGCTGAACCCCGGCTCGCCCACCGACCGCCGCCGTCAGCCCGTCGGCACCGTCATGCTCGCGACCGTCGACGCCGGCTCGCTCGACGTCGAGCTCGTGCCGACGCCGCGCTGACGATCGCCGACGCCCGCGACCGCCGAGCGGCCACCGGCGCTGCCGGGCACGACGCCGACCGCGACGCCGCCCGAGGGCGGGCGCCGCGGCGCGGGCGGCCGAGCGCCTAGCCGCCCGAGACCTGGTCGTAGGCGCGCATCGCGGCGTCCTGCGCATCGGCGAGCGCATCCTCGGCGCTCGCCTCGCCGAGCAGGGTCGAGAGCACCGCATCCTGCAGCTCGGACTGCAGCTGCTGGCCGGCGGGCGTCGCACCGAAGGAGACGCCCTCGGCCGCGACGTCGTAGTACGCCTGGATGGTGGAGTCGAAGCCCGGGTAGTCGGTCTCCTGCACGAACTCGGCGCGCACGGCCTCGTCGGCAGCGGGCGAGCCCGTGAAGAGGCCCGCGTTGATGCCGTTGCGCTCCGGCTCGGCCGCCGTCGTCTCGGCACGCGCCTCGCCCGCCGCCATCCACGCGTCCTCGCTCGTGAGCTCGAGCATCCACCGGCACGCCGCCGACGGATGCTCCGCGCCGATCGGCACGACGAACGCCTGGCCGCTCGCCGCCGTGAACGGCGCGCCCTCGGCATCGACGAGCGGCGTCGCGCCGAGCTCGACCTGCGCCGCGTACGGCGTGAGCACGTTGACGTACCACTGGTCGAAGACCGCCGCGCCGACCTGGTCGGTCACGTACGGGTTGCCGTCGCCGAAGAGGTCGAAGGCGTCGACGAACGAACGCACCTCCGCGTAGCCGCCCTGCGCGTCGTACACCTGCTGCAGGAACTCGATGGCCTCGAGGTTCGCCGGGTCGTCGAGCGAGGGCACGCCCTCGTCGTCGACGATGCTGCCGCCGAACGCGAGCATCCACAGCGCCGCCTTCGACACGCCCTGCGGGTCGAAGCCGATGCGCGTGGGCACGCCGCCCTCGAGCACCGTCATCTGCTCGGCCGCCGCGACGACGCCGTCCGCATCCGTCAGGTCGAACGCGGATGCGTCGAGCCCGGACTCCGCGAGCACGCGCTCGTTGAGCAGCACGAGCGGCGGCTGGTAGAACTGCGGCACGCCCCACACCTGGTCGTCGTAGGTGACGTCGGCCGCGACCTGCGGGTACCAGCGCTCGGCAGGGTCGACGTCCTGCAGCGCCATGCACTCGTCGAGCGGCACGATGAGGCCCTGCGCCGCGTACGTCGCCACGAAGTTGCGATCCATCTGCACGACGTCGGGCAGGTCGCCGCTCGCCGCCTGCGCCGTGAAGCGCTGCGCGTCGAACGCCGCCGCGTCGATCTCGATCTCGACGCCGTCGAGCTGCGCGGCGGCGTGGTCGAGCCGCGACTGGCCCACGTCGTCGGCGTTCTCGAAGCCCCACACCTCGAGCGCATCCTCGGTCTCGTCGGTGAACTCGATCGGGCCGTTCGCCGACCCTCCGCCGCACCCCGTCATCGCCAGCACCGTCGCGGCTCCCGCCGCGACCACCGCCATCCGTCCCCTGCGCATCCTCGACTCCTTCGTCCTCGGCCGACGCCCCTGGGCCCGCCCGATGCGACCGTAGGCGCGCGCCGCGACGCCGCAGCAGGCCGTTGCGGCGGGTGGTCGGTTCGTGCAGCATGACGATGCGGGCTGCTCGTCGCGCCGCGGACGCGCGTAGCGTGGGCGCATGGCCGCCACCGACCTCCCCGCCATCCTGCTGCCCGCGTCGGGCATGCCCGAATGGCTGCGCATCCTCATCGCGGTCGTCGTCGTCGCCGCGGGCGTCGTCGGCATCGCGGCCATGGTCGCGGCCATGCGTCGCAATCGCGAGCTGCAGGACGGCGCGCCGCCGCTGCCCAGGCGGCCCTGGTCGCGCGACGACGACCGAGCGTCGGCCTCCGGCCCGCCCTCGCCCTCCGCACCCGACGACGCACCCCTCGAGCAGCGGCTCGCCGAGCTCGACGAGGCGTTCGCAGCCGGCCGCATCGACGCGGCGGAGCGCGAGCGCGCACGGCGAGCGCTGCTGGGCGAGGACCCCGACGAGGACGTGCGCTGACCGCCACGGCCGCAACCGGGTGGCGGTCGACGCGTCGCACGCGAGAGGCTTGGGACATGACGGATCTGGACGACGCATTCGTGGAGGCGGTCGCCGAGACCGCGCTCCACTTCGACCACCACGGCACGGACGTGCTGCTGCGAGGCCCGCAGCGCGAGGAGTCCTCGTACATGGCCGAGGTGCCCGCGGGCGACGACGAGGAGGGCACGCCCTTCACCCTCGACGGTGGCCGCGCGGACGCCGTGCTCGAGGTCGTCGTCGGCGGCGAGGTCGTGGGGCTCGTCGTGCCCGTCGACGACGGCTACGGCGTGCTCGTCGTGCCCGAGGACGGCGCGGAGCCCTCCGCCGAGCAGGAGACGCTCGAGGCGGCGCTCGACGAGCTGGGCGTCTGACCCGGGCGCGGCAGCAGCAGCATGCGCGCCGCAGACAGGATCGGCGCGGCGTTGACCGCCGCGCTGCTCGAGACCGAGACGCCGCCGCCGCCGTCGACGCTCGTCGGCATCGTGGCCGAGGCCATCGGCGCGACGCGCTGCGAGCTGCGGCTCGGCGCGAAGTCGCTGAGCTGGAGCGCGCGCGGCGCACGAGCGGACGACGACGCCGCGACGCTCGTGCTCGGCGCGAACCCCGACGTGGTCGCGATCGTCGCGCCCGCCGATGCGATGCCCGCGCCGGAGGCGTGGCAGCCGCTCCTGCTGCTGCTCACGCCGTACGCCGCCGAGGATGCGACGTGGCATGCGAGGCGCAGGCAGCAGGAGGCCGTCGCACGCATCGACGACGCGCGATGGCGCGCCTCGGCGGACATGGAGCATGAGCGGCGCCGCCTCGAGCGAGACCTGCACGACGGCGCGCAGCACCATCTCGTCGCGCTGCGGATGTCGATCGCGCTCGCCGACCACCGCCGGCTCGAGCCGGACGGCGAGGTGCGGCTCGCCGCGCTGCGCGCGCAGCTCGACGCCGCGGAGTCGCTCCTCGTCGCGACCGCGAGGGGCGTGCTGCCCAAGGCCCTCGCGACCTCGGGCCTGCAGGGTGCCCTGCAGGCGCTCGCAGGCCCCGGCGTCGTCGTGCGGGCCGACATCCCGAGGCTCATGCCGGCCGTCGAGTCGGCGCTCTACTACGCCGCGCTCGAGGCCGTGAGCAACGCCCGCAAGCACGCAGGGGGCGCGAGGATCGCCGTCGAGGCGCGGCTCGACGCCGGACGCGCGCGCGTCGAGGTCCGCGACGACGGACCCGGCTTCGACGCGGGTGGCGAGGTGGGCGGCCTCGCGCACCTCGCCGAGCGCATCGAGGCCATCGGCGGCGCGCTCGAGGTGCGCTCGACGCCCGGCGCGGGCACGCGCGTCGTGGCCTCCGCTCCGTACTGACGCGGCGTCAGCGCACGAGGAGCCCCGCGGCGCTGCGCTGCAGCACGTCGGCCGCCCTGCGCCCCGCGCTGTCGAGCCCCGGCCGCGCAGCCACCCGCTGCCAGTGCTCGACCGCCGCGAGCGCCGCGACCCGCACGCCCTCGGCATCGGCGTCCGGCGGCAGGCGGAGCCTCGTGCGCGCCTCGCCGCCCTCGGCGCCTGCGAGCCGCGCCGCCTCCGCGTCGACCACCTCGGCCGCCGTGCCGCTCGCGACCTCGTCGAGCAGCCGATCCTCGACCAGCTCGTGCGCCGCGGCGCGCAGCTCGTCGATCTGCCAGCGCAGCGACGCGTCGTCCTCCCGCGCGGCATGCGCGGCGAGCCGCGCGAGCACGCGGCGCGCTGCGAGCACGGGCGCCCTCGCCGAGAGCGCCGCGACCGCCTCCGCGGGTGCGGTGCCGTCGCGGAACAGCAGCTGCTCGTGCCGGAGCGCCGCAGCGAAGCCCGGACGCGGCGCGAGCGCGCACACGACCGCGTCGACGTCGCCCCACCGCCCGTCGCGGGCGTGGATCTGCTCGGCGAGCGCGACGTCGGGCGCCGCATCGCACAGGAGCGTCTGCACGCCCGGCATGGGCGCGGGCAGCGGCCCCTGCACGACGAGCAGCGCCACGGGGGCCACGAGGGCGTCGCGGCAGTCCTCGAGCTCGTCCGGGGGCAGCCCGGCGGTCTCGACGAGCGTCGACACCCTGCCGTGCACGGGCCGCGCCGCGATCTGCGCGCCCGCGATGGGCAGCGACGTGACCTCGCTGCGATCCGGCATCGTCACGACGACCTCGACGCGGCCGACGTCGTCGAGCGCTCGCGTCGAGAGCTCGCCGCCGAGCGAGCCGATGCGCTCGGCATCCGCACCGAGCGCGCGCGCGACGGCGGCCGCCTCGAGCGCCCCCGAGCCCTCGATCGTCGCGACGAGCGCGGCCCCGCGGCGCAGCACGACCCGCATGCGAGCGCCCGCCCTCGCGAGCGCCGTCATCGCCCTAGCCACGGCGTGGTAGAACCCCGACTCGACGTCCCAGCCCGCCCGTCGCCCGAGGTCGCCATCGACGTCGACGTGCACGGGCAGCGCGGCCGCGAGCTCGCGCAGCGTCTCCTCGACGCCCCGCTCCGGCAGCATCGCGGGGAACACGCCCCGCACGGCGTCGCGCAGGTCGTCGATGACCCGGTCGGCGAGCGCGTGCACCCCGGACCAGTCGAGCTCGTCCGCCGGCTGGGCGAGCATGCCGCGCAGCGCGGCGAGGTCATGCACCGTCGCGGTCGTGACCGTCTCGACGAGGCGGATGCGCTCGCCCTCCCGCACGCGCGCCGCACGGACCTGCGCGCGCTCGGCCTCCCCCTCGCGCTGCACGGCTGCTCGCCGGGCGCGGTCGAGCCCTCGCATGGCGCGCGCCGCCCGCACGGTCGCGCCGATCCACGCGCAGGCCTCGTCGACGAGCACGGCCCGGCGTGCGCTCGCCAGGTCGGGACGCGGGCGGATCTCGAGCACGCCGACGCCGGGCACGGGATGCCGCGAGGCATCCCCGCTCGGCGCGACCGCCTCCTCCGGCCAGACGGCGAGCTGCTGGTGATGGCCGTCGGCCAGGCGTCGCAGCAGCCGCACCTGCGGCACCGGCTCCCCGCGGGTCGCGACGCCGCGCGCGACGTGCTCGAGCAGCGCGGGCAGCAGCGCCTCGCGCGGGGTCGTCGCGACGAGCTCGACGACCCCGCGCGGGGCGGCGTGCGCCGTCATCGCCCGCCGCCGCCGACCTTCTGCGCCTGCAGGTACGTGAGCACGGCGAGCACCCTGCGGTGATGCATCGTCGCGTCGGCGGGGATGCCGAGCTTCACGAACAGCGAGGCGACGTGCTTCTCGACCGCCTTGACCGACACGAAGAGCTCCTCGGCGATCGAGCGGTTCGCCCGCCCCTCGGCCATGAGCCGCAGCACGTCGAGCTCGCGCGCGCCCAGCGCGCCGACGACGCCGTCGCGGTGCTCGCCGATCTCGACGAGCCGGCTCGCGAGCGCCGGCTCGATGACGATCTCCCGCGCCATGATGCGCTCGAGCGTGTCGTTCAGCATGCGCACGCCCGCGATGCGCTCCTTGAGGCGATAGCCGATGGCCTCCGTGCCGATCGACAGCATCGTGCGCAGGTAGTGCGACTCGGCGTAGTGCGACAGCAGCAGCAGCCCGACCTCGGGGTGGCGCGCGCGGATGCGCGTGGCCGTCGAGAGCCCGCCCTCCTCGCCCGGCGGCATGCGGATGTCGAGCACGGCGATGTCGACGTGCTGCTCGCCGAGCGTCGCGAGCAGCTGGTCGCCGTCGTCGTGGGCGGCGACGACCTCGTGGCCCGCGGCGTCGAGCAGCAGCACGAGGCCCTCGCGGAAGAGCGAGCCGTCGTCGGCGATCGCGACACGCATCGATCCCCCGCCTCTCGCACGCCGTCCCACCCCGCCGCAGCGGGATCCGGGCTCATGCTATTGCGATGCCGGGTCGCCGTGGAAGGCGGTCGACGCCACACTCCCGTCGCCCCCGTCGTCTATCGTCAGCACCGTGCGATACTCCATCGGCGTCGACCTCGGCACCACGTCGATCGCGGCAGCGATCGGCGACGACCTGGGCACGCGAGCCGCGCAGCTCTCCCCGCTGCTCGTCGTGCCATCCGCCGCGTTCTGCGCCGCGGATGGGGCCATCCTCACCGGCCAGGCCGCCCTCGACGCCGCGGCCGACGGCGAGCCCGCGCGGCTCGTGCGCGGGTTCAAGCGCCGTCTCGGCGACCCGACGCCGATCATCGTCGGCGGGGCGGGCTTCCCGCCCGAGACGCTGATGGCCGCACAGCTGCGCGACGTCGTGGCTCAGATCGTCGAGCAGCAGGGCGCACCGCCCGAGCGCGTGGTGCTCACGTGCCCCGCCGCGTGGGGCCCCTACCGCAGCGAGCAGTTCGCACGCATCGGCGAGCTCTCGGGCGTCGTGATCGACGAGATCGTCACCGAGCCCGTCGCCACCGCGACGTCCGTCGCCCGCGAGCGTCGGCTCGAGGAGGGCGCGATCGTGGCCGTCTTCGACCTCGGCGGGCGCACGTTCGACGCGACGGTGCTGCGGATGGCCGCAGGCGGCTTCGAGGTGCTCGGCACCCCCGAGGGCGTCGAGCACCTCGGCGGCGACGACTTCGACGACGTGATCCGCGGCCTGCTCGACCAGCGCACCGGCGGCCGCATCTCGGCGCTCGACGCCGCCGACCCCGACGACGCCGCGATGCTCGTCGCGATCGACGACGCGTGCACGAGCGCGAAGGAGGCGCTGTCGGTGCGCGACGAGACCGTCGTGCGGCTGCCGTTCGACGACGCCGACCACGCGCTCACGATCGCGCGCGCCGACCTCGAGCGCGGCATCCGCCCCTCGGTCGAGCTCGCGGTCGCCGCGCTGCTGCGCACGATCGACTCGGCCGGCATCGACGCCGACGCCGTCGACGTCGTGATCCTCGCCGGCGGCTCGTCGCGCATCCCGCTCGTCGCCGAGGAGGTCGCGCGCGTCGGCGGGCCCGTCGCCGCCACCCACCACCCCAAGTTCACCGTCGCCCTCGGCGCGGCCGAGCACGCGAGGGCGCTCGCCGCCGGCGAGCCCGCGACGACGACGAGCCCGGCTGCCACGGCGGCGCCCGCATCCGACGACGCGGGCGCCTGGCGAGCGCCGCGAGCGACGGCGACGCGCCCCCGGGTGCCGCGCGGCACGGCGATCCTCGCCGGCGTCGCCCTCGCCGCACTCGTCGTCGCGGCCATCGTCGTGGCCGTCGTGCTCGGACGCGCGAGCGCATCCGACGTCGCAGGCGCCAACCCTCCCTCCACGCAGCAGGCGCAGGCGAGCGAGTCCGCGAGCACGCCGCCCACCGTCACGGCCTCCGCGCCCGACGACCCCGACGCCGGCGACACCCAGATCGCGACCGTCGCCTCGCCGATCCTCACGGGCGGCAGCTCGACGGCCGGGCTCGGATGGTTCGTGCAGTCGAACGACGAGTCGGGCGTGTGGGGGTCGACGGCCCTCGCCGAGGGCGAGGCGACCCGCCCGCACCTGACCCTCACCCAGACCGACGCCGGCCTGCGAGCGAGCTGGACGAGCGGCGGACCGGCCCAGATGTACGCGCAGAGCACCGCCGACGTGCTCGACCTCGCCGCCATCGCCGCCGACGACGGAGCGCTCGTCTTCGACGTCACCCGCAACGCGGGCGCCGCCGAGCGCATCGAGATCGCCGCGCACTGCGGCTACCCGTGCGGCGCGTCGGTCGACATGACGAGCACGATCAACGGCATCGACGAGGGCGCCACGCAGCACGTCGTCATCCCCGCGTCGTGCTTCACGGAGGCCGGGCTCGCCGCCGAGGCCGTCGACACGCCCTTCCTCGCGCTCGCGAGCGGCGACCTCGACCTCACGTTCTCGGAGATCCGCTGGGAGAACCTCGCAGGCGCCGAGCCGGCCGCCGTGCGATGCGGCACGTGATGCAGCCGTAGGGACACCCCTACCGTCGGCCTCGGGCCGACCTCCCGAAGGGAGGGATGGGCCCAGAGACAGCGCCTCCGCGCGGTCGGACGATCGAACCGGACGTCGACCGACGGAGGGACCCGATCATGGCCATCACCGCAGCACCCCGCGCCACCACCACCAGCACCACCGCGTTCGACGAGCTCGTCGCCGCGCACCGACACGGACTCGTGCGCTACGCGACGAGCCTCATGGGCGGCGACGTCGCCGCCGCGGAGGACGTCGTGCAGGAGACCCTGCTGCGCGCATGGCGGCACCTCGACCGCCTCACCGAGCAGCAGGGATCCGTGCGCGGATGGCTGACGCGCGTCACGCACAACATCGCCATGGACCACCACCGGGCCCGACGAGCGCGCCCCACCGAGATCGCCTGGTCGGAGTTCGACGAGGAGCGCGCGGCCGCGCTCGACGACCCGGCCCGCGAGGTCGAGGATCGGGTGCTCGTGACCGAGCTGCTCGCGCACGTCTCGCAGGCGCACCGCAGGACGCTCGCGGAGGTGTACCTCGCCGACCAGACCACCGCATCCGCCGCCGAGCGCCTCGGCGTGCCCGTGGGCACCGTGAAGAGCCGCGTGTTCCACGCGCTGCGCACGATGCGCTCGCAGACGGCGCTCGCAGCCTGACGCACGGCTTCGCGCCCGTCGGATCCGAGGATCCGGCGGGCGCGCTGCTGCGCGCGGCGCGATGCGCGGGCTCGGCGTGCGGCCGAGCGCGCGCCGTCACGCGCCGATCGCCTCGGGCAGCGGCACGTCCTCCGGCAGCAGCAGCACGAGGTCGTCCATCGACGGGTCGTCGATCGCCCGCGTGCGCCGGGCATGGTTGGCGATCGCCGCATCCATGACCTGCCGCGCGTACCGGCCGTTGCCGAACGACGCCGAGCGGTCGACGGCGGTGAAGTGGCCCCGCAGCGCCGCGACCGTGGAGCCCGTGCACTCGTAGCCCGAGCTCGTCGCATGCTGGTTCACGATGGTCACGAGCTCGTCGGGCGTGTAGTTCGCGAACCGCACGCGGTGCGAGAAGCGCGAGTCGAGGCCGGGGTTCGTCGCGAGGAACTGATCCATCTCGCGCTCGTAGCCCGCCGCGATCACGACGACCTCGTCGCGGTGGTCCTCCATGAGCTTCACGAGCGTGTCGACCGACTCCTTGCCGAAGTCGTTGCCGCCTCCGCCGCCGGAGGCGAGCGTGTACGCCTCGTCGATGAAGAGCACGCCGCCGCGGGCGCGATCGAAGGCCTCCGTCGTCCTGCGCGCCGTGTGCCCGACGTACTCGCCGACGAGGTCGGCGCGCGACACCTCGGTGACCTGCCCCTGGGCGAGGACGCCGAGCGCCGTGAGGAGCGAGCCGTAGAGGCGCGCGACCGTCGTCTTGCCCGTGCCTGGAGGGCCGGCGAAGATCAGGTGCCTGCTGAGGGAGGGCGCCGGCAGCCCCGCCGCCTGCCTGCGCCGCGCGGAGGTCAGCAGGTCGACCATCCCCTGCACCTCCTCCTTCACGCCGTCGAGCCCGACGAGCTCGCGCAGCGTGCCGAGCAGCTGCTCGACGCGCTCGTCGTCGACGCGACCGACGCCCGCGCCGATCGAGGATCCGGGCAGCGGCCCGAGGTCGTCGGGCACGAGCCGGGTGAGCGTCAACGCGTCGACCTCGTCTGCGGTGCCCAGCCGATACGCCTGCCTGCCGAGCATCTCCTCGAACACCTTGCGGGCCGTGCGGCCGTTGCCGAAGGTCTCGTCGCGCGGCAGCTTCGTGAAGTAGTCGTGCAGCGCGGCGCGCGTCTCGAACTCGAGGCTGTAGTGGTTCGCCCTGCAGAGGCCCTCGACGATCGTCACCATCTCGGCGGAGGAGTAGTCGGTGAACTCGATGGTGCGCGAGAACCGCGAGGACAGGCCGGGGTTCGCCGCCATGAACGTGCGCATGTCGTTCGTGTAGCCGGCGACGATGACCACGACGTCGTCGCGGTGGTCCTCCATGAGCTTCACGAGCGTGTCGATGGCCTCGCCGCCGAAGTCGTTGCTCGACCCGCCGTCCTTCGACAGCGCGTAGGCCTCGTCGATGAACAGCACGCCGCCGAGCGCCTTGTCGAACATCTCCGTCGTCTTGATGGCCGTGCCGCCGATGACGGCCGCCACGAGGTCGGGGCGCGCGACCTCGACGAGCTGGCCGGTGCGCACGACGCCGAGGGCGGCGAGGATGCGGCCGTAGAGCCGGGCGACCGTCGTCTTGCCCGTGCCGGGCGAGCCCGCGAAGACGAGGTGCCGCGAGACGGGCGGCGAGGGCAGCCCGGCCTCGGCACGGCGCTCCGCCATCTGGTGCATGCGCACGAGCGTCTCCACCTGGCGCTTGACGCTGTCGAGGCCGACGAGCTGGTCGAGCTCGGCGAGGAGGCGCTCGAGCTCGCTCTCGCCTCCCGGCGCCTGCTCGGGCTCCGCACGACGGGCGCCGTCGCCGTCGGCGCGCTCCCGAGCGGGGGCGCCGTCGTGCGCATCCTCGTCGTCGGCCTGCCGCAGCCCGTCGAGCTCGACGTCGGCGTCCGGGTCGACGCGCACGGCCTCGCCCGCGACGTCGACGACCCGCGTGCGCCGCAGCGCGCCGGTCGACGAGTCCTCCCACGCGACGCCGTGCCTGCCACCGCGCACCGAGCCGCCCTCGAGCACGAGCCGCGCGGCGTCGCGCGCGACGGCTCCCTCCCCCTCGGGCTCGACGATGCGCACGTTCGTGAGCGCAGCGGTCGCCTCGTCGGAGACCGTCACGCCGGTGCCGCCGGGCCGTTGGATCGTGGAGTCGGCGAGCGTGAGCGACGCCGAGCCCGCGACGACGACGGCATCGTGCCCTGCGCCGCGCAGCTCGCACGTCTCCCCCGTGAGCCGTGCGCGTTCGATGAGGTGCAGCGCATGCGTCGCGCCGTCGTGGATGCCGACGCCGGAGAGCTCGATGCTCGCGTCTGCCATGCCGACGACGCCCTGGCCGCCGAGGTGCCGCATCGTGACGTCGGCGAGCGTCGCGGAGCCGCCGGAGGTGACGAGCAGGCCGATGCCGTCGCTGTCGGCGACGACGGTGCCGGTCGCGTCGAGGCTCGCGCCGCCCTCGACCGTGATGGCCGCGTTCGCGATCGCGCCGATCGTGCCGCGCACGATCGTGAGCTGGCCGCCGTCGGCGACGAGCAGCCCGCCCTGCGCCGACGCGATGGCGGCGTCGACGAGGTGCGCGGCGCTCGGGCCGCGCACCACGAGCGCCGTCGTCGCGACGTCGTGCAGCCTGCCACCCGACATCTCCGTGCGGCCCCCCTCGTAGACGAGCACGCCCGCGCCCACGTCGTTCGCGACGCTCGTGTCGTGCATCGACAGCTGCGCCTCGGCACGCACCACGAGCGCGACCTCCGTCGACGCCTCGATCGTGCAGTCGTCGAGCGACAGCGCACCCGACTCGACGTCGACGGCCACGTCGCCCTCGGCGCGGGCGATCGTCACGCCCGAGACGCGCACCTCGACGGCTGCGCTGCGCACCGCGGGGCCGCCGGTGCCCTCGATGCGCACCTCGCCGGCGTCGCCGACGCCCGAGAGCGAGACGGCGCGGTCGATCGTGACCGACTCGCGGTAGACGCCCGGGCGGATGGAGATGACGTCGCCGTCGTTCGCGGATGCCACGGCCGACGCGATCGACTGATGGCAGTCGGGGTTGTCGGCGGCGACGGTGAGCACCGAGCGCTCCTGCGCGATCAGTCGAGTGGCCATGTCGTGCCCTCCCAGGCGTCGGGGCGGATGGCGGCCGAGAGCCGCTGCCAGGTCTTCGCGTCGATGGCCGCCGGCGGACCGGCGGTGCGCAGGTGCGCGACGAGCTCGGCATCCGGCGCGATCCAGTGCCGCTCGAGGTAGTACGCGGAGGCGTCGCTCCAGATCCACGTGCCGTCCGAGCGCAGGGATGCGGGGACGGCGGCGTCGTGGTCGCCGAGGTCGTCGCGCAGCGGCCGCGCGGCGTGCACGACGACCGAGCCGGAGCGCAGCAGCGCGAGCAGGCCGTCGCGCTCGGCCCGGTCGACGACGACGCGATGCTCGGGCGCGAACCAGGGCCGGCCGTCGCGGTGGCCGTCGAACACGCGAGCGACCCTCGGCGGGGCGGGGCTCCGACGGTGCGCGAGCCGTGCGGCGACGCCGTGGAGGAAGCCGCGCATCCGCTGCCCGGCGCGGACGCCGCGTGGCTCGCGGCGTGGCCGCGCCCCCGGGGCGACGCCGGTCGCGTCGTGCTCGACGAGGGCGGCGGGGGTCGGGTCGACGGAGGGCGCATCGGGCGCGGGCTGCGGACCGATCGGGCCGGTGACCTCGGCAGGGTCGGCCACGTCGACCGCGTCGACCACGTCGGCAGGGTCGGCCACCTCGGGCACGTCGGCCACGTCGGCAGGGTCGGCCACCTCGGGCACGTCGGCCACGTCGGCCACGTCGGTCACGTCGGTCACGTCGGCCACGAGCATGCCCGGCTGCTCGCCGACCTGGTCGTCGGTGGGGCGCTCGTGCGTCATCGCGGTGCTCCTCATGCTGCCAGCGGGAGGTCGCCCAGCCAGCGGTCGTGCGCGTGCGCGCCGAGGTCGCCGCGCGCCTCGGCCACCGCCTGCAGTCGCGCGAGCGCCTGCTCGGCGTCGGTCCCCTCCTCGGCGAGCAGCAGCCTCGGGGCCGAGCCCGCGACGCTGCCGAGCACGCGCAGCCGCGCGCCGGCGGGCAGGACGACGTCGGCGGCGCCGGCAGCGCCGTGGAGGACGCGGTCGAGCCTGCGCCCGCTCGTCGTCCAGATGAGCGCCTCGGACGGACCCGCCGCCGGGCCGTCGGCCGCTGCGGCGACGAGCGGCACTCGCAGCCGCAGCGTCGAGCCCGTCGCCGCGTCGGCGGCGACCGGGATGCCGCGCACGACGACGGAGCGGGCCGTGGGCAGCATCGCGAGGCCCTCGGCGAGGCACGTGTGGAAGTCGAGGTCGTACTCGCCGTGCGGGTCGGTGGCGAAGACGCGCACGAGCGAGAGTCCCGTGAGCATCGCGGAGCGGTCGCCGGACGCCACGCGCATGCCGGGCTGCTGGGCGAGCAGCTGCGACACGGTGCGGCTGGCGACGTCGTAGCGCGAGCCGAGCGCCGTGCGCACGCGGTGCCGCTGCTCGGCGGTCGACCGTGCGCCTGCGGGCACGTCGAGGGTGGCGTCGCTGCGCTCGACGCGAGCGGCGCGCACGGGCTCGGCGACCTCCCCGGCCGGGCGTGCAGGCTCCGACGCGACGGGCCCGGATGCGGGCGCCGCCGCCTCCGTCGTGGGCTGCGTCGTCGATCCGTCGTCGGCGTCGCGCTCCGGCTCGGCGGCAGCGGGCGCCTGGTCGGTCGGATGCGGCACGTTCGCCGGCGCGACGGTCGCGCGGGCTGCGACGCCGAGCGAGCGCGCGACCGCCGACCCCTGCAGGGCACGCGTCAGCGCGTCGCTCGCGGCGCTGCCCGGGGTGGAGGCCGGCTGCGCGGATCGCGCCGCGCCCGCGTCGATGCGCTCGGCACGCGCGGGCGCGTCGATCTGCGCGGCGCTCGCAGCGCTCACGGGACGCACGGGCTCGTCGATCCGCGCGGCGCTCGCAGCGCCACGCGCGGGACGCGCGGGCTCGTCGATCGGTGCCGCGCTCGAGGCGCGCGTGGGACGCACGGGCTCGTCGTCCGGCGCGGCGGCGGCGGCCGCGCGACGCGTGGGCGATGCGGGCGGCGCGGCGGGCTCCGCCGCCCTGGCCGCGGGCGCGGGCGGAGCGCTCGGCGTCTCGCTCCCCGCGTCCTCGGCGGGCTCGGCCACCCGTCGCGGCAGCGCAGCCGCGTACCAGGCCGCCGCCGCGTCATCGGCGCTGCGCACGTTCGTGACCTCGGCGTCGCGAGCCCGGCGTCGCGCCGCGCCGGCGCTCTCGCGCGGCGCCCGCTCCTCCGCATCGCCGCCGACGACGGCCGCGACGGTCGTCTGCACGTCGGCCGTGCGGGGCTCGGAGGTGGTCGGCTGCGACGCGACGCCCGCGTGGGCGGCGCTCGCATGCCGCGCGGCATCGAGCGCGCGGGTCGCGCGCTCGGCAGCCGGCGTGGTCGCGACGAGCTGCGAGGCGGCGGGGTCGACCGACGCGCCGTCGGCCTGCGCATCGCCCACCAGCTCGGCGACGACGACCTCGGCA
The DNA here is from genome assembly GCF_042666675.1 of Agrococcus sp. GCM10030265. Taxonomy (NCBI): domain Bacteria; kingdom Bacillati; phylum Actinomycetota; class Actinomycetes; order Micrococcales; family Microbacteriaceae; genus Agrococcus; species Agrococcus sp. GCM10030265. The sequence goes on from NZ_JBHTCZ010000001.1 coordinate 72,877, forward strand.
TCGAGGCCGACCGGGGCATCGACGCCGACCTCGGCCTCGCCGACGGCGGCATCCGCGACGACCTCGGCGTCCGTCGCGTCGGCGACGCGCTCCACGTCGGTGTCGCCGCTCGCATCCGCCTCCGCGGCGACGAGCCTGCCGTCGGCGGTGATCGCGAGCGCCTCGGTCGGCGCCCACCGCCCCGGGTAGGCGTCGCGCACGACGCGCCTCGCTGCCGCGTCGACCGGATGGATCGAGACGGGACCGCCGCGCTCGAGGCGCTCGAGCAGCGGACCGAGCAGCGCAGGCAGCGCCGCCGGGCGCCCGGCGCCGTCGCACTGCAGGAAGACGCCGAGCGAGTCGGCGGGCGTCTCGAGCTCCGCAGGATCCACGAGCGGCTCGTCAGAGGATCGCACCACGATCCCGGCGGCCACGACGTGCACGAGCCAGCGGTCGCCCGCACACCTGCGCACCCTCGGCGTCTCCCCCAGCCGGTACGCGCCGTCGTCGCCGGCGACGAGCCCGGCGGGCGTCGCCCAGCGCTCGAGCGTCACGGTGCCGCCCGGGTCGCAGACGCTCTCGAGCGCGAGCGCGGGCACAGGCGCCGCCTCGTCGCCGTCGATCCGCACGTGGCGTCCGTCGATCTCGACGCCGTGCGCGATGCGGAGCGGATGGTCGAGGGATGCGGCGAGCGCGCGCGCCGTCGCGAGCGGGAGGCTCCCCGGCCCGTAGCCCGCGAGCACGACCGCCGAGCGCGTCTCGACGGGCAGCGCCCGCAGCACGTCGAGCAGCCGCTCCTCGGTGGGCGCGGGCTCCGCGGGGCTGCCCACGACGACGAGCAGGCGTCGCTCGCGCACCGCGATGCCCGCGAGGTGCACGGCGTGCCGGGGCTCGGCGCCTGCCGTGATCCACAGCCCTGCCGGGATGTGCGCCGCGCCGCGCAGATCCTCGGGCAGCTGCGGCTGCCAGGTGGGCGCCGGGTAGCGCCTGCCCGCGGGCTTGCGCGCCCCGCGTGGGCTCTGCGCGATCCAGCCGTCGCCTCCCCCGACCGAGAAGAGCGTGCCCTCGCAGGGGATGAAGCGGCCCTCGGGCGCGATGACGGCGACGCCGAGCGCCTGCGCGAGCCGCGTGCTGCCGGCCGTCGCGCCGTCGTCGCCGACGCGGGCGAGCCCTGCATCCGGCACGACGACGGTGCCGTCGAGATGGGGCAGCACGGCGTCGACGACCTCGGGGGCGGCATCGCGCAGCGCCTGCCGCAGGGCAGGCGTCGCCGTGAGGTACCGTGCGGCGCGCAGCGGCGGCAGGCCGTCGAGGAGCGCTGCCGCGTCGGCCTCGCCGTCCTCGGCGACCACGATCCCGAACCCCGTCCGCTCCACGGTGATCGACGTCACGGCACCCCCTTCCCTCACCCCGACCACGGCCGCAGGGTCGCGAGGGGTTCACCGCGACGCGGCCGCCCGTCGTCAGCGTGCGTCGCTGAGCGCGTCGTCGAAGAACGACTGCGCGTCGAAGACGGCGTCGTCGCCGGTGACCGTGCCGTCCGGCAGGAGCACGCCGCGATCCTCGTGCTCGTCCTCCTCCTCGGGCACGTAGCCCGCCGTGGGGGCCTTCGGGATCCAGGTGGTGCTCGACGACGGGGCGGACGACGGGGCCGCCGCCTGCTGCTCGGGCGCCGCCTGCTGCGGATCGTCGCGCTCCTCGAGCGCACGCGTCGCGGCAGGCGCCTGCGCGGGGTCATCGCCGACGTCGCGCGACGAGCCGACGACCGGGTCGGCGCCGCGCGACGAGCCGACGTCGCGCGACGAGCCCGCGTCGACGACCGGGGCGGCGTGGCCGACCGGGTCGGTGCGGACGACCGGGTCGGCGCTGCGCGACGAGCCGACGTCGCGCGACGAGCCGGCCTCGACGACCGGGGCGGCGTCGGCCTCGGAGCCGCGCTGCACGGCCGACACGGGATCGCCGGCGTCCCGCGCGGGCAGCGGTCGGGGTGCCCGCACCTCCGTGCGCTCGACCCGAGCATCGACGGCCCCTCCGGCGTCGCGTGCCGCCGCCGCGCGTGCTCGCTCGCCGGAGCCGCCGCCCCCGCTCGACGCCTCCTGCGACCGCGCATCCGCCGCGCGCTGCACCTGGGCGCGCTCCCTCGCGACACGCTCCGCCTCGACCCTCCGGGCCCTGCGCAGCTCGGCCTCCGCGCTCCTGACCTCCTCCTGCTGCTCCTGCCGCTCCTGCTCGGCGGTCGCGCGCTCGGCGTCCTCGGCCCGCTCGCGCTCCCTCCGCGCCTGCTGCTCGATCGCCTCGCGCTCTCGCCGCTCCTGGGTCGCACGCGCAGCCTCGTCGCGGCGCGCCTGCGCGCGGTCGGATGCACGCTGCCGCTCGCGCCCCACGCGCTCCTGCTCTGCACCCCTCGCCGCGGCTCGCGCCGCCGCGTCGTCGCGCTCCTGCTGCGCACGCGCCTCCTCGTCGCGGCGCGCCTGCTCGCGATCCGACGCCCGCTGCCGATCGCGTCGCTCGCGCTCCCGCTCGGCGTCCCGCGCCGCATCGCGTGCCGACGCGTCGTCGCGCTCCTGCTGCGTGCGAGCCTCCTCGTCGCTGCGCGCCCGATCGCGATCCGACTCGCGCTGCCGCTCCCGCCGGGCCATCTCGCGCTCGCCACGCTCGGCGCGCTCGCGAGCGTCGCCATCGGCTCGCTCCTCGGTCGTGCGCGCCGCCTCGTCGCGCTGCGCCTGCGCATGCTCCGACGCCCGCTGCCGCGCACGCTGCGCCCTGTCCTGCTCCGCACGCTCGGCGCGCTCGCGAGCCGCACGATCGGCCTGCTCCTGCTCGACGCGCGCCGCCTCCTCGCGCTCCTCCTGCGCACGATCCGAGGCCCGCTGCCACTCCCGCGCGGCCCGCTCCTGCTGCTCGCCCTGCATGCGCTCCCGCGCCGCCGCATCGCCGCGCTCCTGCTCGACCCGCGACGCCTCGTCGCGCTGCGCCTGCGCACGATCCGTCGCCCGCTGCTGCGCGCTCGCACGATCCGACTCGGCACGCTCGTGCGCGGCACCCTCCTGCGTCACGCGCGCCGCCTCGTCGCGCTGCGCCTGCGCACGATCCGCCGCCCGCTGCTCCGCGCGCCCGGCCCGCTCGCGCTCCGCATCCCGCGCGAGCTCCGCCGCCGCCGCGTCGCCGCGCTCCTGCTCGATGCGCGCCGACTCGTCGCGCTGCGCCTGCGCACGCTCGTCCTCCCGCCGACGGTCCCGAGCGATGCGCTCCTGCTCCGCGCGGTCGGCGTCGACCGGCTCCCCCGTCGCAGCGGCGGCGGCGTCGCGCTCCGGCGACCCCTCCGCGTCGACCGGCTCCCGCGTCGGGTCTGCGACGCCCTCGCCCTCCGGCGATCCCTCGGCGTCGACCGGTCGCGCCACCTCGGCGGCCGCGGCGTCAGCCCCGAGCGACCCCTCGGATGCGACGGACCCCGCCGTCGCGTCGGCGGCGACCTCGCCCGCCGCAGGGCCGTCGGGCGCGATCGGCGCATCCCCGGTGGCGCCGATCGCCGCGTCGCCCTCGAGCGACCCCCCGAGCGACCCCTCGGCGGCGACCGACTCCCCCGTCGCACGCACCGCGGGCTCGCGAGCCGCACGATCCACTCGCTCCTGCTCGACGCGCGCCGCCTCCTCGCGCTCCGCCTGCGCACGATCCGCCGCCCGCTGCCGCTCCCGAGCGGCCCGCTCCTGCTGCTCGTCCTGCGCAGCCTCGCGCGCCACCGCGTCGGCCCGCTCCTGCTCGGCCCGCGCCGCCTCGTCGCGCTCCGCCTGCGCACGATCCGCCGCCCGCTGCTGCGCGCTCGCACGATCCGCCTCTGCACGATCGAGCGCGGCACCCTCCTGCGTCGCGCGCGTCGCCTCGTCGCGCTGCGCCTGCGCCCGATCCGCCGCCCGCTGCTCGTCGCGCCGCGCCCGCTCCCGCTCCTCGGCCGTCGCCCGATCCCGCGCCGCCGCGTCGCCGCGCTCCTGCTCGACGCGCGCTGCCTCGTCGCGCTGCGCCCGCGCACGCTCGTCCGCCCGCTGGCGATCCCGCGCGACGCGCTCCCGCTCCGCACGATCCGCCTCGCCGCGCTGCTCCGCGTCCGCGCGCTCCTGGCTCGCGCGCGCCGCCTCGTCGAGCTCGGCCTGCGCACGATCGTCGACGCGCTGCTGGGCCCGCTCGGCCCGCTCCCGCGCGTCGCCGCGCGCACGCTCGCGCGCCGACGCGTCGTCCTCCTCCTGCTGCGCTCGCCGCCTCTCGTCGCGACGCGCCTGTGCGCGATCCTCCGCGCGCGTGCGCTCCCGCTCGGACCGCTCCCGCTCGGCGCGGTCGGCCGCGGCACGCCGCTCCCCGTCCGTCCGCTCGGCTGCGGCACGCGCGGCCTCGTCGCGCTGCGCCTGCGCACGATCCGCCGCACGCTCCTCGTCGCGCGCGGCCCGCTCCTGCTCCTCGCCCCTCGCCCGCTCTCGGGCCGAGGCGTCGGCTCGCTCCTGGCGCTCGCGCGCCGCCTCGTCGAGCTGCGCCTGCCGACGCTCCGACGATCGCGTCGCAGCCGCTCGCTCGCGCTCACCCTCGACGTCGGGCATCGACAGGCCGAGCCCGGCGAGCTGCTGCTCCCACACCTGCAGCACGATCGGCACGTCGATCTCCTCCGGCCGTCGCGGACCACCGCTGCTCACGATCGTGCTCGTGCCCGCCTGCACGCGGAGGCGCAGCGTGGCGTCGACGATCACCGACCTGCCTGCGTGCGTGTAGGTCTCGGAGGTCTTGACGTCGACGCCCTGCGCGCTGCTCCGACTCGACGCGACCGAGTACGAGGGCACGAGGCCGCCCACGACCACGCCGGGCTCGGTCACGCCCACCGCGGTGAGCGGCAGGGCCAGGCCCTTCTCGTCGCCGCGCTTCTGCCCGTCGGTGAGGCCGCTCGAGAGGTCGACGGTGTGCTTCAGCGTGGCCTTCGGCGCGGGGACGCCCACGCGCACCCGGGGGGTGACGAGTGCGCCCGAGATCGACACGTCGGCGAGCACGTCGCGCAGGGCACCTCCGCGAGCGATGAGCCGATCGGGATCGAGCTGCGCACCCGACACGATCGTCGGGATGGCGTTGAAGAGCATCTGGTTCGACAGCACGGCGTCGATGGCGTCCGCGTAGGCGTCGCCGTCGCGGGTCGCGCCCCTCGTGCCGAGCTGGGCCATCGCACCGTCTCGCACGGCCTGGATCGCGTCGGAGTCCCAGGTCACGGGGCGCCACGCCCCCACGGCGGGCAGATGGATGTCCTCGGCATCCGCCTCCGGCTCGACGGGCTGCACCTCGGGCGAGTCCTGCGGCACGACGAGGTCCACGAACCCCTCGGCTGCGAAGCTCCCGATGCCGCGGTGGTCGCCTCCGCTCAGCGTGCGCGGGACGAACGGGTCGACCACGGGGCCGAGCACGTCGTGCATCGTCAGGTCGACCGTGAACGTCGCAGGCACGCGGTGCTGCTCGAGCTCGGAGAACTCGACGGTCGACGACACCTTCGACGGACCGGGCCGCGTCGTGCTCGACTCGGTGGTGCGGTCGACGACCCCGCGGTCGAACTGCAAGCCTGCCTCGCCGCCCACGTCGGAGACGCCCTGCGCGCGATGGAAGTAGCCGGCCCTGCCGAAGACCCCCAGCGTCCACTGCCTCGACCGCGACGTCTTGCCCGAGGCTCCGCTGCTGCGCTCGGTCGACAGCGTCTCGCCGCGCAGCGGGGTCCGCGCCGGCGCCGCGTCCGTCGCCGCAGCCTTGCCCTTGCCCTTGCCCTTGCCCTTGCCCGACTCGGGTGTGCGGGTGGCCGACAGCTCGATCGTGATGCTCCGCCGCCGGAACGTGCCTGCGTGCAGGGGCACCGTGACCCGCTTCGGCCGCACGAACGCGTCGCGGAGCGCCACGGAGCCCTCGGCCGGCGTGGTGAGCGCGCGCACCTCGGCGAGCACGGTCGCTCGATGCCCGCGATCCAGTCCCGCAGCCTCGAGGCTCGCCTCGATCGCCGCGAGGTCGACGGGCACGACGCCCCCGGACACGACGGCATCCGAGTCGTGCTCGAGGTGCGTGGGGCGAGGCTCCGGCTGCGGCGCGGGATCCCGTGCGACCTCCGAGATCTCGGCGCCGTCGTCGACGGCACGCTGCGGCGCTGCGGCGAACGGCTCGAGCTCGGGCGGCAGGTCGACGCCGTGCTTCTGCAGCAGCGCCACCGCCTCCTGCACCGGCATCTCGACGTCGACGGATGCCGGCTCGTACCGGGCGAACGTCGGGTTCCCGTAGCCCGTCCTCCAGCGCCAGCCCCGCAGCTCCATCGACGGCGTGTAGACGCGCTCGGAGTCGAAGCGCAGCACGGCCGTCGGGCCCTTCCTGCTGCGCTCGTTCGTCATGCCCGAGGAGTGCTCCTGCTCCGTCGCGCCGCTCCACGTGCGGCCGCCCTTGACGCCTCCGTGGATGAGCGCGTTGTGCTCGGCCCCCGGCGGGGTCGCGCGCAGCAGGCCGTCGCCCCCGAGGTTGACGCTCCACTCCTTGCTCGTGCCGACGGATCGGTCGCCGCCGTCGGCACGGGTGAGCGTCCGGTCGGGTCGGGTCGAGACGAAGGTGGGGTTCGCGAAGCGCTGCTGCACGTCGAGGGAGCCGCGCAGGTCGCGGATCGTGCCCGGCAGGTGCATCGCACCCGTCTGCATCGTGCGACCGTGCAGCCCCGCCTGCGCGACGGATCGCAGCCCGCCGTAGGAGGCGATCCGCTGCGTGGTCGCCCCGGGGACGGTGCCCGGCTTGGTGAACGGCGACAGCGTGAGGAGGGGTCGGCCGTCGACGGCGGTGAATCGCCGCGACCCCCAGCTCGAGTGGTTGCCGCTGCCGAGCGGCGATCGGTGCTGGTGCCCATCGCCTCGCGCGTCGTCGGCGCGCTTCGAGAGCGACGCCTCGATCAGCTCGCCGTGGGCGCGCTGCCCCACGACGCCCTCGATCTTCGCGAAGGCGCCGAAGTCGGCCGGGTCGACGGCTGCGAAGTCGGCGCGGCGTCCTCCGACGACGGTGCTCGCCACCCGATCGCCCGCGGGCTCGACGTCGACGTGCGGCCTGCGCACCCGCACGCCGTCGATCGCCACGGACGTCGACGCCTGACGGCGCCCCGTCGGGTCGCCGGGGCCCTCGATGCGCTGCCTGTCCGCCGCAGGTCCGCTGCCGAGCATCCGGCCTCCGAAGAGCGCGACCTGCAGGACGTTCGCGTCCTTCGTCGACTCGTGCACGAGGGTGAGTCGCGTCGTCGCGTCGTGGATGCTGACGTCGGACGTGCCCGCCGCCGATCGGTCGCCCTGCGTCGAGGTCCCGCTGCTGAGCTTCTTGGAGCGCTTGTAGCCGGTGACGACCTGGAGGACGCCGGAGCCCCACGTGCGGCCACCGGCTCCGATGATGAGCTGCCCGCCGAGCGTCAGACCCACGCCCGCCTTCGTGCTCCTCGTCACCTCGCGCTTCGCACCGAGCGACTCCTTCTGCGTGCTGTCGAGGTCCTTCGCCATCGTGTCGGCCGCGCCGAGATCGATGTCGGCCGTCATCGTGACGCGATGCGTGCGGCCCCCCTCCTGCCACTCCGCCGTGAGGCTGCCTGCGGCCGCGTCCTCCATCCCGAGCGTGCCGCGCGCCTCGGCGAAGCGCGCCGCGACCGCCGCCGTGCCCGCCTCGGAGAGGCCCAGATGCTCGGCGATCGTCTGGTGCACGTCGGGTGGCACGGAGACGATGGCGTCGCGGGACGGGTCGTACTCGCCCTCCTCCCGCACCGGGCCGAGCGCTGCGGCGGCACGACCGGTCGCCAGCACGTCAGCGGGAAGCCAGAGGCCGCGGCGCTCGGCGTCGGCGATCGGCACCGAGAACGTCGATCGCACCTCGACGCGCTGCGGTGCGCCGCGACCGTCCGCGATCTCGACCGTGCGGCTCAGGGCGTACACGGCGACGGGATCCTCGTCGCTGCGCGACGCCGACCGCTTCTGCTCGCTCGAGCCGCCGACCTGCTCGTTCGTCGACAGCGTGAGGCCACCGCCGCCGCGGACGACGCTCGTCTTCCCGCCGCGCGAGCCCACCGTGATGCTCGCGTCGCCGCTCTTCGACCAGCCCGCCGTGAGCGCGAGGTCCTGCGTGAGCTTCGACGACCCCGCGACGGTGCCGAGGTAGGTCGCCTTCGGCGCATCCCTGCCTGCGGTGAAGGTCATCGAGTCGCCCCGCTCGCGGCTGTCCGCGGGGGCCACGAGCGCCTTCGTGAGCGCATCGACGTCGCGCTGCGTCCGCGGCCGCAGGTCGCCGTGCGTCAGCTGCGTGACGCGGCGCGGCGCGATGCCTCGCAGCCGGACGTGCCCATCGCGCGTCGCCCTCGGCGACGAGGTGCCGTCCTGCGCGTTCGCGGTCGCGACGTGCGTGACGTCGGGCATGGTCAGCTGCACGTCGACCTGCACGGGCGTCGTGACCGCGTCCGTCGTGAGGACGAGGCTCAGGGTCGCGGCCGCGGGCTCCGCCTCGACCTTCGGGGCGATCGCCTCGCTCGCCGACTCCTTGACGGCGAGATCCTGCGACGTCGAGCTCGCGATCGTGCCGCTGAGCGCCGGGAGCAGCGGCGGGCTCCCCGGCAGCGGGAGCGCGATCGCCATGCTCAACGCGGCCTGCGCCTCCACCTTGGTCGTGGCGCTCACCGACGTCTTGCTCGACCTCGACACGGCCTCCGTGCGGCCGTAGACGTCGCGGGCGATCGCGTCGGGGTCGGGCTTCGACTCGCCCGTCGACGTGCCGCCGGTCTCGTCGGTGGTGGTCGGCGCCTGCCTCGGCGGCACGGTGAGGCGATCCCAGCGGACGGACGCCGTCGTGCCGTCGACCGTCATGGAGCCCGCACCGAGCACGGCGCGCCACGCCCTGGCGACCTCGGCCGGCGTCGACGCGTCGTGCAGCTCGAGCGCGTCGTCGACCCGTCGCGGATCGACGCCGAGGTGCGTGGCGACCTGCGCGCGCAGGGCGTCGTGGTGATCGATCGCGGTGATCGGCACGGGCTGGTTCCGCAGCAGCGCCTCCCACGGGTGGGGGTCCGGCTCTCTGGCCGCGCGGCCGCCGAGCTCCATCGACGCGTCCGGCTCGGGTGCGCGTGCGTCGGATGGCCCTCCCGATCGCCGCAGCGATGCCCGCGCCGTCTGCAGCCACGACGCGGGCCCTCGGGAGGCGCGAACGGGTGCCGGGGGCGTTGCCCGCTCGTGCATCCGGCGCTCGGTGGGAAGCGGCCGCGCAGGCGTGGGGGCCTGCGACCCCGTCGCTGCCCGCGCCTCGGGACGCGCGCGCGTGCCGCCGACCGGAGCGCCCGACGCCGCGGCGGCCTGCGGCTTCGGAGCCTGCGGCTTCGGAGCCTGCGGCCTCGGAGCCTGCGCCGCCGTCGTCGACGGTGGCAGCGCGCCGTGGGGCGTCGGGGTGAAGCCCGCACGCTGCGGCGTCGCATCCCGCCAGGTCGCGTGGATGTGCGCGACGTCGACCTCGGTGAGGTACGGCGGCGTGCCCGTCGCATCCTCCCCGCGGCGCGGGAGGTCGTGCACGTCGTCGCCCATGACGCCCGGTCGCTGCTGCGTGCGGAGGAGGTGGTGGCCAGCGCGGTAGCCCTCGCGCGCCCCGACGAAGTGCAGGACCTCGTGCACGAGCTGCGGCGCACGGGCCGGGTCGGTCGACCATGCGCGCTGATGGATGTCCGCGCCGTCGTGCACCGTGACGCGCACGCGGTCGCTCGGCGGCGCGTCGCTCGGCACGAACGTCGGGTCGAGGCGCACGTGCATCGTGTGCGTGCCTCCGAGTGCGTGCCGGCCGTTGACGAACTCGTCGAGGTGCGCCTGCACGTCGTCGGTGACCGCGCGCAGCCGCTCGGGCGTCATCCCATCGACGTCCGACGTGATCTCGACGGGCACCTCGAAGAGGCGGATGCGCTCGCCGTCGACCGTGAGGTCGCGCGACACGTAGTCGACGGTGGCGATCTCGCCGCGGATGCCGAGCCCGGGCCCCTCGGGACGCGTGGGCGTGAAGATCTCGGTGCGCAGCTGCCTGGGTGCTGCCTGGTCGTATGCGGCCTGCCACGCGGGCGTCGGCGCCGCAGGGGCCTGGTCGCGCGACGGGACGGCGGTCGCGTCGGCGGTCGCGATGCTCGGGGCATCGGTGGTGGTGTCGGCGTGCGTGTCCGTGTCCGACGTGTCGGAGTCGGTGTCCGTGCTCGACGTGTCGGTGTCGGTGTCGGAGTCCGTGTCCGTGCTCGACGAGTCGGGGTCGGTGTCGGAGTCCGTGTCGGTGTCGGTGTCCGTGCTCGACGTGTCGGTTTCCGTGTCGGTGTCCGTGCTCGACGTGTCGGTGTCGGAGTCCGTGTCGGTGTCGGTGTCCGTGCTCGACGTGTCGGTTTCCGTGTCGGTGTCCGTGCTCGACGTGTCGGTGTCGGAGTCCGTGTCGGTGTCGGTGTCCGTGCTCGACGTGTCGGTGTCGGAGTCCGTGTCGGTGTCGGTGTCTGTGCTCGACGTGTCGGTGTCGGAGTCCGTGTCGGTGTCCGTGCTCGACGCGTCGGACTCCGTGCTCGACGCGTCGGGGTCCGTGTCCGTGCTCGACGTGTCCGTATCCGTGTCCGTGTCCGACGTGTCCGTGTCCGACGTGTCGGAGTCGGTGTCCGTGTCCGACGTGTCCGTGTCCGACGTGTCGGAGTCGGTGTCCGTGCTCGAGGTGTCCGTGTCGGTCGAGATGTGGGCAGCGTCAGGATCCGTGCCCGTCGGCGCCGCATCGGGCTGCGGTGAGGCGGCGCCCTGCTGGCTCGGTGCCGCGGCCTGGCTCGGCGTCGGGCCCGTCGTGGCGGTCTGACCGGTCGGCGTGCTCGTGGGATCGGTCGTCGGCTGCCCCTCCGACTGCGACGTGTCGACGTCGGAGTTCGACTGCGCGTCCGGGTTCGACCGCGCGTCCGGGTTCGACTGCGCGTCCGGGGTCGACTGCGCATCCGGGTTCGACTGCGCATCCGGGTTCGACTGCGCATCCGGGTTCGACTGCGCAGCCGTAATCGCCTGCGCATCCGGATTCGACTGCGCAGCCGTAATCGCCTGCGCATCCAGGTTCGACTGCGCATCCGGATTCGCCTGCGCATCCAGGTTCGACTGCGCATCCGGATTCGCCTGCGCATCCGGGTTCGACTGCGCATCCGGGTTCGCCTGCGCATCCGGGTTCGGCTGCGCATCCGGGTTCGGCTGCGCATCCGGATTCGCCTGCGCATCCGGATTCGCCTGCGCGTCCGGGTTCGACTGCGCGTCGGGATCCACCTGGGTGCCGGGGCTGGGTGCGGCGTTCGCGTTCGCGACGCCATCGCTCGTCCCGGTGGTGGCGGCGCCGGGAGCGGGCGACGACGACGGGCCGGCGGTGGGCGGCGCACCGGTGGTCGCGGCCTGCTCGGTCGGCGAGCCCTGCTCGGTCGGCGAGCCCTGCGCGATCGTCGAGCCCTGGTCGGTGGCCGAGTCCTGCGGCGACGTCGCGTCGGCGCTCGCGTCGACGTCGAGCGAGCCATCGGTCGACGTCGAGCCCTGCGAACCAGGAGCGGTCTGGTCGCCATGGCTCGTCGCGCTCTCGCCTGCGGGACTCGGGGTCGTGGTCGACGAGGCCGTCGCAGCGGCCTGCGGATCGGTCGATGGCCGCCCGCCGAGCGGATCGGGTGCGGTGCTCGAGCCGTCGACGAGCGAGCCCGCGGGCGCCACGGTGCCATCGCCGCCCCGGTCGCCGCCGGCCTCCTGCTGCGAGCCGTCCCGCAGGCCCTGGGACGTGCCCGCACCGTCGTCGGGCCGCGGACCGTCGCCTGCACCGCTGCCGCGACCCGAGGCGCTCCCCGCGCCGCCGACGGTCGCCGCTCCCGGAGCGGCCACCGCGCCCACGCCGATGCCTGGCCCCGCCTCCGCGCCGGAGCCGGTGCCCGTGCCGGTGCCCGTGCCCGTGCCCGTGCCCGAGCCGGCGCTCGTGCCGGACCCGGTGTCCGCGCCGGACCCCGTGCCCGCACCGGACCCCGTGCCCGTGCCGGAGCCGGTGTCCGTGCTGAGCGCCTGCACGGCACCGGGATCCGCCCGGGTGGGGTCGCCGTCGGCGCCGTGGCCATCCGCGGCGCCCGGCCGATCGAGGGCGGCGCCGATGTGCTGCCCAGCGGCGGTGCCGAGGCCGGTGCCGACGCTCGACGACGCGGCGGAGAGGACGCCGCCGACGCCCACCTGGAACCCCTCGCCCTGGATCGCGCTGTAGGTGCCCTCGGTCATGACCTCGACGAAGGCCTCGCCCGCGAAGTCCGTCACGATGTCCTGCGCGGTGTCCTTCCAGCCCTGGGGCCTCGGCGCGCCGCCGGAGGGCGTCGTGGGCGGCAGGTTCGCGCCGTCGGGCCCCGCGCCGCGGCCGGGGCCGCCGACGTCGACGCCGTCGCTCGCGCCGTCGCCCACGCCCCTGCCCGGGCCGGGGACGTCCACGCCGTCGCCTGCGCCGTCGCCCACGCCCCTGCCGGGACCCGGGCCGGGGATGCCTACGCCGTCGCCCGCGCCCTTGCCGAAGGCCTTGCCGACCCCCGCACCGCCGAGGATCACCGCGCCGCCGAACATGCCGGCGAGCGCGCCGCCCGCCGCGGCGCCCGACGTCTTGTCGCCGTCCCACTCGGTGCGGTTGCCCTCCGCCATCTGCGCGAGCTGCGCGACCGCGTCGATCGCGACCTCGCTGAGCACGTTGAACGCGGCGCCCTTCGCGATCTCGGCGAGCAGCTTGCGCAGCAGCGTGCGGAAGAGGATCGAGTACATCGCCTTCCGGGCGGCGAGCCACGCCATCGACGCGCCGAACGACGGCACGGCCATGGCGATGGCCCATGCGATCTCGGCGACGAGCGCGATGAGGGCGCCGATCAGCGTGTACTTCGTGTACTCGACGTCGAGGGCCAGCTTCTCGAGGAACTGCGAGCTCGAGAGCATCGACTCGGCGACCTCGCGCAGGGCGTCGCCCTTGATGAGCGAGGCGACGTACTGGTCGTAGGCGTCGCGGCTCATGCCCGAGAAGCCCTGCTTCGTCGCGGCGAGGTCGCGCCGCACGTCGCCGTCGAGGTCGGCGAGCTCTCGCGCCGCGAGCTGCCAGCCCTGGGCGAGGGCGCGCAGCTGGTCCTCGTTGGCCATGGGGAAGCGCTCGCCCGCGAGCACGAGGAAGAGGTTCGCGGCCTCGTTGCTGACCATCAGCGCCATCGCGTCCCCTCTCCCTCGTGCCCTCCGCGGGCTTCCCGTCGGGTCCTCCGACCCGGTGCTGCTATCGCTGGTGCCTGGACTCGCGCGTCGCCGTGTCCTCGGTGTCGGCGAACTCGCGCGCGACGGTCGTCGTGTCCTCGGCGACGCCGTCGATCGAGGTCGACAGCTGGGCCATGAACTCCTTCGCGGCGGTGGCGGCAGGCACGTAGTTCGTGTCGTACGACTCCTTGAAGTCGCCGTCGCCTGCTGCGTCGGGATACCGCGACGAGAGCTGGTCGACCATCGACGAGAGTCCGTGCACGCGGCTCTGCAGGCTGCGGAGTCGACGCGCGCTGTGCCGCATGCGGTCGGGATCGGCGGCGAAGTGGTCAGCGCTCATGGCGCACCTCGCCGAACTGGGCGACGAGGCCCTGCATCATCGCCGCCATCTCGTCGGCCGAGGGCAGGCCCGCCATCGGGTCGACGCCCTCGGGGCCGCCCTCGCCGAGCAGCGCGCGGCCGCGCTCCTGCACCTCCTGCTGCGCCTGCGCGACGATCGCGACGATCTTCGAGCACAGCTCCTTCGGCGCGAGCTCGCGCCAGGACTGGCCCGTCAGGCGCAGGTCGGTGAGCACGCCCCGAGCGTCGACCGTCGCGCTCAGCACGCGATCCTTCGACGTCGCGGTGGCCGTGAGCGCGTCGACCTCGGCGGCACGCTCGGCGAGGTCGGCGTGCGTCTGCCGCACCTCGGCCATCATCTGCTCGATGTCGTCTCCGGTGAGCTGCATCATGCTCCCTCCTGCTGCGCTGCCGCAGCCTGCTGGGGCGTGCCGGGCTCGGCACGCCGCTTCGCCTCCGGGGCGCGTCCGCCTGCGACGCCTGCGGGCACGTGGGCCGGCTGCACCGGCTCGCGGTCCTCGCCGAGGCCGATGACGCCGTTGCCGTCTGCGCTGGACGTGCCCCACACGGCCTCGTCCTCGGCGAGCCACGTGTTGCGCTCGCGATCGCGGTCGCGCGAGGCCTGCGACTGCGGCGCCATCGGCATCATCCCGCCGCCGCCACCGCCCATGCCTCCGCCGGCTGCGCCGCCGTTCGCGGCACCCGCGCCGCCCGCTGCTCCACCGGCGAGGGCGCCGCCGGCCGAGAAGCCCGCGTCGTCGCGCCCGGAGCCGGTCGCACCCCACGCGTCGCTGCCCGCGCCCGCGGCACCGCCGGGTGCGCCGAAGGATGCGTCGCTGCCGAGCCCGCCGCCGGCGCCGCCGCCTGCGCCACCGAGCGCGTCTGCGGGCATCCCGCCCATGCCCGCGCCGCCGATCGGCGAGAAGCCGCCACCGCCGGCGCCGGGGAGCGAGCCGGCACCGCCTGCGCCTGCACCTGCGCCACCTGCGCCTGCGCCACCGCCGGCGGCGAAGTCGTCGGCATCCCAGCCGGCGTCGCCCTGGATCGGGTCGAAGTCCGCGCCGACGCCGGTCGACCAGTCGCCGCCTGCACCGGCGCCGGCACCAGCCCCGCCACCGGCCGACCAGTCGCCACCGGCACCGCTGCCCGCGCCGCCACCGGCAGCCCAGTCGCCACCGATGCCAGCGCCACCACCGGCAGCCCAGTCGCCACCGACGCCAGCGCCACCACCGACGCCCGCGTCAGCACCCAGGCCCGCGCCGCCACCGGCAGCCCAGTCACCACCGACGCCAGCACCACCACCGGCAGCCCAGTCACCACCGACGCCAGCGCCACCACCGACGCCCGCGTCAGCACCGAGGCCCGCGCCGCCACCGGCAGCCCAGTCACCACCGACGCCCGCGCCACCACCGGCAGCCCAGTCGCCACCGACGCCAGCACCACCACCGACGCCCGCGTCAGCACCCAGGCCCGCGCCACCACCGGCAGCCCAGTCGCCACCGACGCCAGCACCACCACCGACGCCCGCGTCAGCACCCAGGCCCGCGCCACCACCGGCAGCCCAGTCACCACCGACGCCAGCACCACCACCGGCGCCCATGCCGGCGCCCCCGAGTCCGGCGTCGTCAGACGACCACCCGGCGCCACCGGGCGATCCCGCGACGTCGCCGCCGATGCCCGCACCGCCCGTCGACCAGTCGCCGGCCGCGCCGCTGCCGCCCGCGCCGGTGTCGCCGCCGGCCGTGCCGCCGAGGCCACCCGGGCCGTCCCAGCTCGCTCCGGCACCCGCACCCGCGCCTGCTCCGACGCCCGCGCCGCCGCCGAGGCCGGCGCCGCCATCGTCCTGCCCCACGGCACCGAGGCCGCCCGGCGCCACCGCGCCGGCGCCGCCCAGGTCGCCGGAGCCCGCCCAGGCGCCCTGGCCCGCTCCGCCGACGCCCGCGCCGCCACCGGACTCGGAGGGGGCGGTGAGGTCGGAGAAGGCCGTGCTCGGATCCTCCAGCTCGGGCATCGCGACGTCGCCTGCCGCCGCCGCGCCGCCGTCGTCCTGGCCGGCCGCGCCGGAGCCGGGCCGCTGCCCGTTCGATCCGCTGCTCGAGCCTCGCGCGCCGCCGAAGGAGCCTCCGCCTCCGCCGGGCGCGCCGACGACGCCGACGCCCCCGACGCCCTGGCCGCCCCCTGCGTCGTCCGCAGACCACGAGGCGGAGCCGTCTCCGCCGAGGTCGCCCCCGACGCCGGCGCCACCGCCGCCGCCGAGATCCCCTGCGCCGCCGAACCCGCCGGAGCCGTCGCCGAACGCTCCAGAGCCACCGAGGCCGGCGGAGTCGCCGCCCGCGCCCGATCCGCCGACCACGCCGTCGCCGCCACCGCCGAAGCCTGCGCCACCGCCTCCCGCCACGTCGCCACCGGCGCCGGCTCCACCACCGGGGCCCTCGCCGAAGATGCCGTCGCCGTTGCCGCTCGCGCCCCCGACGCCATCGCCGCCGCCACCGACGCCGTCCCCGCCGGGACCGTCGCCGCCGATGCCACCGGGACCCTCGCCGAAGACGCCGTCGCCGTTGCCGCTGTCGCCACCGACGCCGTCACCACCGCCGGGCCCGTCGCCCCCGATGCCATCGCCGCCGCCCGGACCGTCGCCGCCGACGCCATCGCCGCCCGGCCCGTCGCCGAAGATCTCGTCCCAGTTCGGGCCGTCGCCGCCGCCACCGGGGCCGTCGCCGCCGACGCCGCCGCCACCCGGGTAGTCGGGGGTCGTGCTCTCGGCCGTCGCGGTCGGGTCCTGCATGTCCTTGAGCGCCCGCAGCGACGAGCGCATCGCCGTCTCGAGCGTCTGCTGCGCCGTGAAGACCTCGCGCGCCATCGTCGCCAGGACGTCGCGGACCGACTGCGAGATCGCGCGATTGATCTGGCCGTAGGTCGCCTCGCTGCGCAGGTCGCCGCCGACGCTCGTGAAGCCCGCGGGCGCCATGCCGGCGCGGTCGCCCCACGTGTAGGCGGCGAACACGCCCTTCGCGTGCTCGACCGTCATGCCGTTGCGACCGCGGGCACCCGCGCGCCACTCCCGGTCGGCCTGCTCGATGTACTGGACGATGTCCTCCATCACGGCCGACTTGGCCTGCGCGGCCAGGGCGCCCATCGCCGGCCCGTGCTGGTTCCAGGTGCCGAGCACCGACGTCATGAAGGTGCGCACCGCGGCCGCCACGCCCTCGAGCCCGGCGGCGACGCCGCCGTCGTCGGTGAGCTGGCGGTGCATGGCCTCGAGCGACTTCTGCTGCGCCGTGAGCTGCGCGAGCAGCGCGGCGGCCGCGGATCCGCGGATCGACGAGTCGTCGGCGCCCAGCGCCGTCGCGAGCGCCGAGATCTGCTCGGCGTTCTGACCGGTGACCGTCGTGAAGTTGGCGAACAGGGCTGCGGCCGTGTCGGCGCGCCTGGCGCTGAGGCCGGGCGAGTCGTCGTCGGCGATCGTCTGGATGTTGCGGCGCAGCGCCTCGTACGCATCCGAGAACTGCGGCATCGCGCCGGGATTGTTGATGAGCTCGTAGGAGCGGACGTCGTCCTCGTAGTGGTAGTACCCGTACCGCATGTTCGCCGACCACGCGCCGCGGCCGTCGCCGCCGGGCGTGCCGGTGATCCATCCGCTCTTGGCGTCCTGCATCTGCTCGAGGACGGTCGCGAGGCCGCTGTCCTCCACGCCGGTGACGAGGGCGAGGAGCGCCTCGAGACCCATGCCGCCCGTCGCGGTCGATCCGCTCGACGAACCCCCTCCGCCCGAGGCTCCGTGGTCGCCCGAGCCGCCGTTCGTCTCGTCGTCGGCCATGTCGTCTCCTCGTGCGCAGGGGGTTCGTGTGGGTGGGCGGGGCCGTCAGGCCTGGGCGTCGGCGACGCTCAGGTCGTCGGTCTCCTCGAAGAGCCGCTCCGCCTTCTCCAGCTGATCGCGGAACTCGGGGAGGGTCTTGTCGGTGAAGGTGTCGGTGAACTGGCGCACCTGGCCGGCGAGCGCCGACACGTCGTTGCCGACCTGCACGGCGACCTCCCAGCGCGCCGCCGCGGGCTGCGCCCGCAGGTCCGTGCCGATCGCGTAGCCGTCGGTGCCGTAGAGGGCGTCGTCGTTCGTCCGCTCGACGTCCGAGACGAGCGCCTGCACCTTCTTGTACTGCTCGCGATCGAACGCGACGCGGGTGCCGTCGTCTGCCATGGTCTTCTCCTCTGGTCGTGGAGCGCGGGGTGCCCGCCGTGCGGCGGGCACCCCGTGATGCTCAGCTGAAGACGGCCGCGCCTCGCACGTCGCCGTCGAAGAACTCCTCGCGCACGCGCACGGCGGCGTTCTTGATGTTGAGGCCCGCCTGCTGGACCTCCTGGTACTCGGTGTTCCAGCGCTGCTGCAGCTCGCCCCACACGGGCAGCGAGCGACCCCACTGGGCCTCGCCCATCGGGCGGATGGTGTCGTAGATGCTCTGCAGGATCTGCTCGACCTCCTGGCAGGAGCTGTTGAGCGACTGGTTGGCCACCTCGAACTGGACGAGGTCGACGTTGAAGGACATGTCGGTTCCTTTCGTGGAAGGGGTGAGGGTCAGGCTGCGGCGCTCGACGTCGTCGAGTCGTCGGTGCTGGTGCGCTGCGAGAGGAGCGTCTGGACCTGGGTGTTCAGGACGTCGAGCTTGTTCTTGATGTCGCTGTACTCGCCCTGCCACTCGGTGAGGCGCTGGCGGAGCACGGTGCCCGCCTGCGCCTGCGCCGCGGAGGCGATCGTCTGGGTGGCGTCCTCGACTCGGCCGCGTGCGGCCTCCATCGCGGAGACCTGCTCCATCGTGCGGCTGATGATCTGCTGCAGGGTGCCTGCTTCGAATCCGGTGAGCTGTGCCATGGGGTTCTCCTTCGTCGGTCGGTGTTCTCAGGGTCGGATGCTGGTCGGGGTGGTCATGAGGTCGGATGCGTGCGTCGTCGGCGGTCTCCTGTCCTACGTCGCGATCGTCGGCCCCGTCGGCAGTAGGGCGAGGAGCGCTGCTGGCACGGCGGGGGAGCTGGAGGCATCGAGCCCGAGGGCGGATGCGGTGGCGGCGTCGGCGACGGGGTACTTGCTGCCGTCGTCGGCGACGAGGTAGAGGCCGGTGCCGCTGACGCCGGGCGCTGCGGCCGAGGCGGCGAGGAGGCCGGCGCCCGGGGCGACGTCGACGGCGCCCGCCGCGTCGGCGAGGGTGGTGGCGTCGACGGTCGCGATGCTCGTCTCGCCGTCGGTCCACACGGAGCACGGCGCGTCGCCTGCGGCGCGCGGGCTCGGCGGCGTCTCGGGCAGCTCCGCCTGCCAGGCGGCGGCGTCGGTGATCGGCGCGGCGACGAGGTCGCGACGCGTGAGGGTGCGCGGCTCGGGGAGGGCCGACTCCTGCTCGGCGGACAGCAGGGCGGCGACGGTCTCGGTGATGGGCATGAGCCCGTCCTCGGTCACGACGTAGCGGGTGCCCTCGCCGTCGGCGTCGACGACCTGGCCGAGCGTCGTCGGCTCGCCGGCGATCGTGGGGCCCTCGCCACCGAGCGTCAGCGGGGTGAGCGCGAGGTCGCGGCCGCTCGGGATGGTGTCCAGCCACGCGGCCTCGACGGGCACGGCCGACGTGGGCTCGAAGCCGATCGCGCGGGCCGCCCAGGGGCCGGCGAGCTGCGACCGCACGCCCTGCCACACGAGCGAGAGCCGGTCGCCCGACGTCACGAGCACGGCCTCGTCGTCGCCGATGGGGGTGGCGTCGGGCGTGCCGCCGATCGCGAGCGCCGTGCCGCCGTCGGCGACGCAGGCGGTCCAGCTGGGCGGCGTCGGCTGCGGGGCGGGCAGCTCGTCCGGCAGCCCCTCCACGCCGACGGCCTGCCCGCGAGGCACGGAGGCGAGATCCTCGCTCGACACGCGGATGACGGTGGGCGGGCCGCCTGCGAGCAGCGCGGCGGATGCGAGGTTCATGACGGGGTGCAGCGTCTCGTCGATGAGCATGTAGCGGCTGCCCGTCGTCTCGTCGACGATGAGCGCACCCGGCTCCTCCCGCCACGCGTCGTTCGTCGTGAACAGGAAGATGTTGAGCACGACGACGACGACGAGGACGGCGGCTGCGACGGCGACGCCGATGCCCATGCCGGTCGACGTGCGACGCAGCGGGCGGTCGGGCGCGTCGGGGTCGGAGCGCAGCACGGCTGCCGAGAGGCGCCCGCGCAGGAAGAGGTGCGCATCCACGAGATCACGTCTGCCGTACATGTCGCTCCTCCTCTCCTTGCTTCATCTCGACCACGGCGTCGTCGCCGTGGATGGTTCACACGAGGTCGGCGATCCAGGCGTAGAGACCGACGACGGCGAGCATGAGCGCGGGCACGGCGATGGCGCAGCACCAGTGCAGGACGTCACCGGCCCTGCCCCACGTGGGCGCGAGGCGCTTGCGCGGCAGCAGCAGCGCCGCGACGCACGCGTTGGCTGCGACGACGACGAGCAGGGCGGCCGCGAGGATCTGCCACGGCGGGTCGAATGCCGCCGTCTGCGCGAGCGCGAGCACGACGAGCGGCAGCGCGGCGGCGACGAGCACGGCACCGCGCTGCAGCGTGGCGCGCAGCTCCCTGGCCTGCAGCAGCACGCCGACGCTCGCGGCGATGGTGAGCGCGACGCACGCCCAGTCCGGCCTGAGGGCGAGCACGACGATCGCGGCGCACAGCACCGCCGACCATGCGGCCCACAGCGCGGTGGCCATCGCGTGCGCGATGGTCGCGCCCCGTTCGACGTCGCGGGCGGGCACGGCGTCGAGGCCCGTCTGGAACTCCTTCGACGACAGCGGCACGGGGTCGACGGCGAGCCCACCGGTCCACGCGGCGAGGGCGGGGATGGCGCGAGCGAGCGCGAGGGCGAGCACCACGACGATCGCGGCGCCTGCGACGAGGCCCAGGCCGAGCACGAGCGGCACGGCGAGGCCGAGCACCGTGACGATGGCGGCGCCCGCGGTCGCGAGCAGCACGGGGCGGACGCCGCCGCGCGCGTAGGCGGCGGCGCCGGCTGCGCCGCCGGTGGTCGCGGCGCCGATCGCGACGGCCGCGAGCGGGGTCGCGCCGACGTCGGGGAAGAGCGCAGCGGGCAGCGCGGCGCCGGCGACGGTCGCGGCGACGACGCCCGTGCCGGTGAGCACGGATCCGATCGCGTCGTCCCACAGCCTGCCGACGAGCACCCCCGCCGCGAGCAGCACGAGCGCGAGCGAGCCCGCGACGATCGGCGCGGCCGTGCCGGTGGCGCCGGCGATCGCGACGGCGGCGAGGCATGCGACGGTCGCGGCGGCGAGCGCGGCGCGCCGCGTCCATGCGGCGGTCCAGTCGTCGTCGCGCGCGTCGAGCACCGACTGCACGCCGTCGACGAGGTCGTCGTACTGCGCCTGCGCGAGCGCGGCGGTGCGCGGCCGCAGGTAGAGCACGTCGCCGTCGAGCAGCCCGGCGGATGCCGTGCCGAGGTCCTCGTCGAGCGGCGGGTGCCCGAGCCGCTGCAGCACCCAGCCGCCGTGGTCGAGGCCGCGGGTGGCGAGCATGGGGTCGAGGTGGCCGACGATCGTCGGCAGCAGCTCGGCGATGGGGATGTGCGAGGGCACGGCGAGCTCGACGCGCGACGTCGGCCCGACGACGCTGAGCCTGCACATGTCGCCGGCACCCGCGGCGGCGACGGATGGCTCGGCGGCCTGCGCCGTGCCCTGTGCCGCACCGGTCTCCATGCGCTGATCGAGCGTCGTCATGCAGTGCACACGCGCGGCGACGAGCGGAGGGTTCACGCGACCGGTGCGCTCCACCTCACGTCGCGTGCGTCGGCCCTCGGCCGATCGCTCGACCCGACGCGGCCGCCTCGACCCGCCATCCCCGGCCTCGTCCATCCCGGGTGAACCCCGCGAGGGGGTCGCAGCCGTGGGAGGGGTGACACGCATCGAGGAGAGCCGAGATGAGCACCATCCCATTCCGCAGGCAGCAGCGGGAGAAGCCGCCCGAGCTGCCCTCGGGCGACATCGAGCTGCAGGAGCCGCCGTCGCTGCCGGAGCTGCAGCCGAAGGATCCGGTCGCGATGCTCATGATGGTGCCGATGATGCTCATCAGCGGCGTGATGATGCTCGTCTTCCTCGGCCAGCGGAACCCGGCGCTCGCCGTCGGCCTGTTCCTCGGCATGCTCGCGCTCGCCGTGCTGATGGTGCTCGTGCAGCTCACGCGCGCAGCCGCCGAGCGTCGCACGACCGTGCGCGGCGATCGCCGCGACTTCATGCGCTACCTCGGCCAGGTGCGCGACAAGGTGCGCGGCGCCGCCGCCCAGCAGCGCGCGTCGCTCATGTGGCGGCATCCCCATCCCGCGTCGCTGTCGAACGTCGCGATGACGGCGAGGCTGTGGGAGCGTCGCGGCAGCCACGGCGACTTCGGCGAGCTGCGCATCGGCACGGGCTCGCACAGCCTGAGCCAGCGCATCACCCCGCTGTCGACGAAGCCGATCGCCGACCTCGAGCCGCTCTCGGCTCGCGCGCTGCGGCGCTTCATCGCCGTGCACGGCTCGGTGCCCGACCTGCCCGTGTCGCTGTTCGTGCGGCGCCTCGCCGACATCCGCCTCATGGGCGACGAGGATGCGGCGCGCGGCATGGTGCGCGCGCTCGTGGCGCAGGCCGTCACGGCGCACGCGCCCGACGAGCTGCGCATCGCGATCTGCACGACGCCCGAGCGTGCGGCCGACTGGGACTGGGTGAAGTGGCTGCCGCACGCGCAGCATCCCAGCAGCCAGGACGGCGCGGGATCCGCGCGGCTGTTCGCCGTCGACGTCGCCGAGTTCGTCGACCTGCTCGACGGCGAGCTCAACGGCCGCTCGCGCTTCGAGCCCGGCGCCTCCCCCACCGCCGACGAGCCGTACCACGTCGTCGTCTTCGACGGCGTGGCTCCCCCGACGGGCTCGCGGGTCGCCTCGGCCGGCTACCGCTGCACGACGACGATCACGCTCGGCGTCGAGGTCGACGAGAGCGACACCTCGGGGCTGCTGCTCGACGTGCAGCCGGACGCCGTGCACATGCTGCGCACCGATCGCACCGAGGGCGTGCAGCGCACGGCCCTCTGCGCTCCCGACGGCATGGGCGTCGCTGCGGCGACGGCGCTCGCGCGCGTCATCGCGCCGTATCGCGTCGGCAGCAGGTCGGCGGATGCGAGCGAGCCGATGGTGTCGGACTTCGAGCTGCCGACGCTGCTCGGCATCGACGACGTCGACCAGTGGCGGCCCGAGGGCTTCATGCGCGAGGGCCTCGACCGCTCCCGGCTGCGCATCCCGCTCGGCGTCGACGAGCGCGGCCACCCCGTCGACCTCGACGTGAAGGAGGCGGCGCAGGGCGGCATGGGCCCGCACGGCCTGCTGATCGGCGCGACCGGCTCGGGCAAGAGCGAGCTGCTGCGCACGCTCGTGCTCGGCATGGCGATGACGCACTCGTCGGAGACGTTGAACTTCGTGCTCGTCGACTTCAAGGGCGGCGCGACGTTCCTCGGCCTCGACGAGCTGCCGCACGTGTCTGCGCTCATCACGAACCTCGCCGACGAGGCGACGCTCGTCACCCGCATGCAGGATGCGCTCGCCGGCGAGCTCAATCGACGCCAGGAGTACCTGCGCGCGGCAGGCAACTACTCGTCGCTGCTCGAGCACGAGAAGGCGAGGCTCGCGGGCGCGCCGCTCGAGGCGATGCCGACGCTCTTCGTCATCGTCGACGAGTTCAGCGAGCTGCTCGCATCGAACCCCGACTTCGCCGAGCTCTTCGTGATGATCGGCAGGCTCGGCCGTTCGCTCGGCGTGCACCTGCTGCTCGCGAGCCAGCGTCTCGAGGACGGCCGCATGACGAAGCTCGAGAGCCATCTCTCGTACCGCATCGGTCTGCGCACGTTCTCGGCGATGGAGAGCCGCAGCGTCATCGGCGTGCCCGACGCGCACCAGCTGCCGAACGCGCCGGGCAACGGCTACCTGCGCAGCGACGTCGCCACGCTGACGCGCTTCAAGGCCGCCTACGTCTCCGGCACCTACCGCAGGCGCACGCGCGAGCAGCGGCAGGAGGAGGTGCGTCAGCAGGTCGTCAGGTTCGGCGCGGCGCGCGTCGCGCCGCCCGCGGTCGACGAGTCGCAGCTGCCGGCGCTCGAGGATGCCGTCGTCGCGCCGCAGCCGGTCGTCGACCAGCCGTCGAGCGACGAGACGGTGATGGGGATGATCGTCGACAAGCTCGTCGGCCACGGCCCGCCCGCGCACCAGGTGTGGCTGCCGCCGCTCGGCCCTCCGCCGACGCTCGACCAGCTGCTGCCGCCGCTGCTGCCCGATCCGGATCGCGGCCTGCACGCGATCGGATGGACCGGATCCGGGCATCTGAGCGTGCCGATCGGCGTCGTCGACAAGCCGTACGAGCAGACGCGCGAGCTGTACGAGATCGACCTCGCCGGCGCGGGCGGCAACGTCGGCGTCGCCGGCGGCCCGCAGTCGGGCAAGACGACGCTGCTGCGCACGATGGTGAGCGCGCTCGCCCTCACCCACACGCCCGCCGAGGTGCAGGTGTACTGCATCGACTTCGGCGGCGGCGGACTCTCGACGCTCGAGACGCTGCCGCACGTCGGCAGCGTCGCCACCCGTCGCCAGGCCGAGCAGGTGGCGCGCACGATCGCCGAGGTCGGCACGCTGCTGCGCGATCGCGAGCAGTTCTTCACCGACGCGTCGCTCGAGGGCATGGCAGAGTACCGAGCGCGACGCGCGGCGGGCGAGTTCGCCGAGCAGCGGTTCGGCGACGTCTTCCTCGTCGTCGACGGCTGGGCGGCGCTGCGCGCCGAGCACGAGCAGCACGACATGGCGCTGCGCGAGATCGCCCGCCAGGGTCTCGCCTACGGCGTCCACGTCATGATCTCGACGAACCGCTGGACCGACGTCCACAGCTCGCTGCGCGACCAGCTCGGCACGCGCGTCGAGCTGAGGCTCGGCGACCCGATCGACTCGGTGCACGGCATGCGCAAGGCCGCCACGGTGCCGCAGCTGCCGGGCCGCGGCATCACGGTCGACGGCATGCACTTCCTCGCGGGCGTGCCGAGGATCGACGGCGCGACGAGCGTCGACGCCCTCGCCGCCGCATCGCGCGACCTCGGCGACGCCGTCGCGGAGGCGTGGAGCGGCCCTGTCGCACCGCAGGTGCGCATGCTGCCCGGCGTGCTCGACGCATCCCTGCTACCCGCGCCGACGACGCCCGGCCCGCGCATCGCGCTCGGCCACGGCGAGCAGGATCTCGAGCCCGTCTGGCACGACTTCGCCGCCAGGCCGCATCTCAGCATCGTCGGCGACTCCGCCAGCGGCAAGACGGGCGCGCTGCGCCTGCTGGCGACCGGCGTCGTCGGCGCCTACTCGCCCGACGAGGTGCGCATCACGGTCATCGACCCGCGCCGCGGCGTCGTCGAGTCGGTGCCCGATGCGTACCAGTTCGCCACGGCGTTCTCGACGGCGGCGACCGAGCAGGTCGTCGCACGGCTCGTCGCCGAGCTGCGCGAGCGGGTGCCGAGCGCCGACATCACGCCCGCGCAGCTGCGCAGGCGCGACTGGTGGAGCGGGCCCGAGCACTTCGTGCTCGTCGACGACTACGACCTGCTGCTCGGCACGATGGGCGGGCCGCTCGCGCCGCTCGTCGAGCTCATCCCGCAGGCGGGCGACATCGGCCTGCACCTCGTCCTCGCCCGGGCCGGCGCCGGCTCGAGCAGGACGGCGATGGATGCGGTGATCCGCAGGCTGCACGAGTCGAACACGCCCGAGCTCACGCTCTCGCTGCCCGCATCCGAGCCGCTCACGTTCACGCCGGGCCGCGGCAGGCCGCTGCCTCCCGGCCGCGCCGCGCTGCTCACGCGCCGCGGCGGCACGGGGCTGCAGCTCGGATGGACGGAGCCGCCGGCATGAGCGGCGCTCGCGTCGGCATGGGTTCGCGCGCGACGACGGGCCGCGTCGCCCTGCTCGCCGTCGGTGCGACGCTCGCGGCGCTCGTCGGCGTCGTCGCGCCCATCGGGCAGACGACGCAGGCGGCCGCCGAGTCGTGCGCGGCGACGGCGGGCTCGCCCGTCATCGAGGACGCGTCGTGGGGGCAGCAGCGCATGGGCGCCGAGCGCGCCTGGCCGCGCTCGACGGGCGACGTCGTCGTGGCGGTGCTCGACACGGGCGTCAGCGCGAACGCAGCATCGCTGCAGGGCGTCGTGCTGCCGGGCACCGACCTCGGCGCGGGCACCGGCGACGCCGACTGCTACGGGCGCGGCACGTTCGTCGCCTCCCTCATCGCGGGGCGGCCCGTCGAGGGCACCGCGTTCGCGGGCGTCGCCCCGGGCGCCTCGATCCTCCCGGTGCGCATCACCGACGATCCCGACGACTTCACGCTCTCGACCGATCTGCCCGGCCTGCTCGCGCGTGGCATCACGGCCGCGGTCGCCGGCGGCGCACGGGTCGTCGCCATCCCCCTCACGGCTGCGTCGACGTCGCCCGAGCTCGAGTCGGCCGTGCAGGCCGCCGTCGCCTCCGACGTGCTCGTCGTCGCCGCGGCGAGCGCCCCCACGACCGACGCGCTCGCCTACCCGGCGAGCCTCGAGGGCGTGCTGTCGGTCGCGCCCGTCGACGAGGACGGCGGCGCCGACCCCTCGACGCTCGGCGCCGAGCCCGATCTCGCAGCCCCCTCCGGGGGTCTCGTGGGTGCCGTGCCCGACGGCGCAGGTCACGTCACTGCCGACGAGGCCGACCTCGCCGTCGCGTACGCGGCGGGCGCTGCGGCGCTCGTGCGCGCCGAGCAGCCCGAGCTGACTGCCGACGAGGTGCGGCAGCGCCTCCTCTCGACCGCCGATCCGTCGACGGCGCCGATCCCCGAGGGCATGACGACGGATCCCTCGCTCGGCGCGGGGGTCGTCGACCCCGTCGCCGCCGTCTCGCGGCTCGACCCCGTGGGCGTCGTCGCCGCATCCGACGACACCCCCACCCTCGACATGCCGCCCGAGCCCGACGAGCGCCCCGCCGACCTCGCGCGCACCGTCGCGCTCGCGGCGCTCGCGGGCGTGCTCGCCCTGCTCGGCCCCGTGCTCGGCATCGTCGCGGTGCGGCGGCGCCGTGCGCAGGCACCCTGACGCGGTCGCGCCGCACATGACGGAAGCCCCGACCATCTGGTCGGGGCTTCTCGCTGGCGGTGACGGTGGGATTTGAACCCACGGTGGAGGGTTACTCCACACAACTTTTCGAGAGTTGCACCTTCGGCCGCTCGGACACGTCACCGTGGACGAGGATACACAGCATCGGGCGCTGCGCCCAAAACGGCCGTCAGCGCGCGGGCGGGAGGCGGCGGACGCGGGCGCGGTCGACGAGCACGCGCGTCGGGTCGGTCTCGCGGTCGACGAGCGTCGCGCCGTCCTCGAGCCAGCCGTAGCGCTCGTACGCGGCCTCGGCAGGCGCGTTGCCCTCGAGCACCCACAGGTACGCCTCGGCGACGCCGCTCGCCGCGAGGCGGCGCTCGACCTCGGCCACGAGCGCGCGTCCCACGCCTCCCCGCGCAGCCGACGGCGCGACGTACAGCCCGGCGAGCTCGCCCCACCCCACCCGCGAGGGCTCACGCGCTGGGCCGTACGTCGCCCATCCGACGACCGTGGCGTCGCGCTCGGCGACGAGCAGATCGTGGCGCACGTCGCCGTCGGTGCCGCGCCCCGCGAGCGAGCGCTCGAGCCAGCGCGTCCAGCTCGCGGTGCGGTCGGCCACGTCGAGCGCGTCGAGCACGGCGTCGCCGATGAGCCCGCGATACGCGTGCCGCCACGCGTCGACGTGGATGCGCGCGATCGCGGCGGCGTCGCCCACGGCCCCGTCGCGCAGCACGAGCGTCACGGCAGCACCTCGCCCAGGTCGCGGATGCGTCGCCGCTCGAGCAGCGGCACGAGCACGCCGCCGTACCCGAAGCGCTCGTCGACCCACGTGTGCCCGTCCTCGCGCCAGCCGTGCCGCTCGTAGAAGCCCGCGGCGCGGTCGTTGCCGTCGAGCACGAGCAGGCACGCGTGCGCGAAGCCGTGCTCGCGCAGGCGCCGCTCGGCCTCCGTCAGGAGCGCGTGACCCACGCCCGACGACCACGCACGCTCGAGCGCGTAGATGGCGTACAGCTGGCCGTGGCCGGGCAGGTCTCGCTGGTCGGTCGCGCCGGTCGCCGCCCATCCGACGACCTCGCCGTCGCGCTCGGCCACGAGGTCGACGGCGCGCGGATCGACGTGCCGCACCCGCCAGCGCTCGGCTCGCCGCTCGGCGTTGCGGTCCACGTCCATGCGGCGCAGCAGCGCCTCGGGCATGAGGCCGGCGTACGCGGCGCGCCACGTCTCGACCTGCACGATCGAGATCGCGCGGGCGTCGTCGACGGTCGCGGTGCGGACGGAGACGGCGGCGGGCATCCCCCACCATCTCACCGAGCGCCTGGGCGTCCGTGGCGCTCGAACCCTGGCCAGCCCGCAGCGTCGACGACGCAGAAGCGGTTGCCCTCGGGGTCCTGCATGATGACGAAGTCGGCGTCGCCCGGCATGCGATCCCACGGCACGACCTCGGCGCCGAGCGCCTCGAGGCGCGCGACCTCCGCCTGCTGGTCGTCGGCGTAGAGGTCGAGGTGGATGCGCGGCGGCAGCGCGCGCTCGCTCGCGTGCGCGTCGAGCGACACGTTCGGGCCCGCTCCCGATCGCGGGCGCAGCAGCGCGAAGTCGTCGTCGACGGGCTCGCGCACGACGAGGTCGAGCGCGGCCGTCCAGAACGCGATCTGCGCGTGCAGGTCGACGACCCGGATGACGATCGACCCAACGACGAGCATGCGGCCACCCTGCGCACCCGCCCCGCCGCGAGGCCCGTCGCGAGGGACGCGAGCCGCGCGCAGACGCTGCTCGTGCGGCACCCCGCTGCGACTCGGGTCCCTCACGGCGCACGTCGCGCACCTCGGAACGCGAGGGGCGACCGACGGTGAGCGGTGTCGGCGGCCGCGGCTAGCCTCGTGAGCATGGCCAAGACCGACGCGCGCTTCCGCTGCTCCGAGTGCGGCTGGCAGACCGCGAAGTGGGTCGGCCGCTGCGGCGAGTGCCAGCAGTGGGGCACCGTCGAGGAGGTCGGGGCGCAGGCGGCCGAGCGCGTGAAGGCGGCGAGCATCCCGGCGAGCCGCGTCGCGCGCCCCATCACCGACATCGACGTGTCCGATGCGCCGCGCTGGGCGAGCGGCATCGGCGAGTTCGATCGCGTGCTCGGCGGCGGCATCGTGCCGGGCGCCGCCATCCTGTGCTCCGGCGAGCCGGGCGTCGGCAAGTCGACGCTGCTGCTCGAGGTCGCGAGCCGAGCGGCGCAGTCGGGCAGGCGCGTGCTCTACGCGAGCGCCGAGGAGTCGGTCGCCCAGGTGCGGCTGCGGGCCGAGCGCACGGGAGCCCTGCACGAGCGCCTCTTCCTCATCGCCGAGACCGACCTCGCGCAGATCATGGGCCAGATCGCCGCCGTCGAGCCCGACCTCGTCATCGTCGACTCGGTGCAGACGGTCGCGAACGCCGACAACGACGCCATCGCCGGCGGTCCGAGCCAGGTGCGCGACGTCGCGAACGCCCTGACGCGCCTCGCGAAGACGACGGGCATCCCCGTCCTGCTCGTCGGCCACGTGACGAAGGAGGGCACGATCGCGGGGCCGCGCGTGCTCGAGCACCTCGTCGACGTCGTGACGCACTTCGACGGCGATCGTCAGACGGCGCTGCGGTTCGTGCGCGCGACGAAGAACCGCTTCGGCCCCACCGACGAGATCGGCTGCTTCGAGATGACGGGCGAGGGCATCGCCGAGGTGCCCGACCCCTCCGGCCTCTTCCTCTCGCGGCAGACCTCGCCCGACTCGGGCTCCTGCGTCACCGTCGCGCTCGAGGGGCGCCGCGCGATCCCCGTCGAGATCCAGGCGCTCGCCGTCACGTCGTCGACGCCCAACCCGCGTCGCGTGGTGAACGGCGTCGACTCGTCGCGCGTCGCGATGCTGCTCGCCGTGCTCGAGAAGCGCGTCGGCCTGCGGCTCGCCGATCGCGACGTGTACGTCTCCACCGTGGGCGGCATGCGCCTCCACGAGCCGGGCGCCGACCTCGCGATCGCCCTCGCCATCGTCTCGTCGGTGCGCGACGTGCCGCTGCCCGCGCGCCTCGTGGCCGTCGGCGAGCTCTCGCTCGCTGGCGAGATCCGACCGGCTGCGGCGGCGCGCAAGCGCGTCGCCGAGGCACGCAGGCTCGGCTACGAGCACGTGCTCGACGACTCGGCCGTGCACCTGCGCGGCGCCGTCGAGACGATCACCCTCCTGTCCGACGCGCTGCGCCAGCCGGCGGGCGTCGTCGAGTTCTAGCCTCGAGCTCGAGCTCGAGCCCGAGCGAGCGCGCCGGATCCGGCGCGACTGCGACGATGGACGCATGCCCACCGTCGTCGCCGCCGAGGTCCCGAGCCGTGCCGAGCTGCTCGCGCTCTACGACGCCGTGGGGTGGAGCGCGTACACGCGCGAGCCCGAGGTGCTCGTCGCGGGCGTCGCCGCATCGTGGCTCGTGGTCGCGGCGCGTGACGGCGGCCGCCTCGTCGGGCTCGCGCGCGTCGTCTCCGACGGCGCGACGATCGCGTACGTGCAGGACGTCCTCGTCGCACCGACGCATCAGAGGCTCGGCGTGGGACGCGCGCTGCTCGACGCCATCCTCGAGCGCACGTCGGGCATCCGGCAGACGGTGCTGCTCACGGACGCCGAGCCGGGCCAGCGCTCGTTCTACGAGGCGGCGGGCTTCACCGAGGCGCACGACGTCGCCCCGCATGCGCTGCGCGCGTTCGTGCTCCTGCGCTGAGCAGCCGAGAGCGGGCAGCCGCGCATGCCGACCCGGCCCCGCACCCAGGGCATCCATTGGCGCACCTGCCATGGTGGCGGCGGACGAGAGGAGCTCCATGCTCGACACCCGCCGCTTCCCGTGGCACGTCGTCGCCGCGGCCGTCACGACCGTGGTGGTCGCCATCGGGGTGCGCACGCTGCTCGCGCAGCTGCAGCTGTTCCCGATCGTCGAGTGGGGCGTGGCGCTGCTCGTCGGCTTCGTGGCCGGCGCCGTGGTGGCCAACGTCGTGCTCGCCCGCACCCGCACGCGCTGACCGCCGCGCACGGTCCACCGCACGAGGGAGGCCACGGCGCTCGTCGCCCTGGGAGCGAGGACGCGCGCCGTGGCCGGTTCGCCCGAGGAGCCGACCCGCTCCTCGGGACGCCTAGTCCTGCACGCCCCTGGTCGTCACCTCGGTGTCGATCATGCCCGTCGCGGTCGAGGCATCCAGCGTCTCCCCGCGGAAGAAGCCGGGCTCGCGCACGCGCTGCACGATCATGACGACCGCGCCGAGCAGGAGCACGACGACGCCCAGCACGAACACGAGGCCGAGGCCGCCGATCGACGACCCGGAGCCGTAGGCCGGATCCATCGAGTCGACGAGCGTCGTCACGAACAGCACGCCGAGCACGACGCCGCCGACGAGCGGGAAGATCAGCTGGAAGAAGGCGTTGCGCACCGACCGGAACCACGTGGTGCGGAAGTACCACACCGTCGCGAACGCGGTGAGGCCGTAGTAGAAGCAGATCATCATGCCGAGGGCCGTGATGGTGTCCCACAGCACGTTCTCGCTCACGAAGCGCATGACGGCGTAGAACGCCGACGCGACGATCGCGGCGACGAGCGTCGCGTAGCCGGGGGTCTTGAACCGCGTCACCGCTGCGAAGCGCCTCGGCAGCGCCCGGTAGTGGCCCATGGCGAGCAGCGTGCGAGCGGGCGAGACGAACGTCGACTGCAGCGACGCCGCAGACGACGACAGCACGGCGAGCGACACGAACGCCGCGAGCGGGCCGAGGATGGGGCCGGCGAGCGCGAAGAACACGTTGTCCTGGATGTCGGGGTTGCCGAGCCCGAACTCCCCCTCGCCGGTGCCGGCGAACGCGAGGAGCCCCACGGTGAGCAGCAGGTAGAGCACGACGATGATGAGCACCGTCGCCGTCGCGGCGCGACCGGGGGTGCGCGACGGATCCTTCGTCTCCTCGTTCATCGTGAGGGTGACGTCCCAGCCCCAGAAGATGAAGATCGACAGCGACAGGCCGGCGACGAGCGCCGAGAACGAGTCGACGGCGAACGGGTCGAACCACGACAGCGAGACGGGGGTGGCGTCGAACGCGGTGCCGTTCGCGACGTGCACGAACGCCGCGATCGCGAAGACCACGAGCACGAGCACCTGGAACCCGACGAGCACGTACTGCACGCGCTGCGTCGTCTGCATGTCGCGGTAGGCGATGAAGGTCGCGCCGGCCATGAACGCGAGGCACGTGACGACGTTGACGAGCGGGTTCGCCGCGATGTCGGCGATCGACGGCTGCCCGGTGATCTGCGCGATGAGCAGGTACAGGAAGTCGACCGCGATGCCTGCGAGGTTCGACAGCACGAGGATCGTGGCGGCGATGAGGCCCCATCCGGCCATCCACCCCACATAGGGGCCGAAGGCGCGGGTCGCCCACGTGAAGGAGGTGCCCGAGTCGGGGATGACCGAGTTCAGCTCGCGATAGCCGAAGGCGACGAGCAGCATCGGGATGAAGCCGAGCAGCACGATCGCTGGCGCCTGCGCGCCGACGGCGCTGACGGTCGGGCCGAGCGCCGCGGTCAGCGTGTAGGCGGGCGCGATGCAGGAGATGCCGATGACGACGGCGCCGATGAGCCCGACGGAGCCCTTCGCGAGGCCCTTCTGCGCCACCTTCGCGACGGCGTGCTCGGTGGTCACGATCGGCCTTCGAGGCTCGAGGCCACGTCGGCCGCTGCGGCCCAGCCGGATCGGATGCCGCCGTCGACGTGCTGGAAGCCGAGGCCCGCGAAGTCGCTGCACGCCCAGTGGATGGGCCCGACGGGCGTGCGCTGGTCGGCGCCGTAGCGGGTGAGCCCACCGAGGTCGTACGAGGCGCCGTACGCGCCGCGCGTCCACTCCTCCGAGCCCCAGTCGGACTCGTAGTAGACGACGGGGTTCGCGGCCTCGGGCCCGTAGTAGGCGGCGAGGGAGGCGAGGATGCGCGCCTTGCGCTCGTCGGCGGGCAGCGCGAAGACGCCGTCGGCGTGCTCGTCGGACACGAAGCCGACGAGCGTGCCGCGGGCGTCCTCGTGGTTCGTGTTGTCGTAGGCCTCGTGCACGAGCTCGTAGGGGCTGAACGCCGTGCCCGAGAGGCCGTCCTCGCGCCAGAACGGTCGGTCGTAGACGGCGTGCACCTTGATGACGAGCCCGAACGAGAGGTGCTGGTGCAGCTGGTGCTGCCTGCGAGGCAGCGGCGGCTGGTAGTCGATGCGGCCGTACAGCGTCGGCGGCATGGCGACGATCGCGCGGCGCGCGTGCACGACGACCCGGTCGGAGGTGACGACGACGCCGTCGGCCGTGTGCTCGAGGCGGCGCACGGGCGTGCCGGTGCGCACGCGGTCGCCGAGCTGCTCGGCGAGGGTCAGCGGCACCCGCTGCAGGCCGCCGACGACTCGGCGGTCGAGGATGAACTCCGAGTCGACGAGGTTCGAGAACGAGCCGGCCGACGCGGCCATGAGCACGGCCTGCAGCGCGGAGAAGGCGTGCGCGGGCTTCGTCAGCATCGCCTCGCCGATGAACATCGCGATGTGGCGGCGAGCGACCTCGTCGTCGGACTGCTGCTCGAGCCACCTCGAGAACGACACGGTGTCGAGCTCGCGGGCCCGGGGATGCGCCCATGGCGCCTCGGCGCCGATCTCGGCGACGAGCTCGTCGAGCAGCACCGTGAGGCGCTCCATCTCGGCGACGGTCGCGTCGGCGACGGGCAGCTGCTCGCCCGTGAAGCGGATGCGCTCGCCCGTCTCGGAGACGTACACCGAGTCGCCGTCGCGGTAGCGGGCGTACGTCTCGAGCCCGAGGGCGTCGAGCGTCTCGAGCAGCGCCGACTGGTCGGGCGACACCCACTGGCCGCCGAGCTCGAGCATCGCGCCGTCGATCGTCTCGGTCCAGAGTCGGCCGCCGACGCGCTCGCGTGCCTCGAGCACCACGACGTCGTGCCCGGCCTCGACGAGCCTCGTCGCCGCCGAGAGCCCGGCGACACCGGCTCCCACCACGACGACGTCGGCATCGACGTGCTCGATCTGCTGCGGATCGGTCATTCCCACGGCTCCCTCACGATGGATGTCGTCGCAGCATACGCGCACCGGCGACGGATCCGATAGCGCACGATGCCGAGCACGGCGGTATCCGCATGCGCGACGCGCGAGCGGCTCGCGTACGACGCCGCCATGGTGACGTCGACGGGCGCGCGGCGGCGGTCGGAGGGCCGGTGACTTCGCCGCTATCGGCTGCGATGGCCTACGGTCTGCTCGATGGGCATCCTGACCTACGGTGGCTCGACCGCATACGAGATCGACGACCGCACGCTCGCGCACCTCCGTGCCGTGATCGTCGCGAAGCTCCGCCAGCACCAGCACTTCGAGCTGAGCTGGACCGTGGAGGCGCATGCCGGCTCCGGCCGCGTCGCCCTCACGATCGACCCGGCGATCCCTCTCGAGTTCTCGTTCCGCTCGGCGCAGCCCGAGCGGTTGAACCCGCGGTGGACGCAGGCGCTCATGGAGGGCGCGAACTCGCCGCGGGGCCTCGTGCTCATGACGGAGGCCGAGTCGCAGGAGCCGCAGGCGCTCGACCGGGCCTGAGCCGCCGCAGCCTGCGGCGTCGTGCGGCGCCGCGCGTCAGCGCACGACGGTGGCGTCGAGCTCGTCGAGCACGGCAGGCTCGTCTGCGACGCTGCCCGCGGTGACCGGGATGCCCTCGGGGTCGACGACCTCGATGAGGCGCACCGTCGCGACCCCGTGGAGCACGCCATCGTGCGAGGCGAGGGCGACGCAGACGACCTCCGCGGGGAAGTCGAGCGCCTCGATCGCCGCCTCGAGCGACGCGGCGGCGTCGGTGGCGGTCGTGCCGGTGTAGGCGATCACGCGGTTATTGTTCGAGCTCGACATGCTTCGAAGCGTAGGAGCCTGCGCCACGGGCCACGAGGCCCCCTCCGACCTCGCCCGCATGTGATACCGGGCGCGCGTGGCGTCGGATGCCCCGCCCTCGGCGTCCCGTGCGCGGCGACCGCCTCAGCGCTCGAGCATCGGCGCGCCCATCAGGACAGGATGATCTGCTGCTCCGACGCCCCGGCGATGCCGGAGACCGTCACGGCGAGGTGATAGCTCGCGCCGCCGGCGGTGACCTGGTCGCGCGGCGAGGCGCACGTCTCGGGCGACGAGGCCGTGCGATCCCACGTGATGGGCAGGGTGCGCTGGGGCACGCCGGGCGCGAGCTCGACGATCTGGTCGACCTGGTCGACCGGGCAGTCGTCGGAGCGGAACACGACCTGCTCGCCCGTGCGCACCTCGTAGCGCTGCTGCGTCGTGCCCACGTTGAGCCTGCACGGATCGCCGGACACGTTCTGGATCTGGAACGACATCTGCACCTCCTGCCCCGACGCGTACGTCACGGCATCCGTGATGGGCGTCAGGAGCACCTGCTCGGGCGTGCAGGCGGCTGAGCCGTCGCCGTCCTCGGGGATGCCGCCGATGGGCGTGTACGGCTGCGTCGACGTGGGCGTCGGCGAGGGGCTCGGCGAGGCGCTCGGCGTGGGCGCCGCGCTCGGCGCCGGCTCGGCCGACGGCTCGCCGGCTGCCTCCCACGGTCGCCACATGAGCGCGACGACCACGAGTCCCGCCACGACGAGCAGCGCCAGCAGCGCCATCGTGCGACGTCGTCGTGCGACGGCCTGCCGCCGCCTGCGCTCCCGTTCCGTCGTCACCAGCCAAGGCTAGGCGGCGACGGGCCCCTGGAGGCGCTTCACCATGCGGGTGTTGCCGAGCGTGTTCTGCTTCACGTGCGCGAGGTCGAGGAACTCGGCGATGCCGTCGTCGTTCGAGCGCAGCAGCTGCTGGAAGACGTCGGGCGGCACGACCTCGTCGGCGACGGCGTCGTAGCCGTGCCTGCCGAAGAACGCGGTCTCGAACGTGAGGCAGAAGAGCCGCGAGAGGCCGAGGTCGAGCGCGCGCTGCTCGAGGGCGTCGAGGATGCGGTGCCCCACGCCCGAGCCGTGCACGTCGTCGGTGACCGCGATGGTGCGGATCTCGCCGAGGTCCTCCCACATGACGTGCAGGGCGCCGCACCCGACGACGCGCCCGTCGACCTCGGCGACCACGAACTCCTGCACCGCCTCGAACAGCGTCACGAGCTCCTTGCCGAGCAGGATGCGTCGCTGCACGTACGGCTCGATGAGGTCGCGCATGGCGCGGACGTCGCTCGTGCGAGCCTGGCGGACGGCGACGGAGGGCATGCATCCACGCTATCCCCGCGGCGATGCCCCGCCGACCACGCCCTGGTCGACCCGGGCGTACGCGTCTCGCAGGCGATCCCGGTGGCGGAGGGGCATGTTCCCTCCGCAGCCGGGATCGCCTGCGAGACGCAACCACCCGCCACCGGCCCCGCGGCACCCACGACGACGCCCCCGCATCCTGGTGGATGCGGGGGCGTCGATCGAGCGAGGGCGTCAGCCGGCGGTGGCCACGGCCTCGGCCGCGCCCGAGCGGTCCTCGACCGAGAACGCGAACTGTCCGTCGACGAAGTCGACGAGCACGTGCGCACCCGCGGTGAGCTCGCCGTGCAGGATCTTCTCGCTCAGCACGTCCTCGACCTCGTGCTGCACCGCACGCCGCAGCGGGCGGGCGCCGAGCGCCGGGTCGTAGCCGAGGTGGATGAGGCGCTCCTTGGCCGGGGTCGTCAGCTCGATCGTCATGTCGCGATCCATCATGCGGTCGGCGAGACGCTTCACGAACAGGTCGACGATCTGCAGGAGCTCCTGCGGCGTGAGCTGCGGGAAGACGATCGT
The DNA here is from genome assembly GCF_042666675.1 of Agrococcus sp. GCM10030265. Classification (NCBI taxonomy): domain Bacteria; kingdom Bacillati; phylum Actinomycetota; class Actinomycetes; order Micrococcales; family Microbacteriaceae; genus Agrococcus; species Agrococcus sp. GCM10030265. The sequence goes on from NZ_JBHTCZ010000001.1 coordinate 109,391, forward strand.
CTCGTCGACGCGGTTGAGGAACTCGGGGCGGAAGGACTTCTTCAGCTCCTCGTTGACCTTGGCACGCATGCGCTCGTAGTCGTTGGCGCTCGAGCCCTCAAGCACGAAGCCGACCGGCCCGCCCGCGATGTCCTTCGTGCCGAGGTTCGTCGTCATGATGATGACGGTGTTCTTGAAGTCGACGACGCGACCCTGACCGTCGGTGAGACGACCCTCCTCGAGGATCTGCAGCAGCGAGTTGAAGATGTCGGGGTGCGCCTTCTCGATCTCGTCGAAGAGCACGACGGAGAACGGCTTGCGGCGCACCTTCTCGGTGAGCTGGCCGCCCTCGTCGTAGCCGACGAATCCGGGAGGGGCGCCGAAGAGGCGCGAGACGGTGTGCTTCTCGCTGTACTCCGACATGTCGAGCGAGATGAGGGCGTCCTCGTCGTCGAACAGGAACTCGGCGAGCGCCTTGGCGAGCTCGGTCTTGCCGACGCCCGTGGGGCCGGCGAAGATGAACGACCCACCGGGGCGACGCGGGTCCTTCAGACCCGCTCGCTGGCGACGGATGGACTTCGCGAGCACGCCGATCGCCTCGTCCTGGCCGATGACCCGCTCGTGCAGCGCCTTCTCCATGAACACGAGGCGAGCGGACTCCTCCTCGGTGAGCTTGAAGACGGGGATGCCGGTCGCGTTCGCCAGCACCTCGGCGATGATGCCCTCGTCGAGCGTGCCCGTGGGGCCGCCGTCGCCGGAGCGCCACTGCTTCTCGAGGCGCAGGCGCTCGCCGAGGAGGTTCTTCTCCTCGTCGCGCAGGCGTGCGGCGCCCTCGAAGTCCTGATCCTCGATCGCGCGCTCCTTGCGGGTGCGCACGTCAGCGATGCGCTCGTCGAACTCGCGCAGCTCGGGCGGTGCCGAGAGGATCGACAGGCGCAGGCGTGCGCCGCCCTCGTCGATCAGGTCGATCGCCTTGTCGGGCAGGAAGCGATCCTGCACGTAGCGGTCGGCGAGGTTCGCGGCGGCGACGATCGCGCCGTCGGTGATCGTGACCTTGTGGTGCGACTCGTAGCGGTCGCGCAGGCCCTTGAGGATGTTGATCGTGTGGGCGACCGACGGCTCGGCCACCTGGATCGGCTGGAAGCGGCGCTCGAGCGCGGCGTCCTTCTCGAAGTGCTTGCGGTACTCGTCGAGCGTCGTCGCGCCGATCGTCTGCAGCTCGCCTCGCGCCAGCAGCGGCTTGAGGATGTTGGCCGCGTCGATCGCGCCCTCGGCGGCACCCGCGCCGACGAGGGTGTGGATCTCGTCGATGAAGGTGATGATGTCGCCGCGGGTGCGGATCTCCTTCGTCACCTTCTTGAGGCGCTCCTCGAAGTCGCCGCGGTAGCGGGAGCCGGCGATGAGCGAGCCGAGGTCGAGCGTGTAGACCTGCTTGTCCTTCAGCGTCTCGGGCACCTCGCCCTTGACGATGGCCTGCGCGAGACCCTCGACGACGGCGGTCTTGCCGACGCCGGGCTCGCCGATGAGGACGGGGTTGTTCTTGCCGCGACGCGAGAGGATCTGCATGACCCGCTCGATCTCCTTCTCGCGCCCGATGACGGGGTCGAGCCGGCCGTCGCGCGCTGCCTGCGTGAGGTTGCGCCCGAACTGGTCGAGGATCTGCGACCCCTTCTGGTCGCCGCCCTGCTGCTGCGACTCGCCGCCGACCGTCGTCGACTCGCGCGACTGCGTGCCCGAGAGCAGCTGGTTCACGGTCTGGCGGACGCGGTTGAGGTCGGCGCCCAGCTTCACGAGCACCTGGGCTGCGACGCCCTCGCCCTCGCGGATGAGCCCGAGCAGCACGTGCTCGGTGCCGATGTAGTTGTGGCCGAGCTGCAGCGCCTCGCGCAGCGAGAGCTCGAGCACCTTCTTCGCACGCGGCGTGAAGGGGATGTGCCCGCTCGACTGCTGCGCACCGGTGCCGATGATGTCCTGCACCTGCTCGCGCACGGCGTCGAGCGAGATGCCGAGCTGCTCGAGCGCCTTGGCGGCGATGCCCTCGCCCTCGTGGATGAGACCGAGCAGGATGTGCTCGGTGCCGATGTAGTTGTGGTTGAGCATCTTCGCCTCTTCTTGGGCGAGGACGACCACACGGCGGGCGCGATCGGTGAACCGTTCGAACATCGCATGCCTCCTGACGTCTGGATTCGAGGCTAGACCGTGCGCGAGCGCTGCGGCGCCCTGTTCGCTGTCGGCATGGCGCGCACAGGCGCGACCGATGCGGGCTGGATACCCTGCCTTCTCGAGGAGGTCCCGTGACCCTTGACGACCCGCGTCGCACCGGCGCCCCCGCGCCGCTCGGACGCCAGCAGCCCGCGGAGGCGGCCGGACCGGTCGAGAACCCCGCGACCGCCGCCGATCGCGCACCCGACCGCGTCGTGCCCGCAGGGTTCAGCCGCGGCGAGGACGCCATCTACCAGGCGCAGTGGGGCACCCCGCATCCATGGACGCCGCCCGCGGCGCCGCAGGCGCCGCCCGGATGGCAGCAGCAGCCGCCCGCTGCGGCGTCGCGCACCCGGGTGCCGGCCGCGCTGCCGCTCGAGGGCCAGGTGTTCGCGCAGACCCTGCGGCCGCTCACGCGCCGCGTCGGCCGATGGTTCCTCGCGTGGGCGATCTTCCTCGGCGTCGCAGGCGCGGGCACCATCGTCGCGATGGCGATCATGGTGCCCGCCCTGCTCTCGTCGTTCGCCGACATGCCCCTCGTCGTCGACCCGACGGATCGGTCGCTCGTCGGCGACCTGCTGTCGTCGCCCGAGGTCTTCCTGGCCAACAACCTGCTGCTCGCCTCCTGGATCCCGGCGGGCATCCTCGCCATCGCCGCCTACGGCGATCGGCTGCTCGGCTTCGCGTCGAGCGTCGCGGGCCGGTGGCGGTGGGGCATCACGGGGCGCGCGGCGCTCGTCGTCGTGCCGATCTTCGTCGTCTACGTGGGCTCGATGCTCGCGATCGACTCGAGCGTCGAGTGGCGGTGGGACCCGAACTGGGTGCTCGTCGCCGTCGTGCTGCTCACGACGCCGCTGCAGGCCACGGGCGAGGAGTTCCTCTTCCGCGGCTTCCTCACGCAGCAGCTGGGCTCCTGGATCCGGCATCCGGTCGTCGCGTCGCTCGTGCCCGGCGCGGCGATCGCCGTCGTGTTCGGCCTCGTCCACATCCCCAACGGCTACGGCCCGCTCGCCATCCTGCAGGTGACGCTCGTCGGCTTCGTGTGCACGCTGCTCACGTGGCGCACGGGCGGCCTCGAGTCGGCGAGCGTGCTGCACACGGCGAACAACCTCTTCATCATGCTGCCGCTCGCGCTCATGGGCATCTCGCCGTTCGCGACGTCGACCGGCGAGTCGGGCCCCGTGTGGGTCGAGCTCGTGTCGTTCGCGGCGGCGCTCGTGGCCCTCGGCCTGTCGTACCTCGGCGTGCACCTCATCTCGAGGCGGTGGCAGCGCACCACCGAGGGCGCGCCGGGCGCCGAGCTGCTCCTGCTGCCGAAGCCTGCGGCCATGGCGGTCGCTCCCGGGTACGGCGCGCAGCCCGCGTACGGTGCGCAGCCCGCGTACGGTGCGCAGCCCGCGTACGGTGCGCAGCCCGGCTACGGCGCACAGCCCGGCTACGGCGCCCAGCCCGCGTACGGCGCACAGCCCGGCTACGGCGCACAGCCCGGCTACGGCGCCCAGCCCGCGTACGGCGCACAGCCCGGCTACGGCGCACAGCCCGGCTACGGCGCACAGCCCGGCTACGGCGCAGCCGGCTACGGCATCCCGCAGCCCGGCTGGCAGCCGGATCCGTCGCAGCCGCCCGTGCAGCATGCGAGCCCGGCCGAGACGCACGGATGGGGTGCGCCGGCCGAGGAGGCACCGCACGCCCAGGCGCCGCACGCCGAGCAGGCGCCCCGGCCCGACGAGGCACCTCCCGCCGAGCAGGCGGCGCGCCCCGACGACCGCTGAGGGCGACCCCCAGACGCACGAACGCCCGCACCATCCGGTGCGGGCGTCGTCGTTCGGGGCGTCAGGCCTTGGGCGGCAGGCCGGCCTTCTCGCGCTCCTCGGCCTCGATGCGGTCGTAGGCGCGGCGTGCCGTGCGGTCGGCGCGGACGATCGAGCGCAGCACGAACCAGAAGATCGCGACGATGAGGATCGTCGGGACGAGCGAGAAGATCGCGTTCCCCCAGAAGTCCTGCGGCATGCATCCATCGTACCGCCGCCGCGAGCGCGCGATCCCCGCGCTCGTGCGAGCGCGTGCCTACGCCGCCAGCAGCCCCCGCAGGCGCTCCTCGCCGATCGCGAGCAGCAGCGTCGGCAGTCGCGGCCCGGCGTCGCGGTCGACGAGCAGGCGATACAGCATGGTGAAGAACGCGCGCTGCTCGGCGGCGATGGCCTTGTCGCCCTTCACGACCGCGCTCGGCTCGAGGCCGCGCTGCACCTTGACGACGCCGTAGACCTGGTTCGTGAGGCCGTCGAGCGTCCAGGCGTCGCCGATGGCCGGCAGGCCACCCCCGCCGTCGAGCAGCAGCGCGATGGCGTCGCGCTGCCCGGGCTCGAGCGCGGCGAGCGCCTCGGCGTCGGGCGTCTCGCGCACGGTGGTGCGCTCGTCGGCGGGCATCTGCGTCGCCACCCACGTCTCGACGCGGCCGAGGCGCGGCTGGAGGTCGCCGAGGTCGTCGATGGATGCGTCGACCTGGCGCACGAGCCGCACGAGCTGCGCGGGGTCGCCCGTCGACAGGTCGACGAGCGATGCGAGGGTGCGGAAGGCGACGCGGTGCGGCGTCGCCTCGAGGGTCTCGTCGGCGGTGCCGACGGCGCGCGCGTGCGCGGCGATCTCGGCTGCGCCGGCCGTGCCCGCATCGAGCTTGCGACCGAGGGCATCCCACTCGTCGTACAGCCGCTGCAGCTCGGAGCCGAAGGCGACGTCGAACGACTGGTTCATGCGGCGCCGCGCGTACTGCCAGCGCAGCACGGGGCCCTCCATGACCTGCAGCGCGTCGATGGGCGCCGGGGCGCCGCCGCGCGAGGACGACATCTTCGCGGCGCCGCCGAAGCCGACGAACGCGTACATGGGGCCGTAGGGGCGCTCCCAGCCGAACAGCGGTGCGAGCTCGAGGCCGACCTGGAACGACGAGCCCGGCGACTGGTGGTCGACGCCCGAGGGCTCGAACACCACGCGCTCGTAGGCCCAGCGCATCGGCCAGTCGACCTTCCACACGAGCTTGCCCGAGCGGTGCTCGCGCAGCAGCACGGTCTCGGCGTGCCCGCACCGGCACGTGTACGAGAGCTCGGTCGTGTCGTCGTCGTAGGCCGTGATCGTCGTGAGGTCGGTGCCGCACGCCGTGCAGTACGGCTTGTACGGGTAGTACTCCGCGCCGCCCGAGCCGTCGTCCTCCGACGCCGCGCCCGAGCCCGCGTCCAGGACGCGCTGGAGCTCCTCGTCCTCGTCCTTCGCCGCCGGCAGCGTGCGGAACTGCGCGAGGATCGCGTCGATCTCGCGCCGCATCCGCATGGCGTCGAGGATCTGGTCCGCGTACGCGCCCGACGTGTACTGCTCGGTCTGCGAGATGCCGCGGTAGCGGATGCCGAGGGCTGCGAAGCCCTCCTCGGCCTGCGCTCGGAAGTGCGCGGCCCACGATGCGTGCGGCGAGCCGGGAGGCGCGGGCACCGACGTGAGCGGCTTGCCGATGTGCTCGGCCCACGACGCATCCACGCCCTCGATGCCCGCGGGCACCTTGCGGAAGCGGTCGTAGTCGTCCCACGAGATGATGTGCTCGACCTCGAGCCCGCGACGGCGGATCTCGTCGCCGACGAGGTGCGGGCTCATGACCTCGCGGAAGTTGCCGAGGTGGATGACGCCAGAGGGCGACAGGCCGGACGCGACGCGAGGCATCGTGCCGCGACGCTCGGCCTCTGCGATCACCTCGTCGGCGAGCCTCGACACCCAGTCGTCGCGGACGTCGGCGGGGATCGGGGTCTCGTCGCTCACGGACACCGATCCTACGGCGGGGCGGCCGACGCGCCCGCATCCGTCAGGCGGCGGCGACGCTGGAGATGCGCAGCGTGCCGAGCACCTCGACGATGACCCGATGCTCGTGCGAGCCGACCGGCAGGCGACGGTCGGCGTACCGGTCGTCGACGAGACCAGGGGCGTCCGTCTGGTAGGGCGTGGATGCGCGCACGATGCCGCCGTCGGGCGAGACGTGGCCGACCCACGGCACGTCGGCCTGCGGGTCGACGCCCTCTGGCATGGCGTCCCACGGCACCGCGACGAGCTCGAGCGTCGCGAGCAGCTCGAGCGCACCGTCGTGCCGGGCGCCTCGAGGCACGCGACCGCCGACGCCTCGTCGACGACGGATGCGCACTCGGGCACCGTCGACAGGTCGGCCCCGAAGTAATGCAGCCGGTCGAAGCCATCTGGCAGGAGGCCGCCGTGCGGGTCGATCGCGTCGCCGACGACGCCGGCGCGGACCTGGCGAACCCCACCCGTCACCTCCCACCAGGCTGCCGCGCGGAGGCCGTCGGCGGTCGGCGACGAACGCACGACCTCGCGCTCGGCGGCGGCGCCCGGGTCGCCGGGGAACCCGTCGGCGTACCGGACGCGCGGCGAGCCGTCGGCGTCGCGCACGACCACGGCGTTCCTCCACGCGGGCATCCCGTCGCGACCCTGCGGATCGAGCGCGCTCACGTCCTCGACCGTCCACCCGTCGGGCACGAGGAACGACGCCGTGCCGTTCTGCGTCATGAACCTCGTGGGCTCGGGGGTCGGCGCGGGAGTGGGCTGGGGGCTCGCCGGCGAGCCGACCGTCTCCGACTCGACCGAGGGCTGGGGCGCCGCCGACGCGCATCCGACGAGCGTCGCCACCGCGAGCGCAGCGGCGAGCACCCGGGCCGCTGGCGAGGCCCCGCCCCGCGCATCGCGACACGGCACGCCACGGGTCGCGCCCGCGATCACGGTCGGACCTCGAGCGAGCGGGCGACCTCGAGCATGACCTCGTGCTCGTACGAGCCGACGAAGCCGACGCCACCGGGGAACCGGTCGTCGATCATGCCGGGCGCGTCGGTCCCGTACGGCGTCGAGAGCTGCACGCTGCCCTCGCCCACGGGGATCAGCGGATCGAAGCAGCCCTGCTCCACGCGCTCGGCGGGCAGGATGGCGAGGCCCACGTCGCCCGCTTCGACGTCGAACGTCGCGAGCTCGAGGGGGCCGGGGTCGAGCGCAGGGTCGGCGACGGGATGGACGGCCTCAGCCGCGAGGATGGTGAGCGGCCCCCGGCCCGACGACGGCGGACACGTCGACGCTGCGTCCTGCGGCCGCGCCGTCGAGTGCCGCACCACGAGTGCCTCGTACCCGTCGGGCGTCATGAGCGTCGCGACGTGGACGCCCGGCTCGGTGACGATCGGCGGCTTCACCCACCACGACGCGGGATGCGAGAACGCGACACCGCCGTCCGGCGAGGCGTGGTCGACCCACGGCACGTCGGCCTGCGGGTCGACGCCCTCTGGCATGGCGTCCCACGGCACCGCGACGAGCTCGAGCGTCGCGAGCAGCTCGAGCGCAACCGTCGTGCCGGGCGCCTCGAGGCACGCGACCGCCGACGCCTCGTCGACGACGGATGCGCACTCGGGCACCGTCGACAGGTCGGCCCCGAAGTGATGCAGCCGGTCGAGGCCGTCAGCCAGGAACGACGTCCCCGGGCTCTCGAGGTCGTGCACGACGGTCGCGGTCGCGAGCCACATCTCACCATCGAGCGTCGACGACCACCACGCCGCCGCGTGCAGCCCGTGCGCCATCGGGATCGAGCGGACGAGCTCGCGCTCGTCGGCCGCACCGACGTCGTCGGAGTAGCCGTCGCCGTAGGTCGCGCGACGCACGCCGTCGGCGTCGAGCAGCGCCACCGAGTTCTGCCACACGGGGCCGCCGTGGGCGCTCAGCGGATCGAGGAGACTCGTGTCCTCGACCGTCCACCCGTCGGGCACGAGGAACGACGCCGTGCCGTTCTGCGTCGTGAACCTCGTGGGCTCGGGGCTCGGCTCGGGGGTGGGCGTCGGCTCGGGGGACGCCGACGAGCCGACCGTCTCCGACTCGACCGGCGGCTCGGGCGCCGCCGACGCGCATCCGGCGAGCGTCGCCACCAGGAGCGCGGCGGCGAGCACCGCGTGCGTTCGACATGCCATGGGTCGTCCCCGTCCTGCGGCCCCGTGCCGCGCATCCCGACATGTCCGGGACGCGAGCGGGGTCACGCCCGGCGCGTCACGATCCGGTCACGACGATGGATCGAGGACGAGCCGGATGGTCTGCGGTGCCGTCGGGTCGTCGAGGACGATCGGTGGCACGAGCTGGTCGGCCGAGTACGGGATGCCCCACGCCGCCTCCTCGGCGGCGATCAGCGACCCCTGGGTCCAGGTGCACGAGAAGGCGGACCCGCCGATCGTCAGCGCCGCCGGGCACGTCACCCATGCGGCTGCGACGCCACCGGTGCCGACGCCGCCCGGGATCTCCCCCGAGTCGACGACGCGGACGGTGCCCGTGAAGTCGTCGCTCAGCGTCACGAGCGGACGCGTGCCCCACGACTCGTAGGTCACGACGTTGAGCTGGGCGATCACGGTCATCGGCGCCTCCTCGGCGCAGTCGACCGCCACCCTCGGCGTCTCGACGACGCCTGCTCCGCGGCACAGCACATACACGTCGTGCAGGAGGTAGGGCTCGTCCCCGGCAGCCCCCGTGTCGCCGTATCCGACGCCGCCAGACGTGTCGAGCGTGTCGGTCACGACGGGCACGCCCGCCGCGACGCCCTCGAAGCCCGGGGGCGGCGTGGGCTCCGGGTCGGGCTCGGGCGAGGGCCCGGGCGAGGGCCCGGGCGAGGCGGTCGGCGCGGGGTCGGACGACGGCACGGGGCTCGGCGTGTCGACGACGGTCGGCGTGGGCGTCGGCACGGCCTCGACGCTGCCGTCGCCCGGCAGGCCGAGCACCTGTCCGCCGAGCACGGCGACGACGGCCACCGCGAGCACGCCGAGCACACCGCTCGCGGCCGTGCGACGGATGCGGCGCGTGCGCGCGACCTCGCGGGGCGCCATCGCCGAGAGGCCGCGGCGCATGCGCGCGGCGAACTCGTCGTCCATCCCGGGCTCGGTCTCGTGGCTCATGGCACCTCCTCCAGCGCCGGGGCGATGCCTGCCGCCTCGAGCTGCGCCCGCATGCGCGCGCGTGCGCGATGGATGCGGGTCTTCGCCGCGCCGTAGCCGATGCCGAGCGCGCGCGCGGCGTCGGCGAGCGGCACCTCCTCGAGCATCACGAGGGCGATGAGCGACGCGTCGGCGGGCGGCAGCGCCCGCAGCGCCGCGGCGACGGCAGTCTTCGCGTCGGCGGCCTCCTGCCGGTCGCCCACGACGTCGGCGGCATCGGGGGCGTCGTCGGCCCTCGGGATGTGGGCGATGAGCCGGTCGAGCCGGCGGCGGCTGCGACCGGCGTTGCGGGCGCAGTTCGTCGCCGTGACGAGCAGCCACGGCAGCAGGGAGTCGTCGACGATGCGCACCCTCGCGCGCTTGCGCCACGCCTCGGCGAACGTCGCCGAGACGACGTCCTCCGCGTCCTGCCTGTGCTGCATCATCCTCCACACGTGTCGCCAGACCCGGTCGCCATGGCGGTCGAAGACGGCCGCGAAGGCGACTCCGTCGCCGCGCACGACGGCAGCCCACAGCTGCGCGTCGGGCTCGTCGGCGGTCACGTCCTGGATTGTCCGGGACTCCACCTGCGGTCACGCTGGGTGCAGCCCGGGCGCGTCGCGACGCGTCCGCCCCTCCACCCAGGCATGTCCGGCACGCGCCGGAGGTCACACGATCCGAGATCGTCGGCCCCATCCGACATCGGAGCGGGCCGAGCACCGCGGATGCGTCGGGTCAGGGGATGGCGTACGTCGCGTTGTCGATGAGGCGCACCGCGCCCACGCGAGCGGCGATCAGCACCTGCACGAGTCCCCGGTGGTCGTCGCCGACGAGGAGGAACGTCGTGGGATCGACGATCGCGAGGTAGTCGAGCTGCACCCCGGAGTCGGACTGCAGCACGCCCTGCGCCGCCGCGATCATCGTCTCGACGCCGCGATCGGCGGAGGCACCCGCCGCCTCGAGCGCGCGCGCGATGTGGAGCGCGGTGCTGCGGTCGTGGGCGGAGAGGAAGCGGTTGCGACTCGACAGCGCCAGGCCGTCGGCGTCGCGCACCGTCGGCACCCCGAGGACCTCGACCGGCACGTCGAGGTCGGCGACCATGCGGCGCACGAGGAAGAGCTGCTGCGCATCCTTCTCGCCGAAGGCGGCGACGTCGGGGCCCACGATGTGCAGCAGCTTCGACACGACCGTGAGCACGCCGTCGTAGTGGCCGGGCCGGCTGCGCCCCTCGAGCACCGTGCCCAGATGGCCGGCGGTGACGACGGTCGAGGACGCCGCGCCGCCCGGGTACATGACGTCGACCGTCGGCGCGAACACCGCCGCCACCCCCGCCGCCGCGAGCCGCTCGCGGTCGGCGTCGAGGTCGCGCGGGTACCGCGCGAGATCCTCGCTGGGGCCGAACTGCATCGGGTTGACGAAGATCGACACGATGACGACGTCGGCGTGCTCGGCGGCGGCCTCGACGAGCGCGAGGTGCCCCTCGTGCAGCGCCCCCATCGTCGGCACGAGCGCGACGCGCTGCCCGGCCGCCTTCGCGGCGGCGACCGCGGATCGCACCTCGCCGATCGTCGTCAGGGTGTCCATGGCGATCCCTCCAGGTCGTCGCCGAGCGCATCCTCGGGATGCGACGGCGCACGCGACAGGGCGCGCTCGACGCTCGATCGCACGATGGGGCCGAGCAGCCGCACGGGCCGCTCGACGCCGATGGCACCGAGGCGCGCGAGCGCATCGCCCACGACGCGCTCCCCCACCTCGGTCGCGAGCGCGACGGCCCTCGCGTAGTCGGCGCGGTCGGCCTCCGCGACCACGACGGGCTCCGCCCCGAGCTCGACGACGAGCGCCTGCGCGATGGGCAGCACGGGCGCGGGCGCCGTCACGGCGCACACGGCGTCGCGCAGGCGCGCCAGGTCGAGCGTCGTGCCCGTGAACGCCATCGCGGGATGGATGGCGAGCGGGATGGCGCCGGCGGCGCGTGCGGGCTCGAGCACCTCCACGCCGTGCTCGGCGGCCGTGTGCACGACGAGCTGGCCCGGCTGCCACGCGCCCGTGGCCGCGAGCCCCTCGACGAGGCCGGGCAGCTGCGCCGTGGGCACGGCGAGCAGCACGAGCTCTGCGCGCTCGACGATCGTCGGCACGTCGAGCACCGGCAGGCCGGGCAGCATGACGTCGACGCGGTCGCCCCCGCCCGAGATCCCGACGAGCGCGTGCCCAGCACCGGCGAGCGCCGCGGCGAGCACGGGCCCCACGTTGCCGGCGCCGACGATGCCGACGCCGAGACGCGCGGGCTTCACGCGCGGTGCTCGTCGGCGTGCGGGGCCTCGGGCCCCGCGGCATGCGGGCGCTCGGCGTCGGGGTGCGCGGCGTGCGGATGCGCGGCACCGGCGCGCTCGGCGCCTGGCTGCTGCGGGCGGTGCATCACGGGCGAGGGCTCCTGGTCGGCGGTGCCGGTGGCGGACCCCACGACGGTACCGGAGTCGGCGACCGGGCCCGGCATCGACGGCGTGGAGCCGTCGGGCTGCGGCGCGTCGTCGTCGCGGCGCACGTGCCACGTCTCGGTGGTGTCGGCGCCGATCGCCTCGGGCACGACCTCCCGCGCCCGGCCGAAGACGCGCTGCACGTCGGCGACCGCCAGGGCGCCGATCGTCGGGGAGAACGCGTTGCCGACGACGTGCACCGCGAGGTGCGCGACGCCCAGCGCCCCCTCGATGGGGCCCTGGTGCATCGCGAACGACTGCGTGCGCGCGAGCGGCACGATGCCGAGCGAGCGCCAGATGCGACCCTTGCGCAGCAGCAGGGCGTCGGGCGCGATCGCGACGCCGTTGCGGCGCCATGAGAGCGGCCTCAGGATGCGCGCCGAGCGCGGCGTCGTCACGTACCCGTCGCCGCCGTGCGCCGCGGCCTCGGCAGCCGCGACGGCATCCGCATCCGCAGCCGCATCCGCAGCCGCAGCCGCAGCCGCATCCCGGCGTCCCACGCCCACGAGGCCCTCGTCGAGCAGCGCCGTGCCTCGGAGGCCGGGCAGCACGAGCCCGATGACGAGGTCGACGTCGGCCCGCGAGCCGACGGGCAGCAGCATGTTGGCGTACTGCCGCTGCTGCCCCGAGGACGGATCGGTCGTCTTCGTCGCCCGCGTGAACGTGATCTTCCACCAGCCCATCGGCCGCCACAGCAGCGGCTGGCTCACCGCGATCGAGAAGACGCGCCCCGGCGGCAGCACCTCGGTGGTCGTCGACAGCAGGCCGTAGGCGAGGCGGATGCCGTCGGGCGTGCGGGCGATCGAGTAGCGCAGCTTCTGCGACAGCGTGCGCACCGTGATGCTCACGATCGAGAAGACCGTGGGGATGAGCGTGAAGAGCAGCCACGGGATGTCGAAGACGATCATGGCGACGACCGCCGCGACGGCGAGGAGGACGCCGAGCACGAGCCCCACGTCGAGCAGCGACGACAGGATGACGGTGCCCGGCCGCAGCCGCACGAGCGAGCCCTGCTCGATGCCGTCGAGCTCGGCGTCGGGGCGCAGGAAGTCGTCGACGACCCGCTGGGCGCGCGAGCCGGTCTGCTGCTGCAGCTGCTGCGCCGTGCGGCCGGAGGATCGGGCGAGGATCTCGTAGCGCAGCGCGTCCGCGAGGCCGTTCGACAGGTAGGCGAGCTCGACGTTGGCGTCGGCGCCCGCCGACTGCACCTCGAGCTTGCACGCGCCGAAGACGCGCGCGAACCACGGCTTCTCGAGGTTGACGCCCTGGATGCGTGCGAGCGGCGCGCGCCGGTGCGTGCGGAAGAGCAACCCCTGACGCACCTCGACGACGTCGCCCGTGACGCGGAACCGGTGCACGCGCCACGCGAGCCAGAACCCGACGACGCAGGCCGCGAGCAGGGCGAGGAGGCCGGCGATCACCCAGATGAGGGTGCCGCTCGCGGCGAGCGCCTCGGCGGCCTCGATGGCGTCGGGCGCGTCGCCGTCGAAGTCGAGGTCCTGCGGCAGGAAGAACGCCACGAGGCGATCACGCAGCGTGTTCAGCAGGAAGAACGCGACGACGATGAGCGCGAGGCCTCCCCGCAGCAGCGGCGTCGCCGGATGCAGCCGGTGCCAGTCGCCGTCGACGAGCGCGAGCGCCTTCTCCTGCGCCGCCTCCGGCGGCTGCTCGCCGACGGGAGCGAGGGATGCGGCGGCCGGCTCGTGCGGCGCGCGCTCGTCGGTCACAGCCCGGCCCGGCGCGACTCGGCGACGGCGACGAGCTCGTCGCGCAGCACCTCGGCGTCCGAGCCCGGGAGCCCCGGGATCGTCACGGCGCTCGTCGCCGCCGCCGTGACGAACTTCAGCGTCTTGAGGTCGAGCATCCGCTCGAGCGGGCCCTGCGTGACGTCGACGACCTGCATGCGGCCGTACGGCACGCTCACGAACCGGCGGAACAGCATCCCGCGGCGCACGAGCAGGTCGTCGTCGCGCATCGCGAAGCCGATGGTGCGCACCCGCAGGAAGCCGAGCAGGCCCGAGAGCGACAGCAGCAGCAGCAGCGCGACCGCCCCGACGACCACGATCCATCGGGGCCAGTCGGTGACGAACCAGAGGAAGGTGCCGAGCGCCGCTGCGAGCACGAGCCCCCAGATCGCCGCCGTCCACAGCTCGGCCCATGCGTACCGCGGGCTCACGCGTCGCCAGTCGCCTACGAGGTCGATGCGCTCCATGTCCCCAGGCTAGGCGTGCGGGCTGGATGCCGGTTCCGTCGTGCGGTGGACGCCGAGCGGGGGAACCGGCGCCGGGATGCGCATGGAGCGGGGCCTCGCGTGCGATGCGCGCTCGAGGTGCCGCTCCGCGCGCATCGCGGCGACCGCGGGTCTCGTGACGGCTGTGCGCTGCGCGCACGGCCTCCTCGACCAGCAGCATGAGGCTGGTCGAGGAGCGCGCGAGCCCCCAGGCGAGCACGCGTCACGAGACCCGCGCACCGCAGGCACGGCGGGTCAGGCGGGCGACGCGCCCTCGTCGTCGGGCGGCAGCACGCACCACGACTCGGCGAGCAGCGCCGCCACGAGCAGCACGATCGCGCCGCCGAGCGTCACGAGCCCCATCGTCACGATCTGCCCGGGCACGACGGCGCGCGTCACGACGAACAGCAGCGCTCCGCCCGCCCAGCCGCCGGCGACGACCGCGACGAGCGCGGAGGCCTTCGCGAGCGCGAGCGCGCTCGTCGCCTGGCGGAAGCCCACGGCGCGACCGCCGCGCACCATCCGCCGCACGGGCCACGCCCACAGCACGACGACGACGCCCAGGACGGCGAGCACGAGTCCGAGGGTCGGCGGCATCGGCAGCACCGGCCTCCCCGAGCCCGTGAGCACGCTGTCGACGACGAAGCCGACGACCGCCGCGACGATGGCCGTGAGCACGAGCGTCACCGGTGACGTGCGGCTCATCCGCCGCCGCCCCGGTAGGGCCACACGTCGCCGTGGGCGTACTCGGCGAGCTCGGCGATGCCGCCGTGCCCCGGCAGCTCGGCGCTCGGCTGCACCTCGAGCCACGGCTGCAGCACGAACTGCCGCTCGTGCGCGCGCGGATGCGGCAGCGTGAGCCGGGCATCGTCGGAGACCGTGCCGCCGATGGCGACGACGTCGACGTCGATCGTGCGGTCGCCGTAGCGCTGGGCGCGCACGCGACCCAGGGCGTCCTCGATGGCGTGCACGGCGTCGAGCAGGTCGAGCGGCTCGAGCGTCGTGCGCACGATCGCGACGGCGTTGACGTAGTCGGGGGCGTCGGTCGCGCCGTCCGGATGCCACGCGGGCGACTCCCACAGGCCGGAGCGAGCCGTGACGCGCATGCCGGGGGCCCGGTCGAGGAGGTCGATCGCCTGGCGCACGAGCGCGGCACGATCGCCGAGGTTCGCGCCGATCGACAGCACCGCCTCGGCCTCGCGCAGCATCATGCGCGCCCGCGCTCGATGACGACGGCGACGTCGTCGAACGGCACCGTGATGGGTGCGTCGGGCTTGCGGATGCGCACGCGCGCCCGCTCGACGCCCGGGTGCCCGAGTGCGACGGCGGCGACGCGCTCGGCGACGGTCTCGATGAGGTCGACGGGGTCGCGCTCGACGGCGGCCACGACCGCCTCGGCGAGCTGGCCGTAGTGCACGGTGCGGGCGAGGTCGTCGCCGCGCGCGGCCGCCGCGAGGTCGACGGTGACGTCGAGGTCGACGACGAAGCGCTGCCCGTCGCGGCGCTCGTGCTCGAAGACCCCGTGATGGGCGAACGCCTCGAGGCCGCGCAGCTCGATGCGGTCTCGGGAGCCCGCCACGCGCACGGGCGACGCCGGCGAGCGCACGGCGTCGACCGCATCCAGCACGTCGAGCACGCGGCGCGTCGAGACGACGTCGTGCACGCGCACGCCCCAGGCACCCGCCTGCGCGGCGAGCACCGACAGCGCCGCCGTGCCGTGGTCGCGGGCCTCCATCGGCGACCCCTCGGCCAGGAGCGCGCCGAGGAAGCGCTTGCGGCTCGCGCCCACGAGCACGGGCATCCCGAGGTCGACGATGCGGTCGAGCGAGGCGACGAGGCGCCAGTTGTCGTCGGCGCCCTTCGAGAACCCGAGCCCGGGGTCGACGACGATGCGCGCGGCGTCGACGCCTGCCGCGATCGCGGCGTCGACGCGTGCCGACAGCTCGTCGCGCACCTCGGCGACGACGTCGCGATACGTCGTGCCCTCGGCGAGGTCGTGGCCGCGCCAGTGCGTCACGACGTACGTCGCGCCCACGTCGGCGACGACCGACGCCATGCGGGCGTCGGCGAGGCCCCCGGACACGTCGTTGACGATCGTCGCGCCCGCCTCGACCGCAGCTCGCGCCGTGTCGGCATGCATCGTGTCGATCGAGACCGCCGTGCCGCCCTGCGCGAGCGCGCGCACGACGGGCAGGATGCGTGCGAGCTCGGCGTCGACCGCGACGGGCGTCGCGCCCGGCCTCGTCGACTCGCCGCCGACGTCGACGACGTCGGCGCCCTGCAACCGCATCCGGCGCGCGTGGGCTATCGCCGCGCCGGCGTCCTCGAACCTGCCGCCGTCGCTGAACGAGTCGGGCGTGACGTTGAGCACGCCGAGGATGCGCGTCACCGCGACTCCCCGATGAGCGCCATGATCTCGGCGCGCTCGAGCGGCTCGGCGAGCACGCCGCGGCTCGCGACCGTCACGGTCGACGAGCGCACCTGCCGTGCGCCGCGGGCCGTGACGCAGCCGTGCGACGCCTCGACGACCACGAGCACGCCGCGCGGCGCGAGACCGCGCACGAGCGCGTCGGCGACCTCCTCGGTGAGGCGCTCCTGGATCTGCGGGCGGGCTGCGACCGTGTCGACGACCGCGGGGATGCGGCCGAGGCCCACGATGCGCTCGCCGGGCAGGTAGGCGACGTGCGCCGTGCCGAGGAAGGGCAGCAGGTGGTGCTCGCAGATCGAGCGCAGCTCGATGCCGCGCACGAGCACGAGCTCGCCGCGTTCGCCGTCGAGGCTCGTCGAGTCGGCCAGATGCTCGGCGGCGTCGACGCCCACGCCCGAGAAGTAGTCGGCGTAGGCCTCCGCGACGCGACGAGGCGTCTCGGTGAGCCCCTGCCGCGTGGGATCGTCGCCGATGGCGGCGAGCAGCTCGCCGACCGCCGCCGCGACGCGCGCCCGATCGACCGCCATCGTCAGCCTCCGCTCGGGCCTTCCGCGCCAGGCTCGGCCGCGTCGACGTCGACGGCCTCGTCGACCTGCTGCGACACCGGCAGCGAGATCGGCGGCTGGTCGCTCACGGGGCGGGCCTCGCTCGACAGCCACTGGCCGCGCGGCGTGAGCTTCTGCACGTCGGCGAAGATCTCGGCGAGCTGGAGGTGGTCGAGGGTCTCCTTCTCCATGAGGTCGGTGGCGAGTCGGTCGAGCACGACGCGGTTGGCGTTCAGCACCGTCCACGCCTCGTCGTGCGCCTGCTCGATGAGCGCGCGCACCGCGCCGTCGACCTCGCGCGCGACGTCCTCCGAGTAGTCGCGGCCGTGGCCCATGTCGCGGCCCATGAACACCTCGCCGCTGCCGCCGCCGAGCTTCACGGCGCCGAGCGACGCCGTCATGCCGTACTCGGTCACCATCTTGCGCGCGATGCCCGTGGCCTTCTCGATGTCGTTCGAGGCGCCCGTGGTGGGGTCGTGGAAGACGATCTCCTCGGCGACGCGACCGCCCATGGCGTACGTGAGCTGGTCGAGCAGCTCGTTGCGCGTCACGGAGTACTTGTCGTTGACGGGCATGACCATCGTGTAGCCGAGCGCGCGGCCGCGCGGCAGGATGGTGACCTTCGTGACGGGGTCGGAGTGGTTCATCGCCGCCGCCGCGAGCGCGTGACCGCCCTCGTGGTACGCCGTGATGAGACGCTCCTTGTCGTTCATGACGCGCGTGCGGCGCTGGGGGCCGGCCATGACGCGATCGACGGCCTCGTCGAGCGAGGCGTTCGTCAGGTGCTTCTGGTTGGTGCGCGCCGTGAGCAGGGCGGCCTCGTTCAGCACGTTCGCGAGGTCGGCGCCCGTGAAGCCGGGCGTCTTGCGGGCGAGGACGGCGAGGTCGACGTCGTCGGCCATCGGCTTGCCCTTGGCGTGCACGCGCAGGATGGTCTCTCGCCCGGCCATGTCGGGCGCATCCACGCCGATCTGCCTGTCGAAGCGGCCCGGGCGCAGCAGCGCGGGGTCGAGGATGTCGGGGCGGTTCGTCGCGGCGATGAGGATGACGTTCGTCTTGACGTCGAAGCCGTCCATCTCGACGAGCATCTGGTTGAGCGTCTGCTCGCGCTCGTCGTGCCCGCCGCCCATGCCGGCGCCGCGGTGGCGGCCGACGGCGTCGATCTCGTCGACGAAGATGATCGCCGGCGCGTTCTGCTTCGCCTGCTCGAACAGGTCGCGGACGCGGCTCGCGCCGACGCCGACGAACATCTCGACGAAGTCCGAGCCGGAGATCGAGTAGAAGGGCACGCCCGCCTCGCCGGCGACGGCACGCGCCAGCAGCGTCTTGCCCGTGCCGGGAGGGCCGTACAGCAGCACGCCCTTGGGGATGCGGGCACCGACGGCCTGGAACTTCGCCGGGTCCTGCAGGAACTCCTTGATCTCGGAGAGCTCCTCGACGGCCTCGTCGGCGCCGGCGACGTCGGAGAACTTCACCTGCGGCATGTCCTTCGAGACCATCTGGGCCTTCGACTTGCCGAACTGCATGACGCCGCGGCCGCCACCGGCCATGCGGGTCATGATGAAGTAGAAGAGCGCGCCGAGCAGCAGCACGGGCAGCAGGATGCCGAGGATCGACAGGAACCAGTTGCCCTGCGGCACGCTGTCGTCGAAGCCGTCGGGCAGGTCGGCGTCGTCGATCGCCGTGACGATCGCCTCGCCGCGCGGCTCGACGTACTGGAACTGCACGCGATCGGTGCCGAGGTCGTCGTCGGTCTCCGAGAGCACGAGCGTCACGCGCTGCTCGACGTCGATGATCTCGGCCTCCTGCACCGCCCCCGACTCGATGAGCTCGAGGCCCTCGTCCGTCGTGACGTCGCGGAACGTCGGGGTGGTGAAGAGCGTGAGTGCGAACACGCCGATGATGAGGGCGAGCACGACCCACGGGATGGGGCCGCGCAGCAGCTTCTTGAAGTTCAAGGGAGTCCTTGCGTCACGTCGGTGCCGACCAGGCTACCCGGGCGCGACCGGGCGTCCGCGCGCTGTTCGCTGTGGGCAGCCGATGGATGGACGCGCTACGGCGCCGGGAGCTCGAGCGACATGAGCACGGCCCGGATCGTCGCGTACTCCGGGGTGCCGACGTAGGCCTGCGCGGCCTCGAGCGAGTCGACGACCCACGCTGCCCCCGGGCCGGCTCCCTGCACGATCGGCTCGCTGCCGAAGCTCACGAAGGCGTCGCCAGCGCCGAAGCCGTGCACGACGGGGCAGCGCGGCGTCTGCGCGGCCTCCGCGGGCAGCAGGCCGACGCTCATGACCCAGGTGCCGCCGAGCTCGACGGCAGCCGCGCCGAACGCGACGTCGGTGGCGCCCGTCACCGTGACGGGCTGCAGGTCGAGCCTGCTCGTGCTCCATGCGACGGCGGCGCCCGAGGCGTCGAGGCAACGGCCGTCCCCCACCTGCGCCTGCGCGGTCGGCACCACCGTGAGCTGCAGCTGCTGCTGCCCGTCGCCCCGCAGCACCGCGAGCCCCGCGGGGATGGGCTGCGTCGTCCAGTCCGGAGGGATGCGGAACGTCGGCGACTGCGCGTCGACGGGCGCCACCTGCTGCCATCCGGTGGTGTCGACGCCGGCGATGACGGCCGGCAGCGCCGACTCCACGGCGACGGGCTCGGGCGTCGGCGAGCCCACGGGCGTCGGCGGTGGTGCCGTGTAGCTCGTGGGGAACGGCTCATCGCTCGCCGGCGTCTCCGACGACCCGGCGCATCCTGCGAGCGCGAGCCCCGCCACGGCCGCGGCGACCGCTGCCGCGAGCGTCCGTGTCGAGCGGGTGGTCGTCGTGCGCGCGCTCACGATGCCGTCACTCGTAGACGTGGGGCGCGAGCACGGCGACGCCGCGCAGGTTGCGGTAGCGCTCGGCGTAGTCGAGGCCGTAGCCGATGACGAAGTCGTTCGGGATGTCGAAGCCGCAGTAGCGCACGTCGACCTCGACCTTGAGCGCGTCGGGCTTGCGCAGCATCGTGCAGATCTCGACCGATGCGGCACCGCGCGAGCGCAGGTTGCCCTGCAGCCACGACAGCGTCAGGCCCGAGTCGATGATGTCCTCGACGATGAGCACGTCGCGGCCCGAGATGTCGGTGTCGAGGTCCTTCAGGATGCGCACGACGCCGCTCGACGTCGTGCCCGAGCCGTAGGACGACACGGCCATCCAGTCCATCTCGACGTCGCGCTTGAGCGCACGCGAGAGGTCGGCCATGACCATGACGGCGCCGCGCAGCACGCCCACGAGCAGGATCGACCGGCCCTCGTAGTCGCGCTCGATCTCGCGTGCGAGCTCCTCGAGGCGGGCGTGCAGCTCCTCCTCGGTGTGGAGGACGCCTGCGAGGTCCTGCTCGATGTCCTTGAGGTCCATGGGATGCGCTCTCCTGGCTGGTCGACTCGGGGCTCCCAACCTACCGGCGCGCGCTCCCCCGCCGCGCCGGGATGCGCACGGAGCGGGGCTTCGCGTGCGATGTGCCATCGATGCCCCGCTGGGTGCGCATCCGCGCGGATCGACGGCCTACGCGAGACGCGCGGAGCGGAGGATCTCGACGATGGTCGCGTACTCGCCGGTCTCCATGTACGCCGTCGCGTCGTCGAGCGTGTCGACCGTCCAGAGCGGGTCCTCGGCCGTCGAGATCAGGTCCGGCAGCGTCCCGAGGAAGAGCCCGCCGTCGCTGCTGCCGGCCGTGAAGCGGAAGACGCAGGTGTCGATCGCGGAGACGTCGCCGCCCACGAGGCCGACGCCGAACATCCAGCGGCCGTCGACGGAGCGGAGCGCTGCCGTGACGATCGACGTGTCGGCGATGGCCGGATGCGGCTCGTCCGACAGGATCTCGATGGGCTGGAAGTTCACGGGATCGCCGCACGCGCCGCCGAGATCGACGAAGTCGTACGAGTGCAGCAGCTGCTGCCCGTTCGGCGCGATCAGCGTCGACGCGTCCATCCACCGCTCGTACGGATCCTCGACGTCGTCGCGGTCGGCGTCCGGCGAGAAGAAGGTCGACTCGCTCTCGAGCGTCCAGTCGGCCGGGTAGCGGTAGGTCAGGTCGCCGTCGTGGGTCGCGTACTCGAGCCAGTCGCTCCTGTCGACGCCCTCCGGCTCCGAGGGCGCCGGCTCGGTGGGCGCCGCCGCCGACGGCTCGGCGCTCGCCCCGGGCGCGGCGGGCGTGGGCGTGGGCGCGGCTGCGGCGTCTGCCGGACCCGTCGAGGCGCAGCCGACGAGGGCGATCGAGAGCGTGGCCGCGAGGCCGAGCGCGGGGAGGGAGCGTGCCATGCGAGTCCTGTCGGGATGAGGCGGGCGATGCGGTGCGTGCATCCACCCCGTCATGTCCGGCTCGCGACCGCGGTCGCACCCCGCCTCCGACGCGCGCAGGAGCGCGTCGCCGGCGCTCAGGCCGCGGTGAGGAGCAGCAGCGAGCCCTCGCGAGCGACGCGGATGCCCGGCAGGTGGATCGGCCCCTGGCCGTGCCAGTCGGTGACGAGCCTCGACACCTCGAGCGTCTGCTGGCGGGAGAGCGAGACGTGGAACTCGCTCTGCACCGCGAGGCGGATGATGCGCTGGCGCAGGGCGGGCGGATTGGCTGCGAGCGCGCCGGCGTGCAGCGAGAGGCCGCCCTCGGCGTGCGCGACGAGATCGCCGATCTGCTCCTGCGCGAAGTGCGCGAGCGCCTCGGCATCCTCGCGCAGCTGGTCGGCCGTGCGGGTGAGCGCCTCGACGACGCCGCCGCCGAGCTCCTGGTCGAGGATCGGCAGCACGCGGTCGCGGACCCGTGCGCGCAGGAACCGCTCGTCGTGGTTGTGGGGGTCGTGCCACGGCTCGAGACCCTGGTCGCCGCATGCGGCCCTCGTGTCGGCGCGTCGCACGGTGAGGAACGGCCGGCGCAGGAAGCCGATCGCGGGGTGCATGCCCCACAGCGACTCGGGCCCGGATCCGCGCGCGAGCCCGATGAGCACGGTCTCGGCCTGGTCGTCGAGCGTGTGCCCGAGCAGCACCGCGGCGGCACCCATCTCGGCACGCGCCTTGAGCAGCGCCGCGTAGCGAGCCTGGCGCGCGGCAGCCTCCGGGCCGCCGTGGCCGTCGACCGTCACCCGGCGCACGACCACGGGCTCGAGACCCAGGTCGCGCCCTTGCTGCGCCGCGGTCTCGGCGACCTCGGCCGACCCCTCCTGCAGGCCGTGGTCGACGACGACCGCACCGACGCGCATCCCGGCGCGCGGGCCCTCGAAGGCCGCCGCCGCCGCGAGCGCGAGCGAGTCGGGGCCGCCGGAGAGCGCCACGAGCACCAGCGAGCCCTCGTCGATGCCGGCGAGCGACTCGCGCACGGCACGACGGGTGTCGGCGACCGCCGGCGTCAGCCGCGGACGACGGTCGTCGGAGGAGGGCATGCCCTAACCTTATTGCCGATTCCGAACCGTGAGACAGGAGCGCCCGTGGCCGCGTACGACGTCGTCATCGAGATCCCCAAGGGGAGCCGCAACAAGTACGAGGTCGACCACGAGACGGGCAGGGTCTACCTCGACCGCGTGCTCTTCACGACCTTCGTCTACCCCACCGACTACGGGTTCTTCGACGAGACCCTCGGTCTCGACGGCGACCCGGTCGACGCCCTCGTGCTGCTCGACCACTCCGTGCCTCCGGGCGTCTTCGTGAAGGTGCGCCCCGTCGGGCAGCTCAACATGGAGGACGACGGCGGCATCGACACCAAGGTCATCTGCGTGCTGGAGAAGGACCCGCGGTGGGCCCACATCCAGGACATCGACGACGTGCCCGAGCACCTCCGTGCCGAGATCGAGCACTTCTTCGTGCACTACAAGGACCTCGAGCCCGGCAAGTGGGCGAAGGTCGGCGGCTGGGAGGGCGTCGCCGCCGCCGAGGCCACCGTGCAGGCCGGCTACGAGGCGTTCAAGGCCTCCGACCACGACGGCGACGCCACGGTCGAGGCTCCCGCCCCCGGTCGCTGACGCATCCACGATCGCCACGAGGGCGGCGCATCCATCGGATGCGCCGCCCTCGTCGCGTGCGCGGGCCGGCCCGGGTGCGTCAGATGTTCGCGCCGCGTGCGCGCAGGAACGACAGGGGATCCTGCGCACCCCCGTTGACGCGCACCTCGAAGTGCAGGTGGCAGCCCGTCGACCAGCCGGTGGAGCCCTCGTAGCCGACGACCTGGCCGGCAGCGACCGAGGCGCCGTAGCCCAGGGGCGAGGGCGCGGCCATGTGGTAGTAGCGCGACTGCACGCCGCCGCCGTGGTCGATCCAGACCATGTTCGCGCCGTACGAGTCCTGGCCGCGCACCGCGACGGTGCCCGACGCGGCCGCGTAGATCGGCGTGCCGCAGCCCGCGACGATGTCGAGGCCGGCGTGGAGCTTCGAGAACGAGCCCGTCACGGGGTCGACGCGGTAGCCGTAGCCCGACGAGATGCGGCCGTAGTGCGGCGACGTCCAGCCGGAGCCGGAGACGCCGGGCCCGGCGTAGCCGCCGCCACCGCCGCCACCGCCGCCACCGCCGCCACCGCCGCCACCGCCGCCACCGCCGGGGTTCTGCGCCGCAGCCGCTGCCGCCGCTGCTGCAGCCGCGGCTGCCGCGGCCTCGCGCTGCCGCTGCTCCTCCTGGCGACGAAGCTCCTCCTGGCGGCGCTGCTCCTCGTAGAACGCCTGCCCGGCGTTGTAGTCGGCCTCGGTCGCGGCTCGGTCCTCCTCGAGCACGCTCAGCTGCGCCTCGAGCTCGGCCTTGTGCGCGTTCGAGCGCTCGACGGCCGCGGCAGCCTCTGCGGCGGCCGCGGTCGCGGCCTCGAGCGCCGAGTTCGCCTCCGTGCTCAGTCGCTCGCGCTCGTCGCGAGCGACGGATGCCTGGTCCTGCAGCGACTGCGCGGTGTTCGCATCCTGCTGGGCCTGCGTGTAGAGCGTGTCGGCCGTGGACGCCGAGCTGTCGAGCAGGCTCAGGCGGTAGAGCCACTCGTCGGCGCTGCCGGGGTTGGCGAAGAGCTCGACGCTGAGGTCGCCCGTGCCGCCGGTGCGCGCGAGCTGCGCGGCGAGCTGCGATGCGGCGAGCTGCGACTGCTGCGCGACGCGCTGCGCGGCATCCGCCTGCTCGACGAGCCGGTCGGATGTGAAGGCGGCCTCGTCGTAGCGCTCCTGCGCGGCGGCGGCCTCCTGCGCACGCTGGTTCGCGACCTCCTCGGCGGCGGCCTGCTCGGACTCGAGCCGCGAGATGAGGTCGCGGATCTCGGTGATCTGCGCCTGCTGGGCGTCGACGTCGCTGCGCGCCGCCTCGACCTCGTTCCACGTCGGGAACCCGTACGCGTCGACCGCCTGCGCCGGGCTGCCCGGTGCCACGATCGTGATGGCGAGGGAGGTCACGGCGACTGCGGCGAGGAGGCCGGCGCGGGCGCGCAGCGTTCGACGCGGCGTCTGCGCGGTGCGGTGCATGCGGGAGACCTCGACACGAGCTGGGGGATGGCGCGGGCAGCAGCAGACTATCAACCGAAGGTTGAGAGTCAAGGATGCGCGCCGCGCCACCGACGGGCGGACGGGGCCCGAGGGTGCTCTCGAGCCGTCGGGACCATGCTGGCATGCACGGGCGCCGACACGCTGGCGACCCCCGCGACGAGGTCGCGGGCGCCGCGCTCCGGCTGCCCTCGGCGGCACCCGTGACACGCCGAGGACGGGCGTCGGATCGCTCGATTTGCAGCGGCGTCGATCTGCCCGTAGAGTCTTCCCTCGGTAGCCATGAGTCCTAGACACATGGCCCCATCGTCTAGCGGCCTAGGACATCGCCCTTTCACGGCGACAGCACGGGTTCGAATCCCGTTGGGGTCACTGGTCGATGATGCAAGGCCCTGTAGCGCAGTCTGGTTAGCGCGCCGCCCTGTCACGGCGGAGGTCGCGGGTTCAAGTCCCGTCAGGGTCGCGGTGCGACCCCTCGCGAAAGCGGGGGGTTCACGCTAGGTACGGCAGCCTCGGCTGCCGTTCCGGCTCTGTAGCTCAGTTGGTAGAGCGCACGACTGAAAATCGTGAGGTCACGGGATCGACGCCCGTCGGAG
The DNA here is from genome assembly GCF_042666675.1 of Agrococcus sp. GCM10030265. Taxonomy (NCBI): domain Bacteria; kingdom Bacillati; phylum Actinomycetota; class Actinomycetes; order Micrococcales; family Microbacteriaceae; genus Agrococcus; species Agrococcus sp. GCM10030265. The sequence goes on from NZ_JBHTCZ010000001.1 coordinate 134,279, forward strand.
CCACGCAGCGGTCATTACGCCGCTGCTGAACCCCCGCGTAGCTTCTACATCGCGGGGGTTCTCTCGTGCCCGGCCGCGTGCACGCTCACGCGCCGTCGGCGGCGCGGCGTCGTCGCCGCGCCACGATGGCCACGGCGACGATCGCCGCTGCGAGGATCACGGCCGGCGGCGCCAGCCACCACGCGTCGCCCGGCGAGCCGATCAGCCACAGCGTGGCAGCGAGCGGCAGCGCGCAGAGGATGATCGCGACGCTGGTGCGCGCCAGGCGTCGTGCTCGGCGTCGGCCCTCCGCGGTGCCCGGCTGCAGCTCTCCTCGAGCGATGGCGGCGAGCCGCAGGCACGGCCCGGCACCGGCCGCCAGCATCAAGACGAGGATCGCGGCCAGGGTCCAGATCGGCATGGCTCCAGGGTCGCGTCCTCGACTGGACGCTCGCCGCATCCGCGACGCTCGAGCAGGTCGACGCTGCGTGCTTCGACCACGGAACGACCCGCCTCGGCGCGGAGTACCGTCGCGCACATGGGACACCTGATCTACGGCGGCGCGACCGAGTACGCGATCGACGATCGCATGCTCGCGCACGTCAAGGTCGCGGTCGCAGCGAAGCTGCGGCGGCAGGAGTGCTTCCTGCTGTCGTGGGAGATCGACGCCGAGCACGGGTCGGGGCGCGCGAGCCTGTGGATGGCGCCGTCCATCCCGCTCGCGTTCACCTTCTCGGGCTCGCGCGTGCCCGAGCTGAGCCAGGTGTGGCTCGAGGCCCTCATGGAGACCGCCGCATCGTCACGCGGCATGCTGCTCATGAGCGAGGCCGACGCCACGCGCCTCATGCGCGAGTCGCACGCCCACATGGACGCCCTCACCGCACGCCGCTAGCGGTCTCCTCGCTCGCCCGTCCGGCCTCGCGAGGCGCCGTCGCGCTCCCACGCCCGCGTCCTGCGAGGATGCATGCATGAGCGAACCGGCCCCGGGCACGTACGCGCACTTCAGAGGCGCCCGCTACGAGGTGCTCGACGTCGCCACGCACTCCGAGACGGGCGAGCGCGTCGTCGTGTACCGGCAGGGATACGGCGACCGCGCGCTCTGGGTCCGGCCGGTCGCGATGTTCGTCGAGCGCGTGCAGCGCGACGGCTACGACGGCCCGCGCTTCCGCCCGGTGCACGACGTCGCCGAGCCGGCTGCGTCGGGCGCCGCGGGCGCACCCGACGACGCGCGCGCATCGGACGCCCTCGGGGCATCCGAGGCCACGACCGCCTCCGACGCGACGGGCCGCTGAGCATCCCCGCCGCGGCGGCCAGGACGCTGCACGAGCGAGAGCTCAGGCCCGCACGGGATCCTCGCCGCTGAGCCGGGGCTCGGTGCGCAGCTCGGGGCGCACGCCGGCCTTGTCTGCGTAGAAGGCGCGGATGCGATCCATGTCGGTCGACACGTCGCCCGTCATGCGCAGCGTGGGTCCGAGGCCCGCGGTCATCGTCGTGACGTCGGGGTAGCCGAGCGTGACGGGCAACCCCGTCGCGACCGCGATGCGGTGGAACCCGCTGCGCCAGTGCGTGCCGGCGCCGCGCGTGCCCTCGGGCGTCACGACGAGCTGGATCTCCTCGCCGCTCTCGATGAGCGCGATGACCTCGTCGACGATGCGCGACGGGTCGCGGCGGTCGACGGGGATGCCGCCGAGCCTGCGCATGATCCAGCCGGCCGGGCCCTGGAAGAGCTGGTGCTTGCCGAGGAAGCGCGGCGCGATGCCGTGCGACCACGCGATGGCCAGCATGAGCACGAAGTCCCAGTTCGACGTGTGCGGGGCGCCCAGCACGATGCGCGAGCCCGAGACGGGCGGCTGCTCGCGCACGAGCGTCCATCGGCTGCAGCGCCAGTAGAGGCGCGCGATCGCTCGTCGTACCGGCATGCGTCGTTGCGTCATCGATCCCCCATCGGCTCACCCCACGGTACGCGGCGGCGCATGCCGTCGCAGGCCCGGACGCCGGGCCTGGCGCCGCCCGGCGGCACGGCGTAGCGTCGCGCCATGCGACTCGCGTGGAGCGGCGACGACGTGACGGCCGATGGGCGACTCGTCGCGACGGTCGCGCAGCAGTGGCTCCGCGACCGCGCAGAGGTGCGCGTCGACGACGAGACGTGGTCGTTCCGGAAGGACGGCGCGGGCGGACGGTGGGCGGCGTCGCTCGACGGACGGGATCGCATCGTCGCGTCGAGCCTGTCCGCCTGGCGCATGCGCTGGGAGGTGCGCGCGCCGAGCGACGTCTTCGAGGTGCGCCGGACGAGGGCGTTCCTCTCGACCGCGTTCGCGCTGCACGCAGGGGATGCCGTGATCGGCGAGATGCGCTCGGAGGGCTTCACGCGGCACCTCCCCGCGCTCGTGGCTCCGGACGCGATGCCCGTCGTCGAGGCGGCGTTCGTGCTGTGGTTCGTGCGGCGCGCGGTGGCCCGCGAAGCCGCCGCCGCCTCGGCGTAGGGCCTCGCGGGCCGCACGGACCGGTCAGCGGCTCGCGCGCTCCGAGCGCAGCACCGCGAGCCGCGAACGGTACTCGGTCTCGTCGATGTCGCCGTTCGCGAACCGCGTCGCGAGCGCCGACTCTCCCGCCGCCGCGGCGTGCACGAAGGGCCGGCGCTGCATCGTGCGACGGAAGAGCAGCACGAGCGTCACGATGAGCGCGATCCACAGGATCGGGCCGAGGATCGCGAGCGGCCAGAGGCCGCCGCCGGGGCCGCCGCCTGGGCCGAATCGCGCCGCGGCGTCGGCGACCGCGTGGCCGGCGTGCAGCAGGGCGGGGGTGATGGTGGTGAGCATGGCGTCCTCCTCGGTGCGACCACCGTGGCCGCTCCGCCAGCCTCGCGCCGCGAGCGGCACGGCCGCGTCCGGCTGCGGGATGCATCGCGCACCTCCCGCGGGAGGCACCTCAGCCCTGCGCCCACCCGGGGCGCACGAGCCCGGACTCGTACGCGAGCACGACGAGTCGCACGCGGTCTCGCGCGCCGAGCTTGCCCATCATGCGCGACACGTGCGTCTTCGTCGTGAGCGGGCTGAGGAAGAGGCGGTGCGCGATCTCCTCGTTGCTGAGCCCCTCGCCGACGAGGGCGAGCACCTCGCGCTCGCGTTCCGTCAGGCCCTCGAGCGCCGCGTCGTCGACGGGGCGGATGCCCTGCGCGACCCGCTCGAGCAGCCGACGCGTGACGCTCGGGCTCAGCAGCGCATCCCCCGCCGCAGCGACGCGCACGGCGCGCAGCAGGTCGACGGGGTCGGCGTCCTTCACGACGTAGCCGCTCGCGCCGGCCACGATGGCGTCGCTCACGAGCTCGTCGAGCTCGAACGTCGTCACCACGACGATGCGCGTGCCCGACGAGGCAGGGTCGGCGACGATCCGACGCGTCGCCCACAGCCCGTCGTGCCCGGGCATGCGGATGTCCATCAGCACGACGTCGGGTCGCTCGGCGCGCACGAGCGCCACGGCCTCGTCGCCCGTCGCGGCCTCGCCGACGACGCGCATGTCGTCCTCCGAGTCGACGAGAGCGTGCAGCCCGGCCCGGATGAGCGCCTGGTCGTCGACGATCGCGACGGTGATCATGTGGCCTCCGGGAACGTGGCGACGACGGCGAAGCCCGCACCGCGCTCGGCGGCGTCGAGGGTGCCGCCCAGCAGCGCGGCGCGCTCGCGCATCCCCAGGATGCCTGCGCCCGCGCCCGTGCCTGCCCCCGCGCCCGTGCCTGCCCCCGCGCCGCGGCTCGTGGGGGCCGCGCACCCGTCGTCGACGACCTCGGCGCGCACGCCGGCGTCGCCGCGCGCGAGCACGACGCGCACGTCGGCGCGCGCGACGGACGACGTGCGGGCCGGGCGGGTGCCGCGGGGTGCGCTGCCCGCGTCACATGACGACGCGAGCGTGCCACCTGTCGGCGGGCGCCGCTAGCGTGCGTGCCATGGCGAACCTCCCCGTCCTCGACCTCTCCGACCTCGATCGCGGCGAGGCGTCCGCAGCCGCGTTCCGCACGCGTCTGCGCGAGGCGACGCACGACGTCGGCTTCCTGTACCTCGTCGGCCACGGCATCGACCCCGACCTGCAGGGCCGCGTCCACGGCCTCGCCCGCGCGTTCTTCGCGCTGCCCGACGAGCAGAAGCGCAGCATCGAGAACGTCGGGAGCCCGCAGTTCCGCGGCTACACGCGCGTCGGCGGCGAGCGCACCGAGGGCAAGGTCGACTGGCGCGAGCAGATCGACATCGGCCCCGAGCGCCCCGCGGTCGATCGCACCGACGCCGACTACTGGCGCCTGCAGGGGCCGAACCTGTGGCCCGGGGCCCTGCCCGAGCTCGAGGTCGTCGTGCGCGAGTGGCACGACCGCCTCACGGCGGTCGGCCAGCGGCTGCTCGCCGCGTGGGCCGAGTCGCTCGGCGCGCCCGCCGACGCGTTCGACGCCGCGTTCGAGGATGCCTTCTCGCTCATCAAGATCGTGCGCTACCCCGGCTCGGACGCCGGCCGCGCGGGCCAGGGCGTCGGCGCGCACAAGGACTCCGGTGTGCTGACGCTCCTGTGGGTCGAGCCGGGCAAGGACGGGCTGCAGGTCGAGGTCGACGGCGAGTGGATCGACGCGCCGCCGATCGACGGAGCCTTCGTCGTGAACATCGGCGAGCTGCTCGAGCACGCCACGGGCGGCTACCTGCAGGCCACGCGCCACCGCGTGCTCTCCCCGCCCTCCGGCACCGATCGCGTGTCGATCCCGTTCTTCCTCAACCCGGCGCTCGATGCGCAGATCCCGCTGCTCGACCTGCCGCCCGAGCTCGCGGCCGAGGCTCGCGGCGTCTCGCAGGATCCCGCGAACCCCATCCACGCCACCTACGGCGAGAACGCTCTGAAGTCGCGGCTGCGCGCCCACCCCGACGTCGCAGCCATCCACCACGGCGACCTCGTGGCTCGGCGCGCCGCAGCGGCCTGAGCGGGCGCGAGCGCCTGGGCTCCGCCCCAGGAGCGTGCAGGGACCCGCAGCGGGCGTCCACCCGAGTGCGGCGCACGCGGGCGCGCCTACGCTGGTGGGATGTTCACGCGACGCGAGGCCGCCATCCGGCTCGACATCCCCGTCGAGATGGCGCAGCGGCACGGCATCCCGGCGACGATGCGCGAGGCGGAGCTGGCCGCGATCGAGGCCGACCCGCCCGCATGGCTCGTGCAGTCGCGCGCGAATCGGCGCGCGGACGCACGCCCCGTGTGGGTGCGGCTCGAATGCGTGGTGTGCGGGCTCACCGAGTGGGAGCGCCCGAAGAAGTGGTGGCCGCGGCTGTCGGCCGTCGTGTGCGACCGCCACGACCCGTCGGAGCCGCCGCGCCGCGCCGCCGGCACCGTGCGGGCCGAGGTCGAGGGCATCGGCTCGCGGTTCGTCGGCATCGTCGACTCCCCCGCCTGAGCCGCAGCCCGAGCCGGGGGCGAGGCCCGCGGGCGGTCAGCGGCCGAGGGTCTCCACGAGCCGCACGAGGTTGCGCGTCGCCATCGTCACCGTCAGCGGGCCGACGCGAGGCACGAACGCCGACGCGACCTCCATCGCCGACTCGTCGAAGTTGCGCCGCTCGGCCACGTTCACGAGCAGCGCGCCGGGCTTCAGCTCGGCACCCGTGATGGGCTCGAACGCCGCGGCGGGCACCGCGGACACGACGACGTCGGCCTGCGCGAGCGCCTCGGCACGCGTCGCGGTCGAGTCGCGCACGTCGTGCGTGTGCCTGCCGATGGCGGGCTCGAGCAGCAGCGAGCCGTGCACGTCGAGCGAGTGCACGCGGGCGCCGTCGTTCGCGAGCATCGCCGCGAGCGGCCTGCCGACGATGTCCGACCGGTTGATGACGCACGCCGTGATGCCCTCGAGCGGCGCCTCGGTGCCCTCGCCGCGCATGCCGGCGTGCTGCAGCAGCTTGAGGATCGCGAGCGGCGTGCACGGCAGGATGGCGCGCTGCAGCCCTCCCTCGTCGACGAAGCGGCGGTTCTCGTAGAGCAGCCGGCTCCAGAACGAGTGCATGCCCTCGATGTCCTTGCGGGGGTCGACGAGCTCGCGCAGCCACCGGTCGGCGACGGGATCCATGAGCGGGTAGTAGAGGAAGATGCCGTCGACGTCGTGGTCGGCGTTCGCCGCGGCGATCGCGCCCTCGACCTCGTCGGCGCCCACGTGCCGCACCTCCATGGCGATGCCCACGGCCTCGCATCCGCGCACCGCGTGCCGCGCGTACGTGGCCGCAGGCCCGTCGTGCTGGCTGAGGATGCCGACGACGCGCAGCGTGCGGCCCCGCTCGGCGAGCGCCGACACGGATGCCCGGACCTCGTCGCGATAGGCGCGAGCGACCTCGGACGGATCGACGACGGTCGCGGTCATGCGGGCTCCTCGCTCGACAGTGCGGTGACGATCGCATCCCACGCGCGCTGCCTGCGCTCGTGCAGCGCGGGCTCGTCGTCGAGGCTCGCGAGGTTGACGTCGGCGGTGCGCACGGCTGCTCGCGCGGCGCCCAGCAGCAGGTCGCGACCGGCGAGCACGTCGCTGCGCACGTCGGCCTTCACGAGCGGCTCCACGGCCACCGAGAACGCGACGGCCTCGAGGGCGGCGTCGGCGACGTCGAGCGGCGCGACGGTCGCGATGACCGTCTCGACGCGGATCGCGGCCGAGCGGTCGGCGCGCTCGGCGTCGTCGCCGCGCGGCATGCGGTAGGCGCCCATGAGCGTCTCGAACACCTCGACGTCGGCGTCGACCGCGGCGCGCAGGGTCTCGAGGATGCCCGCACCGCTGCGCCGAGCATCCTGCAGCGTCGCGGCGGCGTCCTCGCCGGTGCCCTTCGCGGCGAGCGTCACGTCGATCGCCATGAGCACGAGCGCCGTGCCGAGCGAGGCGGCATGCGCCGAGATCGAGCCGCCGCCCGGGGTCGGATCCGCCGATGCCGTGCGCCGCAGCAGCTCGTCGCCGGTCGCATCCCACAGACTCTCGCTCACGTGCTGCGACGATACCGGGCCGCGAGCGCCGCGGGTGCGCCCCAGGCCCGCACGCGCGAAGGGCGGGTCATCCATCCCGGATGCCCCGCCCTCGCGTCGATGCCGTGTCAGCGGCGCTCGGCCTGCTTCTCGGGCGTCGGCAGCGTGCCGGCGGCGCGCTGCGCCTCGTAGTACGCCCGCGCCTCGTCCTGACGCTCAGCCTCCGCGCCCGATGCGATGGGCGCGCGCAGGTGCTCGTCGCCGAGGCCGAACGCGTCGACGAGGTCGAGCGCGTGCGGGCGGATCTTCACGAGCAGGCGCTCGATCGTCGAGCCGACGACCTTGGCGCGCGCCCCCGAGAGACGACCGTTCGAGAGGTACCAGGCGAGGTGCCGCTCGAGCAGGGTGAGCGCGAAGAGGTCGCGCACCCACGTCATGACGCGCGCCGTCTCGCCCGACATCCGCTCGACGGCCTCGGTGAGCGCCTTCCACTGCTGCAGCTCGGCCCAGGCGCGTGCGGCCTCGATGAGCTCGTTCTGCACGTTGTTGAAGGCCTTCGACGACTTCGCCGCGTCGCCGCGCGGCACGTGCCGCAGGCGCCCGGCGATCTCGGCGACCATCGTCTCGACGCGGTCGGTGAGCAGCTCGCGCTGCACCGCCGTCTGCCGCAGGGCGCGCGACGCCGTCGCCGCCTGCCCGCGGTCGCGCACGTCCTGCGCGACCTGGTGCAGGCCGACCTGCGCGGCGGCACGTCCGGCGAACTCCTTCGCGGCGAACTGCGCGAGCTGCGCAGCCGACGCGCCCTTGAACTGCTTGGCGAAGTCGCCGAGGAGGCGCTTGCCGACGAGCTGCAGCATGACGGTGTTGTCGCCCTCGAACGTCGCGTAGACGTCGAGGTCGGCACGCAGCGCGGTGAGGCGGTTCTCGGCGAGGAAGCCGGCGCCGCCGCATGCCTCACGGGCCTCCTGCAGCGTGTCGAGCGCCGACCACGTCGACAGCGCCTTGAGGCCCGCCGCGAGGGTCTCGAGATCCTCGCGGTGCTCCGGGGTGTCGGTGCGACCCGAGAACACGCCGTCGAACTCGGCGAGGAGGCGGTCGTGCGCGTACGACATCGCGTACGTCTTGGCGAGGCGCGTGAACAGGCGCTTCTGGTGCCTGCGGTAGTCGAGCAGCACCTCCTCCTCGACATCGCTCGACGACGTGAACTGGCGTCGCTGCGTGCCGTAGCGGATGGCGATCGCGAGCGCCGCCTTCGACGCGACGACCGAGGCGCCGTCGAGCGAGACGCGACCCTGCACGAGGGTGCCGAGCATCGTGAAGAAGCGGCGACCGGGGCTCGCGATCGGCGACGAGTAGGTGCCGTCGGCCGCGACGTCGCCGTAGCGGTTCAGCAGGTTGACGCGCGGCACGCGCACGCCGTCGAAGTGCAGGCGCCCGTTGTCGATGCCGTTGAGCCCGCCCTTGACGCCGTCGTCCTCGCCGCCGATGCCGGGGAGGAACTCCCCGGTCTCGGGATCGCGGATGTCGACGTAGAAGGCGTGCACGCCGTGGTCGACGCCCTTCGTGACGAGCTTCGCGAACACCACGGCGGCCACGCCGTCGTTCGCCGCGTTGCCGAGGTAGTCCTTCCACGCACCGCGGAACGGCGTGTGGATGACGAACTCCTCCGTCGCCTCGTCGTACGTGGCCGTCGTGCCGATCGAGGCGACGTCGGAGCCGTGGCCCGTCTCGGTCATGGCGAAGGCGCCGGGCACGTCGAAGCGCATGATGGGCGGCAGCAGCGTCTCGTGGTGGCGCTCGGTGCCTAGGTGCAGCACCGCGGCGCCGAAGAGGCCGTACTGCACGCCCGACTTGATCTGCAGCGACGGGTCGGCGAGCACGAGCTCCTCGAAGCCGGCGATGTTGCCGCCGTGGTCGTCCTCGCCGCCGATCGAGGCGGGGAAGGCGACGAGCACGGCGCCGTCGTCGGCGAGCAGGCGCATCTGGCCGAGCACGCGTGCGCGGTGCTCCTCCATCGTCTGGTTCAGGATGCGCTGGTAGTCGGGGTTCGCGGCCTTGGCGCGTGCGGCCAGGCGGCGGTCGGCCCACTGCCCCAGCAGATCGCGGCCGAGCCAGTCGACGTCGATCGTGCCGGTGCGCGGCGTGGGCGCGAGGTCGAGCGGCGCGTGCGCCTCGTCGGCCTCGAGCGGCTCGGATGCGGACAGGGTGTCGACCACCGGTGCCTCCAGGTTCTTCCGTCGTCGGATGTCGCTGTCGGCAGCGACGGTACGCCGAGTCGTGGAGGCGGTGGCGAGCGTTGTCGTCCGCGACAGGCGACGGCCGAGCGGGCTCGATCGCAATTGTGGGAACCCTCCTGTCGATCGGCTTCACAGTGGTGTGCACTCGACAACGTGCTGCGCCATGGCCGCGCGCGGAGGTGGGCGGAGGTGCCCGGCAGCGCGATGGAGCCGACCGGATCCGCGATCGTACCGACGAGACCGACGCCTCGATGCGCGCTGACGCCTCGAGCACCGCGAGCACGAACCGCGAACGGGTCGATGCGGTCGTGCGCTCCTATGGCCGAGACGCACGCGGGCGCTACACCGGGCGCGATCACGTCGCGAAGGACCATGAGGCCGAGGGTCTGCGCCGATACGCGCGCATCTTCGGGGAGACGCCGAACGCACAGCAGGTGCGCGTGCGCGTCGATGGCTCGGATCAGAGTCGCTACTACGACGGGCTCGTACGGATCGAGAGCAACCGGTTCGAGGGCATCGAGGTGAAGAGCGGCTCGGCAGGCGCGAGGTACGAGGGCGTGAATCACGTGCAGCGGCTCTTCGATGAGGCGTTGAGCGCCACGAACCCGGCACGGGGCGTGCTGGACGGTGAGGCGATCGAGGTCATCAGCGTCGTCGTCATCCGCGTTGACTAACGTGGGGGGCACCATGTCGCACACGCACGTGATCACGTCGAACGGCGACACGCACTTCGAGGTCAGCACCGTCAGGGGCCCGGAGACCATGATCGCGCGCGCCCTCGCGACGCTCGACGGCGAGGAGCTCTTCGCGGTCTCGCTCGCGCGGCTGCCCGAGGGGCGATCGCTCGCGGATCGCCTGCCCGACGACTGGCCGAGCAGCTTCCTGCAGTCGGCCGGGACGTCGGAGCGGATGACCATCGAGATGCGCTCGGCGGCCGGGGCCGCGGGCGAGGCGCAGCACGTCGTCGTCGGACGGGCGCCGACCGGCGCCGCCCAGGCCGTGCTGATCTCGTGGCCTCACGGCTCGCAGCAGGTGCGCGACACCGAGACGTTCGACGCCGCCGAGGCGACGCGCATCTACCTGCACTACTACGAGCACGGCACGATCCCCGAGGAGTACGTCACGCGCCCCCTCTCCGCCGGCTGAGCATCCGGCCGCCGCCTCCTACAGCGAGGAGTGGACGACGTCGCCGGCGACGATCGTCAGGTCGACGGGCATCGTGCGCAGCCGCTCGGCCTCGAGCTCGGCGCCGATCGCGACGAGGTCGGCGGGCTCGCCCACCGCGATTCGCGACCGGGTCGACGCGTCGATCGCCGTGGCGACGTCGATGCCCTCGTGCGGCTGCCACGGCGCATCCCCGTCGCGCGTGCGCGTCACGGCCGCCGACATCGCGACCCACGGGTCGAGCGGCGCGACCGGGGCGTCGGAGCCCAGGATGACGCGCACCCCGGCGTCGAGCAGCGAGCGGATGCGGTACGCGAGCCGCTCGCGACCGGCCCAGTAGAGGGCGATGAGCTCGCGGTCGTCGAGCATGTGCTCGGGCTGGATGGATGCGGTGACGCCGAGCTCGCCCATGCGCGCGACGTCGGCGTCGGTCGCGAGCTGCGCGTGCTCGATGCGGCCGGTGACGCCGAGGTCGGCGAAGACGTCGAGCACCTCGCCCAGCGCCGCGTCGCCGATCGCGTGGACGGCGTTCGTCAGCCCCATCCGTCGCCCACGCTCGAGCACGGCCCGCAGCGTGGCCGGCGCGACCTCCATGACCCCGCGCCCCCCATCCGGGTACGGGTCGTGGCAGAACGCGGTGCGGGTGCCGAGCGAGCCGTCCGTGATGACCTTGAGCGGGCCGACGTGCACGCGCTCGAGGATGCGCCTGCCCGTGCGGTCGCCGCGCGCCTCCGCGGCGTCGAGGTCGTGCGGGTACACGCCGACCTCGACCCGGATGGGCGGCGGGGTGCGCTTCGCCCACGCGCCCACGGCGTCGTCGAGGTCGAGGTCGGTGATGCCGACGACGCCGCGTCGGGTCGCATCGTCGAGCGCCTCGCCGATCCATCTGCGCCGCGCCACGTCGTCGACCGTCGCCTCGAGTCGGGCCATCGCCGAGAAGCTCGCGTGCTCGCGCAGCATGCCGTCCTCCGGCAGGTCGACGTCGAGCATCCGCCCCATCGCCGCGCTCGACCACGTCGCATGCAGGTCGGCGCTGATCGCCGTGACGGGCCGCTCGCCCGCGACGGCATCGAGCAGGGCGCGGCTCGGCGCATCCGACCACAGCCCCTCGCGCATGCCGACGGCGACGAGGGGCTCGTCGCTCGGGTACCTGCGCAGCCCCTCGCCGATGCGCGCTGCGGCCTCGGTCGCGCTCGAGACGTCGGCGAGCGAGATGCGCCGCCGGTGCGTGGCCCACTGGCCGAGGTGCACGTGCTCGTCCCACAGGCCGGGCACGAGGATGCGGCCGTCGAGGTCGACGTCGCCTCCCGCAGCACCGGCGGTGGGGCGGATGGCGGCGATGCGGCCGTCGGCCACGTCGAGGTCGACGACGGAGCCGTCGTGCAGGCGAGCGCGGGTGATCCTCACCTCGTCACGCTAGCGCCGCCGTGGCTGCGGATCGCGCTGCGCGGTGTGCGTTTCGCAGGCGATCCCGGCAGCCGAGGGGCATGTTCCCTGCGCTGCCGGGATCGCCTGCGAGACGCGAGACGCGATGCGCGAGACGGGAGACGCGAGACGCGATGCGCGAGACGGGAGACGCGAGACGTGGTGCGCGACGCGCAAGACGCGAGACGCAAGACGCGGCGCACGAGACGCGAAGCGCGAGGCGCAGTGCGAGGCTGGTGGCTGGCGAGGGTCAGGCGGTGCCGGGGCGGGCGGCCGGGTCGACGTCGCGCTCCGCCGGCGGATCCTCGACCACGCTCGCGATCGTGATGGGCGCCGTCTCGGGATCTGGCGCCCGACGTCGACCCCGCGCGACGTCGACGATGCGGGCGGCGACGCCGTTCGCGACGGCGATGCCGACGAGCAGCACCCCGCCACCCACGAGCTCGGCGACCGACGGCCGCTCGCCGCGCACGAGCACGCTCGTCGCGATGCCGATCACGGGCACCAGCATGGCGAACGGCACGACGCTCGACGCGGGATGGCGTGCGAGCAGCGAGTTCCAGATGCCGTAGCCGACGAGGCTCGCGACGACCGCGGTGTAGACGATCGAGCCGATGCCGAGCGGGCTGACGGTCGCGAGCGCCTCCACGATCCGCTCGGGTCCGTCGACCGCGAGCGAGAGCGCCGCCATGGGCACCGGCACCACGACGGCCGACCAGACGGTGAGGCCCAGGCCGCTCGCGGCGCCCGCCTTGCGCGTGATGACGTTGCCGATCGCCCAGGTCGCCGCCGAGGCGACGACGAGCAGCAGGGCGACGAGCGGCACGTCGCCCGAGCGGCCGAGCGCCACGACCGCAACGCCCACCACCGCGATGCCGATGCCGACGAGCTGGATGCGCGTGGGCCGCTCGCCGAGCGCGAGCGCCGCGACGACGATCGTCACGACGACCTGGCACTGCAGCACGAGCGACGCGAGGCCGGGCGGCATGCCGAGCGAGAGGCCGAGGTAGAGGAGCGCGAACTGTCCGAGCGACATGGTGGCGCCCACGGCGAGGATCGTGCGCCACGGCAGGTCGGGCTTCGGCACGAGGAAGACGGCGGGGATCAGCACGACGACGAACCGGAGCGCGAGCAGCAGGAACGGCGGCAGCTCCTCGAGCCCGATGTCGATGACGACGAAGTTCGAGCCCCACAGCAGCACCACGAGCAGCGCGAGGGCGACATGGCGGGGAGGCATGCATCCATCCTGGTTCGTCGGCGGGCGGCGATCGGCATGCCACCGCGAGCGGCGTGGCGCGGCGAGCGTCACGGCCCTGCCGACCGGGATGCGCGCTGAGCGCGGTCTCGTGTGCACATGGCAGGCGAGCCGCCGCTGCGTGCGCATCCGCGCGGGCGTCAGTGGCGCACGCGCTGCGCGCGGATGCGCGGGCGACGCGTCGCGACGTGCGGGGCGATGCGCCACGTGGCGAGCTCGGGCGGCACGGGCGCCGAGTGGGCAGCGGCCGCTGCGGCCCGCGCGTCCTCGAGGGCCGCACGACGCGACTCCTCGCGGGTGCGGAGCCGCCGATGCAGCTCGGGGTCGACGGGCCGTGCGCGGTGGCCGTCTGCACGCACGTCCCACGCGAGCGCGACGAGGGAGAGGACGGCGATGACGACGAGGAGGGCGAAGAGGAGGTTCATGGCAGCAAGTGCACACCTTGCGAGATCCTGCCACCAGTGGCACGATTGCCGTCGTACGTCAAGATCCCGCCAACGCGGTCGAGGCATCCGGGAGGCGCCGTGAAGGTCGCATGCATCGTCGACGATCTCGTCAACCCGTTCGAGGTCGGCGTCGCCTGCGAGGTGTTCGGCGACGACCGATCGGCGCACGGGGTGCCCCGCTTCGACTTCCGCGTCGTCGCACCCGTGCCCGGGCGCGTCGCCGTCGACTACCAGGGCGGCTTCGCGCTCCACGTCGACCACGACCTCGCGTTCGTCGACGAGGCCGACGTCGTGGTCGTCCCGGCCTTCCGCGACTGCGCCGAGGACACGTGCGGCACCGAGGTGCTCGATGCGATCCGCAGGGCGCACGAGCGCGGCGCGTGGATCCTCTCGCTCTGCACGGGCGCCTTCGTGCTCGCCCGCGCGGGGCTGCTCGACGGCGGCCGTGCCACGACGCATTGGCGTCATGCCGACCGCATGCAGGACGAGCATCCCGCGATCGACGTCGCATGCGACGCGCTGTACGTGCAGCACGGCCGCATCGTCACGAGCGCCGGCACCGCGGGCGCCATCGACGCCGCGCTGCATCTCGTGACGCTGCTGCTCGGCGCGCAGGCGGCGTCGACCATCGCACGCGGCATGGTCATGCCGCCGCAGCGCGACGGCGGGCAGAGCCAGTACGCGACCGGACCCGTCGTCGAGCGGCGCGCCGAGACCCTCGCGCCGCTCGTGGCCTGGATGTCGGCGCATCTCTCCGACGACCACTCCGTCGCGTCCCTCGCCGCTCGCGCGCACATGAGCGAGCGCACCTTCGCGCGCCGCTTCAAGGACGAGCTCGGCACGACGCCGGCCGCGTGGCTCGCGAGCCAGCGGGTGCGCAGGGCGCAGCAGCTGCTCGAGGCGACCGACCTGACGCTCGACGCCGTCGCCGGCGAGGCCGGGTTCGGCACGGCCGCGCTCATGCGCCATCACTTCCAGCAGCTGCTCACCACCACGCCGAGCGCCTACCGGCAGCGGTTCCAGCTGACGCGCCAGGCGCTGGAGCCCGTGGCCTAGCGCCCGCACGCCCGCACAGCCGCACGCCCGCACGGCCGCACGGCCGCACGCCCGCACGGGATGAGCGTGAGCGGGCCGCGAGGTGGAATGCACCCTCGGCGTCCCGCTCACGCTCACCTCGTGTCGCGGATGCGGGGGAACCCCGCCCCGCGGCGGCCGGCTAGGCGATCGGCAGCGCCACGAGCGCGCCGCTGCCCGGCGGCAGGTGGACGGCGCCGTCGTCGAGCGCCACGGCGTCGGCCGTGCCGAAGAGCAGCGACGAGCCGAGCGGCACGGGCGCATCCCACGGCGCGTCGCCCACGTTCACGAGCACGTCGACCGGGCCCGTGCCGGGCGCTGCCTCCGCATCGGATGAGCCGGCGAGGCGCAGCGAGCCGCCGCGCGAGAGGCGCAGCGTGCGCGCCGCCTCGTCGACGACGACGCGATTCGCGTCCATCGACGGATCCGTGAGCGCCGCCCACTCGCGGCGCAGGGTCGCGAGCCGCTGGTAGCCCTCGAGCACGACGGCGTGGCGACCCGAGCCCATCTCCTCCCAGCGCAGCCGCGAGCGACGGAACGTCTCGGGATCCTGCGGGTCGGGCACGACGTCGGCATCCCAGCCCATCTCGGCGAACTCGGCGATGCGACCCTCGGCCGTCAGCCGCCCGAGCTCCTCCTCCGGGTGCGACGTGAAGAACTGGAACGGGCTCGACGCGGCCCACTCCTCGCCCTGGAACAGCATGGGCGTGTACGGGCCTGCGTAGAGCAGCAGCGCGGCGACGAGCAGCTGCGAGTCGTCGAGCACCTCGGCGGTGCGGTCGCCGACGGCGCGGTTGCCGATCTGGTCGTGGTTCTGCGCGCTGACGACCAGGCGCCACGACGGCATGTGCGCGACGTCGATGGGATGCCCGTGCTCGCGTCCGCGGAAGGTCGACATCGTGCCGTCGTGGAAGAAGCCGCGCTCGATCGCCTTCGCGAGCGCGCCGAGCGGCTCGAAGTCGGCGTAGTAGCCGCTCGTCTCGCGCGTGAGCGCGACGTGGACGGCGTGGTGGTAGTCGTCGCTCCACTGCGCGTCGAGCCCGTAGCCGCCGCCCTCGCGCGGCGTGACGAGCCGCGGGTCGTTGAGGTCGGACTCGGCGATGAGCGTCAGCGGGCGCCCCTGATGCGCCGACTCGGATGCGACCGCGACGGCGAGCGCCTCGAGGATGTGGTCGTCGGCGTCGTCGACGAGCGCGTGCACGGCGTCGAGCCGCAGCGCGTCGACGTGCATGTCGCGCAGCCAGTACAGCGCGTTCTCGACGATGTAGCGGCGCACCTCGGGCTCGCGCACCTGCACGACCTCGCCCCACGTGTTGCGCTCGTCGCCGAGGTACGGGCCGTAGAGCGGCAGGTAGTTGCCGCTCGGGCCGAGGTGGTTGTAGACGACGTCCTGGATGACGGCCATGCCCGCCTGGTGGCAGGCGTCGACGAAGCGCTGGTAGCCCGCGGGCCCGCCGTACTGCTCCTGCACGGCGTACCAGAGCACGCCGTCGTAGCCCCAGTTGTGGGTGCCGTTGAACGCGTTGACCGGCAGCAGCTCGACGTGCGTGACCCCGAGCGACGCGAGGTGCTCGAGGCGCGTCGCGGCGGCGTCGAAGGTGCCCTCGGGCGTGAACGTGCCGACGTGCAGCTCGTAGATCACGCCACCGGCGAGGCGACGCCCCGTCCAGGCGGCGTCCTGCCAGTCGTGCTCGCCGGGGTCGAAGGTCTGCGACCGGTCGTGCACGCCGCGCGGCTGCCTGCGGGAGCGCGGGTCGGGGCGCACGGCGTCGTCGTCGCCGATCTGGAAGCCGTACTCACCCGCCGGGCCCGTCTGCTGCCACCAGCCGTCGCCGACGGCCTCCATCTCGGTGGATGCGTGCTCGGTGACGAGGCGCATCCGCTCGGCTCGCGGTGCCCAGACTCGGTACTCGTGGTCGGCCATGCCTCCACCCTGGCAAACGCCTGGCGACCCGCGCGACGGGCAGGAGCGTTCGGCTCGGGCGTGCTATGCCGCAGCGACGCACGGCCGAGACGCGCAGCCCCGCAGGGACGCGCGGCTGCGAGGCGCAGCCGCGCGCCGCTCAGACGGCGGGTGCGAGGAGGGCCACGGGCAGGTCGCGCAGCAGCTCGGCGAGCGGCACGCTGCCGCCATCGACCTCGCGGCCGGTGAGCAGCTCGACCCACCGCCCCTCGGGCACGGGCAGCACCGCGTCGCCCCATCCGCCGCGCCGGGCGAGCCCGAGCGGCAGGCGGGTGACGACGGCGATCGCGCCACCGCGGTCGAAGGCGAAGGCGTGGTCGGCGGCTGCACCGCGTGCGAGCACGGGCGCGTACGACCGCGTGAGCTCGGGTCGGTCGCGGCGCAGGCGCAGCGTCTCGCGCACGACGCGCACCTTCGCGTGCTCGAGGTCGTCGACGTGCGCGGGCTCGGTCGCGGCGCGCTCGCGGAGCGCGTCGGCCTCGGCCCAGTCGATCGGCCGTCGGTTGTCGGGGTCGACGAGCGAGAGCTCGCGCACCTCCGACCCCTGGTAGACGTCGGGCACGCCGGGCATCGCGAGCGCGAGCAGCTTGGCCGAGAGCACGTTGGCACGCCAGCCGGGGTCGACGGAGGCGACGAACGCCTCGATCGCCGCACGCCCCTCGCCCTCGAGGCACGCGTCGACGAAGGCGACGAGGCCCTCCTCGTACGCCGCGTCGGGTGCCGTCCAGTGCGTGCGGGCGTCGGCCTCGCGCGACGCCTTCTCGGCGTACGCGAGGAGGCGCTCGCGGCTCGCCGGCCAGGCGCCGACGACGGCCTGCAGCAGCAGGCTCGAGAACGGGCGGTCGTGCTGCGGCGCATGCGGCAGCATGCGGTCGAGCAGCGCCTCCCACGCCTGCGGCACCTCGGCGATCGTCGTGATGCGCGCGCGGACGTCCTCGCCGCGCTTCGTGTCGTGCGTCGACAGGGTCGTCATGGCGTGCGGCCAGCGCTCCTGCCTGCGCGACAGCGCGACGTGCAGGTCGACAGGCGCGATCGCGAAGACGGAGGGGTCGCCGCCGACCTCGTTGAGCGACGTCAGCCGGGCGGCGCGGTAGAACGCCGTGTCCTCGACGCCCTTCGCCATGACCATGCCGCTCGTCTGCTGGAAGCGACGCGCAGCCTGCTCGGCCGGGTCGAGCAGGATGGGCAGCAGCCACGCGACGGTCTCGCTGAGGTCGGGACGCCAGTGCGCCGACTCCTCGGCTGCGTGGTGCAGGTGCTCGGCGCCCTGCGGCAGGTACGAGCGGTACACGGGGAAGCATGCGAGCAGCTCGGCGAGCGCATCGGCCGTGTCGTCGGGCGCGTCGGCGTGCGCTGCGCGCACCTCGCGCTCGAGGCGCAGCACCTCCGCGTGCAGGATCGAGTCGGCGATGCCGCGCTTCGTGCGGTGGATGAGCGCGTGCCAGTCGAGCGGCAGCCCGCGCAGCCGCGTCTCGATGGCGTCGAGGGCCTGCTCGGCCGTCGGGTCGGTGAGCACGCGGTCGACGAGCCCCAGGGCGTCGTAGCCGGTCGTGCCGGCCGTCGGCCACGCGGGCAGCTCCTCGCCGGGCTCGAGGATCTTCTCGACGAGCACGTACGCGCCGCTCGTGAGCTCGGCGAGGTCGCGGAGGTAGCCCTCGGGGTCGCGCAGCCCGTCGGGGTGGTCGACGCGCAGGCCGTCGACGAGGTCCTCGTCGAACCAGCGGCGGATCTCGACGTGCGACGCGTCGAAGACCGCGCGGTCCTCGACGCGGATGGCGGCGAGGGTCGTGACGGCGAAGAAGCGACGGTACGCGAGCTCGTCGTCGCCGCGCTGCCAGTGGCCGAGCACGTAGTGCTGACGGGCGAGCACCGCGTTCGCGTCGTCGCCGTCGGCCGCGGAGCCGGGCGCGACGGGCAGTGCGGTGTCCCAGTAGCGCAGCACGTCGCCGTCGAGCTCGAGGTGGTCGACGCGGCCGTCGTCGAGCAGGTCGTCGTCGCCCACGATGGGCAGCAGGATGCGGCCGTCGTGCTGCGCCCAGTCGACGTCGAACGCGTCGGCGTGGGCCGACTCGCGGCCGAGCCGCAGCACATCCCACCACCACGCGTTCTGCTCGGGCGTCGCGACGCCCACGTGGTTCGGCACGATGTCGACGAGCACGCCCATGCCGAGGCGGCGCGCCTCGGCCGAGAGCGCCGCGAGCCCCTCGGGCCCGCCTCGGGACGCGTCGACGCGGTCGTGCGCGATCACGTCGTAGCCGTGGTCGGATCCGGGCTCCGCCGCGAGGATCGGCGAGAGGTAGACCCAGTCGACGCCGAGGTCGTGCAGCGCCTCGAGCCGGCCTGCGGCGTCGTGGAGGGTCTGCTCGGCGGTGATCTGCAGCCGGTACGTGCTCGTGGGCGTGCGCATCACGCGCGCTCGTCGGCGTCGTCGGTGCCTGCGGGCTCGATCTGCTCGGCGCGTGCGATGGCGTCCGCGCGCATCGCGTCGCCCGCGGGGTCGGGCACCGAGCGTGGGCTCTGCCCGATCGCGATCGCGCCCGTCGCGGTCGACGGCTCGTCGTCGACGGCCGAGGGCGCGAGGCTCGCGACCGAGGCGGCGACCGACGAGTCGTCGCTCTCGACGTGATGCGCCTCCTGCATGAGGACGAGGCTGCGCGCCATGATCGTCGCCGTCGCACCGGGTGCGAGCGGCTGCGCGCCGACCTCGCCGCCCGTGTCGATCGCGACCGTCCAACGCGGCGCGTACTCCTCGGAGGGCAGCGTGATCTCGACGTCCTGCTCGGACGCGTTGCAGTAGAGCAGGAAGTGGTCGTCGTGGATCGGCTCGCCTCGCATGCCGCGGCCTGCGATGCCGTTGCCGTTGAGGTACATGCCGATGGTCTTGTCGTCGGGCTGCTCCCAGTCCTCCGACTCCATCGGCTGGCCCTGCGGCGACAGCCAGACGATGTCGTTGAGGCGCTCGCCGTCGCCCGTGCGCACCGTCGAGCCCGTGAAGAAGCGCTTGCGGTGGAAGGTGGGGTGCTCGTGCCGCAGGCGCGCGACGGCGGCCGTGAACTCGATGAGCGGGTGGTCGGCGCTCTCCCAGTCGATCCACGCGATCTCGGAGTCCTGGGCGTACGTGTTGTTGTTGCCCTGCTGCGTGCGGCCGAGCTCGTCGCCGTGCAGGATCATCGGCACGCCCTGGCTGAGCAGCAGCGTCGCGAGCATGTTGCGCTGCTGCCTGGCGCGCGTCGAGAGGATGAACGGGTCGTCGGTGGGCCCCTCGACGCCGTGGTTGTACGAGCGGTTGTGGCTCTCGCCGTCCTTCGAGTCCTCGCCGTTCGCCTCGTTGTGCTTCTCGTTGTACGACACGAGGTCGCGCATGGTGAAGCCGTCGTGCGCCGTGACGAAGTTGATGGATGCGAAGGGCCGGCGGCCGGAGTCCTCGTAGAGGTCGGCGGAGCCTGCGAGGCGGCTCGCGAAGTCGCCGACGGCGCCGGGCTCGCCGCGCCAGAAGTCGCGGACGGTGTCGCGGTACTTGCCGTTCCACTCCGTCCACAGCGGCGGGAAGTTGCCGACCTGGTAGCCGCCGGGGCCGACGTCCCACGGCTCGGCGATGAGCTTGACCTGGCTGATCACCGGATCCTGCTGCACGAGCTCGAAGAAGGTCGCGAGGCGGTCGACGTCGAAGAACTCGCGTGCGAGCGCCGACGCGAGGTCGAAGCGGAAGCCGTCGACGTGCATCTCGGTGACCCAGTAGCGCAGCGAGTCCATGATGAGCTGCAGCGAGTGCGGCGTGCGCACGTTGAGCGTGTTGCCGGTGCCCGTGTAGTCCATGTAGTGCTGCAGGTCGCCCTCGACGAGGCGGTAGTAGGCCGCGTTGTCGATGCCGCGCATGCTGAGCGTCGGGCCCATGTGGTTGCCCTCGGCGGTGTGGTTGTAGACCACGTCGAGGATGACCTCGATGCCCTCGGCGTGCAGCGCCTTCACCATGCCCTTGAACTCCTGCACCTGCTGCCCGAGCGAGCCGGATGCGGCGTACTCGGCGTGGGGGGCGAAGAACGCGAGGGTGTTGTAGCCCCAGTAGTTGCGGAGGCCCTTCTCCTGCAGCGTCGAGTCGTGCACGAACTGGTGCACGGGCATGAGCTCGACGGCGGTGATGCCGAGCTTCTTGTAGTGGGCGATGAGGCTCGGGTGGGCGACGGCGGCATAGGTGCCGCGCATCGCCTCGGGCACGTCGGGGTGCAGCTGCGTGAGCCCCTTCACGTGCGCCTCGTAGATGACCGACTCGTTGTAGGGGATGCGCGGGGCGCGGTCGCCGGACCAGTCGAAGAAGGGGCTGATGACGACGGAGTGCGTCATGTACGGCGCCGAGTCCTCGTCGTTGCGGGTCTCGGGGTCGCCGAACGTGTACGAGAAGAGCGGCTGGCCCCAGTCGATGTCGCCGCTCGTCGCCTTCGCGTACGGGTCGAGCAGCAGCTTCGACGGGTTGCAGCGCAGGCCCTGCGACGGGTCGTAGGGGCCGTGCACGCGGTAGCCGTACCGCTGGCCGGGCTGCACGTTCGGCAGGTACCCGTGCCAAACGTAGGCGTCGACCTCCACGAGGTCGACCCTCGTCTCGGTGCCCTCGTCGTCGAACAGGCACAGCTCCACGCGCTCCGCGACCTCGGTGAAGAGGGCGAAGTTCGTGCCATTGCCGTCGTACGTGGCGCCCAGCGGGTATGCGGTGCCGGGCCAGACCTCAGGTGCGTCGCTCACCTCGCCGACACTACGGGGCGAATGGTGAGCATCCATCGGACTTGCGCTCGAGCCTGCGGGATGCGTAGGGATGCGAGACCCGTCCGGGCGCGCGCTCGCGCCCGGACGGGACCGGCTCAGCGGGTGGCGTGTCGGCGCAGCGTGAGCGCGCCGCCTGCCATGAGCAGGAGCGCGAGGGCGGCGACGACCGCGAGCGGCTCGCCACCGGTGGTCGGCAGGTGGCCGGCCGACGGTGCCGTGGGCGATCCCGGCGCCGGGGCGCCGGGTGCGGGTGCGCTCGGCGCGGGTGCGCTCGGGACGGGTGCGCTCGGCGCGGGCGACGCCGCCGCCTGCACCTCGATGACGACCGCGTCCGTGGCGCCATCGACGTGCGTGGGCGTGATGGTGTGGGGGCTCGCGGTCGGGAACGTGACGGTCGCGCCGTCGACGACGTCGGTCGCGACGTCGGAGGTGAGCGTCACGTCGGCCGTCACGTCGCCGACCGAGAGGCCGGCGTCGTTGGAGCCCTCGGCCGCGAACGTCGCGGAGCCGCCCTGCGCCACCTCGGTGCCGGAGGGGGTGAGCACGATCGAGTCGACGGTGGCGTCCAGCCGCCACGCTGCCTCGAGCACGTGGTCGGACGGCGTCGAGACGATCGTGTCGGCGTCCACGGTCGAGACGGAGCCGTCCTCGAGCGCGAGCACCCAGCCGTCGAGGTCGTAGCCGGCGCGCTCGGGCACGGGCAGCGCGCCGTAGGGCTCGTCGAACGTGACCTGCAGCGGCGCCGACACGACGGTGCCGCCGGCCGCGTCGAACGACACGAGGTAGTCGTTCGCCTCGTACGTCGCGGCGACCGTGAGGTCGCTCGTGACGTCGGCGAACGAGCGGTTCCAGCCGGTGGAGGAGCAGCCCGCGCGTGCCGGCGGCGTGGGCGCCTGGGCGCCCTGGCCGTCCGCGTTCGCGCGCATCAGTCGCCGACGACGCGCACCTCGCCGCCGGTGACGCGCACGAGCTCGTCGAAGGTGCAGAGGAAGACGGTGTCCGGCGTGCCAGCGGCCGCCGAGATGCGGTCGTGCTCGGCGAGCGCGACGTCGACGATCGTGCGGATGGGCGCGGGATGTCCGAGCGGCGCGACGCCCCCGATGACCTGGCTCGTCGCCGCTCGCACCTGCTCGGGCGTCGCGCGCTCGATCGGGCCCTCCTCCAGCTCGGCGGCGAGCTTCGCCGTGTCGACGCGGTGCCTGCCGCTCGTCATGACGAGGAGCGGCGCATCCGCCATCCAGAAGATCAGCGAGTTCGCGATCTGCCCCACCTCGATGCCCAACGCCTCCGCGGCGGCCTTCGCCGTGTGCACGCCGCCGGGGAAGCGGATGATCTCGACGTCGACGCCGAGTGCGGCGAGCTGCTGCTGGAGGGCGACGGCCTTCGCGGGGATGGTCACGCCGCCATCCTGCCTCGACTCAGGCGCGAGCGCGACGGCGCCGCGAGCGACCGCCGAGCATGCCGTCGACGCCGATGCGGCCACCGCCCACGACCGCGAGCGCGAGCGCGCCCGCGCCGAGCGCCGCCACGAGCTCCCAGCCGCCCTCGGCGACGAAGACGCCGAACGGCGCGTGCACGAGCGCGAGCGCGACGGCCATGTCGATCGCGACGAGGAGCCCCACGATGGGCAGCGCGGCACCCAGCACGATGAGCGCGCCGCCCACGAGCTCGACGCCGATGACGAGCGGCGCGGCGATCTGGGGCATCGGCACGCCCATGCCCGCGAAGCCCGCGACGGTGGCGTCGAGCCCCTGCGCGAAGAGCTTCTGCGCGCCGTGCGCGACCATGACGCCGCCGATCACGAGGCGCAGCACGAGCAGCGCGAGGTCGGTGGCGAGCGGAGCGGATGCGGACAGCGGACGCATGGGGACCCTTCGGTCGACGGGAGGACGCGCGGCAGTCTCCCCGCCGCACCTCTGCCGCGGCTATGCCCGGCGGGCAGGTGCGGGGTCCGGGGCTGGCCGGGAGGGGGTTCGCGCTTCGCAGGCGATGCACGGGTGGCGAGGGACGATGCCCCTCGCCCCGCCGGATCGCCTGCGATGCGGAACCGCGGGGCGGGCGACGTCAGCCGACGACGCGGATGCCGAGGTGGTCGGCGAAGGCGGGCGCGAGCAGCGCGAGCTGGTCGCGGTCGATCGTCGCGCCCGCGAGGGCCGCGACGGGCGAGACGGCGCGCGGCTCGAGACCGCGCAGGTCGACGTGCCGGAGGCGAGCGCGCGGCAGCTCGAGCGTCGCGACCGTCGAGCCGGGGAACGCGACGCGCTCGAGCTCGGCGTCGCCGACGTCGAGCACGTCGACGGTGCAGTCGCGCACCGTGAGGTCGCGCACGCGCGCCGCGCGCAGGTTGACGTGGCCGAGCTTGCAGCCGACGAGCACGAGCGACCGGATGCTCGCATCCGACAGGTCGATCGATCCGATGCGCGACGCGACGATCTCGACGTCGCGCCACGCGCTGCGCGACGCGTCGAGCGTCGCGGCGTCGAGCCGCTCGATGCGCGACTCGGCGATGCGCGCGTGCCGCAGCCGCGCGCCCGTGGCCTGCCAGCGCTCGACGACGCACTCGGAGAGCGCGAGCTCGTCGAGGTCCGCGTCCACGGAGTCCACGTCGACGATGCGCGCGCGGTCGAGCACCGCGCCGGGGCGGATCGCGTCGCCGCGCACGTCCTCGAGGCTCGCGAGTCGCAGCGAGGGCTCGATCGGCGCCGGCAGTCGGTCGCTCGGCATGCGCATCCTCTCGTCGTCGCCCGCCCATCGGCGGGCCCGGCCATGCTCGCACGCGACGCCGATGCCCGCGGCGGCATGCACGCGGGCGACCGCCGGCTGCCGCCCTGCGCACATGCCGAGCGTGCGCGCCACGCCCAGGCGGCGCGCGGTGGATGCCCGTACGCTGACGCCGATCCGCCTGGCGCCTCGCGCCCGGCCGCGGCCTCGACATGCAAGGAGGTGCCGTGCGGGCGCTCGCCAGCTGGCTCGTCGGCCTCCCCGCCGAGCAGCCCACCGCGTATCGCAGGCTCCGTGCGATGCGCGCGCGCATCTGGCACCGCATCGCCCCGCTGCAGGCGTCGATCCTCGTCTCGCCCGAGCCGACGCGGTTCGGCGACTGGCAGCCGAGCGACTTCCGGCCCATCCGACCGGGCACGGCGTGGGGCGACGTCTTCGAGTGCGGATGGCTGCACCTCACCGGCCCCGCGCCGGCCGATCCGCGCGCGGAGGTGCTGCTGGGCATCCGCGGCGAGGCGCTCGTGCACGACGCGGCGGGCGACGTGCTCGACGCCGTGAGCACCGTCTACCTGCAGGGCGACCTGCCGCATCCCGGCGGCCGCTTCCGCACCGTGCGCGGCGTCGACGCCGCGCGGCCCATCGACCTCTACGCCGACGCGACGTACAACGGCCTGCTCATCTACCCCGTCGGCAGGGCGGTCTTCCACGGCGCGCACCTCGCCGTGCGCGACGAGACGGCGTACGCCCTCTACTTCGACCAGCTCACGCTCACGATGCTCGCCGGCAGCACCGACGACGCGGCGCTGCGCCGCAGCCTCCGCACCGCGCTCGACGCGGCCTGGTCGCGCTTTGGCGCAGGCGACCTCGAGGCGGCTCGCGCATCCCTCGCCCCCGCCCTCGCCGCGCCGTCGACGAGCGACCTCGCCTACACGGCCGTCGGGCACGGCCATCTCGACATGGCGTGGCTGTGGCCGCTGCGCGAGACACGCAGGAAGGCCGCGCGCACCTACGCACGACAGCTCGACGCCGTCGAGCGCCGCCCCGGCTACGTCTACGGCACGAGCCAGCCGCAGCAGATGCAGTGGATGCGCGACGAGCAGCCGGCGCTCTTCGCACGCCTCAAGGCCGCCGTCGCGTCCGGCGGCGTCGAGGCGCAGGGCTCGTTCTGGATCGAGCCGGACACGAACCTGCCGAGCGGCGAGTCGCTCATCCGCCAGGCCGTCGTCGGCCGTCGCTTCCTGCAGCGCGAGCTGGGGCTCGCCGACGACGACCTGCGGCTGTGCTGGCTGCCCGACACGTTCGGCTACTCGGGCGCGCTCCCCCAGATCCTGCGCGGCACGGGCATGGAGTGGTTCCAGACCATCAAGCTCGCCTGGAACGAGGTCAACGACTTCCCCCATCGCACGTTCCGCTGGGCGGGCATCGACGGCTCCGAGGTGCTCGTGCACATGCCGCCCGAGGGCGACTACAACAGTCGCGCGGCCGCGGACGGGCTGCTGAAGGGCCTGCGGCGGCATCCGGAGCGCGACCTCGGCACCGCGCTGCTCGTCTACGGCGGCGGCGATGGCGGCGGCGGGCCGAGCGAGGTGCACCACGAGCTGCTCGATCGCGAGGCGGGCGCAGGCATCGCGGGCCTCCCCCGCGTCGCCCGCGGCAGCGCATCGGACTTCTTCCGCGACCTCGCCACGCGCGACGTGCGCCACACGCACCGCGGCGAGCTCTACCTCGAGAAGCACCAGGGCACGTACACGACGCAGGCGGCCACGAAGCGCTGGAACCGCACGCTCGAGCGGCTGCTGCACGACGTCGAGGCCCTCGCGTCCGCGCATGGCCCCGCGGTGCGCGCGCAGGTGCGCGACGAGCTCGAGCCCGTCTGGCAGGAGGCCCTGCTGCAGCAGTTCCACGACATCCTGCCCGGCTCGTCGATCGCGCGCGTGCACCGCGAGTCCGTCGAGGCGTTCGCGCGGCTCGCGGGCGTCGTCGAGGCGCGCATCGCCTCGCTCGTCGAGGCGCTCCCCGCCGACGGCGACGCGCCGGCCGCCCTCAACCTCGCTCCCGTCGCGCGCGACGAGCCCGTGCGCGTCGACGGGCGATGGATGCGCGCGCAGGTGCCGCCCTACGCGACGGCCGCGCTCGTGCCCGAGCCCGAGCATCCGCAGCTCGTCGCCGACGCATCCGGGCTCGCGAACGGCCTGCTCACCGTGCGGTTCGACGACGCGACGGGTGCCATCGTCTCGCTCGTCGACGCCGACGGGTTCGAGCACGCGGGCGAGGGCCTCAACCGCCTCGTGCTGCATCGCGACCCGCTGCGCATCCCGTTCGACGCCTGGGACATCTCGCCGAAGGCCGCCGCGGCGCCCGGCAGGCCGCTGCGCGTCGCCGAGCGGTCGTGGCACGTCGACGGGCCGCGCGCCGTGCGGCGTCACGTGCTCGTGGGGCCGAAGGTGCGCATCGAGCAGGACGTCGTGCTCGAGGCGGGCCAGGGCGCGGTGCGGTTCGAGACGCGCGTCGACTGGCGGCAGACGCATCGCATGCTGCGCGCCGAGCACCGACCGACGCGGTACGGCGACGAGGCGCTGTGCGAGATCCAGATGGGCCACATCCGCAGGCCCACGACCGAGCGCGACAGCGTCGAGCGGGCGCAGTTCGAGGTGTGCGCGCATCGCTGGCTCGCCGTCGAGGACGCCACGGGCGGCTTCGCGCTGCTCAACGACGGCAAGTACGGGCATCGCGCGAAGCACGGCCTCGTCTCCCTCGCGCTGCTGCGCTCGCCGACCTTCCCCGACCGAACGGCCGATCGCGGCGAGCACGCGTTCGCCTACGCCATCCGCCCCTACGCGCCCGGCGCCCTGCACGAGGTGATCGCCGACGGCTACCGGCTGCAGGCGCCCGTGCGCGTCGTGCGAGCGCGCGCGGATGCGATGCCGCCGCTCGTCACCGCATCCGATGCCGGGGTGATCGTCGAGACGATCGCTCCCGCATACGACTCCGACGGCACGGTGGTGCGCGTGTACGAGTCGCTCGGGCGCGCCACGACGACGGCGCTCGACGTCGCCATCCCGCACGGGGCCGCATGGCGCACCGACATGCTCGAGCGGCGCGTCGACGCCGCGGGCGCGCTCGACGCGGATGCCGTGCCCGCCGACCTCGCCGCCGTCTCGCTGCGGCCGTTCGAGATCGCGACGTTCGTGCTGGAGTCCTGACGGCGGCGAGATGCGCGCCCGAGCGGGCAGGCACGACGCATGCGGGCCTGCCGTGGCGCCGTGGTGCGCATCTCGCCGGGTAGCGTCGGAGGGTGCGGATGGATCGTCGTGGCGGCTCCGGCATCGCGCTCGTCCTCGCGGGCATCTGCTCGGTGCAGGCGGGCGCCGCCATCGCCAAGCTGCTCTTCGAGCACCTCGACCCCGCCGCCGTCACCTGGCTGCGGCTCGCGTTCGCGTCGCTCATCCTGCTCGCGATCGCGCGGCCGAAGGTGCGCGAATGGGATCGCCGCACATGGCGCGCCGTCGTGCTGCTCGGCGTCGCGCTCGGCAGCATGAACCTGCTGTTCTACGTCGCCGCCTCGCGCATCCCGCTCGCGCTCGCCGTCACCCTCGAGCTGCTGGGCCCGCTCGTGCTCGCCCTCGTGCTGTCGCGTCGCGTCGTGGATGCGGCGTGGGTGCTGCTCGCGGGCGGCGGCGTCGCGATCATCGGCGTGCAGTCGCTCACGGGCGCGCTCGATCCGCTGGGCGTCGCCCTCGCGGTCGCCGCGGGCGCGTGCTGGGCGGCGTACATCCTGTCGTCGCACGCGGTGGGCGAGCTCGTGCCGGGCGTCGGAGGGCTCACGGTCGCGATGTGCATCGCGGCGCTCGTGTCGACCCCGTTCGGCGCGGTCGGCGCCGTGACGGGCGTCGCGGCGCAGCCGTGGCTGCTGCTGCCGGCGCTCGGGGTCGCGATCCTGTCGAGCGCCCTCGCGTACGCCTTCGAACTCGCGGCCCTGCGACGCATCCCGCCTCGCGTGTTCGGCGTGCTCATGTCGCTCGAGCCCGTCGCAGCCGGGCTCTTCGCGCTCGTGATCGTCGGCGAGCGCATCGGCGGGGTCGAGGTGCTGGCGCTCGGCATCGTCGTCGTCGCGTCGGCGGGCGTCGCGCTCACGGCCCGCAGGGATCCACCCGTGACACCCGACACGGGCGCCATCGTGCAGCAGTAGCGCGCCACCCCCGCGAACGGGCGCGGGAGGATGGAGCCGTGGACGACGAGATCGAGCGCCTGCGCCGCGGCGACGTGCCGCCGATCGTGCGCGTGCCGCTGCCCGAGCGCATCGAGCTCGACGACGCGTCGGAGGCGGCGGCCGACGCCGACGCCGCCACCCTCGCCGACCAGGCCGAGCGCCCGCCGTGGGCGGCCGTCGCCGGCACGATCGCGCTCGTCGTGCTCGCATGCATCCCGCACCTCGTCGCGCCGTCGATCGCGCTGCTCGTCGCGCTCATCGCGGCGCCGCTGTCGTGGAGCCTGCACCGCATCTCGACGGGCAGGCGGCGCCGCGCCTACATCGCCCTCGCGGGCACGAACGTGCTCGTGGCGTGCCTCGCCGTCGCGGCGACCCTCGTGTGGGTCGAGCTCGGCGTCGTGCGCTGGCCGACGCTGCCGACCGGCTGAGCGCTGCCGCGCCCCGCATCGCCGTCGAGGGATGCGGGGCGCGACGCGGCGATCGCGGGCGGACGCCGCAGCCGCCGACCGGCGACGGTCAGAGCGCGACCGTCACCGTCTCTCCACCGAACAGCGCGCCCGTGAAGGTCACCGCGGTGGGCACCGTGCCGTCGGGCACGTCGAAGTAGACGGGGCCCGTGAGCGTGATGCCCGGGTTCACCTCGCCGAAGACCTCGATCGCCGACTCGTCGTAGATCGCCGCCGTCGAGTCGGCCGAGTACTCGGCGCCGTTCGCATCGACGATGGCCACGGCGTCGCTCGTGAGCAGCTGCGCCTCGTTCGCGGTGTTCGTGATGGTCACGCTCACGGGCACGTAGACGCCCTGCGCGTCCGCCGACAGCGGGCCCGAGCCGACGGCCTCCTGCGCCGCGCCGACCGACACGACGGTGAAGTCCCAGCCGTCGACCGAGACGACCTGGCCGACGGCGGGCTGTGCCTCCTCGGCAGGTGCCGCGGGCTCGGTCGAGGCTGCGTCGCTCGCGGCAGGGGCCGGCGACTCGGCGGCGGGAGCGGATGCGGATGCGCCGCAGCCCACGAGCGCGAGGCCGACGGCGACGACGGGAACTGCTGCCGCGAGGGTGCGGCGGATGGTGCTGGATGCGATGTGCATGGGATCTCCTCCTGGTCGGAGACCAGCGTGCGACGCCGTGCCGCATCCTCGGCAGGCCGTCTCGGTCGCATCTCGCGGCCGATCGGTCGCGGATCGCGACCGGGTCGGACGCCCTGGCGCGTGGGTGCTCGCGGCTAGCATGCGGACGTGCCCGAGCCGCATCCGCCATCCCGCAGCCGACGCGCCCTGCAGGTGGCCGCGTTCGTCGCGACGTCGCTGCTCGGCATCGCGGCGATCGCCGCCCTGGCGACCCTGTCGCTCGTCGGCGCCCCCGGGGCTGCGTCGTTCGCCAGCGGGAGGTTCTCGCTCGAGCCGCTCGGCGTGCCCATCTGGCTCGGCGCGGTCGTGCTGTCGTTCGGCTTCCTCGCCCGACGGCGACTGCCGTGGCTCGCCCTCGCCGCCAGCGCGGTCGTCGTGCTCGTGCTGCAGCTCGACGCCCTCATGGCGGCGCTGATGCTCGGCAGCGTGCTCGCGCATGGCCGCGGCAGGACGCGGTGGATCCAGGCGGGCATCGCCGCCGCGCTCGTCGCCGTGGCCACCGGCCGCGATCTGCTGCGCGGCCGGGACGGCGCCGTCGCTCGCCTCGTCGGCGACGAGCACGCCTCGGTCGCCGTCGCCATCACGCTCGTGGCCGTGGTGGCCGTCGCCGCGCTCGCCGTCGCCTACGGGCTCATCGTGCGCGCATCGACCCGAGCGCGCCGCGCCGAGGGCGACGCGCGTCGGGTCGAGCGTCGGGCCGATCGCCTCTCCGATCGGCTCGACGTGGGCGATCGTCGCGCCGAGCTCTCGCAGGCCATGCACGACGGCGTCGCGCGCACCCTCACGCACGTGCAGCTGCAGGCCGCCGTGCTGCGCGAGCAGTCCGACCTGTCCGCGGATGCGCGTGCGACCGCCGACGAGCTCGTCGCCCAGGCGCGCCAGGCGAGCATCCAGCTGCAGGACGTGCAGCGCGCCATCGACGGCGGCTTCGGCCACGCCGACGCACCCGCGTCCGCCCTGCCCGAGCGCGGCCTCGCCGACGCCGTGACCCTCGTGCAGGAGACCCGTGCCGCGGGACACCGCGTCGAGGCCGGCGTGGTGCTCACGGGCACGACGGCGCTGACGCCCGCGCTCGATCGCACCGCGTACTGGATCCTCTCCGAGGCGCTCACGAACGCCGCGAAGCACGCGCCGCCCGGCGATGCCGTCGCCGTGACCGTCTCGGGCGACGAGCGCCGCGGCGTCCGCATCCTCGTCGAGAACGCGCTCGGCGACGGTTCGGCGATCGGCTCCGGCACGGGCGTCGCACGCATGCGCGCGCAGGCCGTCGCCGTCGGCGGCACGCTCGAGGCGGGCGTCGACGCACGCGGCAGGCACGTCGTCGACGCCTGGCTGCCATGGGCGAGTCCGAGGACCGACCTAGGATCGGACCGTGCCGCCCGTCAGGATCGCGATCGTCGAGGATGACGCGTTCGTCGTGAGCATGCTCCGGCAGCTCGTGCACGGCGTCGAGGGCTACGAGGTCGTGGGCGAGGCGGCCGAGCCCGCCGGCATCGCACCGCTCGTCGCTGCGCACTTCTCCGACGTCCTGCTCGTCGACGTCCGGCTCGGGGATGCGAGCGGCATCGCCGCGATCGCCGCGCTGCGTCGCTCCGGCGTCGTACGGCCGCGGGTCGTGTTCATGACGGCCCATCTCGACGACCGCGTCGTGCGCGATGCGCTCGAGGTCGGCCTCGACGGCTTCCTGCACAAGGTCGACGTCTCGAGCGGCTGGCAGGCGTCCGTCGATGCGGCGATGCGCGGAGAGGTCGTGCTCTCGCCCCTCGTCGGCGCGTTCATCGCGCGGCAGGCTGCGGATCCCGCGCGGCTGGTCGAGCGTCGCCGCGTCGAGGCAGCCGTCTCGAGGCTCTCCGACCTCGACCGCGCGGTCCTGCGGCTCCTGCCCGAGGGTCTGACGAACCCCGAGCTCGCCGCGAGGCTCCACTCCGGCGCGACGCGCGTGAAGGAGGCCCTCGCACGCATCCAGCATGCGCTCGGCGTCGAGAACCGCACGCAGGCGACGGCGCTCGTCGTGCGCCACGGGCTCCTCGACGAGGTCTGAGCCCGCCCTCTCCTCAGTCGCGCCCGCGCAGCAGCCACGGCCGGAAGAGCCGCGTCACCGCCGGCAGCACGAAGCCGACCATGATCGGCGTGAGCACGAGGCTCGTGACGAGCAGGCGCAGCACGATCGGCAGGTCGGCGAAGCCGGGGATGAGGCCGAGCAGCAGCGTGACGACGACGTTGACGGGGAAGAAGCCGAGCCACACGACGACGCCTTGCTTCCACCGCGGCGGCACGGGCTCGGCGGCGCGCACCTCGACGCGGTCGCCGGGCACGCCCTCGCCTGCCGCCGAGTCGAACCATCCCTCGATGCCGCTTCGGCGCTCGACGCTCGCCTCGCGCGCGAAGTCGGCGCCAGCGTCGAGCCACAGGCGGCGCTCGTCGCTCGCCTCCCACGCGTGCAGGCTCGCGGGCGAGTCGAAGCGGTACAGCATGTGCCACGTGTCGCTGCCGGGGCGCACCTGCACCCATCCCGAGCCGAGGAAGCCCGGGTACGTGTGCGCGAGGTCGATGCCCTGCCGCACCCAGCTGAGCGCGTAGCGCTGCTTCGTCGGGTCGACCTGCCGCTCGATGGCGACGGTGATGGGCTCGGACATGGCATCCCCTCGGGTCGAAGGCCTTCGACGGCGGATGCTGCTCCGCCAGGAGGGTGTGCCGAGCGGATGCGACCGCGTCGTCAGATGGGCCGCGACGCGGTGGCGGTCGCGAGGCCCACTGGAGGGGATGACGGGAATCGAACCCGCGCTGGGTGCTTGGGAAGCACCAGTTCTGCCATTGAACTACATCCCCGAGCGCCGCCCGAGGGCAGCAGGAGCCATCGTACGCCACGTCCGTCGCAGCGGGCGCATCGGCCGCGGGGTCGGCACGAGATGAGCGTGAGCGGCCCGCCGAGTGGAATGCACCCTCGACGTGCCGCGCACGCTCATCTCGTGCGCGCGACTACCGCGTGCGCTTCGGCGAGGGCTCGGCGGTGGTCGCCTTCGACGACGACTGCAGCGCCTCGCGCTCCTCCTCCACGGTGTAGCCCGAGTGCAGGCGCACGGCCTCGGGCTTCGGCGCGTCGGCCTTCGCCGCGTCGGCCCGCTTCCGCTTGCGCGCGGCGTACGCGAGGTTCAGCACCTCGACCAGCACGGCGAACGCCATCGGGCCGTAGATGAACGCCTTCTCGATGTGGAAGCCGAAGCCCTCGGCCACGAGGAAGACGCCGATGAGCACCAGGAAGGCGAGCGCGAGCATCTTCACGGTCGGGTGGTTGTTCACGAACGTGAAGATGTGCTTCGCGGCGACGAGCATGATCGCGAACGACAGCACGACGACCGTGATGATGACGACGATGCGGTCGGTCATGCCGACGGCGGTGATGACGGAGTCGAGCGAGAACACGAGGTCGAGCGCGAGGATCTGCGCCAGCACCGCGCCGAAGGTCGCCTTGGCGGCCGCGCCCGTGCCGTGGTCGTCGGCGCCCTCGAGCTTGTGGTGGATCTCGGTGACCGCCTTGTAGAGCAGGAATCCGCCACCGAGGATCAGGATGAGGTCCTTGCCCGAGAACTCCGCGTCGAACGGGGTGCCGTCGAGGAAGCCGAGCGTGAACAGCGGCTGCGTGAGCGTGATGATCCAGCCGGCGAGCAGGACGAGCAGCACGCGCATGACCATCGCGAGCGTGAGGCCGAGGTTCCGCGCCTTCGCCTGCTGGTCGGCCGGCAGCTTGGCGGCGAGGATCGAGATGAAGATGACGTTGTCGACGCCGAGGACGACCTCGAGCACGAAGAGGGTGAGGAAGACCGCGACGAGGTCGGGGGTGAACTCCAGGGAGAAGTCGAGCATGGGTCGATCCTGGCCGAAGATCGCTGGGAACGCTCGGACACGCGTGGCACGATGACGCGGTGACCACCACCCCTCCGCCACCGGGCGACCCGCAGCGCGCCCCGCATCCGACGCCCGAGGGATGGGTGCAGCCGTCGCGATGGGACGTCGTGCAGCAGCCGACGCAGCAGCAGCACGCGCCGTCGGCGTGGGCGGCGCAGCAGCGCTACGCGGCGCCCAGGCAGTTCCGGCCCGTGCCCGATGCGATGCTCGAGTCGCAGCGGTCGACGCGCTTCGCGACGCGTGCGCTCGTATGGGGCGTCGTGGCCCTCGTCGTGTCGATGGTGCCCGTGCTCAACTGGTTCACCCTCGTGCCCGGCATCGTGGCGATCCAGTTCGGCGCAGCGGCACGCATGCAGCGGCTCGCGGGTGGCGGGCGCGCCGTGTGGGCCATCGTGCTCGGCGCGCTCGGCATCCTCGGATCCGCGGGCTGGATCCTGCTGCACGTCGTGACCTTCTTCGGCTGGATGGCGTCCGCCGTCACCTCGACCGTCTGAGCGCCAGCGCGCGCACGGCCGCGGAGCCTGCGGCGCTCACGGCGCCGCGGGGCCTGCTGAGCCCACGGCGCCGCGGGGCCCACCGCGCCGCTACGGCACGCGGTGCAGCCAGGTCTCCGTCGAGAACTTCGAGGCGATGAGCTCGTCGGCCGCGGCGAGCTCGTCGGCGCTCAGCGTGCCGTCGGTCGCGTTCGTGAGCCTGCGGAACGTCGCCTTCAGCGCATCCTGCACGGCGTCGCGTGCCATGCCGGTCTGCGAGCGCAGCGGATCGACGCGCTTCTTCGCGCTCGTCGTGCCCTTGTCGGATAGCTTCTCGCGGCCGATGCGCAGCACCTGCACCATCTTCTCGGCATCCATGTCGTACGACATCGTCGCGTGGTGCAGCACGCCACCCGAGCCGAGGCGCTTCTGCGCGGCGCCGCCGATCTTGCCCTGCGGCGACGTGATGTCGTTGAGCGGGGCGTAGCGCGCGTCGATGCCGAGCCCCTGCAGCGCCTCGATGACCCAGGCGTCGAGGAAGGCGTACGAGTCGGCGAAGCTCATGCCCTGCACGAGGTCGGCAGGCACGTACATCGAGTACGTGATGGCGTTGCCGGGCTCCGAGAACATCGCGCCGCCGCCGGAGATGCGGCGGATGATGGGGATGCCGAAGCGCTCGGCGCTCTCGGGGTCGACCTCGTTGCGGTACGACTGGAACGAGCCGATGTACACGGCGGGTCCCGACAGGTTCCAGAAGCGCAGCGTCGGTCCGCGGCGCCCCTGGCCCACCTCGTTGGCGAGCACCTCGTCGAGCGCGACGTGCAGGATCGGCAGGCGCGGCTCGTCGTCGATGACCTGCCACTCGTAGTCGGCGAACGACGTCGCCTTCGCGAGCGCGCGCCGCACGGCGACGCCGACGGCCTCGGGCGTGAGGCCCAGCATCGTGACCCCGTCGGGGAGCCCCTCGCGGATGGCGGTGCCGATCTCGGCGGCCGTCACCGTGGCGGGCAGGCCGAGCACGGCGGCGTCGATCTGCTCGAGGGCGTCGTCGGGCTCGAGGAAGAAGTCGCCCGAGAGCCGGAACGCCGTGATGCGGTCGCCGTCGGCCTCGACGTCGACGACCACGAGCTTGCCGCCTGGGACCTTGTACTCGCCGTGCACGGTGCCTCCTCGCCTGCGTGGGACGGCATCCAGCCTAGGCGGCGTCAGCGCTCGGATGCGGTGGTGGCGTCGCCACCGCGAGCCTCGCCCCCGCGAGCCTCGGGGCCGCGAGCCTCGGAGCCGCGAGCCTCGGGATCGACGAGGTCTCCGATGGGGTCTGTGGCGTACACGGGCGCGTCGCCGGGATGCAGGTCGCGATGCGCGGGCTCGCGCTCCTGCCACTGCACCTCGTGCGAGCGGAAGGCGAGCCCCAGCATGACGGCGCCGATCACCAGGCCGATGGCGACGGCGAGGGGCCGCGTGGCGTCGGGCATGATCGGCACGACGAGCGCCGCGACGGCGACGAGCGCGCACACGGCGACGCCTGCGACGGTGCCGCGCGCGAGCGTGCGGCGCGTGGGCCTGCGGCCTCGCGCGAGCACGAGCGTGCCGCCCCCGAGCAGGCCGCCGACGGCGCCGAGCATCGCGGCGACGCCCACGACCAGCACCGTGAGCGACGGCGCGCCCGGCGCGAAGGCGCCGCCGCTCGGCGAGAGCTGCACCGCGACGACGACGGCCACGCCGCCGACGACGCCGCCGAGCACGTTCCAGCCCAGCAGGGCCGGCGCCGCGACGCGCCAGGCCCGCGGGTGCGGGACCTCGTCCATGCCCCCATGGTGCTCCTGCGTCGCGCGGATGCGCGGCACATCCGCATCGCGCGTGGCGCGCGGGCTCGATCGGGCTCGGGGCTCGGGCTCAGGTGCGGGCTGGATCTCGCTCGACCTCGACCTCGAGCGAGGCCCTACGGCGTGGGCGCCGAGCGGCGCCCCGTGCGGTCGGCCGTGAGGTGCGCGTCGAGCCACGTCGTCACGTCCTCCAGCACCTTCGCCTTCGTGATCTCGTTGAAGATCTCGTGGCGCGCACCCGGGTAGACGCGCAGCGTGACGTCGGTGAGGCCCGAGCGCTCCTCGTAGGCGCGCACGAGACGGCGCGCGGAGGCCTCGCCGCCCAGCGTGTCGTCGGATCCGACGGCGACCAGCAGCGGGATGTCGGTGCCGAGCGAGCGCGCGGGCACGCCCAGCAGGCGCGCGGCCTCGACGACGCCGAAGAGCTTGACGACGTCGGCGGGGAAGGTCAGCGGATCCTCCTGGAACGCCTGCACGACGGCCGGATCGCGCGACAGCCACTCGTAGCCCGTGTCGCCGAGGTGCTTGTGGCGCACGTTGAGGTCGCCGGCCGTCATCCACCCCGGCAGCCGGTACGCCGTGCCCGAGAGCACGGCCGCGTCGATGAGCGGTGCGTGGCGGTTGAGGAGGCGCTGCAGCGTGAGCGAGCCCCACGAGTGCCCGATGATGCCGAGGGGCAGCTCGGGATGCTCGCCGCGGAGGCGCTTGACGAGCGAGACGACGTCGCCGACGACCGCGGCGCCGCCTCCGGGGCCGAGGCGCCCGAGGCCCGCGACGTCGCCGCCGGACTGCTCGAGCCCCGTCGCGCCGTGGCCGCGCTGGTCGAGCGCTGCGACGCCGTAGCCGGCGTTCACGAGGTGCTGCGCGACGTGCTCGTAGCGCAGCGCGTGCTCGCCGACGCCGTGCACGACGAGCACGATGGCCTTGGGCTTGCCAGGCATCCACGAGTACCAGTGGATGGTGACGCCCTGCAGGTCCACGAACGTGTGGTCCTGCCGGATCACGGCGAACTTGGGCACTGCTGACCTCCGGATGCTCCGGCGTGCAGCGTACTCCTCGCCGGTGGCCCGCACGCATCCGCGCACCCTCGTCGGACCTCGGGGACCGCGCGCTCGATGCCGCTGCGGGGGCGGCGCGGCAGCGTCTGCCGCCCGCTCGCGAGCATCGAGCGCCCGGCCGGGAGGGGTCAGGCGCGCGTCAGCTCGCGGCCCTCGTCGTGGTCGCGACCCTCCGAGCCCTCGGCCGCGTGCGCCCGGATGACGTCGAGCGGCATCGACGAGAGGTCGATGCTCGGGTCGGTGTCCTGGCGCTCGACGACGGCCACGGCCTCGGCGCGCGTCTCGACGGTCGGCACCGATCCGATGAGCGGCCGGTTCGACGACTCGCGCATCGACAGCAGCGCGACCCCGCCGAGCGCGGCGAACAGCATGATGTAGAACGCCGGCATGAAGGCGTTGCCCGTGAGCTCGATGAGCGCCTGCGAGAACAGCGGCGTCGTGCCGCCGAAGAGCGACACCGACACGTTGAACGCGATCGCCATCGCGCCGAAGCGCGTCGCCGTGGGGAACATCGCGGGCAGGGCGGATGCGGAGACCGCGATGAAGAGGGCGGCGGGCACGGCGACGATGCACAGCGCGACGACGACCGCCCACACCTCGCCGAGCTGCATGATCGCGAACGCGGGCACCATGACGACGAGGGTCGAGACGAAGGCGACGACGTAGATCGGCTTGCGGCCCACGCGGTCGCTGATGCGGCCGATGACGGGCAGCAGTGCCGACAGCGCGATGAGCACGGGCACGGTCGCGAGCGCCGCGAGGAGGTTCGAGACGCCCACCTCGGTCTCGAGGTACGTGGGCATGTAGCTCGTCAACGCGTAGCCGACGGTGTTCGTCGCGGCGGCGAGGGCGACGACGACGAGCATCGCCCGCCAGTGGTGGCGGATGGTGCCGGCGATGCCGTGGCGTGCGAGCGGGTCGTTCGGGCGCTCGTCGCCCTCGGCGTGCACGGCCTCGAACGCGGGCGTCTCGGGGATGCGCAGGCGGAACCAGATCGCGACGGCGCCGAGCGGGATGGCGACGAGGAACGGGATGCGCCAGCCGAAGTCGACCATGGCGCCGGGCCCCGCGAGCCACTCGGTGACGACGGTCGTGAGCGCGACGACCGACGCGCCGGCCGCGAAGCCGACGTACGAGCCGACGTCGAGCCACGACGCCCAGAAGCCACGGCTGCGGTCGGGCGAGAACTCGGTGACGTACGTCGAGGCGCCCGCGTACTCGCCGCCCGTCGAGAAGCCCTGCACCATCTTCAGCAGGTATAGCGGCACGATCGCCCACAGGCCGATCTGCGCCGACGTCGGCAGCAGCCCGATGAGCGCCGTCGCCGTCGCCATCATCGCCATCGTGATGAAGAGCACGCGCTGGCGCCCGATGCGGTCGCCGAGCGGGCCGAGCACGATGCCACCGATGGGCCGCACGAGGAACGAGATCGCGAACCCGAGGAGCGTGACGAGGAGGCCCCACGGCTCGGGCAGGTCGGCGGTGAAGACCACGGCGAGCGTGACGGCGAGGTAGCCGTAGATGCCGAAGTCGAACCACTCCATGAAGTTGCCGACGACCGTGCCCGAGATGGCGGTCCTGACGCGTCTCCTCGGCACGACGATGACGTCGTCGACCTCGAGGCGATGCCCTCCTGGTCCGACCCCCGCCTGCGGTGCATCGGGGGTCGAGGGATGGTGGGCGTCACCGTGGGGCATGGCTCTCCTGGAGAAGGGTCGATGGGCGCGAAGCCCCGAACGGTCATAGGACCCTAGCCAGCCGAATCACCTGCGCCAAGACGGGGCATGCTCCGCGCGGCATGCATCCCGGGCGTGTCGCGAGCGCCGTCCTCACCAGTCGGGACATGGGCTGCAGGGCGCTCCGGGAGGTCGCGACACGCCCGGGCGGTCGCGCGGCGAGCCACGGCCCACGATCGAGCGCCCTGCCAACCACCTCGCGAGAGCGGCGTCAGCCCCCGAGGATGCGCGCGAGCACGGCGGGATCCGTGCGGTGCCGAGCACCGAAGCCGTCGTCCGGCGCGACGAGGGTGCGCGCCGAGAGGTGCACGTCGGCGATGCCCGTCGCCGCCACGAGCTCCCCGACGCGCTCGGGTCGGATGCCGCCGCCCGCCATGACCGCGAGTCGCCCCTGCGCCGCGGCGACCGCACGCGCGATGCGCTCGGCGCCGTCGTGCGCCGACGTCGCGCCGCCCGACGTCAGCATGCGGTCGACGCCGACGGCGACGAGGTCGCCGACCGTCGCCTCGACGTCGGCCTCGACGTCGACGGCACGATGCGCCGTGAGCTGGGCGTCGCCCGCGATGGCACGCAGCCGACGCATCGCCGCCAGGTCGAAGCGGCCGCTCGCCAGCAGCGGCCCCACCACGATGCCGCTCGCGCCGGCTGCGAGCACGAGCTCGGCGTCGCGCAGCACCACGTCGAGCTCGCCCGCGTCGGTCAGGAAGTCGCCGGGGCGCGGCCGCAGCAGCACGTGCACGCCCATGCCCTCGGCGGCCGCGACCGCCTGCTCGACGAGCCCGAGCGAGGGCGTGAGCCCGCCGGCGTCGAGCGCGACGCACAGCTCGACGCGATCCGCTCCCGCCTCACGGGCGACGCGCACGCCATCGGCATCCGTCACGCAGACCTCGACCCGCAGCATGCACCCATCGTGCCAGCGCCCGGCACGACGAGGGCCCCGCGGCCATCGCGGGGCCCTCGTGCGCATCCGGGTCCGGGGCGTCAGCCCCTCGCCGTGACGACCGGCATCTGCGACGTGTCGATGCGCGGATCCGAGTCCTGCCGCTCGACGACGGCCTCCGCCTCCTGGCGCGTCTCGACGGCGGGCACCGAGCCGATGAGGGGGCGCTGCGCCGACTCGCGCATCGTGAGCATCGCGACGCCGCCGAGCGCCGCGAAGAACATGATGTAGAACGCCGGCATGAACGTGTTGCCGGTGAGCTCGATGAGGCCCTGCGAGAACAGCGGCGTCGTGCCGCCGAAGAGCGACACCGCGAGGTTGTACGCGATGCCCATCGCGCCGAAGCGCGTCGCGGTCGGGAAGAGCGCCGGCAGCGCCGAGGCCGAGATCGCCACGTAGAACGCGACGGGGATGGCGACCATCGCGAGCGCGACGAACACCGCCCACTCCTCGCCGATCTGCATGATCGCGAACGCGGGCACCATGAGCACGATCGTCGAGACCACCGCGATGCCGTACACGGGCTTGCGGCCGATGCGATCCGAGAGCCTGCCGATGAGGGGCAGGCACGCCGACATGAGCACGAGCACCGGCACGGTCGCGACGGCGGCCATGAGGTTCGACACCCCCACCTCGGTCTCGAGGTACGTCGGCATGTAGCTCGTGAGCGCGTAGCCTGCGGAGTTCGTCGCCGCGACGAGCGCGATCGCGATGAGGATCGCGCGCCAGTGGTGCCGCAGGATGCCGCCGATGCCGTGGCGCGCGAGCGGGTCGTCGGCGGCCTTCGACGTCGAGCCCGCCTGCGCGGCGAGCTCGAACGACGGCGTCTCGGGGATGCGCAGGCGGAACCAGATCGCGACGGCGCCGAGCGGGATGGCGAGGAGGAAGGGGATGCGCCAGCCGTACTCGAGCATGGCGTCGGGCCCCGAGATCGACTGCGTGATCAGGGTCGTGAGCGCGACGACCGACGCGCCCGCCGCGAAGCCGACGTACGAGCCGACGTCGAGCCACGACGCCCAGAAGCCGCGGCTGCGGTCGGGCGAGAACTCGGTGACGTACGTCGTGGCGCCCGCGTACTCGCCGCCGGTCGAGAAGCCCTGGATCATCTTCAGCAGGTACAGCGGCACGATGGCCCACAGGCCGATCTGCGCCGAGGTCGGCAGCAGGCCGATGAGCGCCGTGGCGGTGGCCATCATCGCCATCGTCAGGAACAGCACCTTCTGGCGCCCGATGCGGTCGCCGAGCGGGCCGAGCACGATGCCGCCGAGCGGGCGCACCATGAACGAGATCGCGAAGCCCAGCAGGGTGACGAGGATGCCCCACGGCTCCGGCAGGTCGGCGGTGAACACCGCCGTGAGCGTCACGGTGAGGTAGCCGTAGATGCCGAAGTCGAACCACTCCATGAAGTTGCCGACGACGGTGCCGGAGATGGCGGTGCGCACCGTGCGCTTCTCGACGACGATGACGTCGTCGACCTCGAGCCTCCCGGGCTGCCTGGCCGTGCCTGCGGGATCCGATCCGCGTTCGTGCGCTGCGGTCATGGTCGTGCGTTCCTTCCACTGGTGCGGCGCACGCGACGCGGATGGCCTCCGCGAGCGGGCGCACAGGGGTGCGGAAGGGTCACGGTACTCGGGTTCACCGCGGCCTCGCACGCGCTTGCCCGGGTGCGGGGCGGCGTGCACGGCGGGCGCGGGTGCGCCGGGCGCCTCAGAGCAGGTCGCGGAACTGGGGCGGCAGCACGACGTTGTCGGATGCGCCGGCGAAGAGCGGTGCGATCTCGTGCGGCTGGTAGCCGGCGATGCCCGTGCCGATGGGCGTGACGAGGAACCGCAGCTCGGGGTGCTCGGCGGCGAAGCGCAGGAAGGCTGCGACGCGGTCCGCCATGACGGCGGGTCCGCTCATCGTGTCGATGGCGTACGACTGCCCGTGCAGGCCGTCGCCCTCGCCCCAGACCGCGCCGAAGCGGTCGGCGGCGGTCCTGGCTGCGCCGGCGGCGTGGGCGCCGTCGGCGTTGGAGCCGAAGACGAAGACCTCGTCGGGGCCGAGCTCGGTGATGGGCTGCATGTCGGCGATCGTGCCAGCGCACGCCGCGTGCGTCGAGGGGTGGACGACCGCTCGTGCCATCCGCCACGCCCGGGATGCATGAGGCGTCCTCCGAACGGGAATGGATCGGCCCGGTCGTGGTTGGATTGCTTCAGATTCGAAATACTTGGATCGAAGGACCAGCAGGAGGCGGCCATGAGCAGCATGCAGTTCGGCATCTTCACGGTGAGCGACATCACCCGCGACCCCACGACCGGCACGACGCCGACCGAGGCGAAGCGCATCCAGGACGTCGTGACGATCGCGAGGAAGGCCGAGGAGGTCGGCCTCGACGTCTTCGCGCTCGGCGAGCACCACAACCCGCCGTTCTTCTCCTCGAGCCCCACGACGACGCTCGCGTACATCGCGGCGCAGACCACGCGTCTGCAGCTGTCCACCGCCACGACGCTCATCACCACGAACGACCCGGTGAAGATCGCCGAGGACTACGCGATGCTGCAGCACCTCGCCGAGGGCCGCGTCGACCTCACCCTCGGTCGCGGCAACACCGGGCCGGTCTACCCGTGGTTCGGCTACGACATCCGCGACGGCCTGTCGCTCGCGATCGAGCACTACGCCCTGCTGCGCCGCCTCTGGACCGAGACGAACGTCAGCTGGTCGGGCAAGCACCGCACACCCCTCACGGGCTACACGTCGACGCCTGCGCCGCTCGACGGGGTCGCGCCGTTCGTATGGCACGGCTCGATCCGCACCCCGCAGATCGCCGAGCAGGCGGCGTTCTACGGCGACGGCTTCTTCCACAACAACATCTTCTGGAACAAGGAGCACACCCAGCAGATGGTCGAGCTGTACCGCAGGCGCTTCGAGCACCACGGCCACGGCGCGAAGGAGGAGGCGATCGTCGGCCTCGGCGGCCAGATCTTCATGGCCGAGACCGAGGCCGAGGCGAAGCGCCGCTTCCGCCCGTACTTCGACGAGGCACCGGTGTACGGCCACGGCCCGAGCCTCGAGGACTTCACGGCGCAGACGCCGCTCACGGTCGGCACCCCCGAGCAGGTCATCGAGAAGACGCTCTCGTTCCGCGACTACGCGGGCGACTACCAGCGCCAGCTCTTCCTCATCGACCACGCCGGCCTGCCGCTCGAGATCGTGCTCGACCAGCTCGAGATGCTCGGCCGCGAGGTCGTGCCGGTGCTGCGCGCCGAGTTCGACCGTCTGCGCGCCCCGGGCGTGCCCGACGCGCCGACGCACGCATCCCGTGTCGCCGCGCGCGACGCGGCGGCGGCCGCGCCCGCATCCGACGCCGTCGTGCGCGACGACGTCGACACGGCAGCGGCGATCGCCCCGAACCGCGCCTAGCCCGCACGTCCCGACGTGCTCGGCCCCCTCTGACGCCAGCAGGGGCCGAGCACCCCGGATGCCCGTCAGGTCCTCGGCCGCTCGCGACCTCGCAGGCGGCCGAGGACCTCACGGGGATCCGGGGCGCTCGACGCCCCACCCCACCACCACGACA
Source organism: Agrococcus sp. GCM10030265 (assembly GCF_042666675.1). Taxonomy (NCBI): domain Bacteria; kingdom Bacillati; phylum Actinomycetota; class Actinomycetes; order Micrococcales; family Microbacteriaceae; genus Agrococcus; species Agrococcus sp. GCM10030265. The sequence goes on from NZ_JBHTCZ010000001.1 coordinate 177,091, forward strand.
CGCGACGGATGCGCAGCGGACGATCCCGCACCGCATCCCGGTTGGACATCCAGGAGGAACCCGATGACCGACACGACCCCCACCCGCATCGCGATCGTGAGCGCGGGACTCGGCGATCCGTCGACCACGACGATGCTCGCCACGCGCCTCGGCGCCGCCACGCAGGCCGCGCTCGCCGACGCCGGCCGCACCGCGACGGTCGACGCCGTCGAGCTGCGCCCGCTCGCGCACGACATCGCCACCCACCTCGTGACGCGCGTCGCGTCGCCCGAGCTCGACGACGCCATCCGGCGCGTGACGTCCGCCGACGCGATCGTGGCCGTGACGCCCGTCTTCACGATGTCGTACTCGGGGCTGTTCAAGTCGTTCATCGACGGCATCGGCGAGCGCGAGCTCGCCGGCATCCCCACGCTCCTCGGCGCCACGGGCGGCACGGTGCGGCACTCGATGGTCGTCGACACGGCGCTGCGCCCGCTCTTCGCATACCTCGGCTCCGTCGTCGCCCCCACGGGCGTCTTCGCAGCGACCGAGGACTGGGGACAGGATGCCGCGCTGCAGTCGCGCATCGACCGCGCGGGCCGCGAGCTCGCTCGCCTCGTGCTGCAGATGCCCAGGGCGCCGAAGACCGACCCCTTCGACCCCGAGGGCGGCGCGTTCGACGACTTCGCATCGCTCCTCGGCCGTTGAGGGTCGGGCGATGACCAGCATCGCGCCGTACGCTCGACGCATGACCGCAGCGTCCGAGGCGTGGCGCGCCTACTTCGAGGGCAGCGCCATGCTGGCCGCCGCGCTCGAGCGGCGGCTGAAGGACGCCTGCGGCCTCGACCTCGCCGACTTCAACATCCTGCTCCTGCTGTCGGAGGCCGAGGGCGAGCGGATGCGCATGGGCACGCTCGCGCGCCAGCTCGCGTTCGCACCCGGCCGGCTGACGTATCGCATGCAGCAGATGGAGGCGAAGGGCTGGGTGCGGCGCACCCCCTCGACGACCGACGGTCGCGGGACGGACGCCGGGCTCACCGACGACGGCAGACGTACGCTGCGCAGGGCGCGGCCGCTGCATGCGCGCCACGTCGAGGAGCTCTTCCTCTCGCAGATCTCCGACGACGACGCCGCGCACCTCGGGGGCATCTTCTCGCCGGTGCGCGCGACGCTGCTCGGCGAGTGCGAGACGGCCGTCGTGCCCGACGAGCAGGTCTAGACGCCGCCGCGCCGCGTCAGGCCGCGACGAGCACGACCGTCTCGTTCGCGGTGATCGTCGGCGGCGGTGCGCCGACCTCCGCGGCGAGCGCCGCGATGGCCTCCGCCGCCTGCGCAGCACGGCTGCTCGACGCGAAGGCGTCGCCCTGCGCCGCGAGGTCGGCGGCGCTCCAGCCCGCCGCCGTGAGGTCGACGGTCAGGGCTGCGACGCCTGCGTCGACCCCGGCACGCACCGAGAGGCCCGAGATGGGGCCATCGAGCGCAGGACCCGCCGGCGCCGAGCCCGGCTGCCCGAGCGCCCCCGACGCGCGCAGCGCCGCGAGGCCGTCGAGCAGGTCGGCGAGCGCGGCGTCGGGGGTCGCATCCCACTCGATCTCCACGTCGTCGTACGGCTCGCCGTCGCCCGACCAGCGCAGCGACCACCGGACGCCGCCGAACGCCTCCTCGAGCGCCCGAGCCTCGACCGCCTCGCGGACGAGCGCAGCGGCCGTGGAGAGGTCGCCGCCCGATGCGGACGCGCTCGCCACGACGCCGCCGCCGTCGCTCGCGCCGAGCGCGACGAGGTCGAGGCGGTGCATGGCCGCGGCTGCCGCGGCCGCCGCATCCTGATCCATCGCCTCCGCCGGCATCCCGCCGATCGACGAGCGGCTCGCCAGCTCGATGGTGGTCACGACGCACGGCGACTCGCCGGGGGCCGCCCATGCCGCCTCGAGGATGCGGGCGGTCTCGGCCTCCGAGACGCCCTCGCCCAGCCGCACGGCGATCGAGCACTCGGGCGAGACGCCGATGGTGCGATCGACCGTGCGCACCTCGACGACGCCGCCGTCACCCACGACGCGCTCGACGGCCGCGACGGCGCCGGGCGCCGCGAGCGCCATCGGCGAGCAGGCGGCGAGGAGGCCGCCGCCGGCGAGCACGAGCACCGCAGCGCCCGCCGCGATCCAGCGCCAGCGACCCCGACCCCGTGCCATCCGGTCAGGGTACGTGCGCGGCCTGGGCGGGCGCCGGTCGTCGGTCGTCGGCTCCGGCGCGTCACCGTCCGCCCTGCGGCAGCGGGCCCGGCGCGTCCGCGTCCGCCGCGCGGCAGCGGACGCCTGGTCGTCACGAGCCGGGCTCGAGGGCTGCCCGTAGCATCCTCATGTGCCTCCCACGCCGCATGCCGTCACGTCCGTCGTCGCAGACGGCGTCGGGCTCGTGGGCGTCGGGTTCGGCTCGCTGCTCGTCGCCGCGCCGCGCACGGGTGGCCGCTCGCTGCGGCTCGACGCCGCGAGCGTGCGCCGTCGACGCGCCCTGGGCGTCGTCGACCTGACGCTCGGCATCACCATCCTGCGCATGCGGGGCTCGCGATGCCGATGGCTGCCGCTCGCCGCGCACAGCGTCATGCACCTGCCCTTCGCTCGCGAGTACGCGCGCGGCGGACGCCCGGTCGGCGCCGCCATCATGTGCGCGCTGCTCGCATTCGACGCGGCGGTCGCCGTCGCCGCCTCGCGGCGCTGAGCCACCACCCGCCCGCCGTGCCGCGCACGCTGGCGTGTCGTGCATCCATTCGTTAGGCTAACGAATCGCATGCCTCGATCCCTCGCACTCTCCAACGACCTCCGCATCGCCGTCGCGCGCCTCTCGCGCCGCCTGCGACGCTCGGTCGCCGACGAGACGCTCGGGTTCCCGCACATGTCGGCGCTCGGCACCATGCAGAAGTGCGGCCCCATCACGCTGCAGGATCTCTCGACCAAGGAGCGCGTGACGCCGCCGAGCATGCTGCGCACCGTGCAGGGGCTCGTCGACCACGGGTACGTCGATCGCACCCCGCACGAGACCGACGGTCGCAAGCAGCTGCTCGTCATCACCGACGAGGGCCAGCAGATGATCGACGAGACGCGCCGACGCCGCAACGCGTGGCTCGCGGCGCACCTCGACGCCCTCACGCCCGACGAGCGCGCCACCCTGCAGCGCGCCGCCCAGATCATGGAGCGCATCGCCGAGGCCGAGGCATGACGCGCCTCGGCACCCACCCCATCCCATCCCCTCGGCGAGCGGAGGCCCGCGCATGATGTTCCGCTCGCTGCGCCTGTTCAACTACCGCACCTGGTTCATCGGCGCCCTCATCTCGAACGTCGGCGCCTGGATGCAGGCCACGGCGCTCTCGTGGATCACGCTGACGCAGCTCACCGACCAGGATGCGACGGCCGTGGGCGTCACCATGGCGCTGCAGTTCGGGCCGCAGCTGCTGCTCGTGCCGATCTCGGGCCTCGTCGCCGATCGCTTCCCGAAGCGCAACGTGCTGCTCGTCACGCAGTCGACGCTCGGGCTCCTGTCGCTCGCGCTCGGCGTGCTCGCGCTCTCGGGTGTGCTCGAGCTCTGGATGGTGTGGGCGTTCGCCGCCCTCTTCGGCTCGACGCAGGCCTTCGACAACCCCGCGCGGCAGGCGTTCGTCTCCGAGATCGTCGGCCAGGACCAGATCTCGAACGCCGTCGCGCTGAACTCCGCGTCGTTCCACGGCGCGCGCCTCGTGGGCCCCGCCGTCGCCGGCCTGTCGATCGCGCTCCTCGGCGCCGGCCCGGTGTTCCTGCTGAACGCCTTCACGTTCGTGGCGATGATCGTCGCGCTCCTGCGGCTGCGGCGCGACGAGCTGCAACCTGCGCCGCGGGGCGCGCGCGGCCTCGGCGACATCGTGCAGGGCATGCGCTACGTCGGCAGGCGGCACGACATCGTCGTCGTCATGGTCATGGCGTTCACCCTCGGCACGTTCGGCCTGAACTTCCCAATCTTCATCTCGACCATGACGGTCGAGTTCGGCGCCGACGCCGACACCTTCGGCCTGCTGTCGTCGGCGATGGCCATCGGCTCGGTGTCCGGCGCGCTGCTCGCCGCACGCTCGGAGCGGCCGCGATGGACGCTCGTCATCGGCGGCCTCGGCGCGTTCGCCATCGCCTGCGCGATCCTCGCCTGGGTGCCGAACCTGTGGCTCTTCGCCGCAGGCCTCGCGCTCGCGGGCTTCACGGCGCAGCTGTTCATGACGAACGCGAACTCGACGGTGCAGCTGTCGACGGCGCCCGAGATGCGCGGCCGCGTCATGGCGCTCTACTCGGCGGTGTTCCTCGGCGGCACGCCCATCGGCGCGCCGATCGTCGGCTGGGTCGCGGATGCGTACGGCCCGCGCTGGGCGATCATGGTCGCGGTGGCGACGGCGCTGCTCGCCTTCCTCATCGGCGCGGTCTGGTGGTCGCGTCAGCGTCGCGCCGACCGCATGACCCGCACCGGCACCCTGCGGCTCGCCGAGGTCACCGAGGAGCTGCAGACCACGAAGTCGTGACGCCTCGCGCGCCGGGATGCGCGCTCAGCGAGGGCTCGCGCGCGCATCGCACGCGAGGGCGCGCTCCGTGCGCATCCCGGCGGCAGCACCCCGCTCGCCGGCCCGGTCATTCACATTCGAACGAATCGGGAATGCCTGCGCACGCGCTGCGTTGCAGCCCACGGGTCGATGGCGACCCGCTCCATCCGCCCATCGAATCCGAGGAGCCGTCATGACGATCGTCGACCGCACCGCACCCACCGACCACGAGATCCTCGACGTGCTGCAGTCGCGCTGGAGCCCCCGCGCCTACGAGCCCGTGCCCGTCGACGAGTCGCTGCTCTCGAAGGCCCTCGAGGCCGCCCGATGGAGCCCGAGCGCCTACAACGCGCAGCCGTGGCGCTTCGTCGTCGCACGCCGCGGCAGCGACGCCTTCGACCGCATCGTCGACGCGCTCGCCGAGTTCAACCAGCAGTGGGCGCCCAACGCCTCCGTGCTCATCCTCGCCATCGCCGAGACCGCGAACGAGGAGGGCCGCGCCAACCCCACCGCCGTCTACGACCTGGGTCAGGCCGTCGCGCACCTCACGATCCAGGCGCACGCCGACGGCCTCGTCGTGCACCAGATGTCGGGCTTCGACGCCGCCGCCGCATCCGAGGCGTTCAGCCTCGACGAGCGCCTCGCGCCCATCACGGTCGTCGCGCTCGGCACGCTCGGCGACGCCGACACGCTCGGCGAGATGCTGCGCGAGCGCGAGCACGCACCCCGCGCGCGCAAGCCGCTGTCGGAGATCCTCGTCGGCTGACGCCGCGAGCCCGCCACGTGCGCCGAGGCGCGCATCCCGCATCGGGATGCGCGCCTCGTCGCATGCGGCGGGCGCGTAGCGTTGGGGCATGCCCTCCGACTACGTCTCCCCCGGCCAGGAGTACACGCGCGACACCGACTACATCGAGTCGCGCATCACCGCCGACGGCCGCGACGGCTGGCCCGTCGAGGCCGGCCGCTACCGGCTCGTCGTCGCCCGAGCGTGCCCGTGGGCCAACCGCCTCATCATCGTGCGGCGACTGCTCGGGCTCGAGGATTCGATCTCGCTCGCCATGTGCGGGCCGACGCACGACGCCCGCTCATGGACGTTCGACCTCGACCCGGGCGGCGTCGACCCCGTGCTCGGCATCGAGCGGCTGCAGCAGGCGTACTTCGCGCGCGTGCCCGACTACCCCAAGGGCATCACGGTGCCCGCCATCGTCGACGTGCCCACGGGCGCGGTCGTGACGAACGACTTCGCCCAGATGAGCCTCGACCTCTCCACCGAGTGGCGCGAGCACCACCGCGATGGCGCGCCCGACCTCCTGCCCGCCGAGCTGCGCGAGGAGATGGACGCCGTGATGCGCCGCGTCTACACCGAGGTGAACAACGGCGTCTACCGCTGCGGCTTCGCCGGCAGCCAGGAGTCGTACGACGCTGCCTACGACCGCCTGTGGACCGCGATGGACTGGCTCGAGGAGCGGCTCGCGACGCGCCGCTTCCTCATGGGCGAGCGCATCACCGAGGCCGACGTGCGCCTGTTCACGACGCTCGCGCGCTTCGACCCCGTGTATCACGGGCACTTCAAGGCCAACCGGCAGCGGCTCACCGAGATGCCCAACCTGTGGGCGTACGCGCGCGATCTGTTCCAGACGCCCGGCTTCGGCGACACGATCGACTTCGCGCAGATCAAGCGGCACTACTACGTCGTGCATGAGGACGTGAACCCCTCGGGCATCGTGCCGAAGGGACCGGCGCTCGACGGCTGGCTGACGCCCCACGGACGCGAGGCCCTCGGCGGCTCGCCCTTCGGCGACGGCACGCCCCCGCCCGCGCCGCGCGCTGCCGAGATCGTGCCGCAGCACGCCACGCCCCTGCCAGGGGGCGTCGCGCCCGGCTCCTGACCCCCGCGGTGGATTCGCCGGGCCGGGGCTGCGAGGATCGAGGCATGGCTCGTCTGCTCGCACGCATCGCCGCGGTCGCGGCGGGCGTCGCGGTGCTCGTCGGCGTGACGTGGGGGGTCGCGTCGTCGACCGTGCGCATGCAGGATGCGGCGGGCGCGCCCATCGGCGTCGACCCCGTGTCGGTGCCGGGCTCGTCGGCAGCGCCGACCGCCGCTCCCGCGCCCGGCGAGACGCCCGGGGCTCCGGCGCCGACCGAGGCGGCGCCGCCCGCCGCGCCACCCGCGCAGCCCGCCCCCGTGCAGCCCGCGCCCGTGCAGCCCGCGCCGCCCGCCCCGGCACCGCCGCCCGCCGACGACGACGATGACGACGACGGCGTCGAGGAGCCCGACGACGACTGACGGCTCGCGTCAGCCGCGCACGGCCTCCCGAGCGGCGGCGAGCACGGGCACGAGCGCCGCGAGGCGCTCGTCGCCCACCGGCGGGCCGTCGACCTCGTCGACGAGGCACACGGCGACGCTCGTCGCTCCGACCGCCGCGAGCGCGCGCACGTGCGCGACGAGCGCATCGGCACCACCGGGGCCGAGCGCCGTCGCCGCGGGCATCGACAGGAACACCACCGCAGACGGCTCGCCCGACCTGCCCGCGGCGCGGCGCGCCTCGCGCACCGCCTCCACCCGCTCGCGGGCCACGTCGACGTCGGTGCCCTCGGTGAGGATGACGCCGTCGCCCGCCTCGCCGGCGAGGGCCAGCGTGCGCGGACCGATCGCTCCGACGAGCAGCGGCGGCACCTCTGCGGGCGGCCAGCGCAGCTGCACGGCGTCGAGCTGCACGTAGCGGCCGTCGCGCGACACCGACTCGCCCGCGAGCAACGGCCGCAGCGCCTCGAGGTGCTCGCGCAGCAGCGTCAGCGGCGACCGTGCGCGCACACCCGCCTGCCCCATCCAGTCGAGGACGCCGTGGCCGAAGCCCGGCAGCAGGCGCCCGGGGAAGAGCCGCGCGAGCGTCGCGACCTCCATGGCCTCGAGCGCGACGGTGCGCAGGGGCACGGGCATGAGGCCGATGCCGACGCGGATGCGCGGCGTCGCCGCGAGCAGCGCGGCGGCGGCGGCCACGCCCGACTGGGCGAAGCAGTCCTCCCACACCCACACCTCGTCGAGCCCCGCGGCGTCGGCAGCGGCGCCGAGCGAGAGGTAGCGCTCGGGCGGCTGATCGGGCGGGAGGACGAGGGCGACGGCGACCATGCCGCGACGCTACCGCGCCCCACCGACGCGCGTGCCCGCGGGTGCGTGCGGCCTCCGACCCGCGCGTGGGTGCGCCGCCCGGGCGGATGCGCTTCGCAGGCGATTCCGGCAGGCCGAGGGCACATACCCCTCCGGTGCCGTGATCGCCTGCAGAACGCACGCGGTCAGCGGCCGGGTGGATGCGTCTCCCAGGCGATTGCGGCAGCCGAGGGAACAGACCCCTCCGCTGCCGCGATCGCCTGCGAGACGTGAACTGCCGGGGCCGCGGCGGATGGGAGGCGCCGCAGGCGGCTCAGCGGAAGCGGTAGCCCATGCCGCGCACGGTCTCGATGCGGTCGGCGCCGAGCTTCGCCCGCAGGTAGCGCACGTACACGTCGACGACGTTCGAGCCCGGGTCGAAGTCGTAGCCCCACACGCGCGACAGCAGCTGCCCGCGCGACAGCACCGTGCCCCGGTGTCGCATGAGCTCCTCGGCGAGCGCGAACTCGCGCGCCGACAGGTCGACCTCGCGCCCGTCGAGCCGCGCGCGACGCGTGCGCACGTCGAGCACGACGCCATCCGCCTCCACCTCGCTCGCTGCCGCAGCGCCCTCGCGTCGCATGCGCAGGCGGATGCGGGCGAGCAGCTCGTCGAAGCGGAACGGCTTCGGCACGTAGTCGTCCGCGCCGCCCTCGAGGCCCGCGACGGTGTCGGCGGCCGACGTGCGCGCCGTCAGCATGATGACGGGCACCGTCGCGCCCGAGCCGCGCAGCCGCTCCAGCACCTCGAAGCCATCGATGCCCGGCAGCCCGACGTCGAGGACGACGAGGTCGAACTCGTCGGTGAGCGCGAGGTCGAGCGCGGCGTCGCCCGTGGCCGCGACCGTCGTCGCGAAGCCGGCCGCCCGCAGCCCCTTCTCGACGAACGCGCTGATGCGCTGCTCGTCCTCGGCGATCAGGATCGACGGCATCCGCTCCCCCTCGGTCGGCCGGTCACGCGTGCACACCATCCTCCCCGATGGCCGCGGCCGGCGTGCCGTGGGCGACGTCGTCGGCCGACGCGACGGCGGATGCGTCGACGGGCAGCGAGAGCACGAACGCCGCGCCACCGGCGACGGCGTCGTCGACGCGCGCCGTGCCGCCGTGCGCCTCGGCGATGCGTCGCACGATCGAGAGCCCGAGCCCGCTGCCCTCGCGGCCGCGGCCGGTCTCGACGCGGCGGAAGCGCTCGAACACCGCCTCCTTGTGCGCGTCGGGCACGCCGGGGCCCGCGTCCTGCACGATGAGCTCGACGCGGTCGCCCGCGCGCCGCGACGCGATCGTCACGTCGCCGCCCGCGTGCGTCACGGCGTTCTGCACGAGCTGCAGCATCGCCTGCGTGACGCGCTCGACGTCGAGCATCGCGACGACGGCCGTCGTCGATCCGAGACGCACCGTCGCGCCCTCGATGCCGGACGCCGTCGTCGCGATCTGCTCGGTGAGCTCGGCGACGTCGGTCGCGCGGAAGCGGAAGGCCTCGACGTGGTCGACGCTCGAGGCGCGCTGGATGTCGCCGACGAGCCCCGCCATGCGGTCGAGCTCGGAGATCGCGACGTCGCGCGTCTGCTCGACGTCGGCGGGGTCGCGCGCATCCATGAGCTCGAGGTGGCCCCGCACGATCGTCACGGGCGTCTTCAGCTCGTGACCGACGTCGTCGAGCAGCCTGCGCTGCGCCGCGAGCGACCCGTCGAGGCGGTCGAGCATCGCGTTGACGGTGACGCCGAGCTGCGACACGTCGTCGTTGCCGCTGACCGGCACACGCTCGGAGACGCCGGAGGCGGCGATGCGCTCGGCGAGCATGCGCAGATCGCGGATGGGGCGCAGCAGCCTGCCCGCGATCGCGAAGCCGATGACGACGACGGCGAGCACGCCGATGGCCGCCGCGAGGAGGAAGACGCTCGCCGCCGCATCCAGCTCGGCGAGCTCGGCGACGAGGTCGTAGCCCGTGACGAAGATCGCCTGCGACCCGGCGTCGCCCGAGGTCACCTCCAACGGCACGGCGACGTAGCGCAGCGTGACCTCGGCGTCGGCGATCGTGCCGATGACGACGTCGCTGCCCCCGGTCTCGCCCGTGACGCGCGCGGCGAGGTCGGGGAAGCGATCGAGGTCGACGTCCATCCGCACGCCGGGGACGAACGCCGCCTGGCCGTCGACGACGCCGAGCGCACCCGTGTGGTCGTCGGGCGCGATGCGCGACAGCGCGGCGGTGAGCAGCTCGTCGGCGCTGGCCCAGCCGGCCTCCTCGCCCGGCGGATCCTCGGCGAGCTGCCGCACCGCCTCGACCGCAGACACGAGCTGCGTGTCGACCTGGTCGAGGATGCGGCTGCGCTCGACGAGGTAGGCGGTGACGCCGGCGGCGAGCACCGCGAGGGCCGACACGAGCCCGAGGGCCGCGACGATGCGCGTGCGCACGCTGACGACCGGCAGCCGTGCCCGCCCAGCGCTCATCCCCCCATCCTGCCCGCCCGGCCCCCGACGCACGCGCAGATGAGAGCAGTCTCATGCGCGGCCAGCGCGTGCCCAGGGGTTCCTGGGAGGATCGTGGACATGGAGGCGCGTCTGCTCGAGGAGGCGCTCGGGCGCACCGGGCGGCTCATCTCGCGCGACCCGTTCGGGTCGGGCGTCATCGCGGGGTTCGAGGTCGACGACGACGGCGCGACGCTCACCTACTTCGTCGACACCTCCGGCGAGTCGGTGCCCGAGGAGACGGGGCTCGTGCTGCGCGTCGGCGACGCGGTGCGCGCCCGCGTCTGGCTGCACCCCGCCGACCCGCGGCTGCCGACGCTCGCCGTCGCCGCGTTCGGCGAGTCGGCGGCGCGGCTGCTCGAGCGCTTCGGCATCGCCGGCACCTTCACCTCCGAGATCGTCGCGTACCGCCCCGGCAAGCGCGCCGTGCTGCGCCTGCACGGCGAGCACGCCGACCACTTCCTGAAGATCGTGCCGCCGGGTGCCACCGAGCACATCGCGCAGCTGCACTCGGCGTTCGCGAAGGCGGGCGTGCCCGTGCCGCGCATCCCCAGGTGGGCGCCGCAGGGCTGCATGCTGATCGAGCAGGCCCCCGGGCTCGCCGGCCCGAAGGCTGCGATGCAGCTGGCACCGGATGCGCTGCTGGGCGCCGTCGACGTCGTGCGCCTCGGCCTCGAGCGCGCCGACGTCTCGGGTGCCGCGCGGCCGGTGCTCGCGTCGCGCATCGACTGGTACGCAGCACGGCTCGCTCGCGCCTGGCCCGCTCGCGCAGGCACGGCGATGGCGCTGCGGACGGCCATCCACCAGCGGCGACGCGACGTCACGTTGCCGGTCGTCGTGCACGGCGACCTGCATCTGGGGCAGCTGTTCTTCGACGGCGGTGCCGTCTCCGGGCTCATCGACGTCGACACCGCAGGCGTCGGCGACCGCGACGAGGACTCGGCGGCATTCATCGGCCACGCGCGCACGAGCGCGCTGCTCACCGAGGATGCCGGGCGCGAGGAGGCCGCGGTCGCGCTGCACGTGCTCGCCGACGTCGCCGCCGAGCGCTGGCTCGACGGGCCGCACTCGCGCGCGCTCACGGCGGCGCATCTCGCGGCGCACGCCCTGTCGGCCGCCGAGCAGGGCGCGCATGGCCGTGCCGACCGCATGCTCGACGAGGCGGCATCGCTCGTGGGCGTCGCGGCGTCGTCGCTGCGCTGACTGGTCGCTCGTCGGGGTGAGTGGTCGCTCGTCGGGATGAGTGGTCGCTCGTCGGGGTGACTGGTCGCTCGTCGGGCCGGCTGGGCGCTCTTCGCGGCGCGAGACGGCCATCGTCGCGCCGCGAGCCACCCGCACGTCCGCATGAGAGGTCTCTCATCGGCTCGTCACGCGGGGCTCACGGCCGCTCGGGATGGTGGTCTCGCACCAGCAGGAGACATCACACCACCAAGGAGACCCACCATGGAGAAGCGCACCTGGATCACCGTCGGCGCCGCCGGCACCCTCGGCCTCGGCCTCGTCGCGGTCGGCGCGTTGGCCACCGCCAACGCCATGGACGTCGACGACTCCACGCAGGTCGCCCAGGGCGGCGTCGTGCTCGGCAGCGGCCTCGTCGAGAAGTCGGGCGTCACCGTTCGCGTGACCGGCGACCACGCCTCCGTCGTCTCCGCCCCGAGCCCGACGGATGCGCCGGCCGCACCCGCACCCACGACCTCGGCGCCGTCGGCACCCGCAGCGCCGGCACCCGCCCCGGCGCCCGCACCCACCGCATCCGCGCCGTCCGCCGTCGCCGCACCCGCCCCGGCGCCCGCACCAGCGCCGGCACCCGCCCCGGCGCCCGCACCCACCTGGGACAGCGCGCCGTCGGCGGCCAGCCCCGTCTCGCCCGTCTCTGCCCCCTCGGGCGACTGACGAGGGCTGGAGGGGCCGGAGGACGCTCGCGAGCTGCCTCCGGCCCCTCCGCTCATCCGGTGGACGTCGTCGGAGGGAGGGCCACGGTGGTCACCATTCGTTGCGACGAGCGACCACTCGGCACCACGAGCGACCAGTCAGTCCCAACGAGCGACCAGTCAGGCCAACGAGCGACCAGTCACGAGCCGAACGTCGCCCTCGCATCGGCCACGATCGCCGGGTCGCGGAACGCCGAGAGCGCCGTCGCCGCCAGCATGACCGCACCGTCGGCGATCGTCGGCGGGGCGAGCTCGGGCGAGCCCGCCGCCGCCGCGAACTCGCGCGTGTGCGGCGCGACGTCGCGAGCGAGGCAGATCATCGGATGCAGCGACGGCACCACGTGCGAGACGTTGCCCATGTCGGTCGAGCCCGCGAGGGTCGGGTCGGGCTCGAGCTCGCGTCCCAGCACGCCGTACGCCGCCTCGGCCACGTCGACGAGCGTCGGGTTCGACCGCAGCGAGAAGTACGGCGGCGTGTTCTCGGCGATCTCGACCGTCGTGCCCGTCGCGAGCGCCGCACCCTCGAAGCACGCGCGCACGCGCGGCACGACGTCGCTCAGCAGGTGATCGCGATCCCCGGCGCGCACGAAGATGCGCAGCGCTGCGCGCTCGGGGATGATGTTCGGCGCCTGCCCGCCGTTCGTGATGATCGCGTGGATGCGCACGTCGTCGGTCATCTGCTGCCGCAGCATGCCGATGGCGGTGAGCGACAGCGTCGCCCCGTCGAGCGCGTTGCGGCCCAGCTCGGGGGCGGCCGCCGCATGCGCCGCCCTGCCGTGGAAGTCGACGTCGAGCGCGACGCGCGAGAGCGACGAGCCTCGCACCGCGTCCGACCCCGACGGGTGCACCATGATCGCGAGGTCGACGCCGTCGAGCACGCCGCCGTCGATCATGGGCACCTTGCCGGCGGCGCCCTCCTCGCCCGGGCTGCCGATCACGACGAGGTGCGCGGGCACGGGCGATGCCTCGAGCGCATCCTTCACGAGCATGCCCGCGCCGAGGCCGGCTGCGGCGATGACGTTGTGGCCGCACGCGTGGCCGATCTCCTCGAGGGCGTCGTACTCGCAGAAGATCGCGACCGTCGGGGCGTCGGCGCCCGCATCCGGCGTCGACCAGCGGCCGACGAACGCGGTGTCGAGGCCGGCGAAGCCACGCTCGACGGCGAAGCCCGCGAGCTCGAGCTCGGCGGTGAGGCGTGCCGCCGCGTGCGTCTCGGTGAAGCGGATCTCGGGATGCGCGTGCAGGTCGGCGGCGACGTCGACGAGCGTCGTCAGCCGCGACTCGAGCAGCGACTGCAGCTCGGCGATCGTCGCGGGCATCGCGGCGATGCCCGCCTCGGCTGCGGGGCGCACGGTGGTGGTGGGCACGGGAGACCTCCTTGGGGTCGGTCGGGGTCGAGGATGGGTGGGTCAGTCGATCGTGAGGCCGTGGCCGGGGCCGACGGGGAGGCCGAGCAGGCCCCACACGACGAACTGCAGCAGCCAGACGCCCCAGATCACGAGCGTGAACGGGATGACGAGGCTGAAGAGCGTGCCGAGCCCCGCCTTCGGCTCCCAGCGCTGCAGCAGGCCGAGGACGACCGGCAGCATCGGGTTCATCGGCACGAGCGGGTTCGTGGCGGAGTCGGTGATGCGGAAGGCCGCCTGCACGTACGCGGGGTCGATGCCGGCGAGCATGAACATCGGCACGAAGATGGGCGCGAGCAGCGTCCACAGCGCCGACCCGCTCGCGAGGAGCAGGGCGGGCAGGGTGCAGAAGAGGCTGAAGAGCACGAGGCCGCCGACGCCGCCGAGGCCCGTCGCCTCCATCGCCTCGGCGCCCGACGTCGCGATGAGCAGGCCGAGCTGCGACCAGTTGAACCATGCGATCGCCTGCGCCGCCGTGAAGATGACGACGATGAACGGCACGAGATCCTTCACGGCGGCGGCCATGTGCTCGGGCACGTCGGTGGCCTTGGTGAGCGTCCTCGCGCCGAGCCCGAACGCGACGCCCGCGACGAGGAAGAGGAAGAGGATGAAGATCGGCAGCGCCGTCATGAACGGCGAGCGCAGGATCTGCCCGCCCTCGCCCTGCAGCGGCGACCCGGGCACGAGCACGACCGTCGCGACGAGCGCGAGGTAGACGACGGTCGCGATGGCTGCGACGCGCAGGCCGCGACGCTCGACGGGCTCGAGCGGCTTCGACGCATCCGCATCCGCGTCGCCACCGGCGTACGGCGTGAGGCGCGGCTCGACGTAGCGCTGGCAGACGACCGTGATCACCACGGCGAGGATGAGCGTCGACGTCGCCATGAAGAAGTAGTTGGCGATGGGCGAGACCGATGCCTCGGGGTCGACGATCTGCGCCGCCGACGTCGTGATGCCCGACAGCAGCACGTCGGTGCCCGCCGGCACGACGTTCGCGCTGAAGCCCGCGACGACCGCGGCGTACGACGCGGCGAAGCCGGCGAGCGGGTGGCGGCCGGCGGCGAGGAACGCGGCGGCGGCGAGCGGCGGCAGGATGACCATCGCCGAGTCGGAGGCGAGGTTGCCCATGAGGCTCACGAGCACGACGACGAACGTCACGGCCCATCCGGGCGCCGCGAGCACCGCGCCGCGCATCGCGGCCTTCAGGAGACCGAGGCGCTCGGCGACGCCGATGCCGAGCATCACCGTGATGATGAGGCCGAGCGGCGGGAACGTCACGAAGTTCTCGATCGCCGTGGTCAGCGCGTACACCGCGCCCTCGCCGGAGAGGATGCTGCGGATCGGAACCGTGTCGCCCGTCGCGGGGTCGACCGTCTCGGCCCCCAGCAGCGCGGCGATGCCGGAGGCGACGGCGACGAGCCCGGCGATGATGAGGAAGAGGTAGAAGGGGTGCGGCAGCCTGTTGCCGACCCGCTCGATGCCGCGCAGGATGCGTCCGCCGACGCCCTTCGCGTCGGCGAGCGTGAGCGTCGTGGTGGTGTCGGTGGCCATGCGTGCTCCGTGGGGTCGGGGTGGCCGCGCCGTCGCGGCGAACGGGCGTTGCGGAGCATCCTGCCGATCGCATGTCACGATCCGTGTCACATGACCGATTCGCACCTCGGATGCTGCCAGGATGATCGACATGCGTCTGCCGTCGTCACCGCATCCGCATGACCTGTCGGATTCGGACCTCGCCCTCGTCACCGCCCTGCAGGACGCGCCGAGGGCGTCGTGGGCGTCGATCGCCCGCACGATCGGAGCCAGCCCGCCGACCGCTCGCCGCCGGTGGGAGGGCATCGTCGACTCGGGCGCCGCATGGGCGACCACGTACGTCGGCTTCGCGGCCGGCCTCCTCTTCGGGCTCGCCGAGGTGCGCTGCCGGCCGGGCACGGTCGACGCCGTCGCGGCGGCGCTGCGCGAGCATCCGAAGGTCATCTCCGTCACCGGCATGACGGGCGATCGCGACCTCGTGCTCACGATCCTCGCCGACGACATGGCGCAGTTCCGCACCCTCATCCAGTCGTGGCTCGGCACGCACGACGCCGTGACCGGCGTGCGCTCGACGATCGTGACGCGCATGTTCTCCGACGGCTCGCGGTGGCGTGCCGTGGGGCCGCCGCACGACGCGCTGCTGCCGACGATGCACGACGCCCGCGCCGACGGCGACGCGGCGACGCGTGCGCAGTGGCGCACCGTGCTCACCGAGCTCGAGCGCGACGGCCGCGCATCGGCGCGCACGCTCGCCGAGCGCCTCGGCACGTCGGAGGCGCACGCGCGCCGCGTCGCGCGCAGGCTGCTCGCGAGCGGCTGGATCCAGCAGCGCATCGACGTGTCGCTCGAGCAGCGGATGTGGCCGCACGCGCTCGCGCTGTGGCTCGTCGTGCCCGCCGCGCGGCTGGAGGCGACGGCGCTGCAGATCGCGAACCTGCCGATGACGCGCATGTGCGCCGCGCTCGCCGGCGGCGCGTCGAACCTCTACGTCATCGTGTGGCTGCGCGAGCTCGAGGACGCCGCGACCATGGAGGCCGAGCTCGCCCGCAGCCTCGAGCTGCGGGTGCTCGACCGCGCCATCCTGCTGCACTACTACAAGCGCGTCGGCCACCTCTTCGACGGCGCGAACCGCCGCGAGGGCCACGTGTCGTGGCTCGCGCCGCTGCCGTGACTCCCCGATGGTCCGCCGTCAGCCCCGCACGGATGCGCACGCAGCGGCATCGTGATCGCGCATCGGCCCTCTGAGACCGCTCAGCGCGCATCTCGGCGCGCGATGGCTCGCCCGGCGTCGCAGCCACCCGGCCAGCGACCGCTTCGCGAGATCGCCGGGTCTCGCGACGGCTGCGCCCTGCGGGCGCGGCATCCTCGACCAGCACCGGTAGGCGTCGACCGACGCAGCGAAGCGCGCATCACCTGGCGGTCGAGGAGCGCGCGAGCGTCAGCGAGCACGCGTCACGAGACCCGCGCACCATCAGGACGCCGGGTCTCGCGACGGCTGCGCCCTGCGGGCGCGGCCTCCTCGACCAGCAGCGGCGATGCCGGTCGAGGAGCGCGCGAGCGCAGCGAGCACGCGTCGCGAGACCCGCGCACCTGCGAGACGCCGGCGCGCGGCCCGGCCTCGACCAGCAGCGGCCGCGTGCGGCAGGATGCGGACGACGCACCCGACCGAAGGAGCCACCATGTCGTTCCAGGCCTACCTCGACGCCGTGGAGGCGAAGACCGGCAGGACCCCGCGCGCGCTCGCCGAGGAGGCGACCGCGCTCGGCTTCGGCGCCGACACGAAGGCCGGCCCCATCCTCGAGTGGTTGCGGGATGTGTACGGCCTCGGCCGCGGGCACGGCATGGCCATGGTGCACGTCATCACGAAGGGCCCGGGCATCGGGTCGAGGCACGTCGGCTCGACCGGCTCGCACCGCGACGAGTCCGACACGCTGTGGCTCGACGGGAAGGACTCGAAGCCCGCCGACTGGGGCGCCTGACGCGCCGACGCCGACGGCGAGCAGCGGTGGCGCGGCTCGACCCCGGCGGGCGGCCCGCCGGGGTCGAGCGCCCGCGCACCGCGTCAGCGCGCGTCGGATCCGTCGGCGCTCGCGCCCTGGTCGCCCGCGAACGACGCGGCGGCAGCGGCACGGGCCGCGTCGCCGTCGGAGCGACGCTGCGCACCCGCCACGGCCGAGCCGGCGGCGTTGCCCTGCGCCGTGGCGTTGATGACCTGCTGCAGGTCGATGCCCGTCGCCTCCTTCATCATCGTCGTCATCGAGGCGATGTTGCCGACCATGTCGGACGTGAGCTTGTTCGTGCCGTCGGCCGACACGACCGTGATGTTCGACGACGCGTACGCCTTCGCGAACGCCTCGGCGACCTCGGGCAGGCGCTCGAGCAGCTCCTGCGCCAGCACGAACTGGCTGTTCTCGGCGAGCGCGGCTGCGCGCGCGGCGATCGCATCGCCCTCGGCCCTGCCTCGCGCCGAGATGGCCTCGGCCTCGGCGCGGCCCTTCGCGGCCACCGCGACGGCCTCCGCCTCGCCCTCGGCCTTCGCAGCCTCCGCGGCGGCGATGCGCGACGTGCGCTGAGCATTGCCGCGCGCCTCGGTCACGCTCGCCTCGGCGACGCCCTCCGCCTTCTGCGCCTCGGCGCGCGCCTCGCGCGACGCCCGCTCGGCGTTCGCCTCGGTCGAGCGCGCGACGGCGTTCGCCTCGGCGGTGATGCGGATGCGGTAGGCCTCGGCGTCGGCGACCTTGCGCACCTCGGCGTTCAGCGTCTGCTCCTTGAGCTCGGCCTCGCGCTGCGCCGTGATCTCCTCCTGGGCGACGATCGCCTGCCGCTGCACGGCATCCTCGAGCGGCTTCGCCGCGTTCGCCTGCGCGAGCGCCTTGTCGGTCTCGGCCTGCACGGCCGCCTCCTGCAGCTGCAGCACGCGGTTCGCCTCGAGGATCTGCTTCTTCGCCTCGATCGACGCCTGCTCGGCGGCCTTCTGCGCCTCGGTGTTCGCGATGGCCGCGGCACGCTGCACCGCGGCCGACTCGGGCACGCCGAGGTTCGAGATGTAGTTCTGGGTGTCGTTGATCTCCTGGATCTGCAGGGTGTCGACGTTGAGGCCCTGCTTCGTCAGCGCGTCCTCCGCGGCCTGCAGCACCGCATCCGCGAGCGCCTTCCGGTCGTGGATGATCTCGAGGACGGTGAGCGAGCCGATGATGCCTCGCAGCGATCCCGAGAGCACCTCCTGCGTCGACGACTCGATCTCCTCCTGCTGCGAGAGGAAGCGCTGGGCCGCATGGCGGATCATCTCCTCCGAGCCGCCGACCTTGATCACGGCGACGGCCTGCGCGTGGATCGTGATGCCGTTGCGCGTCTGCGCCGTCGTGTTGAAGAGCAGCCGCCGCGAGCGCAGCGACATGCGGAAGTGCTTCTGCACGAACGGCATCACGAAGATGCCGCCGCCGGTGACGACCTTCTGCCCCGAGAGGTCGGTGACCTCCTGCCCCTGCGCGTCGACGTACGTGCGCCCCTTGCGGCCGGTGACGATGATCGCCTCGTCGGGCTCGGCGATGCGGTAGCGGCGCACGGCGCCGAGGATCAGCAGCAGCAGGATGACGATGCCGAGTGCGATGAGCACGACGACGCCGAGGTCGAGGTCGAGACCGAACATGGAGGTCCTTCGCGGTGGGGAGCGGGGCGCCTCGAATCTATGGACGGCGTCTGGACGCCGCCTGCGGTGGGCCCGGTGGCGCGCTGAGCGACCGTGCGACCGCGGCTAGGCTCGCGAGCATGTCGCCGCGGGAGGATCGTGCGCCGCGTGCCGTGCGGCCTGGCGATCTCGACCGCGCGCGCGTGCTCGCGGCGCTCGCCGACGGCTACGGCCTGCACGTCGGCGACCTGCGGCCCGTCGCGGGCGGATGGGATGGCGACGCCATCGTGTGGGCGGCCGACGACGCCGACGGCCGCCTGTGGAGCGTGAAGGCGACGGTGCGCGACGTGCGGTTCGGGCTCGAGGTCGCCGCATCCCTCGTGCGCGACGGCGTCGAGGGCGTCGTCGCCCCGAGACCTGCGCGCGACGGACGTCTGTGGATGGAGGCCGACGGCGTGACGCTCGTCGTCTCGCCGTGGGTCGCGGGCGTCGACGCCGTCGAGGTCTCGGCCGACGCCGTCGACTGGGAGCGCCTCGGTCGCATGCTGCGCCGCGTCCACGACCTCGCGCCGCCGAGCGAGGTGCGTGCACGCCGCAAGGGCATCCGCCGCGTCGACCGCGCACCGCACGCCCTCCTCGACGAGGTGGATGCGCGCCTCGCGGCCGCGGGCGACGACGAGCGCCTCGCTCCCCTGCGCCAGCGCTGGCCGGATGCGCTCCGCAGGCTGCGCGGGCTCGCACGGGCCGAGCGCGCGCTCAAGCGCACGCGGATGCCCGCCGACCGCGTGACGCTGCACGGCGACCCGCACCTCGGCAACGTCGTCGTCGACGTGCAGGGCCGGCCGTGGCTCATCGACTTCGACGAGGCCGCCGTCGCGCCGCGCGAGGTCGACCTCATGCTCGTCGAGCTCGGCGTGCTCTTCGCGATGCCGCTCGACGAGTCGCACCGCGCGCGCTTCCGCGACGGCTACGGCACCGACGCACCGATCGACGAGGAGCGGGTGGCGCGGTTCGGATGCGTCCGCGCGATCGAGGACGTCGCGAGCGTCGTGCACCACGCGCTCGACGACACGGCCCCGATCGGCGTCGACCGCCTCGAGGCGCTCGACGGCATGCTCGGCCCGCACGGCCTCGTGACGCTCGCCGAGCGGGCGCTCGAGCGGCTCGGCGCGGTCAGCGGCTGACCGCGTCGCTCCCCCGCCTGCTCGGCGACCGGGATGCGCACGGAGCGGCACGTCGGCTGCACATGGCGATCGAGGTCCCGCTCCGTGCGCATCCCGGCGGCCGCGTCCTCGAAGATCGATGCATGCGACTGACCTATGACCACGACGCCGACGCCGCCTACGCGCGTCTCGTCGACGACATCGCTCCTGGCGAGGCAGCGCACCAGATCCGCGTGCCCGGCGACGACCGGCTCGCCGGGCAGGTCGTCCTCGACGTCGACGCAGACGGGAGACTGCTGGGCATCGAAGTCCTGTTCGCCTCCACCGCACTCCCCGCATCCGTGCTCGTTGCCACCGAGTCTGCATGACGCGGCGGCCGCACGCCCCTCAGCGGATGCCGCTGCGCGCGAAGCCCTGCACGAAGTAGCGCTGGAAGAAGAGGAACAGCAGCACCATCGGCACGACCGAGATGAGCGCCATCGCCATGATCGCGTTGTAGTCGGGCGTCGTCTGGCCCTTGAGGTACAGCAGGCCGACGGGGAGGGTGAAGAGCTCGTTGTCCTTCAGCGCGATGAGCGGCCACGCGAAGTCGTTCCACGAGCCGAGGAACGTCAGCAGCAGCAGCACCGCGATGAGCGGCTTCGACAGCGGCAGCACGATCTGCAGGAAGATGCGCAGGTGCCCTGCGCCGTCGAGCCGGGCGGCCTCGACGAGCTCGTCGGGGATCGACAGGAAGAACTGGCGGGCCAGGAAGATGCCGAACGCCGCGGCCGCTCCCGGCAGGATGACGCCCCAGTAGGTGCCGTAGGCGCCGACGTCGACGATGAGCCGGAACTGGGCGACCATGATCGCCTGCACCGGGATCATCATCGTCGAGAGCGTCAGCAGGAAGACGGCGGTGCGGCCTCGGAAGCGCAGCCGTGCGAACGCGTAGCCCGCGAGCAGGTTCAGCGCGGTCGTGATGACCATGATGAAGACGCCGATGATGAACGAGTTGCCGAACCAGGCGGCGACGGGGTACCGGTCGAAGATCTTCTCGAAGTTGTCGAGCGTGAGGCTCGACGGCCACAGGCGCAGCCCCGGCTCGAAGATCTCGCCGCGCGGCGAGAAGGCGACGACGAGCATCCAGTACAGGGGGAAGACGACGATCGCGGTCACGACGACCGCCACGATCGTGCGCCACACGATGCCGCGGCGCGACTCGTCGCGGCGCGAGCGTCGCCGTGGTCGCTGCGGTGCGGCGGCCGTCGCGGCGGGCAGCGTCTGAGCGGGAGCGGTCACGGTGCCTCCTAGCCGGCCAGGTCGCGGGTGCGGCTCGTGCGCCACTGGATGAACGTGAACACGAGGGTGATGACGAGGATGACGATGCCGAGCGCGGCGCCGTAGCCCTGCTCGCGGATCTGGAAGCCGTTGCGGTACGCGTAGGTGACGAGCACGCTCGTCGCGCCGGACGGCCCTCCGCCCGTCATGACGAAGACGACGTCGAAGATCTGGAACGACGCGATGACGTTCATGATGAGCAGGAAGAACGTGGACGGGCCGAGCAGCGGCACCGTGATCGAGCGCAGCTGCTGCCACTTCGAGGCGCCGTCGATGCGCGCCGCCTCGTAGAGCTCGGGCTCGATCGACTGCAGGCCCGCGAGGTAGATGACCATGTTGAAGCCGAGCCGCAGCCAGATCGCGACGAGGATGACCGACAGCATCGCCGGCGCCCCCTCCGACTGCCAGCCGACCCGGTCGAGCCCGAGCGTCTCGAGCACCTTGTTCACGAGACCGTTCGACTCGTAGAAGAGGATGACGGCGATCATCGCCGACGCGACGCCCGAGACGACCATCGGCAGCACGAGCAGCGTGCGCAGCACGCCCCGCGCCGGCAGCGCCGAGTTCAGGAGCACCGCGAGCCCGAGGCCCGCCGCGAGCTCGATCGGCACCGTCACGGCCGTGAAGAGCACGGTGTTCGCGAGGCTGCGCCAGAATTCGGGGTCGCGCACCATCGTCTCGTAGTTGGCGAGCCCCACCCACTCGGGGTCGCCGAATCCACGGGTCTCCTGCAGCGAGAGCTGCACGGCGAGCGCGATCGGCACGAAGAGGAAGCCGATCATGAGCACGAGGTTCGGCGTCAGGAACGCCCAGCCGACGAGTCCCTCGCGGCGTCGTGCTCGACGCGCGCCCGCGCGAGGGCGGGATGGCGCTGGGCCACCCCCGCCGTCGCGCACGACGGCGCTCGTCACGAGCCCGTCGCCTCCGAGATCGCCGCATCGAGGTTCGCGAGCGTATCCGGCGTCGACTGGCCCTGCACGAACGCCGCCTCGAGCTCGGTGCTCAGCGCCACGCCGATCTCGGCGATCGCCGGCGACGTGAGCTGCGTGACGTCCTCCGGCGCGATCGTCGTCGCCTGGTCGACGAAGACGGGCATGAGGTCGGGGCGGATCGCGAACTCCACCGCGTCGCCCTCGAGCGCCGTGAGGGTGGGCAGCTCGTTCGTCGCGCCGCAGAACTGGCTCATCGCATCCTCCGAGACCATGAAGCGCAGGAACTCGGCGGCGAGCTCGGGCGCGTCGGTGTCGGCGGTCGCGACGAGGGCGTTGCCGCCAAGGTCGGTCGCACCGCGCTCGTCGCGCGGCATCGGCAGCGCCGTCCACTCGAACTCGTTGAGGGAGTCGAGGTCGGGCACGAGGAACGAGCCGACGAACGCCATCGCCGTCGTCTGCTCGGAGAACAGCGAGTCGGCGTAGACCGTGCCCGTGGGCGTGGATGCCGGCGGCACCCACTGCTGCTCGTAGAACGAGCGCGTGAAGTCGAGCGCCGCGGCGCCCTCCGGCGAGTCGATCTGCGGCGCGCCGTCCTCGTCCATGAGCGTGCCGCCGGCCTGGAAGAGCCACGACAGCCAGCGCAGCACGCCGCCCTGCTGCCAGTTGACGACGAAGGGGTACTGCTCGGTGGGCAGCGACGAGCGCAGCTGCGCGGCGACCTCGCCGAACTCCTCCCACGTCCAGGCCTCGTCCTGCGTCGTCGGCAGCGACGCCGTGTCGACGCCGGCTGCCTCGAGCATGTCGAGGTTCACGAGCAGCGCCGACACGTCGGTCTGGTGCGGCACGCCGTAGGGAGCGCCCTCGTACGACACCGCCTCCCACATGGCGGGCGTGAACGCGTCGACCTCGTCCTGCGAGAAGGAGTCGGAGAGGTCGAGCAGCTGCTCCTGGCTCGAGTAGACGCCGAGGTTGCCGTAGTCGACGCGGAACACGTCGGGTGCGTCGCCGGACGCGAGCTGCGCGTCGATGTTCGAGAACATCTGCTCGTAGGGCACGACGTTGAGCTCGACGGTCGCTCCGCTCTCCTCCTCGAACTGCGCCGCGAGGTCCTCGAACTCGGCCTGCTCGGCCTCGCTCGCCCACGTCGTGAACGTGAGGGTGTCGTCACCCTCGGCACCGCCGCCTCCCCCGCCGCCGCCGAAGCCCGCGCAGCCGGCGAGCGCGGTGGTGGTGACGGCGAGCGCGGCGATGCCCGCCCTGCGTCGCATCGTTCGAGCCACGGGAGTCTCCTGTCTGCGAGCGCCGTGCGCGTCGCCTGTGACGCAAGTATGCGTCTCGATGCTTCCTCTGCTGAAGCACTTGACGGATGGGCGCGGGGGCTGCTGGATTCGTGGGTGCGCGCGGCGATGCCGGCGTGCGGCCTGGCGCCGTCTCGGCACGCTCACGCGCACATCTCGCCGCCCGTAGGGCGTCACGCTGCGGACGTGGAGGGTTCGCGCCCCTCTCCTGCACCGAGCACGTCGACGTAGCGAGAAGTTGACGGATGGGTGGAGCGCGCGGCTCGAGACCGAAGAGCAAGCCATGCTTTCGACGGACACGGCCCGTACGGGCGTCTCGGATCGAGGAGCGAGCATGCGACATGCCAGGGCGTTCAGCGCCGCCGTCATCATCCCCGCGCTCGTGCTGGCCTTCGCCGCACCGACGAGCGCCATGGCGTCGGGCGCCGACGAGACGGAGGATCTCGCGGCGCTGTCGACAGCCGTGAACCCCGACGCCGCAGAGGTCGCCGCGTTCGACGTCGACGGCGAGACGCTCGCGACCGAGACGGGTGCGGGGACCGCCGTCGCCGTCGCCGGTGCTGACGGGGACACGAGCATCGCCTTCGCCATGCCGGGCGCAGCCGAGCCCTACCTCGACATCGCCGTGGATCAGTCGGGGACGGCCGAGCCCGTCGAGGCGTCCGATGCGGGCCTCGCCGTCGCCGCGACCACCGATGCGACCGAGCCGAGCGTCGTCGTGAGCGCGACCGAGCAGGGCACGAGCATCCAGGCGATCCTCGAGTCGCCCGCGGCGGGCAGCTCGGTGCGGTTCGACGTCGGGGACGACCAGCTCCGCCTGCTCGACGACGGCGCCGTCGAGATCATCGAGACCGACGTGCAGGCGCCCGGCATGGAGGTCGTGCTGGCGAGGATCGAGGCGCCGTGGGCGTTCGATGCGACCGGGGCAGCCGTCGACACCGCGTTCTCGATCGAGGGCTCGACGCTCGTGCAGCACGTCGACCCGACGACCGGGACGGTCTACCCGATCGTCGCCGACCCGTACCAGCACAACGGGCCGAGCTATCCGCAGATCCGTTGGACGTGGCAGGAGACGCGGGCGCTCAACGCGAACAAGGGGAACTATGCCGCGGCCGTCGCCATCTGCGGGACGATCGGCGCATTGGCGTGGGTCGCCGGCGTCGTCGGCCTGGCAGTCTGCGCATCCCAGTTCATTCGATGGGCCAATGCCATCGGCAATGCGCATGCGGCGGGGCGATGCTTCGCCGCGAACTTCGGCATTCCTGGTCCGACGCCGAGCTCGTACGCATGCAGGAGGTGACCATGCACGAGTTGCATTGGCGCCGCCGGCTCTGGCGCGACCTCATCGCCTGGATCGCTCCGTGCCTCGGCTACCTGATCGTCGTGATCCTGTCGATGATCGGATGGGTGTCGTTCGGTGAGGTGACGTGGCTTGCGCTGAGCTGGTCGATCGGAGCCTGGCTCTTGGTAGGCACCTGGAGAGTTGCAAGGACGCTCAGGGAACGTCCGGAGGATCGAGAGCGCTGACCGGCCGCTTCGGCCAACGCACGATCCCTCAGTCGGAGTGCGAGGGCTCCGGGCGCGCGAGGCCCTCGAAGGGGGCGACGCCCTCGGCGTAGGCCTGCTCGTCTGCCTCCGCCACCACCGTGCCTCCGAGGAAGAGGCTCACGCCCGACGGCGACGACTGCCACGGCTCGCTGGGTGCGGTGTCGCGGCGCTCATCCCAGATCGAGACCCACGCCCACATCGAGCCGGCGGTCGCCGTGCCCGACCACATCCACATCTCGTCGGGATCGAGCGAGCCGAACTGGCGGACGACCTCCTGGTCTCGCTCCGCCTCGGACTCGTGCGGGAACGGCTCGCGATCGTGCTCCCACTCGATCGCGCCGTAGCCGAGCTCGGCGAGGTGCGCCTCGAGTGCGTCGGCGACGACGAGCCAGTCGGCGTCGGCGGCGAGACCCGCACCCGTGCGCGTCGGCGAGTTGTAGACCTGATGCAGCGACGTGCCGCCGTAGCCGTTGCCGCCGACGGGCATGGGCTCGAAGGTCGCGCCGCCCTGAGGCTCGAAGCCCCATCGCAGCCCGGGCGCGACGGGATCGACCGCAGCCTGCAGCGACAGCAGCTGCTGCTCGCCCACGCGCTCGACGTCGTCGGCACGCGGCGCCGCGAGCACGTCGGCGGGATCCGTCCACCCGTCTGCAGGCAGGTCGGCCCAGTCGAGCACGATCTCCGAGCCGTCGTCGGCGACGACGGTCGTCGTGGGGCTCGGCGGGTCGACGAGACGGCCGACCATGACGCCGCCTGTGACGAGGGCTGCGACGACGATCGCGGCGACGCCCATGGCGGCGACGGCGACTCGAGACGGGCGGGGCATCCCCTCGACGCTAGCCGCGCCCGTGCGGTCCCGCGTCGTCCGAGCGGATGAGCCGCCTGGCGTCAGCGAGCGCTGCCCACGACGTCGGCCTCGAGCGACTCGAGCGTGCGACCGCGCGACTCCGGCAGCCGCCACAGCACGAACACCAGCGCGAGCGCCCCGAGCACCGCGAAGCCGAAGAACGTGCCCGAGATGCCGACGCTCGCGACGAGCGACGGGAACGCGAGGGCGAGGGATGCGTTCGTGATCCAGTTCGCGAACGCGCCCATGCCGACGCCGAGCCCGCGCATCCGCATCGGGAAGATCTCGGACAGCGTGACCCAGAACGCGACGTTCAGGAACGTCTGCATCGCGCCGACGAACGCGACGACGAGCACGAGGATGACGATCGGACGCGCGGGGTCGCCCGGCTGCAGCACGAGCGACGCGACGCCGATCAGCACCTGGCAGATCGTCGTGAGGCCGAAGCCGAGCACGAACGTCGTGCGACGGTTCACGCGATCCATCATCCACAGCGCCACGATGCCGCCGAGCACGGCGATGACGCCGGGGGCGACGTTGGCGACGAGCGCCGCCTGCCGCTCGAATCCCGACTCCACGAGCACGGTCTGCCCGTAGTACATGATCGCGTTGATGCCGGTGACCTGCTGGCCGATGCCGAGGCCGATGCCCGTGAGCAGGATCGCGAGGAGGCGCCGGTCGCGCACGACGTCGGCGAGCGTCACCCGGTCGCGTCGTCGCAGACGCGACACCGCCTCGACGTCGGCGAGCTCGGCCGCGGCGCGCTCGGGCGTGCGCACCCGCTCGAGCACCGCGAGCGCCTCGTCGCGGCGACCGTGGTCGACGAGCCACCGCGGCGACTCGGGCATGCGCAGCATCCCGACGAAGAGCGCCGCCGCCGGCAGGGCGCACACCGCGAACATGACGCGCCACACGCCGTCGAGGTGGCCGAGCGTCGCGCCGAGGATGGCGTTGACGACGAACGCCGCGAGCTGGCCGGACACGATCGCGAGCTCGTTGCGACCCGAGAGCGACCCGCGGATCTCATGCGGCGCGAGCTCGGCGAGGTACACGGGCACCACCGTGGATGCGCCGCCGACGGCGAGGCCGAGCAGCACGCGGCCCACGACGAGCACCTCGAGGCTCGGCGCCACGACGACGACGAGCGCGCCGACGAAGAAGAGGATCGCGAGCGCGAGGATCGTCGTGCGGCGGCCCCGAGCATCCGACACGCGGCCACCGACGAGCGCGCCGATCGCCGCGGCGAACACGAGCGACGACGTCGCGACGCCCTGCGTGACCTCGGTGAGCCCGAGCTCCTCCGTCATCGGCAGCAGTGCGCCGTTGATGACGCCGGTGTCGTAGCCGAAGAGCAGCCCGCCGAGGCATGCGACGACGGCGACGAGGCCGAGCCTGCGGCGATGCGGGCCGTCGCCGAGCGGGGGCAGCGTCGCGGGTGCGGCGGGCGCGGTCATGGTCCTCCTCGATCCGAGGAACCATCCTGGCACCGCGCGGGCGGCGCGGCTCGCCGCCCCGGAGCGTCGCGAGCGCGACGCAGCGCACCGGTGACCGCGCCTCGACTGGTCGCTTCGTGCGATGACCGGTCGCTCGGTGCGACGAGTGGTCTAGCCGCGTCCGAGCCTGCGGCGCACCCGGCGTGCGGCGCGGCCCGCGGCGTCGCGCAGGCGTCCGCCGGGCGCTCGCCGCAGCTCCACGCCGCCGCCCGCCGCCGGCGCGAGCTGCACGGCGCGACCCGCGAGGAGCGGGGATGCACCGACCTTCGCGGCCACGGCGTCGTCGAGCACGAGCGACGACGCCATCGGCCAGCCTGCGCGCTCGGCTCGCCCGACGAGCTCGACGGCCGACCCCTCGTCCTGCGCTCGGAACGCGCGCAGCGGGTCGATCGCGAGCGTCGCACGACCCTTCGCGTCGATGGGCGCCGTCGCCAGACGTCGGTCGGATGCGGGATCGCCGCCTGTGCGCGCGAAGAGCTCGACGCGATCCTGCGTCTCGTCGCCGCCCGTCGCGTCGCGCACCTCGTCGAGCCACGCCGGCCCGCGCCATCCGGCGTCGTCGAGCCGCAGCCGCACCGACACGCGCAGCCCTCCGCCACGCGACCACGCGGCATCGGTCACCTCGGCGTCGGCTCGCAGCGACGTCTCGAAGCGCGCGAGCTCGACCAGCTCGTCGCGACGCCCGGCGCGCAGCAGCGCCACGCGCACACGATGCGGGTGCGCGAGCCCCGCATCCACCCCGGGCCCGAAGCGTCGCTCGACGAGCGGCGCGACCACGTCGACGAATCGATCGCGGTACTCGGCGGGGTAGCGCAGCATGCGCGCACCGGCCATGCGCTGCAGGATCTTGCCGCGCAGCCAGTGCCGCAGCAGCCGATCCCGCAGCTCGCCGGGCTCGGTGTATGACTCGACGAGGTCGAGCACCGCCTCGAGGTGCGGGAAGTACGTCTCGGGCTCGATGCGCGACGAGCTCGCGCTGCCCGGCTGCTGCACCCACGCGTAGCAGGGCGTGCTCGCGAGGATCGAGATGCGGGATGCCTCGAAGTACGCGCGCATGACGAAGAGGTGATCCTCGAGGCGCACCTTGCCGTCGGGGAATCGGATGCCGTGCTGGCGCAGGAACGCGGTGCGGAACATCTTGTGAGGCGTGAGCATCTGCAGCAGCGGGTCGCGGCCCAGGCGAGCGTCGGGCACGTCCTTCGCGAAGATGCGCTTCGGGATGTCGCGACCGATGCCGACCTCGCGGCCGACGACGACGTCCGATCCCTGCTCGTCGGCGAGGTCGCACAGCCGCTCGAGGGCCTCGGGGAAGAGGTGGTCGTCCTGGTCGACGAACTGCAGGTACCGGCCGGCGGCGGCGTCGATGCCGTGGTTGCGGGGCGTGCCCGGCCAGCCGGTGTGCGGGAGCGGCAGGATGCGCACGTTGGGGCGGTCGCGCGCGATGGACTCGAGCCGCGCGATCGTGTCGTCGCCCGAGCCGTCGTCGCACAGCAGCAGCTCGAAGCGGTCCTGCGGGAGCGTCTGCGCGTCGAGCGATGCGATGAGCGGGTCGATCGCGGAGCCCGGACGGTAGACGGGCACGACGACCGAGACGCGGACGCCGCCCGGCTCGTCGGCGGGCGCGGACTCGGGGGCGGGATGCGCAGACGTCACCGAGCGATGATCGCAGAACCGCTGCGCGCGAGCACGTCGGGCGCGGCGTCGGGGAGAGGCTGGTACGCCCCCGTCGTCACAGCCCGAGCTCGGCGAGCGGGATGCCGCGCACCACCCGGCGCCACGGATGCTCGGCGACCGTCCACAGCATCCCGCCCTCGACGTCGATCGCGAGATCCTCGCAGCCGACGGGCAGGGCGACCGCGGTGCGCTCGAGCGCGTCGCCCCGCCCCGCCCACAGCGCGCCCGGGCGCATGCCGCGCGACTGCGACACGAGCACCGTGTCGCCGTGTCGCACGACGCCCTGCATGCGCTCGACGCCCGTCGGCACGAGCGCGAGCGGCGGCCATGCGGCATCGGCAGCGGGCACGACCGACTCGACGATGCGGCCGGCGTCGTCGGTGCGGTACTCGCCGACGAGCACGGTCGACGCCTCGGCGCCATCGGCGTCGACGGCGTCGACGGCTCGACCGAGGAACGAGCACCGCATCGGCACGTCGTGCACGCGCGTGCGCACCGCGGCGCGCACCCGTGCCCCGAGCGCCGGCCAGCGCGACGCCCGCAGCCGCCGCGCATCCCTCCCCCGCACGGTGCGGAGGTCGCCGAGGTCGAACTCCCACACGC
Source organism: Agrococcus sp. GCM10030265 (assembly GCF_042666675.1). Lineage (NCBI taxonomy): Bacteria > Bacillati > Actinomycetota > Actinomycetes > Micrococcales > Microbacteriaceae > Agrococcus > Agrococcus sp. GCM10030265. The sequence continues at coordinate 206,605 of NZ_JBHTCZ010000001.1, forward strand.
CCTCGCGCGTCGCGGCGACGAGCAGGCGGTCGCCCATCCATGCGATGCCGCCCGCGTGGATCGCCGCCGGCTCGAGGCCGCGCTCGCCGTCGATCGCGAGCGCGACGTCGACGCTCGTGCCGCGCGCCATGTCGACGAACGTCACCCGCGACGCGAGGTGGCGGCGCTCGCGATCCTGGCGGAACCAGCTGACGGCGAGCGTGCGGCGCCCGCGCCACGTGCCGACGTCGATGCCCTGCGGGTACCAGCGCTGCGTGATGGAGCGTCGGCTGAGCCAGCGCAGGGTGCGCGCGTCGCCGCCGGTGCGCAGCAGCGGACGCCAGGAGCGGAGGTCGAAGGGCACGCTCCATCGTCGCGCACCCGACGCCGTGCGCGCGGCGGTCGCGCGCGACGCCTCGCATCCCGACGCTGGAGCCGCACCCTCGTGGTCGCTTCCCTCGTGACTGGGCACCAGATGCTGTGCCAGCGCGGAATCTCGCGCATCTCCTGCCCGTTCGGCGGCATCGAGTGCCCAGTCGGCGCCCTGAACGGGTCGGGCGGGACGGGGAGGGGAAGAAGGAGGGGCGGGCGGGCGGGCGCTACCGCTCCACCGGGTCGCCGCCGCCGCGCACGAGGTCGGCGACGTCGGCCGGGGTCGGCATCGCCTCCCAGTCGCCCTCGGCACGGCACGCGCATGCACCGGCAGCCGCCGCCGTGCGCAGGCGCGTCGCGTGGTCGGCGCAGCGCACGAGCTCGACGAGGTAGCCGACGACGAACGCGTCGCCTGCGCCGACGGTGTCGGCGACGGGCACGCGGTACGCGTCGACGCGCAGCACCTCGTCGCCGTCGACGCCGACGGCGCCGTGCTCGCCGAGCTTCACGACGGCGAGCGCCGGCCCGAGGGCCTGCAGCGCGAGCGCCAGACGCTCGGGCGAGTCGCCGTCGACGAGGATGCGCGCCTCGTCGTCGCCCGCGAAGACGACGTCGGCGAGCGCCGCCACCTCGCGGTAGCGCGGGGCGGCGTCGGCGTGCGACCACAGCTTCGAGCGGTGGTTCACGTCGAACGACACCGCGGTGCCCACGGCGCGCGCGTGATGCACGGCATGCAGCACGGCATCCGCCGACGTGCGCGACAGCGCGAGGCCGATGCCCGTGACGTGCAGCACGTCGGCGGCCGCGATGGCGTCGAGGTCGACGTCGGCGGGCGACAGCCGCGACCCGGCGTTGCCGTCGCGGTAGTAGGTGACGCGGCTGCGGCCCAGGTGCGGGCGGTCCTTCAGCATGATCGCCGTCGGCACCTCGTCGTCGACGGCGACGTGGGCCGCGACGTGCTCGGCGCGCAGCGTGCGCAGGATGCGGCGGCCGACGGCGTCGTCGCCGACGCGGCCGATCCATGCGGTGTCGACGCCGAGGCGCGCCGTCGCGATCGCGACGTTCGTCTCGGCGCCGCCGAACGAGAGCTCCGCGTCGCCCACGACGTCGAAGCCGCCCGTGCGACGCGCGAGCACGAGCCCGAGCGCCTCGCCGAGCGTGACGATCGTGCTCATGCCCGCACCTCGCCGGCGATGGCGACGGCGCGCGCGGCGACGGCGGCGACGGCATCCGCGCCCTCGCGCAGCAGCGTGCCGGAGGCGAGCCAGGAGCCCGACACGGCGACGACCGCCGGATGCGCGAGATGCGCGGCGAGCGTCGCCTCGCTGACGCCGCCGGACGGCATGAACCGCACGTCGGCGAAGACGGATGCGTACGCGTCGAGCAGCGCGAGGCCGCCTGCGACGCCTGCGGGGAAGAGCTTGACCTCGCGCAGGCCGAGGTCGCGCGCCGCCATGACCTCGCTGGGCGTCATGATGCCCGGGAGCGCGCCGACGCCGGCCGCCTGGGCGACGGCGACGACGTCGGCCGAGAGCCCGGGCGAGACGAGGAAGGTGGCGCCCGCGTCGACGGCCGCGCGCGCCTGCTCGGCGTCGAGCACGGTGCCGGCGCCGACGACGAGGTCGCCGCGGCCCGCGATGGTGCGCAGGGCGTCCATCGCGTGCTCGGTGCGCAGCGCGACCTCGACGATGCCGATGCCACCTGCGACGAGCCCGTCGGCGAGCGCCTCCGCCTCCGCAGGCGTCGCGGGTGCGGCGAGCGGCACGAGGCGGTTGCCCGCGAGGGTGCTCATCGGGCGAGCCAGCCGCCGTCGACGGGCAGGATCGCGCCCGTCACGTACGCGGCGGCCGGGCTCGCGAGGAAGACGGCGGCGCCGCCGAGATCCTCCGCCCTGCCCCATCGGCCGGCGGGGATGCGCTCGAGGATGGCCTGCGAGCGGTCGGGGTCGTCGCGCAGCGCCTCGGTGTTGTCGGTCGCGATGTAGCCGGGGGCGATGCCGTTCACCGTGACGCCGAGCCCTGCCCACTCGTTCGACAGGGCGTGCACGACGCCTGCGATCCCCGACTTCGCGGCGGCGTAGCCGGGCACGTTGATGCCGCCCTGGAAGGTGAGGAGGCTCGCGGTGAAGATGATGCGGCCGTGGCCGCGCTCGAGCATGCCCGCGCCGACGGCCTGCGACAGCACGAACTGGCTCGACAGGTTCACCTGCAGCACCTCGTCCCACCACTCGAGCGGATGCTCGGCGGCGGGGGCGCGACGGATGGTGCCCGCGTTGTTCACGAGGATGTCGGCGCCGCGCACCCGCGCGCCGAACGCCTCGACGGCTGCACGATCCGAGAAGTCGACGGCGTGACCCTCGAACGAGCGGCCGAGCTCGCGCACGCGGCGGCCGATCTCGCCGCCGTCGGCCTCCTGGCTCGAGGATGCGGCGACGACGTCGGCGCCGGCCTCGGCGAGCGCGAGGGCCATGGCGAAGCCGATGCCGCGGCGGGCTCCGGTGACGACGGCCGTCTGGCCGGAGAGGTCGAACGAGGTCATGCGCGGGCTCCCTGCACGTCGACGAGGATCTTCATGGCGTCGCCGACGGCGAGCGCCTCGAACGCGTCCTGGGTCTCCTCGAGGGGGACGACGCGGGTGATGAGCTCGTCGGCGGGCACCTGCCCCGATGCGAGCAGGTCGACGGCGCGCTCGAAGTCGGCGCGCTCGTACACGCGGGCGCCGATGAGCTCGAGCTCGCGCCAGAACACGCGGTGCAGGTCGATCGGCACGGGCTGCGCGTGGATCGCGACCATCACGACGCGGCCGCGCACGCGGGCGAGGTGGGGGCTCGAGAGGGCGGTGGCGGCGACGCCCGCGACCTCGAAGACCACGTCGGCGCCTGCGCCGCCGGTGCGCTCGTCGACGAGGGCGGGCACGTCGGCGCCGATGGGGTCGAGCGTGTCGGCGCCGAGGCGCTCGGCGAGCGCGCGGCGCTCGGCGTTGGGCTCGACGACGAGCACGTGGGCGCCCGTGGCGCGGGCGACGAGCGCGATGAGCTGGCCGATGGGGCCGCCGCCCACGACGACGACGTGCTCGCCGGCTGCGACGCGGCCGCGGGCGACGTCGTGGCAGGCGACGGCGAGCGGCTCGACGAGCGCGGCGTGGCGCAGCGAGAGCGATGCGGGCAGCGGCACGACGAGCGACGCATCCACCGTCCACCGCTCCTGCAGCGAGCCGGGGCTGTCGATGCCGACGAAGTTGAGGCGCTGGCACACGTGGCCGTTGCCTGCGAGGCATGCGGGGCACTCGTGGCAGGCGTCGAGCGGCATGACCGTGACCTGGTCGCCGACGGCGTGGCCCTCGACGCCTGCGCCGACGGCGGCGATCGTGCCGCTCATCTCGTGGCCGATCGACTGCGGCGTCGTGACGCGGGAGTCCATCGAGCCGTGCAGCACGTGGAGGTCGGTGCCGCAGATGCCGGTGTACGCCACCGCGATCTGCACCTGGCCGGGGCCGGGCTCGGCGGCCTCGACCTCGTCGACGGTGATGCGGTGCTCGCCGCGGTACTGCGCTGCCCTCATGCGCGGATGCTCCCTCGGATCCGTGAAACCTGATTCCATCTGAAGGTCCGCGTTGCGGAACTTCGTTTCGTCACGCTAGCGTACCCGGAGCGGTCCACGCCACGGCGAGCACCGCAGCACTCAACGAGGAGGAACCATGCGCAGCATGAGGCTCGGCGCCATCGCCGGGATCGCGACCCTCGGACTCGCCCTGACGGCGTGCTCCGGCGGCGGAGGCAGCAGCGACGGCGACGGCGGCTCGGCCGAGCAGACCGTGTTCCGCGTCGCCTTCAACCAGAACATCGACCACCCGCAGGCGCAGGCGCTCATCGAGGTGAGCGACGCGCTCGAGGAGGCCACCGACGGCGCCTACCGCTTCGAGCTCTTCACCGACGAGACGCTCGGCGACCAGGCCGCGACGATCGAGCAGGTGCAGTCCGGCACCCTCGACTTCGCGATCGTCGCCGGCTCGCTGCTCGAGAACTTCGAGTCCGACTTCTCGGTCGTGAACCTGCCCTACCTCTACGAGTCGCCCGAGCACCAGATGTCGGTGCTCAACGACGACGAGATCATGGGCGAGCTCTACGACACGCTCGCCGACGACAGCATCCAGGTGCTCACGGCCTACCACGGTGGCGTGCGCAACGTGTACACGACCGACGGCCCCATCGAGACCCCCGAGGACCTCGCAGGGTCGAAGATCCGCGTCATCGGCTCGGACACCAACGTGCTCATGATGGAGCTCATGGGCGGCGTCGGCACGCCGATGGCCCAGGGCGAGGTCTACACGGCCATCCAGTCGGGCGTGCTCGACGGCGCCGAGAACAACGAGCTCATCTACTCGTCGCTGAGCCACGACGAGGTCGCCGGGTACTACTCGTACACGCAGCACCTCATGATGCCCGACTACCTCATCGCGAGCCCCGCCATCTGGGACGGCCTCGACGACGAGACCCGCGGCATCCTCGAGGACCTCCTCGCCGACAGCGTCGACTCGGAGCTCGAGCTCTTCGCGACCGCGGTCGACGAGGCCGTCGCGGCAGCAGAGGAGGCGGGCGCGCAGTTCTCGGAGGCAGACGTCGACGCCTTCCGCGAGGCCGTGCTGCCCATCCACGAGGAGCGCGTCACGACCGACCTCACGCAGTCGATCTACGACGCGATCGACGCGGCGCGAGGCTGACGATGGCGAACGCCGTGACCACGTTCGAGACCTGGCTCACCCGGGTGCTGCGCGTCATCTGCGTCGTGCTGTTCGCGACGCTCGTGCTGCTCGTCACCTGGCAGGTCTTCACCCGGCTCGTGCTGGGCGACCCCAGCCCCTGGACGGAGGAGGCGGCTCGCTACGCCTTCGTCTGGGTGAGCCTCATCGGCATCGCGATCGCGGTCGCCGAGAAGGCCGACGTGGTCATGGAGTTCGTCGTCGAGCGCCTGCCGAGGACGCTGCAGCGCGTCACCGACGTGCTCGCCTACCTCGCGACGCTCGCGTTCGTCCTCTACGTCATGGTGCTCGGCGGCCTCGAGCAGTCGGCCCTCGCGTGGACGCAGCGCAACCCCCTGCTCCCCCTCACGCAGGGGCAGCTGTACCTGGCGGTGCCCGTCTCGGGCATCCTGCTCACGCTCTTCCTGCTCCTGCACCTCGGTCGCACGCTCGCGCCGGGCTACACGGGCCGTGAGGGCTTCCACGAAGACCCGGCGGCGGCAGGCGCATGATCGATCCAGCACTCATCGGCGCCATCCTCATCGGTGGCCTCGTCATCCTCCTCGCGGTCGGCGCACCCGTGTCGATCTCGATCGCGCTGCCGTCGGCGGTGTGCATGCTGCTCATCTCCAACTTCGATCGCGGCGCCATCACGGCCGCGCAGCAGATGGTGCGCGGCGCGAACTCGTTCGCGCTCCTCGCCATCCCGTTCTTCGTGCTCGCCGGCGTCATCATGAACAACGGCGGCATCGCCGAACGGCTCATCAACCTCGCCCGCGTGCTCGTCGGGCGGATGCCGGCGCCGCTCGCGCAGACGAACGTCATCGCGAACGCGATCTTCGGCACCGTCTCGGGCTCTGCGGTCGCCTCGGCCGCGGCGGTCGGCGCGACGATGTCGCCCATGCAGCGGCGCGAGGGCTACGACCCGGCCTTCACGGCCGCGGCGAACGTGGCATCGGCCCCCGCCGGCATGCTCATCCCGCCGAGCAACACCCTCATCGTGTACTCGCTCGCCGCGGGCGGCACCTCGGTCGGCGCGCTCTTCCTCGCCGGCTACGTGCCCGGATTCCTGTGGGCGCTCGCCTGCGCCGTCGTCGTCTTCGTCTACGCGCGCCGCCACCCCGAGCTGAAGGGCAAGCCGTGGCCCGCCGCGTCGGTCTTCGTGACGACGTTCCTGAAGGCGCTGCCGTCGCTCGGCCTCATCGTCGTCGCGATCGGCGGCATCGTCGCCGGCTTCTTCACCCCCACCGAGGGCTCCGCCATCGCGGTGCTGTACGCGCTCGCGCTGTCGTTCGTCTACCGCACGATCACGGTGCGCGACCTGCCGCGCATCCTGCTCGAGGCGTGCCGCACGTCGTCGATCGTCATCTTCCTCATCGCGGTGTCGACGATCATGGGCTACGTCATGACGTACTCGCGGCTGCCGCAGCTCATGGCGGAGGCGCTCTTCGGCTGGACGGACTCGAAGGTCGTCGTGCTGCTCATCATGATGCTGCTGCTGCTCATCATCGGCATCCCGCTCGACCCGACGCCCGCCATCCTGATCTTCACCCCGATCTTCCTGCCCATCGCCATCTCGTACGGGATCGACCCCGTGCACTTCGGCATCATGATGGTCTTCAACCTGTCGATCGCGGTGATCTCGCCACCATCGGCGCCCGTGCTGTTCGTCGGCGCGCAGGTCGCCGGGGTGCGGCTCGAGCCCGTCATCAAGCACCTGCTGCCGTTCATGGCCGTGCTGGTCGTGCTGCTGTTCGTCATCGTCTTCGTGCCCGAGATCACGCTGTGGCTCCCGCAGCTCTTCGGGCTCCTGTGAACGTGGAAAGGACCTCCATGCCCTCCGCCTACCGCCCCGGCCGCCCCGAGGACATCCCGGGCCTCGATCAGGCCGCGCTGCGCGACCGCTACCTCGTGCAGGGGCTGCTGGCCCCCGGCGAGGTGCGCACGGTCGTCACGCACTTCGACCGCGTCGTCGCCGTGGGCGCCGTGCCGACGGATGCGCCGCTCGCGCTCGAGGCCGTGCCCGAGATCCGATCGCAGCGCTTCCTCGACCACCGCGAGATCGGCATCGCCAACGTCGGAGGCGCCGGCAGCATCGTCGCCGACGGCGAGCGCTTCCCCATGGCCCCCGAGGCGCTGCTCTACCTCGGCCGGGGGACGAAGGAGGTCGTCTTCGAGTCGGACGACGCCTCGGCGCCCGCACGGTTCTACGGCTTCTCGGCGCCCGCGCACGCGTCGTTCCCGAGCACGCTCGCGACGCCGGAGGACGGCACGATCCGCGAGCTCGGCGACCAGTCGACGTCGAACCGGCGCACGCTGCGCCAGGTCATCCACGAGGACGGCATCCGCTCGTGCCAGGTCGTCATGGGCATCACGCGCCTGCACGAGGGCAGCATGTGGAACACCATGCCCGCCCACACGCACGACCGCCGCACCGAGCTCTACCTCTACTTCGACCTCGCCGACGACGCCCGCGTCGTGCACCTCATGGGCGAGCCCGACGAGACACGGCACCTCATGGCGGCGAACGGAGACCTCATCCTGTCCCCTTCGTGGTCGCTGCACTCCGGCGTAGGCTCGTCGAACTACGCGTTCGTGTGGGCCATGGCTGGCGAGAACCAGTCGTTCGACGACATGGACTCGGTGCCGATCGCCGCGATGCGGTGACGGGAGGGATGGACGTGGTGCTCGAGCAGATCGACCGTTCGCCGGCCCCCGCCGCGGGCGCGAGCGAGAAGACGCTGCGCGTGCTCTCGGCAGCGCTCGAGCACCCGCGGTTCACCGACATCGTCGCCGAGTCGGGGCTCGCGAAGGCCACGGTGCACCGCATCCTCGCGACGCTCGTCGAGCAGGAGTTCGTCGCCGGCGACGCCGACCACGGCTACCGCGCCGGGCCGAGCCTGCTGACGCTCGCCGGCCGCGCGCTCGCGAGCGTCGACATCTCGTCGATCGCCGAGCCGATCATCGACGAGCTCGTCGCCCGCGTCGACTGCACGGTGCACGTCGGCGTCCTCACCGACGCCGAGATGGTCTACGTCATCCGCAAGGATGCGTCGAAGCCGTACCGCATGCGCTCACGCGTGGGCCTCGGCATCCCCATGCACTGCTCGGGCATGGGCAAGGCGGTGCTCGCGTCGTGGAGCCCCGACCGCGTCGACCAGCTCGTCGCACGCACGGGCCTGCCTGCGCGCACGGCGCAGACCATCACGACGCCGGAGGCCCTGCACGAGGAGCTCGCGCGCATCGCGGCGCGCGGCTACGCGATGGACCTCGGGGAGAACGAGGTCGGCACCGTGTGCGTCTCGGCGCCCATCCGCGATCACACGGGCGCCGTGACCTACGGCCTGTCGATCTCGTCGATCGCGCTCGAGCATCCCGGCACGTCGATCGAGGCGCTCGCGCCCGCGGCGGTCGCGGCGGCCGACGAGATCTCGCGGCTGCTGGGGGCTCCGGGCCGCTGACGCCCGGCCTCCGCCGCCCGCGACCGGTCGCGGGCGACGAGCACCCGACGATGGGGCTCGCTGCACGCCGCGCAACCCCGGGGCACCCCGTTGCGCGAGGGGCCGCGCAGGGCGTTCGCTGGTGCGCACGACCCACGATGGGAGATGCGCACCATGGATGCACGTCAGGATCCGCCCCGGAACGACCGCGACCCCGACGCGCTGCGTCGGCGTGACGACGGGCTGCCGCTCGACGACCGTGCGCGACACGACGACGCGAGGACCGTGCCCGTCACGGGCAGGCACGACGCCGACGACGTCGACCGCACCGTGCGCCGCGATCACGCGCACGACGACCGCGTCGATGCCCGGTCGGGCCACGACCGCGACCTCGCCCGAGACCACGACGGGCACGATCGCGACCACGCTCACGGCCTCGACCACGACCGCGACCACGACGGGCGCGGCCGCCGCCGCCTCGAGGCGGACGCCGACCGCGACGCACGCGTCGCCGCCGCGGCTCGCGAGGGCGTGAGCGTGCGCGAGGAGGTCGTCGCCCGCGAGAAGCGCGAGTTCGGCGGCATGCGCTTCGGCACGGCCTTCTTCGGCTGGCTCACCGCCACCGGCACGGCCGTGCTGCTCACTGCCCTCGTCGCGGGCGCGGGCGCAGCGCTCGGGCTCGGCGCGCAGGCCGATCCCGAGGAGGTCGCCGACCAGGCCGCGCAGAACGCGGGCACGATCGGCATCGTCGGCGCGATCGCCGTGCTCGTCATCCTGCTGATCGCCTACTTCGCCGGCGGCTACGTCGCGGGCCGCATGGCGCGCTTCAGCGGCGCGAAGCAGGGCATCGCCGTGTGGCTGTGGGCGCTGATCGTCGCGATCGTGCTCGCGATCGTGAGCGCGATCGCCGGCAGCCAGTGGAACGTGCTCGCGAACCTCAACAGCTTCCCGCGCCTGCCGTTCGGCGAGGGAGAGCTCACGACCGCCGGCATCGTCACGGCCGTCGCGGCGCTGCTCGTCAGCCTGCTCGGCGCCGTGCTCGGCGGCCTCGCGGGCATGCGATTCCACCGCCGCGTCGACCGCGCGGGCCTCGGCCGCTGATCCGATGCGGGCCCGGGCAGCGCGCCCGGGCCCGTCTCAGCGGCGGACGCGCAGGTGCGTGACGCCGCCGTCGACGTCGAGCGCCGAGCCCGTCGTCGACCCCGACCGCGGTGACGCGAGGTAGAGGATGGCGCCAGCGACCTCCTCGGGCGTCACCATGCGGCCCGTCGCCTGCCTGGCGTCGAGGGCTGCGCGCTCGGCGACCGGATCCGGGAAGCCCTGCAGCATCCGCTCGACGAACGGCGACGACACCGTGGCCGGCCGCACGCAGTTCACGCGGATGCCCTCGGCGACGTGGTCGGTCGCCATCGCGAACGTCAGCGACAGCACGGCGCCCTTCGACGCGGCGTACAGCGCTCGCTGCGGCAGGCCGTTCAGCGCGGCGATCGAGCACACGTTGACGACCGATGCGGCGCGCGAGCGCCGCAGGTGCGGCAGGGCGGCGGCCGTGACGCGCGCCATGCCGGTGACGTTGATGTCGAGCACGCGAGCCCAGTCGGCGTCGTCGTTCTCCTCCACGGTGCCGACCGCGCTGACGCCCGCATTGTTCACGACGACGTCGACGCCGCCGAGGTCGCGCGCGACGGCATCGACGGCCGCGGCCACCGACGCGCGATCGCGCACGTCGGCGGCGTAGCCGACGAGCGGCGCCTCCACGGCGTCGACGGCGAGGTCGAGCACCGCGACCCGCGCCCCCTCGGCCGCGAGCGCCAGCGCGGTCGCGTGCCCGATGCCGGAGGCGCCGCCCGTGACGATCGCGACGAGGCCGTCGAGGTCGCCGCTCATGCCTGCCCCATCTCCTGCCGAGCGCTGCCGAGCCCGTCGATCGAGAGCTCGACGACGTCGCCGTCGCGCAGGTACTCGGGCGTGGCCATGCCGAGGCCGACGCCCGCGGGCGTGCCCGTGTTCACGAGGTCGCCCGGCCGCAGCACCATGAACTGGCTGAGGTACCAGAGCACGTGCGCGACGGGGAAGATCATGTCGGCCGACGAGCCGTCCTGCCGCAGCACGCCGTTCACCGACAGCCGCATGCCGAGCGCCTGCGGGTCGGCGATCGCGTCGGCGGGCACGAGGCGGGCGCCGAGCGGGTTGAACGTCTCGCAGCTCTTGCCCTTGTCCCACTGGCCGCCGCGCTCGAGCTGGAACTCGCGCTCCGACACGTCGTGCGACAGCACGTAGCCCGCGACATGGGCGAGCGCGTCGGCGGGCGAGTCGAGGTAGCGCATCTCGGTGCCGACGACGACGCCGAGCTCGACCTCCCAGTCGGTCTTCGTCGATCCGCGCGGCACGAGCACGCGGTCGTACGGGCCGACGATCGTCGACGGATCCTTCATGAAGACGACGGGCTCGGCGGGTGTCGGCAGTCCCGACTCGGCCGCGTGGTCGGAGTAGTTGAGGCCGATGCAGACGATCTTGCCCGGGGCGGCGATCGGGGCGCCGACGCGGCGCCCGGCAGCGTCCGCGAGCTCGGGCAGCTCGCCGGCGTCGAGGGCCGCGTGCGCCCGGGCGATGCCGTCGGCGGCGAGGAACGCGCCGTCGACGTCGGCCGTGAGCGACCGCAGGTCGTGGGCGACGCCGCCGCGCACGAGCACGGGGATCTCGGCGCCGGGCTCGCCGAGGCGGGCGAGGCCGTCGGGCTGGGGATCGGTCACGATGCGGCTCCTTCTGGGATGCGGTAGATGCGGGCGGCGGTGCCACCGAGGATCGCGGCGCGCTCGTCGGGCGCGAGGGGCGCGAGCAGCTGCTGCATCGCCTCCCATGTGCGGGCGTCGCCGCCGGCGAGCCGCGCGATGGGCCAGTCGCTGCCGGAGAGCAGCCGGTCCGGGCCGAGCTCGTCGAGCGCGGCGTCGACGACGGGGCGCAGCGCGGCGACGCTCCAGCCGTCGAGCGCTCCCGTCCTCGCGTACAGGCCCGAGAGCTTCGCGACGACGTTCGGATGCGCCGCGCACGCCGCGAGCGCCTCGCGCCACGCGGCGAGCGCATCCGCGTCGCCCCCGACGGGCGGCGTGCCGAGATGGTCGATCACGATCGGCAGGCTCGGGTGCGCGGCCGCGACCTCGGCGATGCGACCGAGGGCCGCGAACCCGCTCGTCGGCACGTCGAGCGGCATCGCGTGCCTGGCGAGCACGGCGAGGCCGCGCTCGACGACGTCGCTCGCGAACCAGGCGGCGGGCCGCTCGTGGACGAGGTTGCGGATGCCGACGACGCGGTCGTCGGCGGCGAACGCCTCGAGGTCGCGCGCCAGCCGCTCGGGGTCGTCGAGCGGGCTCCATGCCACGACGCCTGCGACGAGCGGGTGGGCCGAGGCCACCTCGAGCAGGTGGTCGGTGTCGCCGCGCTCGTCGGCCGACTGCACGAGCACGACGGCGTCGACGCCGCGCTCGACGAGGGCGGGTGCGATCTCGTCGATGGCGATCGTGCGGTGCAGGTCGCCCATCCCGGGGCCCATCCAGGCGTACTCGGCCCGGTCGAGATCCCAGACGTGGAGGTGGGCGTCGACGATCATGCGACGCTCCGCAGCTCGCCCGACGCCTCGAGCTCGCGCCACAGCGCCTCGGGGATGGGCGCGTGCGCACGGCGCACCCCCTCGTGCACCTGCTCGGCGGTGCGGGTGCCGAGCACGACCGAGACGACGGCCGGGTGCCGCAGGGGCATCTGCACGGCTGCGTCGGGCAGCGTGACGCCGTGGGCTGCGCAGCGCTCGGCGAGGGCACGGGCGCGGGCGACGAGCTCGGCGGATGCGGGCAGGTAGTCGAAGTGGGCGTCGGCCTGCACCTCGGCGCGGCTGAGCAGCCCGGAGTTGTAGACGCCGGCGGCGACGACGCCGACGCCGCGCTCGAGGGCGAGCGGCAGCAGGTCGTCGAGCGCGCCCTGGTCGAGCAGCGTGTAGCGGCCGGCGAGCATGACGACGTCGACGTCGGCTCGGCGCACGAGCTCGGCGAGCGCCGCCGACTGGTTCATGCCGGCGCCGACCGCGCCGACGACGCCCTCGTCGCGCAGGGCGACGAGCGCATCCATGCCCTCGGTGGCTGCCTGCTCGAGGTGGTCGTCGGGGTCGTGGAGGTAGACGACGTCGACGCGGTCGAGGCCGAGCCGGTCGAGGCTCGCCTCGAGGGATCGCAGGATGCCGTCGCGCGAGAAGTCCCAGGCGCGGCGGTGGGTGGCGGGCACGTGGAAGCCGTGCTCGTCCTGCTCGCCCGCACGCTCGGGGGCTGGCTCGAGGAGGCGTCCGACCTTCGTCGAGAGCGCGTACTCGTCGCGCGGGCGGTCGCGCAGCGCAGCGCCGAGGCGTCGCTCGGACAGCCCGAGCCCGTAGTGCGGCGCGGTGTCGAAGACGCGGATGCCGGCATCCCATGCGGCGTCGACGGCGGCGGCGGATGCCTCGTCGGTCGTGGCGCGGTTGAGGTTGCCGAGCTGCGCGGCGCCGAAGCCGAGCGCGGTGAGGCGCACGTCGTGTCCTACGGTGCGTGTCCGCACGCGAACCTCCTCGTCGAGATGCAGCGATCATACATCATACCTATGCCGCCCGGCTCTATCGGGAAGGCCGCGTGGACGCAACGGCGTCGTCGCCGGCGACGCCCGGCAGCATGCTGGTGTCATGCAACGCATCGTCGCCGTCATCCTCGCCATCCTCGTCCTGTTCCTGGGCGTCGCCGGCCTGTCCGTCGAGGACGGTCGCCTGCTCGGGCTCAACGTCGACACGCCTCTCGACGTGCTGCGCCTCGTGCTCGGCACCACGCTGCTCATCGCAGGCCTCGTCCTCCGCAGCGCGTCGCGGATCTCGCTCGTGCTCACGGGCCTGCTCTACCTGGCGATGGGCGCCTACGCCGTCATCGACCCGAGCTTCGGCGGCGTGCTGCCCACGGGCTTCGACGGCCTCGACGTCGGCTTCCACCTCGTCGCCGGCGCGCTCGCGCTCGTCGTGGGCCTCCTGCGGCTCGGCCCGAGCGAGCCGTCGATGGACACCGAGCATCGCGCCGGCCAGAGCCACGACCGCAGCATCGGTCGCTGACCCCGAGCCCCCCACCGATGGCGCGCACCCGCGAGGGTGCGCGCCATCGTCGCGTCCGGCCATCGTCGCGCCGCACGCGTGCGCCGGCGTGGCCGCCGGCATCGCCGATCGACCGCGATGCGCACGGAGCGACATCTCGATCGCGCATGTCGATCATGACGCCGCTCCGTGCGCATCCCCGCGGCGCCGAGCGGCTGGCACGCGCACTCGAGACAGGCGCCTCGAGGCCGGGAGCCGTCGCGCAGCGGGCCGCCGCCGATCCGCCTGGCGGAACTCGCGCTCATCAGACATATGATGTATGGTGTTTGCACGCACCTCGGGTGCACCCACCGACATCGAAGGCGATGATGAAGATCACGGGGTACCGCTGCCTCACGACGCAGCACGACTGGGGCCGCCCCGTGGGCGACGTCAACGGACACGTCGACTCCGGCATCACCGAGGTGCCGATCCTCGTGCTCGAGACCGACGCCGGCATCGAGGGCGTCGCGACCGGCTCGACGCACGACGTCGACCGCCTCTTCCCCGCCATCGAGGGCGAGGATCCGCGCGCCGTCGCCTCGCTCTACGACCGCATGATCGCCCGCGTCTTCAAGTCGGGACACGCTGGCGCCACGTTCGGCGGCATCGGCACGATCGACGCCGCGCTCTGGGACATCAAGGCCAAGCTCGCCGGCGAGCCGCTCTGGCGCCTGCTCGGCGCCCGCGACCGCTACGTCGACGGCTACGCGTCCGGGCTCGACATCGCCCTCGACGACGAGCGTCTCGCCGCGCTCTACGGCTCGATGGCCGAGCGCGGCTACACGAGCGGCAAGCTGAAGGGCGGCCGCGACGTCGCCGACGACGTGCGCAGGCTGCGCATCGTCGAGGAGGCCCTGCACCGCAACGCCGAGCACCCGGGCCTGATGCTCGACGCCAACGAGTCGTGGCATCGCAAGCAGGCCGTGCGACACGTCTCGGCCATCGAGCGCGAGCTCGACCTCGTCTGGATCGAGGAGCCCCTGCGCCGATGGGATGCGGCAGGCCACGCCGCGCTGTCGCGCGCCGTGCGAGCGAGCGTCGCCACCGGCGAGAACCTCACCGGCCTCGAGCAGTACCGACCGCTCATGGACGCCGGCGCCGTCGACGTCGTGCAGATCGGCGCCGTCTGGGGCGTGACCCACTTCCTGCGCGTCGCGGTCGCGGCGCACGCACGCGACCTGCCCGTGAGCCTCGTCGGCCACACCGCCGACGCCGCCGTCGTGCACGCGGCAGCGGCCGTCCCCAACACGATGCCCACCGAGGTGCAGGACCTCGGCTCGCCCATCGGCGTGACGATCGACCAGGCGTTCCAGGACGGCGGCATCGTGCTCGGCGACGAGCCGGGCGCCGGCATCCGCATCGACGAGTCCGAGATCGCCGCACGCATGGCGGGCGACGGCTGGCGCTCCGCAGCGGGCCCGCACGTGCGCTCGCATCGCACGGGCCTGCGGCTCGCGACCGAGCGGACGGCGTGATGCGGATCCGTCCAGGCCTGCACCGCGTCGTCGCGCCGCTCGGCGAGCGCATCGTCGCGCTCTACCTGCTCGAGGGCCCCGACGGCGTGCTGCTGTTCGACACCGGCGTCGACGAGACCATCGCAGGCACGCTGCTGCCGTACCTGGCCGAGATCGGCATGCCGACGACGCGCATCCGCTGGGCGATCACGTCGCACTGCGACTTCGACCACACGGGTGGCAGCGCGGCGCTGCTCGAGGCCGCACCCCACGTCGAGCTGCTCGCCGGCGCAGCCGACGCGGCGATGACCCAGGATCTCGAGCTGCTCATCGCGGGCCGCTACGGCGAGTTCCACGAGCCCGACGGCTTCGACGACCCGCCCGAGCTCACCGAGCACATCCGCGCGAGCACGCGCCTCGCATCCCTCGCCCGCACGATCGGCGACGGCGACGCGTTCGACCTCGGCGGCGGCCGCATCGTGCACGTGCTCGAGGCGCCCGGTCACAGCCCCGGCCACCTCGCGCTGTGGGATCCGTCGAGCCGTGCGCTCGTCATCGGCGACGCCGTGCTCGGCACCACGGTGCCGTTCGCAGACGGCCGCGCCGCCTTCCCGCCCACGTACCGCGACGTCGACCCGTACCTCGCGACGATCGAGCGCCTCCGCGCCCACGACGCCGAGCTGCTGCTCACGGCGCACTACCCCGTCTTCGAGGGCACGGCCGTCGACGCCTTCCTCGACGAGTCGGCCGACTACGTCGCCGTGCTCGACCGTGCGCTCGAGGCGGCGCTCGCGGAGGCCGACGGCCCGCGCACGACCCTCGAGCTCATCCACCGCATCGCCGGCGACGTCGGCCCGTGGGGCCCCGATGCCGCCGAGTACCTGATCTTCCCCGTCACGGGCAACCTCGAGCGGCTCGTCGAGCGCGGGCGCGCGAGCGTCGGCACGCGCGACGGCCTGCGCGCCTGGAGCGCCGCATGAGGCGCGTGCGCGTCGGCGCGATCGGTGCCGGCTGGTGGGCGACGAGCAACCACCTGCCGATCCTCGCCGCACGCGACGACGTCGAGCTCGTCGCCGTGTGCGGCCTCGGCGACCTGTCGGCGGTGCAGGAGCGGTTCGGCTTCCGCGTCGCCACCGACGACGTCGACGTGCTGCTCGACGCCGGCATCGACGCCGTCGTCATCTCGACGCCGCACGACCTGCACCACGACGCCGCCGCGAAGGCGCTCGATCGCGGTATGCACGTGCTGTGCGAGAAGCCGATGACGCTGCACGCCGACCAGGCGTGGGATCTCGTGGAGCGCGCCGAGCGGGCCGGCACGCACCTGCTCGTGCCCTACGGCTGGCACTACAAGCCGTTCACCATCGCTGCGAAGCGGATGCTCGACGAGGGCGCGATCGGCGAGATCCAGCACGCCGTGTGCCACATGGCCTCGCCGACGCGCGGCCTCTTCGGCGGCGACGCGACGCACATGCTCGAGCGCTGGGACTCGGCGACCGCGACCGCCCCGCAGGCGAGCACGTGGTCGAGCCCCGAGCACGGCGGCGGCTACGCGCACGGGCAGGTCACCCACTCCTCCGCCCTGCTGCTGTGGCTCACGGGCCTGCGAGCCGCGACCGTCGCGGGCCGCACGGCCAGCGCGGGCGCGCCCGTCGACCTCTTCGACGCCGCGGTCGTGCGCTACGACAACGGCGCGCTCGGCTCCCTCTCGGGCGCCGCGACGCTCGCCGACGGCGACCGCTACCAGGTCGACATCCGCCTCTTCGGCACCGAGGGCGTGCTCATGCTCGACGTCGAGCGCGAGCGCGTGACGCTCAGCCGCTACGACGGCCGCCGCGAGGAGCTCGCGATCGAGCCCGGCGAGGGCGACTACGAGTGCCTCGTGCCGCCCGCCCGCTTCATCGACCTCATCACCGGCGCCTCCACCGAGAACCACTCGGATGCCGAGGTCGCCGCCCGCAGCGTCGAGCTCATCGACGCCCTCCTGCGCTCCTCGGCCGCCGACGGCGTCGAGGTGCGCGTCCACGACTGACCCCTCGACGACAGGACGCACCATGACCGACGCCCGCGGCGCCCTCGACGGCTACCGAGTGCTCGACTGCTCCATCGCGATGGCGGGCCCGTTCGCCGCGCAGCGCCTCGGCGACCTCGGCGCCGACGTCGTGAAGATCGAGCCGACGGCCGGCGAATGGCAGCGCTTCGCCGCCGCGGGCGGTGCGCGCGGCAACCGCATCAACGTGTCGTTCCTCTCGCTCAACCGCAACAAGCGCTCGCTCGCGATCGACGCGAAGTCCGACGACGGCGCCGCGGTGCTGCGCGAGCTCGTCGCGAGCGCCGACGTCTTCCTGCAGAACTACCGCCCCGGCGTCGCGACGCGCCTCGGCCTCGACTATGAGACCCTCTCGGCCATCAACCCGGGCCTCGTCTACGTGTCGATCTCGGGCTACGGCGAGACGGGTCCGTACGTCTCGCGCCCCGGGCAGGACCTGCTCGTGCAGGCGATGTCGGGCGCGATGCTCTCCGCCGGGCGCGAGGGCGAGCCGCCGATGCCCGCCGGCCAGTACCTCGCCGACGCCGTCACGGCATCCACGGCCTTCGAGGCCGTGCTCGTGGCGCTGCTGCACCGCGAGCGCACGGGGGAGGGCCAGCTCGTCACCGTGAACATGCTCGACGCCCTCACGACGCTGCAGATGCAGGAGCTGTCGGTCTTCACGGTCGGCGGCGTCGCGCAGCGCCGCGGTGCGGAGCCGAGCGCCCACGTCTACATCCGCGCCCCGTACGGCGTCTTCCAGACGTCCGACGGCTTCATGGCGCTCGCGTTCGCCGACCTCGAGGGCCTCGGCCGCATCATCGGCGAGCCGTCGTTCGCAGGGCTCGACCCCGAGGTCGACGGCTGGGCGCGCCGCGACGAGATCCACGCGAAGGTCGCCGAGCGCCTGCTCGCCGGCACGACCGAGCACTGGGTGGATGCGCTGCTCGCGGCCGGGATGTGGGCGGGCCCCGTGTACGGCTACCAGGATCTCGTCGACGACCCGCAGATCGCGCACAACGGCACGTTCGTCGAGTACGACCACCCCACGGAAGGGCGCGTGAAGGTGCCCGGCTTCCCGTACCGGTTCTCGGCGACGCCCGCCCGCATCGACCGCGGCGCCCCGCTCGCGGGCGAGCACACGCGCGAGGTGCTCGCCGAGCTCGGCATCGCCTCCGAGCGCGTGGATGCGCTGCTCGCGTCGGGCGTGGTCGCCGAGACGACGCTCGAGCCGGTCGAGCAGGTGCCCGCGTGACGGCGTACCGCGGCCTGACGTGGGATCACCCGCGGGGCCGCGTCGCGCTCGAGGCGGCCGCGCAGGCGTTCTCGGCGCGCGGCGTCGACACGCTCGCGTGGGACGTGCATCCGCTCGAGGGCTTCGAGTCGGCGCCCATCGCCGAGACCGCGGCGCGCTACGACCTCGTCGTGCTCGACCATCCGCACCTGGGCGACGCCCTCGAGGCCGACTGCCTCGTGGCCGTCGACGAGTCGTTCGGCGCCGACGACGTCGCGC
Organism: Agrococcus sp. GCM10030265; assembly: GCF_042666675.1. Lineage (NCBI taxonomy): Bacteria > Bacillati > Actinomycetota > Actinomycetes > Micrococcales > Microbacteriaceae > Agrococcus > Agrococcus sp. GCM10030265. Next base: position 225,263 of record NZ_JBHTCZ010000001.1, read on the forward strand.
GGTGGCGGGAGGCGGCGATCGGGCGCAGCCTCGAGTCGTACGTCGTCGACGGCCGCCTGTGGGCGCTGCCGCTCGACGCCGCGACGCAGGTGTCGGCTCGGCGCGCCGAGTCGGTGCCCGAGGCACCCGTCGACTGGGATGCCGTGCGCTCGCTCGCGCGGGCGGGCGGCGTCGCGCCGAACCTCGCCGGGCCGCACGCCTTCCTCAGCCTCTGCTCGATCGCGGTCTCGGCCGGTGCCGATCCGACCGCCGACGGTCGCATCCGCGACGACGCCTGGGATCTCGCGATCGACGTGCTCGCCGACCTCGCCGCGCACGCGCCGGTCGGCACCGTCGACGAGAACCCGATCGCGCTGCTCGAGCGCATGAGCACGGGCGACGACCTGCGCTACGTGCCCCTCGTGTACGGCTACGTCTCGTACGCGCAGCGTCCCGCCGCGCAGCGCGTCGCGTTCGGCGCGCCGCCCGCCGTCGACGGCCGCATCGGCTCGACCCTCGGCGGCACGGGCATCGCGATCACGCGGCGCACGCCGGCGAGCGCCGAGCTGCTCGACCACGTCGCCTGGCTCATGGGCGACGAGGCGCAGCGCTCCTTCATCCCCGCGCACGCCGGGCAGCCGAGCGCGCGCTCCGCCTGGCGCGATCAGGCCGTGGATGCCGCCGCGGGCGGCTTCTACTCCGGCACGGCCGCCACGACCGAGCAGGCGTGGGTGCGCCCGCGCTTCCCCGGGTACGTGGCGGTGCAGACCGCGGCGTCGGCGCTCGTGCGCGACGCCGCGCTCGGCCGCGTCGCGAGCCGCGAGGCGCACGAGCGCGTCGACGACCTCCTCCGCACGCCACGCACGACGGGAGCCGCAGCATGACCGCCACGATCGACACCGGCGTCGAGGAGGTGCGGCTCGAGCGCATCGGCCACGTCGCCATCCTCACGCTCGACCGGCCCGCGAAGCTCAACGCGGTCACGCAGGAGATGTCGCAGGCGCTCGAGCGGGTCGTCGCCGCGCTCGACGCCGACGACGAGGTGCGCGTCGTCGTGCTCACGGGCGCGGGCGAGCGCGCGTTCAGCGCGGGCTCCGACATCGCCACGCTCGACCGCTACGCGACCCCGTGGGAGTTCCGCAACCGCCGCGACTACTGCGACGCGCTGCGCGGGCTGCGGAAGCCCCTCGTCGCCGCCGTCAACGGCTACGCCTTCGGCGGCGGCCTCGAGACGGCGCTCATCTGCGACATCCGCCTCGCCTCGCGCACCGCGACGTTCGCAGCGCCCGAGATCACGCTCGGATGGATCGGCGGCGGCGGCATGTCGGCGATGCTCGCCGCGTCGATCGGCGCGAGCAACGCATCCCTCATGCTCCTCACGGGCGAGGCGATCGACGCCGAGCGCGCCCTCGCATGGGGGCTCGTGAGCGAGGTGCTCGAGCCCGAGGCGCTGCTGCCGCGTGCGCTCGAGCTCGCGGCGACGATCGCGAGCCGCCCGCCGATCGCGGCGCAGACCGCGAAGGCGACGCTCGCGGCCGCGTTCGAGCTGCCGATGAGCGGCGCCATCCGGTACGAGCGAGAGATGCAGGGCATCGCGTTCGCCACCGAGGATGCGGCCGAGGGCCGCGCAGCGTTCGCCGAGCGCCGCCAGGGGGTGTTCCATGGCCGCTGAGCCCACCGCGCCCTGGCAGGGCACCGCCGCGGATGCGCTGCCTGCCGACGCCGCCGACGCCGTGCTCGTCGGCCGGGTCTGGGATCCCGCCGTCGGCGGCCCGTCCGTCGTCGCCGTGCGCGGCGGCGAGCTCGTCGACGTGAGTCGTGCGTTCTCGACGCTGCGCGACCTCACCGAGGCCGCCGACCCCGTCGCGGCGCTCGCCGCCGCCGACGGCCCCGTGCGCGGCACGGTCGAGGCCGTGCTCGCGAACACGCCGGAGGATGCGCGCGACGAGGGCTCGCCCTGGCTGCTCTCCCCCATCGACCTGCACGTCGTGAAGGCCGCGGGCGTCACCTTCCCCGTCTCGATGCTGGAGCGCGTCATCGAGGAGCGCGCCCGCGGCGACGCCGACGCGGCCGGGCCCATCCGCGAGCGGATCCTCGCGCAGCTCGGCGGCGACCTCGACTCGCTCGTGCCCGGCAGCCCGCAGGCGACGGCGCTCAAGCAGCTGCTCGTCGCCGAGGGGATGTGGAGCCAGTACCTCGAGGTCGGCATCGGCCCCGATGCCGAGATCTTCACGAAGGCACCCGTGCTCGCCACGGTCGGCACCGCGGTCGAGGTCGGCGTGCGCGACGACTCGTCGTGGTCGAACCCCGAGCCGGAGGTCGTGCTCGTCGTCGCCTCCGACGGCCGCATCGTGGGTGCGACGCTCGGCAACGACGTGAACCTGCGCGACATCGAGGGCCGCTCGGCGCTGCTGCTCGGCGAGGCGAAGGACAACAACGCCTCCGCCGCCGTCGGCCCGTTCGTGCGGCTGCTCGACGACCGCTTCGACCTCGACGCGCTGCGCTCGCAGACGGTGACGCTGCGCGTGGAGGGCGAGGACGGCTTCGTGCTCGAGGGCACCTCGCCGCTCGCGCGCATCAGCCGCGACCCGGTCGACCTCGTCGCGCAGGCGCTGCGGCACCACCGCTACCCGGACGGCCTCGTGCTCTTCCTCGGCACGATGTTCGCCCCCGGCGAGGATCGCGGCGAGCCGGGCCGCGGCTTCACGCACCACGTCGGCGACGTCGTGCGCATCGCGTCGCCGGGTCTCGGGGCGCTCGTCGACCGCGTCGTGCACGCGAACGACGCAGCGCCGTGGACGTTCGGCGTCCATGCGCTCATGGCGTCGCTCGCGCGGCGCGGACTGCTCACGGAAGGCACGGCATGACCCTCACGACCACCGATCCGCGCACGGGCATCACGACCGACGCGGGCGTCGAGCCCACGTCGCCCGACGAGGTCGCGGCGATCACCCGGGCCGCGCACGAGGCGTTCCTCGTCCTGCGGGCACGGCCTCGCGCGTGGCGCGCGTCCATGCTGCGCGCCTGCGCCGACGCGCTCGAGGAGCGCCGCGCCGATCTCATGCGCGTCGCGGGTGCCGAGACCGGTCTCGGCGCGCCGCGGCTCGAGGGCGAGCTCACGCGCACGACGACGCAGCTGCGGATGTTCGCAGACGCCGTCGAGGAGGGCTCGTACCTCGAGGCCGCGATCGACCACGCCGGCCCGACGCCCATGGGCCCTGGCCCGGAGATCCGTCGCATGCTCGTGCCGCTCGGCCCCGTCGCGGTCTTCGGCTCGAGCAACTTCCCCTTCGCGTTCTCGGTGCCCGGCGGCGACACCGCGTCGGCGCTCGCGGCGGGCAACCCCGTCGTCGCGAAGGCGCACTCGTCGCACCCGGGCACCTCGGCGCTCGCGTTCGAGGCGCTCGCCGCCGGCGTCGCCGCGGTCGGCGGGCCGGTCGGCACCGTCGGCATCGTCTACGGGCAGCCGGCGGGCACGGCGCTCGTCGCCGACCCGCGCATCACGGCCGTCGGCTTCACGGGGTCGCTGACGACGGGGCGCATCCTGCTCGACGTCATCGAGGGCCGCGAGCGCCCCATCCCCTTCTACGGCGAGCTCGCGAGCGTGAACCCGCTCGTCGTCACCCCCGGTGCCGTCGCCGCGCGCGGTGCCGCCATCGCCGAGGGCCTCTTCGCCTCGGTGACCGGATCCGCGGGGCAGCTGTGCACGAAGCCCGGCATCGCGTTCGTGCCCGCGGGAGCCGAGGGCGACGCCGTGGTCGACGCCGTCGTCGCGCTCGCCCGCGACGCCGCGGCGCAGCCGCTGCTGAACGGCCGCATCCACGCGTCGTTCGACGAGATCCGCGCCCGGCTCGTCGAGGAGGGCGCCGCGCGCGAGCTCGTCGCACCCGTCGCCGCCGACGAGGGCTTCGGCATGAGCCCGGCCGTGCTCGAGATCGACGCGCCGGCCGTGACGCCCGCAGCCACCGAGGAGGCGTTCGGCCCGCTCGTGATGCTCGTGCGCTACCGCGAGCTCGTCGAGGTGACGGCGGCCCTCGACGCCGTGCCCGACTCGCTGACGGCGACGCTGCACGTCGAGGACGCCGAGGTGGATGCGCTCGCGGGCTTCGCGACCGACCTCGCCGACCGTGCGGGCAGGCTCGTCGTGAACGGCTACCCCACGGGCGTCCGGGTGTCGTGGGCGCAGCACCACGGTGGGCCGTGGCCGGCGACGAACACCCTGCACACGTCGGTGGGCATGACGGCCATCCGCCGCTTCCTGCGCCCCTTCGCATGGCAGGACGCCCCCGAGGCGCTGCTGCCCGTCGAGGTGCGCGACGCCGACGCCGGCATCCCCCGCCGCATCGATGGCGTGCTCACCCTGCCCAGTACGCTGTCCGCATGACCGAACCGGCGCAGGCGCAGCAGCCGAGCACGGTGCTGGGAGCCGTGACGCCGCGCACCCCGCCCGCGCGACTCGGCGTCGCCGTCGTGCACGACCTCGTCGAGGCGATCGTCACGGGCGAGGTGCAGCCGGGGGCCGTGCTGCCGCCGGAGGGCGTGCTGAGCCAGACGTTCGGCGTGAGCCGCACCGTCATCCGCGAGTCGGTGAAGCGCGTCGAGGAGAAGGGCCTCCTCACGGTCGCGCAGGGCCGCGGCACGTCGGTCAACGAGGCGAGCGCGTGGAACGTGCTCGACCCCGTGGTGCTCTCGGCGCTCGTCGAGCACGACGACTCGCTCGGCATCCTCGACGAGCTCGCGGTCGTGCGCGGCGTGCTCGAGGGCTCGATGGCGAGCGCAGCCGCGGGCAGGCGCACGACCGAGCGCACCGAGGCGCTGCAGCACGCGCTCGATCACATGGCCGAGACCATCGACGACTTCGAGGCGTACAGCCAGGCCGACGTCGACTTCCACTTCACGGTCATGGATCAGTCGGGCACGAGGCTCGCCCCCACGATCACGCGCATCCTCTTCGACCGCGCACGCGAGTCGAGCCGCTTCACGGGCGCGCCGCGCGAGGAGGCCCTGCGCCTCACGCTCGACGAGCACCAGGCCGTGCTCGACGCCATCGAGGCGGGCGACGCCGAGGGTGCGCAGCGCGCGATGCAGCACCACATCGCGGAGGCGTGGGCCCGCCGCCGCCTCCCCACGGCCCGCGACGCCTGACCCTCCGCACCGCCTCGATGGGTCTTCGGCCGCTCGTGAGGTCACAAGCGGCCGAGAACCTCCATGGGATCGGGTGCCGGGCGGGCGCTAGCGAGCGGCGCCCGCGACGGCGAGGATGCGGCGCAGCTCGTCGACCGCGGCGGGCGTCGTGCCTGCGCGCCAGATGAACGACGTGCGCCGCGATCCGAGGTCCTGCGTCGTGCGCACGACGCTCACGGGGAACCTGCGATCGATGGCTGCGGGCGTCGTCAGGGCGCAGCCGAGCCCCTCCGCGACGAGTCCGTGGATCATGTGGAGGTCGTCGGTGCGCATGAGTACCGAGGGTTCGAACCCCGCGGCCCGGCATGCGCGCAGCAGCACGCGGTGCGACGTCTCGTCGTCGTGGCGGCTGCTGATCCACGTCGCCTCGGCCATGTCGGCGAGGTCGATGGGATGTGGAGCGTCGTGCGGGCCGCCGCGGGCGACGAGCACGCGGAACCGCTCCTCGAACAGCAGCGTCGCGTGCAGGTCGTCGCTCGCGAACAGCGGCTCCTCGACCGAGTCGTAGATGACCCCGCCGTGCAGCTCGCCCGCGCGCAGCCTCGCGACGACCTCCGTCGGCTCGGCCTCGACGACCTCGACCTGCACGCGCAGGCGCGTGCGCAGCTGCTGGATGGCCCGCGGCAGGATGCGGGAGCCGATCGACGCGAACGTGCCGATGCGCATGACCGACAGCCCCTGATCGCGCTGCGCCCGCACGAGGAGCTCGGCGCGATCGATGCGGCCGAGGATCTCGTCGGCCTCCGCCGCGAACGTCTCGCCGAGCGGCGTGAGGCGCGTGCCCGTGCGCTCGCGGTCGACGAGCCGCGCGTCGAGGTGCCGCTCGAGCGCTCGGAGGTGGTGCACGACGGACGGCACGCCGCAGCCGAGCGCGCGTGCCGCGCGGTTGAGCGAGCCGGTGTCGCGCACCGCCACGAGCACGCGGAGCTGCTGCGGCTGCATCATGGCATGCAGCGTATGACGGATCGTGCGCATCCGTGCCATTCCCAAGGACACCGTGGAGCCGTACCGTCGGCCTCATGCTGCATCCCGCGCCCATCGAGATGACCCTGGCCGAGGCCCGCGTGGTCGACGCGATCGACGAGCGCGCGCTCGTGGACGAGCTCGTCGGCATCGTGCGCATCCCGAGCGTCACGGGCACGAGCGCCGAGAGCGCCCTGCAGCACGAGCAGGCGCAGCGACTCACCGAGCTCGGCTTCGACGTCGACGCGTGGGCGCTCGACCTGCCGGCGCTCGCCGCGCATCCGCAGCACCCGGGCACCGAGGCGCCGCGCACCGAGGGCATCGGCGTCGTCGGCGTGCTCGGCCCGAGCGGCGTGCCCGCGCTCGTGCTGCAGGGACACGTCGACGTCGTGCCGACGGGCGACCTCGCGCAGTGGCGCGACGGCGACCCGTGGAGCGGCGCGATCCACGACGGCGCCGTCCACGGCCGCGGCGCGTGCGACATGAAGGCGGGCGTCGCCGTCGACCTCGCGGTCGCTCGCGCGCTCGTGGCGTCGGGCGTGCGGCTGACGCGGCCCTTCGCCGTGCACTCCGTCGTCAGCGAGGAGGACGGCGGGCTCGGCGCGTTCGCGACGATGCTGCGGGGCCACGGGGGCGACGCCGCCGTCATCACCGAGCCCACGAGCGGCAAGGTCGTCGTCGCCAACGCCGGCGCCCTCACGTTCGAGCTGCGCGTCCACGGGCTCGCGACGCACGGCAGCAGCCGCCTCGCAGGCCGCAGCGCCTTCGAGGCGTTCCTGCCCGTGCACGTTGCGCTGCTCGAGCTCGAGCGCGAGCGCAACGCCGTGGTCGACGATCTCTTCGCGGGCGACGACCTGCCGTATCCGATCTCGATCGGCACGGTGCAGGCCGGCGACTGGGCGAGCAGCGTGCCCGACCTGCTGGTCGCGACGGGCCGGCTCGGCGTCGAGGTCGGCGAGGATCCGGCGGCCGCCCGCGCCGCCCTCGAGCGCGCGGTCGCCGGGGCGTGCGAGCGCGACGCGTGGCTGCGCGACCACCCGGCCGAGGTGCGATGGGTGGGCGGCCAGTTCGCGAGCGGCCAGATCGACCGCGCGCATCCGCTCGTCGACGAGGTGCGCGACGCGATCGTCGCCGTCGAGGGCCGCCAGGCGGCGCTCGGCGCCGCGCCCTACGGCAGCGACCTGCGGCTGTACGCCGGGCTCGGCGGCATCCCCACCCTGCACTACGGCCCGGGCGACGTGCGCCTGGCGCACGGTCCGCGCGAGTCGGTCGACATCGCCGAGACCGTCCGGGTCGCCCGGTCGCTCGCGCTGCTCGCGGCGCGGCGCTGCGGGGCGGTCGTGCCGCGCTCGCCGTGAGGCGCGCGCCGGACCGACTCCGCCGCCCAGCCCTCGCCTAGCGCTCCGGCGTCCCGGCGTCGCTCACCATGTCGTCGTGCACCTCGTCGTCGGGCACCTCGTCGCCGCGTCGATCCCGATCCTCGTCCGGGAGGTCGCGATCCGCCTCGACCTCGGGCTGCGTGCTCATCGTGCGTCCTCCTCGGTCTGCGCGCCGATGAGCGGCCAGGGCCGATCGGGCACGCCGTCCTCGTTCATGTCGCGCCTGCGCGCCTTCCGAGCATCCCATCGCAGCTCGTTGGCTGCCAGCACGGCGCTGACGCCCGAGGCGACGAGGATGGCGAGCCTCGCGGCATCCGTGTGCTCGCCGTCGGGGAACGAGAGCCCGGAGATCAGCAGCGACACCGTGAAGCCGATGCCCGTCAGCAGGGCGATTGGGCGCAGGTCGCGGATCCCGATGCCGTCGGGCAGCCGCAGCGGCGTGATCATCGTCACGAGCGCGGTGACCCCGAGCACGCCGACGACCTTGCCGAGGATGAGCCCCGCGACGATCGCGATCGCGACCGGCTCGGAGAGCACGTCGAGCACGTTGCCCTCGACCGTGACGCCGGCGGCGAAGAACGCGAAGACCGGCAGCGCGATCGCCGTCGAGAGCGGACGCACGACGTGCTCGTAGCGCAGGGTGCGCGGCTCGGCCTCGCCGTGGATGCGCGACGCCGGGACGACCGCCCCCAGCGCGACGCCCGCGACCGTCGCGTGCACGCCCGACTCGTGCGTGAGCCACCATGCGACGAGCGCCACCGGGATCAGCAGCCACCACCGCGCCCAGCGCATGCGCACGAGCACGCCGAACGCGGCGATTGCGAGGAGTGCGAGGCCGAGGGCGACGACGTCGATCGAGGCCGAGTAGAAGACGGCGATCACCGTGATGGCCAGGAGGTCGTCGACGACGGCGAGCGTGAGGAGGAACGTGCGCAGCGGCATCGGGAGCCCGCGGCCGAAGACGGCGAGGATCGCCAGGGCGAAGGCGATGTCGGTCGCGGTGGGGATCGCCCATCCGGTGACCGCCTCGGCATCTCCGAGGCTCAGCACGACGATCGTGAAGACGATGGCCGGCAGCGCCATGCCTCCGATCGCCGCGAGCACCGGCACGGCGGCCTCGCGAGGCGTGCGCAGGCTGCCTGCGACGATCTCATGCTTCAGCTCGACGCCGACCACGAAGAAGAACACGGCGAGCAACCCGTCCGCCGCCCAGGTCGAGAGCGAGAGGTCGAGATGCAGCGCCGCGGGGCCGATCTCGGTGGCGGCGAGACCTCGGTAGGCCTCCTGCCAGGCCGAGTTGGCCCAGATCAGCGCGGCCGCGGCAGCGACGAGGAGCAGGATGCCGCTCGTCGTCTCGCGACGGAGCGAGGACGTGACGGCGTGCAGGTGAGCGTGCATCGAGGATCCCTTCGTCGACGACCGCCGCAGCGTCCGCTGCGGCGCGCCGACCAGGCTTCCCGGCACACCAGCCGCTCACGATACCGGCTCCGGGCGCGTGCGACCAGCCGCCAGCGCTCGCGGTCGCATCGTGCGTCGCCCGCGGTGCGCCGCACGATGCCGCCCCGCTCGCGGCCCTCCGTGCAGCATCCCTGCGACCTCCGCCCACGAGGCGCCGTGTCTCAGTAGGGTTGTCGGTCGGTCTGCTCCGACGGCGCCGCAGGACTCGACGCACCACGCGCACCCGGCGCACACGCACCCCCAGGAGGACCTCCACCCATGGCAGACCGCCAGATCTCGCAGCTCGCTCGCGACTGGTCGCCGCGGGAGGTGTGGGCGCAGCTGTCGAAGCCCGTCTTCATCCCCGCGATCGTGCTGATCGTCGGCCTCACGCTGTTCGCCATCCTGTACTCGCAGACGGGCGGCGACGCGTTCACGGTGCTGAACACGGCCATCACGAACGGCGTCGGCTGGTGGTACGTCCTCGCCGCGACCGGCTTCGTGATCTTCGCGCTGTACGTGGGCCTGTCGCGCATCGGCGCGATCCGCCTGGGCCGCGACGACGAGGAGCCGGAGTTCTCGACGCTCTCGTGGTTCACGATGCTCTTCTCGGCGGGCATGGGCATCGGCCTCGTGTTCTACTCCGTGGCCGAGCCGCTGTCGCACATGACGACGCCGCCCGAGAACGCGGGCGTCGAGGGCGGCACGGATGCGGCGGCCCGCCTGGCGATGGATCTCACGCTGTACCACTGGGGCCTCCACGCGTGGGCGATCTACGTGGTCGTCGGCCTCGGGCTCGCGTACATGACCTTCCGTCGCGGGCGTCCGCTGTCGATCCGCTGGCTGCTCGAGCCCATGCTCGGGCGCGCCCGCGTCGAGGGGTGGATGGGCCACGCCATCGACGTCGTCGCGATCGTCGGCACGATGTTCGGCGTCGCGACGTCGCTCGGACTCGGCGTGCAGCAGATCATGGCCGGCCTCGAGTTCCTCGGGCTGTTCGAGCAGTCGCCGACGCTGGCGATCGTGCTGATCGCGATCGTCACCGGCCTCGCGACGCTGTCGGTCGTCTCGGGGCTCGACAAGGGCCTCAAGTGGCTGTCGAACGTCAACATGACGCTCGCCGCGCTGCTGGCCGTCTTCGTGCTCGCGCTCGGTCCGACGCTCGTCCTCCTGCAGTCGTTCGTCGCGAACACCGGCTCGTACCTCTCGGCGCTGCCCAGCCTCGCCTTCGAGACGTGGCCGCTCGCGGACGACGGCTGGGCAGGCGGCTGGACGATCTTCTACTGGGGGTGGTGGATGAGCTGGGCGCCCTTCGTGGGCATGTTCATCGCACGCATCTCGCGCGGTCGCACCATCCGCCAGTTCGTCTTCGGGGTGCTGCTCGCGCCGACGATCATCGGCATCCTGTGGTTCACGATCTTCGGCGACTCCGCGATCATCCGGCAGCTGGCCGAGGGCGACATGCTCGTCGACGGCGCCGTCGACACGAACACGTCGCTCTTCCATCTGCTCGCGACGTTCCCGCTCGCCGAGGTGACGAGCGTGCTCGCCATCCTCGTCATCGTGTTCTTCTTCGTCACGTCGGCCGACTCGGGCGCCCTCGTCGTCGACATCCTCGCGACCGGTGGCGCGACGACGACCCCGCGGCTGACGCGCATGCTGTGGGTCGCCATCGCGGCGACCGCGGCGGGCGTGCTGCTCGTCGTCGGCGGCTCGGAGGCGCTCACGGCGCTGCAGACCGCGTCGATCGCGACGGCGGTGCCGTTCTCGGTCATCATGGCGCTCGCATGCGTCTCGCTGCTGCGCGCGTTCCACTTCGAGGTCGCGTCGACGCCGCGCTACGTGCGCGCCCGCGTCGCCTCGGCCACCGAGATGGGGCCGGAGGCGCTCGCGCAGGCAGCGGCAGCCGGCGGCTCGACCCGTCGCGGACTCCTGCGCCGCCGCCGCGAGGTGTCGTCGACGTTCGCCGGCCTGTCGGCGTCGCTGCCGGGCCCCTCGCAGGCGCCTGGCTCGGGCGAGGTGCTCATCGCGCTGCACAGCGTGCCGTCGGACGCGGTCGACGTCGATGCCGACGGCGTCGCGCAGGTCGACGAGGATCGCCTCACGCAGGATCCGATCGCAGGCGAGGTGTTCGACACCCCCGAGTTCGCGGCGTCGCAGGCGGCCGTCGACCTCGAGGCGGCCGAGGAGCCGACGCGCGCAGCCGACGGCGACGAGCGCGGCGACGAGCCGCAGCGCTGAGCCACGACGGCGGGCGCTCGTGCGACGGCGCGGGCGCCCGCCGTCGTCGCGCCGGGCGCGGCGTCAGCCGAGGTGCCACACCTCGTCGAGCAGCTGCCACGACCCCGTCGCCCCGGGCTCGAGGCCGTCGTCGAAGGGCACCTGGCACGGTGCCGTGCGCGACCACCACTCCTGCGTGGCCGGATCCGCCGCCATGCGCGCCTGGTCGGCGTCGTAGTCGTCGCCGACGTACTCGAACGACGCCACGAGCACGTCGCCGTGCCGCCAGATGGTGAAGTCGCGGATGCCGCACGCGATGATCGTCGCCTCCACCTGCGGCCAGACGGCGGCGTGCAGCGCGAGGTACTCGGCGGCACGCTCCGGCCGCATCCGGCAGAGCATGCCGACGCGGCGAGTCACTCCTTCGTCCCGCCCGCGGTCATGCCCGTCACGAGGAAGCGCTGCGAGAAGAGGAAGACGATGAGCACGGGCGCGACGGCGAGCAGCGTCGCGAGCGCGAGCGCCGGCAGCTGGATCGTCGTCGACGCGGCGCTCGTGGGGTTGAACTGCGGCACGTTCGACAGCAGCTCGGCGAGGCCCACCTGCAGCGGCGCGTCGCGGCCCGGCACCGTCACGAACGGCAGGAAGTAGTTGTTCCAGTTGCCCGTGAACGAGAAGAAGCCGACGAGCGCGACGACGGGGGTCGCGAGCGGCAGCGCCACGGTGCCGAAGACGCGCAGCTCGCTCGCGCCGTCGATGCGCGCGGCATCGAGCAGGTCGCGCGAGATCGTCGTCGAGAAGTAGATGTACGTCAGGTACACGCCGAACGGGAAGAACGAGAACGGCAGGATCACGGCGAGCGGGGAGCCGATGAGGCGCACGGCGCTCAGCTCGAGGAAGATCGGCAGCACGAGCGCCGTGTTGGGGATGAGCATGACGATGAGCGTGATGGCGAGCAGCAGCCGTCGGCCGCGGAACTCGGTGAGCGCGAGGGCGTAGCCGGCGGGGATCGACACGAGGAGCGTGATGACGAGCGCGCCGAGCGAGTACGCGACGGAGTTGCCGAGCCACGTCCAGATGAGCCCGCCCTGGTAGCCGGCGAGGCTCTCGAGGTTGCGTCCGACCTGCTCGAGCGTGCCGAACGAGAACGGGTGGTCGAGCAGCAGCTGCCTCGCGTCCTTCGTGGGTGCGATGAGCAGCCACACGAGCGGCACGGTGAAGAACAGCAGGAACACGACCATCACGAGCGTGCTCGTGGCTCGGCCGAGCCACCGGCCGGGGCTGACGGGTCCCGCCGTCCTCACGCGGCGAGGCGGGCGACCGCCGGTGACGGTGCGGATGTCGCGGGTTGCGAGCTCAGTCGCGCTCAAAGAGACCACCCCTGAAGACGAAGAAGGCGCTGAGGCCGAGGGCGACCACGAGCAGCACGATCGAGATCGCTGCCGAGCCGTGGAAGTCGTTCTGCCGGAACGCGTAGAGGAAGGCGAGCTGGTTGAGCGAGTAGTCCTGCCCGACGACGCCGCGGCTCGCCTGCGCGAGCACGCGCGGCTCGACGAAGAGCTGCGTGCCTGCGGCGAGCGACATGATCGCCATGTAGGAGATCCACTTGCGCAGCAGCGGGATCTGGATGTGGAGGGCCGTCTGCACGGGGCCGGCGCCGTCGATGCGGGCCGCCTCCATCACCTCGGTGCTGATGTTGTTGAGCGCGCCGTACATGATGACGATCCAGCCGCCCGCGCCCGTCCAGAACGCGATGATCGCGAGCACGACGTGCAGGGTGTCGACGCGCAGCACCTGCACGAACGTCTCGTTGCCGAGCGCCCGCAGCAAGAACGAGACGGGGCTCACCGACGGGTCGAGCACGAAGAGCCACAGCAGCACGCTCGACGCCCCCGCGAGGGCGCCGGGGATGTAGTACAGGAATCGCAGGCTCACCGACACCCAGCGCACGCGGATGGCGTGCACGAGCAGGGCGAGCAGCACCACGAGCACGATGAGGCTCACGAGCCACACGACGACGTACATCGCGACGTGGCCGACGGCCGGCAGGAAGCGGTAGTCGGCGAAGACCCGCAGGAAGTTGTCGATGCCGACGAACGCGCCGTCGCGGCTGAACGCGAGGATCAGCGCGTAGAGCGCGGGGCCGATGCCGAACGCGACGAGGAGGACGACGTAGGCGGCGACGAAGACGACGCCCATCCGCCCCTGGGTCCTCGCCGGCGCCCGGCGGCGGGCGCCGGCCCGCGGCCGCACCTGACGAGGAGGTGCGGGTGCGGCCGCGGGACGGGTGTCGATCATCGGAATCGATGCTCCTGGCTCGAAGGGATGGCGGGTGTCAGCGGATGGTGTAGCCGACGGTCTGCGCCTCGTTCTCCATCTCCGTCTGCCACGCGTCGGACAGCTCGGCGATCGTCTGCCCCTCTGCGAGCCCGGGGACGATGACGCTCGCATAGGCGGTCTCGGGCGAGAAGCTCGGGTAGCCCCAGCCATCCCACACCGTCTCGGCGGCCGTGGAGATCGCGCCCTCGAAGTCGCCGGCGAAGAAGCCGCTCTCGGCCTGGGCGGCCAGCCACGTCACGGCGGCGGCGTCGTATGCGGGCAGGCCGCCGGTGCCGGCGGTCTCCTCGTTCGTCACGATGAACTCGAGGAACGTCTCGACGGCGTCGAGGTTCTGCGAGTGGCTCGAGGCGTACCACATGCCGCCACCGATGTTGCCGGTGACGTCGGCGCCGTCCTCCCACGTGAGCGGGGCTGCGGCGCCCCACTCCCCGGGCTCGGCGCCGATGCTGTCGGGGTTCTGGAAGAGGGCGCCCGCGTACCAGGCGGCTCCGGGGATCGCGAGCAGCTGGTCGGCCTGCGCGACGAACTCGGCGCTGAAGAGGCTGTCCTGGATGAGCGAGCCGTTGGCGATCATCGCGTCGAGCATGTCGGTGACCTTCTCGGCGTTCGGATCGGAGAGGTCGGAGGAGAACTCCTGGCCGTCGACCTGGAAGATGGGCGCCTCGCCTGCCCAGTAGTAGACGTAGGGGCCGACGAACGAGTCGCCGACGGATCCGAGGAAGTAGCCGGGGTGCTCGGCCGCGAGCGTCTCGCCGAGCGCCTCGTACTCCTCCCACGTCGTGGGCACGTCGTAGCCGAACTGCTCGAAGAGCGCTGCGTTGTACCAGAGCACCACGGGTGCGAGGTCGTTGCGGAGGCCGTAGACGGTGTCGTCGATCGTGGCGGGTGCGAGCGCGCCCTCGGTGAAGCCGTCGAGGAGCTCGTCGTCGAGGAAGCCCTGGTTCAGCGGTGCGGCGAAGGCCTGCTGGCCCGCGTTCTCCTGCGACGCCCACGCGGCGTCGTTCGCCTGCGATGAGAAGACGACGTCGGGCCAGCCCTCGCCCGCCTGGTCGGCGAGGCCGATGCGGGTCTGGAAGGTGCCGGATGCGCCTGCCGAGCCGTCGTCGACGACGATCTCGACGTCGATGTCGGGGTTCGCGGCCTGGAAGGCCTCGACCGCGGGCTGTCGCGTGGCGTCGACCCAGATGGTGATGGGGCTGTCGTCGACCTGCTCGGCCGTGACGAAGCCGTACTCGGGGTCGACCTCGCCGCCTGCGCCGCCGGCGCTGCAGCCTGCGAGGAGGCCGAGGCCGGCGATCGCGGCACCAGCGATGAGCGTGCGGGGGATGCGGGTGATGGGGCGATGCGCCATGGGTTCGCGCCTTTCAGTCGACGTCGTTGACGACAGGGCCGCCGGGCAGCGGCGGGATCAGTAGATCATACATGTGACGTATTCGCAATCGTCGTCGACGAGTCCTCACGTTCGTGCGGCTCGATCGGGTGGGGCATCCCGGATAGCCTGCCGTCATGAGCGTCGCGACGGAGCCCGCATGAGGGTGCGTGGCGGCCGCATCCACCTCGCCGTCGGCGGACCCATCGACCCGGACCTCGCCTGGGAGCGATACGCCCGCACCGACCGCTGGACGTGGTGGGCACGGCACCTGCGCGCCGTCGAGGTCGACGGCGACGACGAGGCTCCGCGCATCCACCCCGGCCTCACCGGTCGCGTCGTCGCGATCGGAGGGCTCGTCGCCCGCTTCCGCGTCGACGCCGTCGACGAGCGGGCGCGCACCTGGTCGTGGACGGTGCGGGTCGGCCCCGTACGGCTGCGGCTCGCGCACTCCGTCGTCGCCGCGACGCAGGTGGGCACCGAGCGCGAGGGCACCCTCACGCGCCTCGTGCTGCGCGGACCCCTGCCCGTGACCGCCGCGTACGCGCCCGTCGCAGCCTGGGCGCTCGCGAGGCTCGTGCGCCGCTGAGGCGACTCAGCGCTCGACGGGCGCGCGGTGGGCGCGCGGCGCGCGCGGCTGCTGCGCCGCGTCGTCGTCGAGGTCGGCGAGGGCGACGGCGATCGCGTCGGTGGCCGTGTCGATGCGGGCGTCGAACTGCGCCTGGGTGAGCGGGCGCAGGATGGGGCGGCGCGCGTGGCTCGCCGCCGCCTCCCGCGCCTCGTCGGCCGCCTGCGTCGCGGTGAGGATGCACATCGACACCGAGCGCTCGAGGTCGGTGTCGCCGAGCACCGCGGCTGCGGAGGCAGCGCAGGCGTCGAGCCGCTCGAGCCTCGAGGCGTCGCGGATGCCGATCGTCTCGTCGTCGAATGCGCGGAGGAGCTCCTGCATCTCGCGGAGGTCGGCGGTCACGTCGTGCGGCACGCAGACGATCATGCACCCATCCGCCGTCACCGCGCGAGGCGAGCGCTGCGTGTCACCTGGGCGCCGTCGCTCGCGGGCCGCTCGCACAGCCGGCCGCAGGCCTCCGACCGGCCCCTCTCCACCCGATGCGCCGAGCGCTCCCCCGAGCCGGCGGGCACGCGACCCCGTCACCCGGCGGCGACCACCTGGGCCTCGTCCGAGGCCAGCACGCCGTCGGCCCACGCCCGCGCGACCTCGCCGACATCGAGCGGACCCGACGCATCGTGCCTGCCGTACTCGCCGATGCGCGTCGCGCCGCGTGCGGCGAGCGCCTCGTCGACGAGCTCGGAGCCGCGCGAGTACGTCCTCGCGTACGACGTGTCGCCCATGCCGAGCACCGCGTAGCGCAGCCCCTCGAGCGAAGCGCCATCGGCGACGAGCGCCGCGTGGAACGGCCGCGCCGACGTGGGCACCTCGCCGTCGCCGTACGTCGAGCAGACGAGCAGGTGGATGCGCGACGCGTCGAGCCCGTCCGGCGTCGCGTCCGCGAGGTCGAGCACCTGCACGTCGGCGCGAGCCCCGAGGTGCTGCGCGAGCTCGTCGGCGACGAGCTCGGCGCCGCCCGACTCCGTGCCGAACAGGATCGTCACGGGCACGCCGCCGCCCGCCGACGCCGCGGCCGCGACCGTCGTCGGCAGCGGGATCGACGCATCCGTCGCCGCGGCCAGCATCGCCTCGACGGTGCGCAGCTTCGCACGTCGGCGACCCGGTGCCGCCGCGCGCCGCTCGACGACGTCGATGCGGCGCCACCCGTCGAGGTCCGTCGCGCCCTCGAAGGCGTCGATGCCGGGCCTGCCGAGCGGCACGGCACCCGACGACATGTCGTCGAGCACGAGCCCCGCGAGCCCCTTCGCATCGGAGCGCTGGTCGGGGATCGTGCCGCGCGGGCCGCGGCGCAGCCAACCCGCGACGTACAGGCCGGGCTCGACGCGGCCGTCGGCGTGCGCCCCGGGCTCGACGAGCGCATCCGCGCCCGCCGCGAAGCCGATGGCCGTGACGACCGCGTCGGCGTCGAGCACGCGCTCGCCGCCCGGCGTCGCGACGCGCACGCCCGTCACGGCCGTCGCGCCCGTGACGGCGAGCGGCGTCGCCCCGAACCACCAGTGCATGCGCACGCGCACGTCGCCGACCGCCTCGGGCGTGCGCGCGGCGAGCGCTCGCACGGCATCCAGGCGCGCGTCCTTGCCCACCGGCACGGCATCGAGGTCGGCGTCGTGCACGACGTGCTCGACGCCCGAGAGCGTCGCGAGCTCGCGCACCATCACGGGGTCGAAGCGGGCGTCGGCCGGCGCGGAGCGACCCACGAGATGCAGCTCGCGCACGTCGCCCGCGAGCGCGCGATGCACGGCGTCGTCGAGGTCGGTGCCGTCCAGCTCGGCGGCATCGCGCGCGACGAGGCGCGCGACGTCCATCGCGACGTTGCCGTGCCCCACGACGACGACGCGCGCGCCGAGCGCCGGCACGTCGGGCTCGTCGGGATGCCCGTTGAGGGCTCGCGTGACGCGGCCGGCGCCCACGACGCCCGGCAGTCCCGCGCCCTCGATCGCGAGCGCCGCATCCGCCGAGAGCCCCGTCGCGAGCACGACGGCGTCGTACGCGTCGCGCAGTCGGGCGAGATCCGGGCCGTCGACGGGCACGTTGCCCACGAAGCGCACCCCGTCGTCGGCGAGGAGCCGGTCGAACTGGCGCGCGACGGCCTTCGTGCCCTGGTGGTCGGCGGCGACGCCGTAGCGCACGAGCCCCGACGGCACGGGGAGTCGGTCGACGACGTCGATGCGGGAGGCGGGCATGGCAGCGCGCAGCGCCTGCGCGCTGAAGCATCCCGCGGGACCCGAGCCGACGACGGCGATGCGCGGGGCGAGGGCCGGCGCGGCCTCGTCGCGGGCGGCGTCGGCGGCACCCGGCGCGCTCGCACCGCCCGGGCCTGCGACGGCATCCCATCGGATGGGCATCGACAGCATGCCGCGGAAGACCCATCCGCCGACCTCCGCCGGCCGGTCGGGCACGAGGTCGAGGCCCCGCAGCCGCTCGAAGAGCATGGGCAGCGCGACGTCGGCGACCGCCGAGCGCGCCGCCCAGCTGCCGAGGCACACGTGCACGCCCTTCGAGAACGCGAGGTGCGGCTTGACCTCTCGGCGCACGTCGAAGACGTCGGCGCGATCCCACACCGTCTCGTCGCGGTTGGCGGAGAGGATGCAGATGCCGAGCCGCGCGCCCCTCGGCAGCGCAACGCCCGCGAGCTCGACGTCGCGCGTCGTCTGCCGCGAGTAGAGGCCGATGGGCGAGATCCAACGGATGGTCTCCTCGAAGACCGTCGGCCACAGGCTCGCGTCGGCCTCGACGATGCGCCGCTGCTCGGGATGCGTGAGCACGGCCCACGCGGCGACGCCCAGCGCATCCCTCGGCTCGTTGAGCCCGCCGCCGATCGTCATCTTGACGTTCGCGCGGATGCGCTCGATGGGCATCCGGTAGTCGGGGATGCGGATGAGCTGCGAGATGAGCGAGTGGTCGGGATGCCTCGCGTGCCACGCGAGCATCTCGTCGAGGGCCGCGTCGACCTCGTCGAACGAGCGCTGGCCCCTCGCCCACACCTCGGGGTCGTCGGCGTAGTTGCCGGTCGCGTCGATGAGGGTCTGCGACCACCGCTGCAGGTCGCTCTGATGCACGTTGTGGAAGCCGAGCATCTCGCGCAGGTTCTCGGCGGCGAAGGGTGCGGCGAAGTCCCAGATGAGGTCGGCGTCGCCGGGACCCTTCGCGATCGTCTCCTCGAGATAGCGGGCGGCATTGCGCTCGAAGACGCCGCGCCAGACGCGCTTGACGACGCCGGGTCGCAGCGTCGGCTGCCACGCCCTGCGCTCCAGGTAGTGCTCGGGGTCGTCGCGCCGCAGCATCGAGTGCCCCATGGCGCGGATCTGCAGCGACCCCTCCTCGTTGGCCGAGAAGGTCTCCTGGTCGACCTCGGTCGCGTGCACGGCGTCGTAGGAGGTGATGAGGTAGCGGCCGACGCTCGGCACCCAGTGCACGCCACCCTCGGCGCGCAGGCGCTCGTAGATCGGGAAGGGGTCGCGATACAGGTCGGGGATCTCGACCCAGTCGGCCACGGGTGGGTTCGGCATCGTGTCGTCCGCTTCCTGCCGCGGCCTCGTCGCCGCGGTGCATCCAGGATGCTGCGCCCGCCTCCCCGCGAAAAGCGGAGAGATGCGCGGTCCTTCTACGGTAGAACCGAGGAATGCACGCACACCGACCTCGCCGGATCACGGACTGGGCACTCGATGCCGCCGAACGGGCAGACGATGTCGCGCGCACGCCGTGTCGGCAGCATCAAGTGCCCAGTCAGAGGGGTCGGGGCGCGTGAGCGACGCACCCGTCCCCGACTTCACGCTGCGCCAGCTCGCGTACCTCGTCGCCGCAGCCGACGCGGGCACGATCGCCGCGGCCGCAGCGCGCCTCCACGTGTCGGCGTCGGCGATCTCGGATGCGATCGGCGAGCTCGAGCGCTCGCTCGGCGCGCACCTCGCCGTGCGCCGCCGCGCGCACGGCCTCACGCTCACGAGCGCCGGCGCCCACGTCGTCGCCCAGGCGCGCCCGCTGCTCGCGAGCGCCCGCGAGCTCGCGACGAGCGTCACCGCCGCCGACGGCGAGCTCGTCGGCCCCATCGCCATCGCATGCTTCCCGACGCTCGCGCCCACCGTGCTGCCGCCGCTGCTCGCAGGGTTCGCGGCGCAGCATCCGCGCGTCGACCTCCGCGTCGTCGAGACGACGCAGGACGGCCTCGTCGGCCGCATCGAGTCGGGCGAGATCGACGTCGCGTTCGTCTACGACCGCCTCGTGCCGGGCACCCCGCGCCGCGCACGCCTCTACGCGCTGCCCGCGCACGTCGTGCTCGCCGCGGGCGACCCGCTCGCCGACCGCGAGCGCATCCGGCTCGAGGAGCTCGTCGACCGCGACCTCATCCTGCTCGACGCGCCGCCGTCGAGCGAGCACACCCTCAGCCTCTTCGCCGCTCGCGGGCTCACACCCCGCATCCGCCAGCGGGTGCGCAGCTACGAGGCCGTGCGCACGCTCGTCGGCCGCGGGCTCGGCTACGGCATCCTCGTGCAGCGGCCGGCCAACGCCGCGAGCTACGAGGGGCTGCCGCTCGTGCGCCGCGAGCTCGAGCCCGCGGTGGATGCGGTGGGCGTCGACGTGCTGTGGTCGGCGGACGTCGAGCCGCCCGCGCGCGTGCGCGCGCTGCTCGACTTCGCGACGACGATCGCCTGGCCGGCGGTCGACGCCTAGCGGCCCGGGCGGTGGCGGCCGCCGTCGCGGTCGCATCCACGTCTCGCAGGCGATCCCGGCAGCGGAGGGAACATGCCCCCTCCGCTGCCGGGATCGCCTGCGATACGCGACCTCGCCCCAGGGTCACCGGGCTACGCTGTGGCGATGCCCGACACCGAGCCGACGCCGGCCGCCGACGCCGACGCGCCCGCATCCGACGCCGCCGGGGCCGCGGCTCATCCCGCGCTCGCCGCCTCCGCCGCCGCCTCCCCCGCCCCGGGCTCGCTCGTGTGGCGCATCAAGGCGTCGCTCATCGACTACGTGCGCGGCATGCCCGATGGCGAGGTGCTGCTCGACGACGGCGTGGCCGAGACGGCCGGCGGCTTCGCCTTCCCGCCGCTCGGCACCGAGGGCGGCGTGCTGCGATTCGGCGGCTGCGTGACGTTCCAGGGCCACAGCGGCATGATGCACGTCGAGCTGTCGGAGCCGTCGCTCACCCCGGTCGGCGACGGCTGGCGGCTCGAGTTCGCCGACCCCGACGCCCCCACGGTGCGCCTGCACTTCGCCGACGTCGCGTCGATGACCCGCGGCGACGACGACGGTGCGCGCCACGGCGCGGGCACGACGCTCGCGGCCGATGGCGCCGACCTCTTCTTCGGCCCCTACGAGCAGGGCACGCCGCTCGACGATCCCGTCGTGCTCGGCGACCGCGGCTGAGGGCGCGCCGAGCGGACGCCGGCTAGGGGCGCGGCGACACGACGACCGTCACGGCGTCGCCGACGTCCTTCCCGAGCCGAGCGCGCACCTTCGCGCTGAGCGACACCATGTGATCGCCGGTGCCCGTCGGCATCGCGCCGACGTCGGGCAGCGGCACGTCGTCGACCTGCGCATCCACGCGCACCGACCTGCCCGTGCCGAAGTGCTCGGCGGAGCCGGGGATCGCGACGCACGACCACGTCTCGCCCTTGACGTCGACGCCGATGGTGGTCTCGAAGCGCAGCGGTGCCCAACCCATGCCGTGACCATAGCCCCGACGGGTGAGCGCCACCCGAGCGGCGCGGTGGCGTCAGGCCGCCACGACGCCCGCACCGATCGCCATGACGAGCAGCAGGAAGCCGATCGCGCCGCCCACCACCGCCGCGACGGTCAGCGGACGCGGCAGCGTCTCCTGCCGCCGCAGCCGCCGGAAGCGCACGACGATCACGATCAGCGCGAGCACCACCGCGATGGCGCCCACGATGCCGAGCACCTGGAACACGGGCGTCAGATCGGCGGTCAGCGGGTCGGAGGGGCCGGCGTCGTCACCCTGGAGGAACAGCATGCTCGCATGCTGCCCGTCGCGAGCGGCGCCCCGCACCCGCTGGACGCGACGGCGCGACCCGCGCTATGGCGCTCGTCGATCGCTGCCCGCCGCGATGCGCGCCGAGCGCACCGTCGCGCGCACGGGGCGCAGCGGAGGATGCCCGCCCGTCGCGTCGAGGTCGCGCGACGGCGGCGCCGGCGCGGCGCGGTCGGTCACCCGGGGTCGACGCCGAAGTCGCCCTCGCGCGAGGCGTCGGCGCCGTCGCCCGGGAGGTGCTGCGCGGCGTCGTCGTACGACGCGGGCGTCTCGCCGTGCGCCGTCGGCCCCTGCGAGACGCGGTAGATCGTGCGCAGCATGCCCGTGGGCAGCGCATCTGCCCGCACGAGCGAGAAGTGCTGGATGGGCGAGCCGTCGGCGAAGAGGCGCGCGCCGGTGCCCGCGGCGACGGGATGGATGAGCAGGCGCAGCTCGTCGAGCTGGCCCGCGTCGATGAGGGCGCGCACGATCGTGATGGAGCCCGCGACCAGCACCTTCTCGACGCCCTCCTCGCGGAGCGCCTGCGCGGCGGCGACGACGTCGTTCGTGCGCTCGACGGCGCGCCAGCCGAGCTCCTGCATGCCGCGCGTCGCGACGACCTTGCGGAGGTCGCCGAGCTCCTTCGCGAAGCCGGCATCCTCGCCGCCCGCCGCCTCGCGCTCGGGCCATGCGCCCGCGAACGAGTCGTAGGTGACGCGGCCGAGGATGAGCGCGTCGGCGTCGGCGTAGTCCTCGCCGACGGCGGCACCGACCGCCTCGTCGAAGTACGGGAAGTGCCAGTCGGGGTCGATCTCGGCGACGCCGTCGAGCGAGATGAACAGGGTCGAGACGATCGTCGTCACAGCGGCCTCCGCAGGTCGAGATGGGGTGAGCCTAGGCGCTCCCTGCGCGCCTCGGCACCCCGTGTCCGATCGATCCCGAGCCACGCGACGCGGGGTCGCTTCCTATGACGTGCCGATGCAGTGCTTCCGGAAGCGTCGCTACCAGCGTGCGCGGCCGCGGGCGCCCGTACGCTGGGAGGACCTGTTCCCTGACCCACGAGAGAGACACCCGTGAGCCATCGAAGCCCCGCCCCCGACTCGGAGGGCCGAAGTCCCTCCCTCGACTCGGAGGGACGAAGTCCCGACGCGGAGGGCCGATCACCCGGCCTGACGCCCCGCACCGCCCGAGGGGGTGAGTGCTGATGCTCGAGGCGACGCTCACGCTGCTCCTCGGCATCCTGCTGACGCTGGCGATCATCGCGGCCTGCGGCTTCTTCGTCGCGCAGGAGTTCGCCTACATGTCCGTCGACCGGTCGCGGATCGCCGCGAAGGCCGCGAGCGGCGACGCGCAGGCGAAGCGCGTGCAGGCCATCACGAAGCGCACGTCGTTCATGCTGTCGGGCGCGCAGCTCGGCATCACGGTGACGGGCCTCCTCATCGGCTACGTCGCCGAGCCGCTCATCGGCGAGTCGCTGGGCGTGCTGCTCGGCGGCGTCGGCATCCCCGCCGGTGTGAGCGTGCTCGTCGGCACGACCGCGGCCCTCGTGCTCGCCACCATCGTCACGATGATCTTCGGCGAGCTGTACCCGAAGAACTACGCCATCGCGAACCCCGAGCCGCTCGCCCGCGCGCTCGCGCTGCCGACCCGCATCTACCTGCTGGCGTTCGGCTGGCTGATCACCGTCTTCGACAAGGCGGCGAACGCGCTGCTGCGGCTCGTGCGCATCGAGCCGCTCGAGGACGTCGACGCCAGCGCCACGGCCCGCGACCTCGAGGCGATCGTCGAGGAGTCGCGCGTCAGCGGGCACCTGCCCGCCGACCTGTCGATGATGATCGACCGCATCCTCGACTTCCCGCAGCGCGACGTCGAGCACGCGATGGTGCCGCGCTCGCGCGTCGACTCGGTGTCGCCCGACGCGACGATCGGCGAGGTGCGGGCGCGCATGGCGACCGCGCACACCCGCTACCCCGTGGTCGACGACCACGACTCGCCCCTGGGCGTCGTCGAGCTCGTCGACGTGCTGCGGTCGCAGGCGCCCGACTCGGCGCCCGTGACCGAGGTGATGCGGGATGCCGTGGTGCTGCCCGCGACGATGCTGCTGCCGCAGGCGCTCGACCGCATGCAGCGCACCCGCAACGAGCTGGTGTGCGTCGTCGACGAGCACGGCTCGTTCGACGGCATCCTCACGATCGAGGACCTCACGGAGGAGGTCGTGGGCGAGATCGCCGACGAGCACGACACGGATGAGATCGCGGTCGTCGCGAGCGGCGACCACGCGTGGGTGCTGCCCGGCGACGTGCACGTCGACGAGGTCGAGCGCCTCATCGGCCACGACCTGCCCGAGGGCGACGACGAGACCATCGCGGGCGTCGCCATCCGCCATCACGGCGACCTGCCGGCCGAGGGCGACGTCGTGCGCGTCGACCTGCCGGAGCAGGCGGGCGAGATGGTCGAGGGCATCGAGATCGACCGCTGGCTCGAGATCGAGGTGTCGGCCGTCGAGCGGCACGTGCCCTCGCAGGTCGTGCTGCGCCTCGTCGAGCTCGACCGGTCGACGGGCGAGCGCGTGGAGGCCGATGCCGTCGCCTCCGACGCCCCGTCCGAGGAGGTGGCCCGATGAGCTGGTGGGTGGTGACCCTCGTCACGACGCTGCTGATCGTCGCGAGCGCCTTCTTCGTCATCGTGGAGTTCGCGCTCCTCGCCGCCCGCCGCCACCGGCTCGAGGAGGAGGCGCCTCGCAGCGCATCCGCTCGCGCCGCGCTGCGCGGCGTCAACGAGCTCACCGTCATGCTCGCGTTCGCGCAGCTCGGCATCACGGTGTGCACCTTCCTGCTCGGTGCGATCACGAAGCCCGCGATCGACTACGCGCTGTCGCCGGTGCTCGAGGGCTGGGGTCTGCCGTACTGGCTCGCCGACGTGCTGGCGTTCGCGCTGGCGCTCGTCGTCGTGACCTTCCTGCACCTCGTCATCGGCGAGATGGCGCCGAAGTCGTGGGCCATCGCGCATCCCGAGACCGCCGCGAAGGCGACGGGCCTCCTCGCCCGCGGCATGACGTGGCCGCTGCGCCCATTCCTGCTGTGGATCAACCACATCGCGAACCGCCTCGTGCGGGCGTCGGGCGTCGAGCCCGTGGAGAAGGCCGCGGCCGGCGGGCAGGACGTCGACACCATCCGCGAGCTCGTCGCCCACTCGAAGGCGGCCGGCGTGCTCGAGGAGCAGTACTCGGAGCCGATCGCGAAGGCGATCTCGCTCACGACGCTGCAGGTGTCCGACGTGGTGCGCGCGGATGCGGTGCCCACGTCGGTGCCGACGACCGCGGTCGCGGCCGACGTGCAGGCCGCATCGGCCCGCTCGGGGCACCTGCGGGTGCTCGTCGGCTCGGGCGCCACGGCGCAGGTCGTGCACGTGCGCGACACGCTCGCGGTGCCCGCATCGACCCCCGTCGCGGGGCTCGCGCGCGACGCGTTCACGGTGACGTCGGACGCGTCGGTGCACGACGTGCTCGCGCGCATGCGCCGCGAGCGGGTGCAGCTCGCGACGGTCGTCTCGGGCGAGGCGCTCGTGGGCGTCGTCACGCTCGACGACCTCCTGCGCGAGGTGCTGCCGGGGCCGGCGGAGGCGGTGCCGGCCTAGCGCCTGGCCCGCTCGTCGCGCGGCCCCTCGCCCCAGCGGGCGTGGGGGCCGCGCTGCGTGGCGGGGTCAGTGCCGCGTGCCCCAGCGCATCGGCTGCATCCGCCGCTCGTTCTCCTCGCGCACCATGCCGGGGATGAGGAAGAGGTCGACGACCCACCAGATCGCGACGGCGAGCAGGCCGAGGAGGCCGACGCCGAACAGGAGGATGGCGGGCACGCTCACGAGGCCGACGACGAGCATCGCGATGGCGCTGCCGGTGCGGCCGAGGTAGAAGCGATGGATGCCGAGCGTGCCGAAGACGATCGCGAGCACGTACGCGACCCACATCTCCTTCATCGAGGCGACGATCACGACCTGCGGCGTGGGCGCGTACGCCTGCTGGTGCGGGTACTGCTCGGTGAAGCTCAGGCGCGCGGGTGCGCGCGACGTCGTCGGCGCGATGGCGGTCGACGGCGTACGCGCCACGATGTCGTGACTGCGATCGCGCGCCTCGTGCCACTTGTAGCCGTCCCACCAGCGCTCGACGCCGTAGGGGTCGGTGCGCCATCCCGCGCGGCTGTCGGTCGTCATGCTCGGATGCTATGCGTCACCCCTGACGATCGGATGCGAGCATCGCTCACCGTTGCGAGATCGTGACGCAAGCAGCGGGCGAGCGCTGGAGACGCCTCATCCGCTCGTGACGCAGCGTGACGCATGCCCGTCGACGCGCGAGCGCGTCGTCCGTACGGTCGCCGCGAGGGCAGCCACCGCATCCGACGAGGAGTCCGCATGACCACCACCACCCGCTCGATCGCCGACCAGGTCTCCGAGTTCGACGTCGGCTTCGCCGAGACGATCGGCCCCGACCTCACCGCAGTCTTCGCGCGCGAGCAGCAGGACCTCCTCGCCGCGGGGACCCCCGCGGGCGTCGTCGCGCCCGGCGACGCGCTGCCCGCAGCCACCCTGCGCACCCCGGCCGACGAGGCCGTCGAGCTCGCCGACGTGCTCGGCGGCGCGCCCGCGGTGCTCGTCCTCTACCGCGGCGCCTGGTGTCCGTACTGCAACATCGCGCTCCAGCACTACGAGCGGACGCTCGCGCCGGCGCTGCGCGAGCGCGGCGTCGGGCTCGTCGCCATCAGCCCGCAGACGCCGGACGGATCGGCCGCGGCGGTCACGAACGGCGAGCTGTCGTTCACGGTGCTCTCCGACCCCGGCAACGCGCTCGCCGCGCAGCTGGGCATCGTGACGGCGCCGAGCGAGGAGGCGCAGCGGGCGCACACCGCCCTCGGGTTCGCGGTGCGCGACAGCAACGCCGACGCGACCCCCGGCATCCCCTTCCCCACCGTGCTCGTGGTCGACGCTGGCGGAACCGTGCGGTTCGCCGACGTGCACGTCGACTACACGACGCGCACCGAGACCGAGACGATCCTCGAGGCCGTCGCGGCGCTCTGACGCGCGGCCGGCCGCATCCACCCCGCGGGTCGGGTGCGGCCGGCGCGGGGGTCAGGCCTCGGCGCCGTCGACCCGGTCGACCCAGGAGTACCGCGGCTGGAAGCCGAGCTCGCGCTTCGCCTTCGCGTTGCTGAGCAGCGTCGCGCGGCCCTCGATGGGGGCGCGGCGCTCGAGGTCGGCGAGCTCGCCCGTGAGCAGCTCGACGCTCGGGCGACGCATCACGGTGTCGTCGGCGACGACGATGAACACCTCGGCGCCGCGCCGGTCGGCCTCGACGGCGAGTCGCACCGCCTGCGCGGCGTCGCGGTGGTCGATGTAGCCCCACAGGTTCCACGAGCGGGCGGCGAGGTCGTCCTGCCAGGAGTCGAAGCGCGCGTAGTCGTCGTCGGTGAGCACGTTCGAGAAGCGCAGGCCGATGATCGACGCGTCGGGCTGCCACCGCGCGAAGTGCCGCGCCATCTCCTCCTCCACGGCCTTGCCGAGCGAGTAGGTGCTCTCGGGCCGCACCGTGTACTCCTCGTCGACCGGCAGGTACGGCGGCGGCGCGTCGAACGGGAGCCCGAGCACCGTCTCGCTCGACGCCCACACGACCTTGTCGATGCCGAGCATCCGAGCCGCGGCGAGGACGTTGTAGCCGGAGACGGCGTTGTTGGCGAAGATCGTCGCGTTCGGCCTCCGGCCGGGCGCGGGCACGGCGCCGAGGTGCACGACGGCGTCGAAGCCGCCGAGGCGGTCGTCGACGCCGCTCATCGTCTCGACGACCTGCCCGAAGTCGGCGAGGTCGACGACGGGGCCGCCGTCCGGGCCGTCGGGTGAGGGCGCCTGGTCGATGCCGAGCACGTCGTGGCCGTGCTCGCGCAGCTCGGCGACGGTCGCGCGGCCGACGCGGCCGGAGGCTCCGGTGACGAGGATCTTCATGTGCGGTTCCCTTCGATGGTCGCTCCAGGGAACGCTACGGAGCCGCGCCGCGGCACGCGCGGGGTGGACAGGCGCCCCTCGCATCCCGCCCGACTCAGTCGGCCGTCGGCATCCCGACGAGCTCGAGGTGCTCGCGGATGACGTCGTCGATCGACGCGGGCGCCTCGATGCCGAGCGCGAGCGCCCGCCTCGGGTCGAACGCGCCGGGCCACGACGCGACGATCGCGACGATCGCCGGATCGACGTCGACGTCGACGAGGTCGGAGAGCGGCTGCCCCGAGACGCGATCGAGGGTCTCGAGCATCGCGGCGGGCGTCGTCGACAGGCCGGGCAGGATGACGGCGGTCGGGCTGCCCCACTCCTCGTCGGTCGCGGTGGCGGCGCGCACGAGCCCATCCACCGTCCGCGCGGGCGACGAGAGGCTGATCGGGGTCTCGGGCGGCACGGGCAGCGGGGCGCGCACACCCGCGACGGGCTCGCGCACGATGCCGGACACGAACGACGAGGCGGCCGCGTTCGGCGCACCGGGTCGCACGGCGACGGTCTGCAGGCGCACGGTGCGTGCGCGCACGAGGCCGCGGCGGCCGTAGTCGCCGACGAGCAGCTCGGCCATGTACTTCTGCGCACCGTACGACGACTGGGGACGCGGCACGGTGTCGTCGCCGATGACGTCAGGCTGGCCGAGGTGCGGGTCGTCGCCGAAGACCGCGAGCGAGCTCGTGAAGACGAACGTCGCGGGCTCGGCGCCGGCCTCGGTCGCGGCGCGGACGCGGTCGAGCAGCGTGCGGGTGTCGTCGACGTTCGTCTGCAGCCCGAGGTCGAGGTCGGCCTCCGCGGCACCCGAGACGACACCCGCGAGGTGGAAGACGACGTCGACGGGGCCGAGGTCGCGGGCTCGCTCGCCGATGGGCCCGACGAGCGCGTCGACACGCTCGTCGGCGAGCAGCTCGGGGCGCGGCTCGGCGATGTCGAGCAGCGTCAGGCGGTCGACGTGCCCGATCGGAGCGTCGTCGCCGAGGATGCGGTGGGCGAGCTGGGAGCCGACGAAGCCGGCACCGCCGGTGATGAGGACGCGCATGCCCCCATCCTCCCGGATGCGCCGTGCGCCACGAGGTGCGCTCCCCGCCGCGACGTGCGCCTCTCGTCTCGAGGCCCGGTTCCCGCGTTCGGGTGCGCCTCTCGGTGCGCCGTACGAGCACCGCACCTCGCGACGAGGGCCGGCGAGGGGCACCCGCTCATGCCTCCGGCGCCCACGCACCCCGATCCTCGGGCGGCACCCACCGCTCGACGTCGAGTCGCGGCGGGAGGTCGCGACGCACCGTGATGCGGCCGATGCGGTGGCCGTCGGGTGCATGCACGTGCACCCACGCGCCGTCGAAGTCGTAGAGGTCGTCGCGCTCGAGGAGGTACGTGGGGCGCGCGAACGGGATGTCGCGGCGACCGGGCGCGCTCGGCATGTCGTCGGCGAAGCAGCCGGGCAGGGACGCGCGCGGCTCGACCTCCACGGCATCGACGACGCCGCCGCGCATCCGCACCGTCACGCCCGGCAGCGCGCGCACGTGCTCGACGAGCGGATTCGACGCGGGCCGCCCGAGCGCGTCGAGATGCCGCGTGAACTGCCCGGACCGCCAGCGGTGGATGCGGTGCGACACCGTGACCCCGCGCAGCACGGCCGTGACCGCGGTCACCGTCGCCGCGTCGCCCTCGCCGACGTGCTCGACGAGCAAGTCGCCGCGCGCGAAGCGGTGCAGCGAGGTCGTGCCAGCCACGGCGGCGGGCGCGCCGGCCGCATCCCGGAGCGCCCCGTGCGTCGCAGGCAGCGGCGCTCGACCCCCGAACGCGCGCACGTCGATCCGCACGCTCAGCACGCGATCGCCCTCGACCTGCACCTCGGCGCCGTGCTCGAAGGCGACGAGGCGTCGCGGATGCCCCGACGAGACGGCCCAGCGGCGGTTCGTGCCGCCCGCGAGCCGTGCGAGGGCCCGGAAGGCGGGGCCCTCCTCCGGCTCGCCGAGCGCCTCGAGCGCCACGCCGATCGCGCCCGCGGGCGTGGGCGCGACGGCGCCGCGCTCGAGCACGAGCGCCACGGCGCCCCCGGCCTCGTCGTACCGCACCCGCAGCGGGTTGCCCTCGACGTGGTGGATGCCGTCGACCGCGTCGCCGAGGATCGCGCCGACCTGCGCCCGGTCGCTGCCCGCATCCAGCCCAGCGACGAGCGCCGCAGGCCGCGGGTAGGCGCCGTCGCCGACGAGCCGTAGAGCGAGCGAGCGCACGCCGCCCGCATCCGCCTCCACGCGCACGGTGCCGGCAGCGAGGGCGCGCGAGCGTTCGAGGCTCGGCGAGCCGTCGGGCGCCCCGAGCGCGTCGACGTGCCACCACAGCTCGCCCTCGAACGGCTGTCGCAGCATGCGCTCGCGACGCGGCATCCATCCCTCCGGCCGCCATGTCGCACCGCCGGGGTGGAAGAGCAGCCGCTCGGGGTGCTCGCCGCGCCAGCACTCGGCGAGCAGCGGCTGCAGGTCCCAGGCGTTCCGCAGGGCTGCCGCGTACTCGTCGTCGGCGAGCGCGAAGAGCGCGTCGGCCGAGCCGTGCCCCACCTGCTGGTCGACGCCGACCCATGCCTGGCCCGTCGTCACCTCGACGCCGAGGCTCGGGTGCGACGCGATCTGCACGAAGCGCCGCTCGTCGGGCGTGGGCTCCCGTCGCCTCCGCGCCATGCGCCGCCCTCTCGTCGATCCCGGGGCGCCCGGGGCACCGCCGAGCCGACGATACGCCGCGTCGCCCGAGCGCCGCCCGACCGCGCCGGCACGCGCCTTGCGACCTTCGATGGAGGCGCGAGGTGCCGCCCTTCGGTCGTCGCGGCCGCCCCCTGCCCGTTCGTAGCGTCGTGAGCGACCAGTCACGCGACCCGAGCGGAGGCCCGACCATGACTCGCACCGATCTCGAACCCACCCGGACGGGAGGGGGCGTCGCCGCCCTCATCCGACGCCGACCCCTCGTCGCGTTCTTCGCGCTCGCCCTCGGGATGAGCTGGCTGGCGTGGACGCCGTGGATCCTCTCGGAGGACGGCCTCGGCGTGCTGCCGTTCTCGTTCCCGACGGTGCTCGGCAGCACGCAGATCACGGGGATGCTGTTTGGCGCCTACCTCGGTCCGCTCGGCGCCGCGTTCATCGTGACGATCGTGACGTCGGGCCGCGCGGGCCTGCGTGTGTGGGTGGGACGGCTGCTGCGGTGGCGCGTCGCACCACGGTGGTACGCCGTCGCGCTGCTCGCCGTGCCCGTCTCGGTGCTCGCGCTCGGCGCGATCGCCTCGGGCGGCACGATGCAGGCGCCGAGCCTCGCGGCGCTCGCGCTCTACGCGCCGATGCTCGCGTTCCAGATGGTGACGACGGGTCTCGCCGAGGAGCCCGGCTGGCGCGACTTCGCCCTGCCCCCGCTGCAGGAGCGCTTCGGCCCCCTCGGCGCCGCGGCGATCCTCGGCCCGCTGTGGGGCGCGTGGCACCTGCCCCTGTTCCTCACCGCCGACTGGGGAGCCTGGCCGAACGTGACGGTGCTCGACGTCGTGCAGTTCGTCGCGTTCTCCGCGTTCTTCAACGTCGCCGTCATGTGGCTCTTCAACCGCTCGGGGCAGAGCCTGCCGATCGTCATGCTCTTCCACGTGAGCCTCAACACGACGGTGTCGGTCTTCTGGGCGGAGATGTTCCCCACGGTCGACGACGCCATCGGGGTGCTGCTCGTCGGCTCGGCCGTCGCCGCGGCCGCGGTCGTCGTCCTCACCCGCGGACGCCTCGGGCTGCCCCGATCGACGCCGCTCTTCGGCAGCCGCGCGGCGCGATCGGGGAGGATTGCGGCGTGAGCCCATCCCGTCGCGTGCCGAGCGTCGCCGACCTGTCGGTGGCGCTCGGCTGCGGCGTCGTCGCCGTGGGGGCCGTCGCGGCCGCGCCGACGCTGCTCGGCCCTGCCGAGGCGCCTGCGCTGGATGCTGCGGCGACCTGGCAGACGGTGGGCGTGCTCGTCGCGCAGGCGCTCCTGCTGATCGTCGCGCGCGTCGCACCGCGCGCGACGCTGCTGGGTGTCGTCGCCGCGGCGATGCTGCTGGGGCTCGTCGTGCCGAGCGGCCTGACGAACCTGGCCGATGCGGCCGTCATCGTGGCCGTGCTGCGCACGACGTCGCTGCTGTCGGCGCGATCGCTGCGCCTGCTGCTGCCGCTCGCCGGTGCCGCGGTGGCCGTCGGCCAGGCGTCCGACCTCCTTCGGGCGGGCGGCCTCGACGTCGGGCCGGCCATCGTGTCCGGCCTGCTGCAGGCCGTCGTCGTCGTGGCGCTGCCCGCGGCGGGGGTGCTCGCCGTCACGGCCCGCCGCGACGCGCAGCGCGCTCGCAGCGGCGAGTCGGCCGCGATGGCACGGGAGCACGACGCGCGCGTCGAGGCGGCCGTCGCGCGCGAGCGCACGAGCATGGCCCGCGAGCTGCACGACATCGCCGCGCATCACGTCTCGGGCATCGCGGTCATGGCGGCGGCGATCGAGCGGCAGATCGACGCCGATCCGGCCGGCGCGAAGGAGTCGGTGCGGCAGGTGCGCGCGCAGAGCCGTGCGCTGCTCGACGACCTCCGCCGCCTCGTCGGCCTGCTGCGCGACGCCGACCACGTCGACGCGATCGAGACCGTCGACGCCATCGAGCGGCTCGTCGCCGATGCACGCGCGGCGGGGCGCGAGGTCGCCTCGCACGTCGAGGGGCGCACCGACGGCGTGGGCCCGCTCGGCCAGCTCGTCGCCTTCCGCATGGTGCAGGAGTCGCTCGCGAACGCCGCGCTCCACGCACCGGGTGCTGGCTGCGTCGTCACGATCGACGGCACCCGGCCCGGGCGCGTCGTGGTGTCGGTGCGCAACGACGCCCCGGCATCCGCAGGCGACGACGCACGAGATGGATTCGGGCTGCTGGGCATGCGGGAGCGCGCAGCGCTCGTCGGCGGCGAGGTCAGCGCCGGGCTGCATGCCGACGGCACGTGGCTCGTGCGGCTCGAGCTGCCGTCGGAGCCCACGGGCGCCGGCGGCCCTCCGCCCGACTCGGGCGCTGCGAGGCAGGGCGAGAACGGCCGAGCGCCCGGCTCGGCGGCCGCGCAGCAGGGTACGGTGACGCCGTGATCCGCGTGCTCGTCGCCGACGACCAGCCGCTCGCACGCGCCGGCATGGCCGCGTTGCTGGCCGCCGAGCCCGACGTCGACATCGTCGGCGTCGCCGAGGACGGCGACGAGGCGCTGCGGCTCGCGCTCGAGCTGCGCCCCGACGTCGCATGCCTCGACGTGCGCATGCCCGGGCGCACGGGCATCGAGGTGACGCGCGCGCTGTCGTCGGCCGAGGGCGCCGCGGATGCCGCGCCGATCCCCGTGCTCATCCTCACCACCTTCGACGTCGACGAGTACGTCTTCGGCGCGCTCGAGGCCGGCGCGGCGGGCTTCCTGCTGAAGGATGCGGAGCCCGACGAGATCGTCGCCGCGGTGCGACGGGTCGCCGCGGGCGACGGCACCCTCGACCTCTCCGTGACGCGGAAGGTGCTGCGCGAGTTCGCGCGGCGCCGCACGCTGCAGGCCGTCGCGACGCCCGCCGACGTCGACCTCCTCACGCCGCGCGAGCTCGACATCCTGCGCCTCCTCGCGCAGGGCATGTCGAACGAGCAGATCGCAGCGAGCCTCGTCGTCGAGGTGAGCACCGTGAAGTCGCACCTCGTGCGCATCCTGCCGAAGCTGGGGGTGCGCTCGCGGCTGCAGGCCGTCGTGTGGGCGTACCAGAGCAGGGTCGTCGAGCCGAGCGGCTGACGCCCCGCCGGGTCAGACGGCCGGCACCCGCAGCGTCAGCCCGTGGTGCTTGAGCGACATCGCGACGCCCACGACGTCGCCGACGGTGTCGCCGTCGAGCTGCAGCAGCTGCGGCTCGTCGAAGCGCGCCTCGAAGTGGCGGCCCTGCGTGTAGCGCAGCGCGCGCAGGTCGGGCGTGCGGCGCAGCACCCAGCGGCCGGCGCGCGACGCCTGGAACATGCCGTTCGTCGTGAAGCGCGACGCGATCTGCACCCACCCGAACGCGCCCTTCGGCTTGAAGACGACGACGTCGAGCAGCCCGTCGTCGACGACCGCATCCGGCAGCAGCAGGAGGTTGGCGGTGAGGGTGCCCACGTTGCCGACGATGATCGTGTGCGCGCGCAGGCTGCGCGACCGCCCGCGCTCGATGCGGTAGCGCAACGAGAACTGCGCGTTGCCGAGGATGGAGCGGGCGATGGGGTCGACGTACGCGCCCCATCCGATGCGCCGCTTGAGGTCGGCGTTCGTGTCGGCCGCCATGCGCGCGTCGAGCCCGATGCCCGCCATCACGAGGAACGCCTTGCGCGTCACCGTGTCGTCGGCGGCGCGCATCGTGGCGAACGCGATGTCGACCGGGCGGTCGATGCCGGCGAACGTCGTCTCGACGGCGCCCGGGATGCCCACGCGCGCGAGGCGCAGGTTGCGCGCCAGCAGGTTGGCCGTGCCTGCGGGCAGCAGCGCGAGCGGGATGCCGCTCTCGTGCACCACCTCGGCGACGGCGCGCACCGTGCCGTCGCCGCCTGCGACGAGGATGACGTCGGGATGCTGGGCCACGGCAGCGCGGGCCGCGCCCGCGCCGGCGTCGTCGGCGTCGGTCTCGAACCACAGCGACGGGCCCCACCCGTGCTCCTGCTCGGCGGCGTCGAC
Source organism: Agrococcus sp. GCM10030265 (assembly GCF_042666675.1). Lineage (NCBI taxonomy): Bacteria > Bacillati > Actinomycetota > Actinomycetes > Micrococcales > Microbacteriaceae > Agrococcus > Agrococcus sp. GCM10030265. Next base: position 259,437 of record NZ_JBHTCZ010000001.1, read on the forward strand.
CGCCTCGCGCAGCCGGTCGAGCGGCACCTTCGTGGGGTTCACGACGACGGCGGCGACCTGCGGCGCGCTCGTCGGCGCGGGCGAGTCGTCGGTCATGCTCCTGACGGTAGCCCGCGAGGGCAGTGGGCGAACGATGCGCGGGCGATGCGCTAGGGGTGGGCTCCCGTCGTCCTCGAGCGCGGCCGAGGCCGCCGCCGACGACCGCCGGCCGCGTTCGGCGGCGCTCAGACGAGGCCCAGCGATCGCACCTGCTCGCGCTCGTCGACGAGCTCGGCGACCGATGCATCGATGCGCGCGCGGACGCCGTCGGCGATCGGCAGGTCCTGCACGATCGACCACTCGCCGCCGACGACGCGCACGGGGAACGACGACACGAGCCCCTCGGGCACCCCGTAGGAGCCGTCGGAGACCACGGCCATCGACGTCCAGTCGTCCTCGGCCGTGCCTGCGACCCACGTGCGCGCGTGGTCGATCGTCGCAGCCGCGGCGCTGCCGGCCGACGACGCTCCGCGCGCGGCGATGACGGCTGCGCCGCGCCCCGCGACGGCGGGGGCGAAGTCGTCGACGACCCAGGCGGCGTCGACGGCGTCGCGCGCGGCGCGGCCGTCGACCGTCGCGTGCGCGAGGTCGGGGACCTGAGTCGTCGAATGGTTGCCCCAGATGGTCATGCGTCGCACCGCTGCCGGGCTGGCGCCGAGCTCGGCGGCGAGACGGGCGACGGCCCGGTTGTGGTCGAGACGGGTGAGGGCGCTGAAGCGCGTCGCGGGGACCGAGGGCGCGTGCCGTGCGGCGATGAGCGCGTTCGTGTTCGCGGGGTTGCCCGTGACGGTGACGCGCACGTCGGATGCGGCGACGGCGTCGAGCGCCGCACCCTGCTCGCGGAAGATCGCACCGTTCGCAGCCAGCAGGTCGCGCCGCTCCATGCCGGGCCCGCGCGGGCGTGCACCGACGAGCAGCGCGTGCGAGACGCCGTCGAACGCGTCCCGGGCTTCGTCAGCCAGATCGACGCCCGCGAGCGTGCCGAACGCGCAGTCCTCGAGCTCCATGGCGACGCCTTCGAGCGCGGGCATCGCCTGCGGCAGCTCGAGCAGACGCAGCCGCACGGGCTCGTCGGGCCCGAGCAGCGCACCACTCGCGATGCGGAACGCGAGCGCGTACCCGATGCTGCCCGCGGCTCCCGTGATGGCGATGGACGTGACCATGCGACCTCCTCGACTCCTCTCCATCGTGCCGCGCCGGCCGATGGCGCACCAGGGCCGCCGATCGGCGGGCGCAGACGCGCCATGCATCACGCGTCAGCCCGCATGAGGCACGCGGACTCGCGCGCGTGGCAGTCGACGCACTCGCCGGGGTCCCTGTCCAGCAGCCGCTCGCACTCCTCGCTGCCGTCGACGGTCCATTCGTCGACGCGCCTCATGAGTCCGAGCCGCCGAGGTCCGAGCGCGTCAGCGCCGGGCACACACTCCCTCACCATGCAGCACCACTAGGCTGCCGCCACCTACCCAGCGACGTCGGGAGACTCGTGGACACGCCCTCGATCGACGACTCGATGCATGCCTTCTTCGACCGTTGGGAATCGATGCAGCAATCGATCGAGCTGAGCCCTGCCTCTTGGAACGAGATCGTGCACTCAGCCGTCCTCGCAAAGCGGGCAGGAGACGACGCGACTTCCGTCGCCATCTACGTCGGGCTCATGCTCGAGTCGGGGACGCTCTACTCAGGACTGCTGGGCAATCTCTACAAGCCGCTGGCGTGCTCCGGTCATCTGCGTGAGGCCGCCGGAGTTCTCCTGGTCCTGAAGCAGGTCCTCGACCGCAATCCCGTGCAGATGCCGTTCGGTCTCGAGAGCGGACCGTCGTCGTACGACTTGCACTACCCGCAGCTTCGCGCTGCTGTGTCGTCGCAATCGGACCTGGAGGAGTACCTCACTCCGTTCTCCGGTCGACCTGGTTACGCATTTCCTCGGGACTTCGAGACGGCGAGAAGAGAGCTGGTCTCCTTCATCGGCGGCGGGGCCAGGCTCGCGACCCTGAAGTCGGCGCCCACGGGCCAGCGGCCGACCTCTGGAATGCAAGCATCGCCCTCGTCGACGTCGTCAGGAGGAGGTGGTTGCTACATCGCGACCGCCGTCTACGGCTCGTACGACGCACCCGAGGTGCTGGTGCTCCGTCGATTCCGCGACGAGGTGCTCGCGACCTCACGCTTCGGCCGGGCTGCGATCCGTGCGTACTACGTCGTCAGTCCCCCGATCGCGGACGGCCTCCGAACGGCCCACCTCCTCAATCGCATCGCTCGGTGGCTGCTCGATCACCTCGTGATCGGGCTGCGGTCGCGTCGAGCGTCAGACCCCACCGAGGCATAGAGGTCTCGTCGCGCCGTACGTCGCGACGAACGATCGACACCTCCCAGCACCGCGCGCGCCTGGGTGCGCCTACGCCGACCCGCTCCACGGTGCCGGCACGAGCACCCACAGCACCACGGCTGGCTCGCCGCCCTCGACACGCCACGTGTGCGGCTCTCGGCCGGGGAAGGTCACGGCATCCCCCGCCACCGCGAGCACCGAGCGGTCGACGAACTGCAGGCGCACGGCACCCGAGACGACGTGCAGCACCTCGACCTGGCAGTTGATCGTGTAGAGGTCGGTGCCGCCGTGCGCGTCGGGCGTGAGCTCTGAGCGCAGCAGCTGCAGCCGCTCCTCGCCGCGCGGCGTCATGAGCCGGTCGTCGACGTGCACGCCACCGAGGTTGACGCGCGGCGCGTCGTCGAACGCGACGTGCTGCACCTCCGGCTCGGCGAACAGGGCGCCGATCGGCAGCGACAGCACCTGGCACAGCTGCACGAGCGTCGCGAGGCTCGGTGACGTCTCGTCGCGTTCGACGCGGCTGAGGAACCCCTTCGAGAGACCCGTCGTCTCGGCCACCTGGGCGAGCGTCATGCCCTGGGCAAGGCGCACCGAGCGCAGGCGGGCCCCGATGGGCGCCACGGCGTCGTCGGCGGCGGGATGGATGGCGCGCACGGCTCGCCCCTTCGTCGGAAGCATCTTGACGCTCGACTCCGCGCAGGAGTACGGTCGGCCCAAGTTGTCCTCAGAATACAGAAGGTTGCCCAATATGCAACACGGCACGCACGAGAAGCCGAGAGGCCCGGTCGACGCCAGCCGCGTGCCGCGCTTCGCCGGCATCGCGACCTTCGCGCGCCTCCCGAGGCTCGACGAGGTGGCGCACGCCGACATCGTGGTCGTCGGCATCCCCTTCGACGGCGGCGTCAGCTACCGGCCCGGCGCGCGCTTCGGCCCGGCGCACGTGCGCGAGGCCTCGCGGCTGCTGCGCCCGTACAACCCGGCGCAGGACGTGCATCCCTTCGGGGCGCAGCAGGTGGCGGATGCGGGCGACATCGCCGTGAACCCGTTCGACCTCTCCGAGGCGGTCGCCGAGATCGAGGCCGGCGCGCTCGCCCTCGCGAAGGACGCCGACCGCATCGTCGCCGTCGGTGGCGACCACACCATCGCCCTGCCGCTGCTGCGAGCGGTCCACCAGCAGCACGGGCCCGTCGCGGTGCTGCACTTCGACGCGCACCTCGACACGTGGGACACGTACTTCGGCCAGCCCGTCACGCACGGCACGCCCTTCCGCCGCGCGTCGGAGGAGGGCCTCATCGACCAGACGGCGAGCATGCACGTGGGCATCCGCGGGCCGCTGTACTCGAAGGAGGACCTCCGCGACGACGCCCGCCTCGGCTTCGCCGTCGTGACGAGCGAGGACCTCGAGGAGGAGGGCGTCGCGGCCGCGATCAAGCGCATCCGCGCCCGCGTCGGCGACGCGCCCCTCTACATCTCGATCGACATCGACGTGCTCGACCCCGCGCACGCCCCCGGCACCGGCACCCCCGAGGCCGGCGGCCTGACGAGCCGAGAGCTGCTGCGCATCCTCCGCGCGCTCTCGGACCTCAGGATCGTCGGCGCCGACGTCGTCGAGGTCTCCCCCGCCTACGACCATGCGCAGCTCACGGCGGTCGCCGCGAGCCACGTCGTCTACGAGCTGCTCAGCGCGATGGCGCCGCGCACCGCATCCGAGGAGCAGTCATGACCGATGTCACCGAGCAGCACGTGCGCGACGCCGCGGCGGCGATCGTGGATGCGTTCGCCGCCACCGACGGCGAGCGCTACTTCGCGCTCTTCGCACCCGAGGCGAGCTTCGTCTTCCACACCGAGCCGCAGCGGCTCGACGACCGCGCGGCATACGAGGCGCTGTGGCAGGAGTGGATCGCGACGGGGTGGCGCGTGACGTCGTGCACGTCGAGCGAGCAGCAGGTGCTGCTCATGCCGGGCGGTGGCGTCTTCTCGCACACCGTGACCACCGCCGTCGAGACGCCCGACGGGCCCGACTCGTATCGCGAGCGGGAGACCATCGTGTTCCGCTCGACGCCTGCCGGGCTGCTCGCCATCCACGAGCACCTCTCCCCCACGCCCTGACCCGCGCATCCCGCACCCGCGCCCCGCAGCCCCAGGAGACGAAGATGTCCCTCATCGCACGACTCGAACGCCGCATCTCGACCGACGACGACGACGGCAGGCCCGTGCGCGGCACCCACTCGCTGGGCCGCACCCTCATGATCTGGCTGGCGGCGAACCTCGTCGTCACGACCCTGCTCACGGGCACGCTGTTCGTGCCCGACCTGCCGTTCGGCCTCGTCATCGCGCTCATCGTGGGCGGCACGCTCGTGGGCGCCGCCGTGCTCGTGACGATCGGCGCCATCGGCACCCGCACGGGCCTGCCGACGATGGCTCTCACGCGCGGCCCGTTCGGCACGCGCGGCAGCCTGCTGCCCGTCGCGGTGAACGTGCTCATCCTCATGGGGTGGAGCTGGGTGCAGGCGATGCTCGCCGGCACCGCCTTGAACTACATCGTGGCGACGACCACCGGCTTCTCGAGCCCCGTGCTCTTCGCCGTCATCTGCCAGACGATCGTCGTGATCCTCGCGATCTTCGGCCACGCGGGCGTCTCGCGCGTCGAGCCGTGGTTCGCCGCCGTGATCCTCGCGATCGCGGCGTACATCCTCGTCGTCGTGCTGCTGAACGCGTCGCCGGCCGACTTCGCCGGCATCGCGCGCCCCGCCGAGCCCTTCTACACGCCGGGCCTCGCCTTCGACGCCGTCGTGGCGACCGCCATCTCGTGGACGGTACTGTCGGCCGACTTCAACCGCTTCGCCCGCACCACGCGCGCAGGTGTGATCGGATCCGGCATCGGCTACACGCTGTCGACCGTCATCTCGATGTCGCTCGGCGCGATGGCCATCGCCTACGTCGTCATCATGGGCGGCGAGCCCGTCGCGTTCGACCCGGTGACGATCATCGAGCCCTTCGGCGCCGCGTTCGCCGTCGCCATCTTCCTGTCGGTGATGGCGACGAACACGATGGTCGTCTACGGCATGGTGACGAGCGTCGTGAACGCCCTGCCCGGCTCGCGCGTGCGCTTCCTGCCCGCGGCGCTCGTGCTCGGCGTCATCTCGGTCGTCGGCTCGACGTTCTTCGGCCTGCTCGACCAGTTCACGACGTTCCTCGTGACGATCGGCGCCCTCTTCGCGCCGATCTTCGCGATCATGATCGTCGACTACTTCGTGGTGTCGCGCGGAAGCTACGACCGGGACATCCTGCGCCCACGGGGTGGTCGATTCTGGTTCTCGGGCGGGGTGAACTGGATCGCCGTGCTCGCCTGGGCGGTCGGTGCCGTGATGGCGTACGTGTGGGCGTACGTGTGGCCGCTGCCCATCGGCGCGACGGTGCCGGCGTTCCTGCTGACGGTGGTCGTGTACCTCGCGGCGTCCTGGCCTCGTCGGGCTTCGACGACCGTTGGGCCGAGCAGGCACCTAGCGGATGACGCGCCCGCGTCGCCCTCGGCCCCCGCTGCGTCGCGCTCGTGACGTCGCGCGTGATCGACCTCAGCCATCCGATCGTCGACGGGATGCTCGTCTACCCGGGCGACCCCGCGGTCCATGTGTCGTCTGCGTTGTCGCTGGAAGGCGACGGCGTCGCGGTGACGTCGCTGCGGATGGGCTCGCACACGGGCACGCACATCGACGCGCCGTCGCACACGGTGGCGGGTGGGCGGACGCTCGGTGCGGTGTCGCTCGATGAGCTGGTCGGGGATGCGCTGGTGGTGCGAATGCCCGGGCTAGCACCTCGGGAGGTCTATGGGTGGGAGCGTCTCTCTGCTGCCGCCTCGATCCCTGACCGCGTGCCTCCGATCGTCGCGATCGACACGGGCTGGGCGCAGTGTTTCGGGTCGTCGCGCGCATTGGAGCATCCGGCGCTCGGCGCGGATGCGGCGCGCGAGCTCGTCGCTCGCGGCATGCGCATCCTCGCGGTCGACACCCTGAGCCCCGACCCGACCGGCTCGTCGTCGGACTTCCCGGTGCACGACGTGGTGCTGGGCGCGGATGGGCTCATCGTCGAGAACCTGTGCGGGTTGGACGCCGTGCCCGACCGGGTGCGTATGGGCTTCTTCCCGCTGCGGCTCGATGGGGATGGGGCGCCGGTGCGGGCGGTGGGGTTCGTCGAGTGAGCCGGACGCTGCAAGCCGGTCGAGGCCTGAGTACGTACGGCGATTGATCACGGGGCAGGACATCACGGGCCGGTTGCTATCGATGTCGCGCGCATCGCCAGATCGAACCTTCAGACATCTGCGGCACACTTCGAGACAGCACATCTCACCGAGCCACCGCAAGGATGTTCATGACCGACGAGCTCGTCTTCAAAGTCCAGGGCACGAGTGCACTACCCGCGCGGGAGACCTCCCTGGCGGCCGCTGGTCTGCACGAGCGCAGCCACCTTCAGGAATGGGTGCTTGCGAACCCCGAGATCCTGGGCCCCGATGTGCTTGTCGTGACGAGCGAGTTCGATCGCTGGATGTCGAAGGATGGGCGCGAAGCCGATCGTCTGGACATACTCGGGCTGGGTTCTGACGGCCGGCTAGTCGTGGCCGAGTTGAAGCGCGACCGAGCGCCAGACTATGTGACGACGCAGGCCATCAACTACGCAGCCCGAGCCTCACGCTTCTCGCTCGAAGACCTCGCGGATGCCTATCTATCCTTCGTCAGCAAAGGCGAGGACGCTCCCACCACCGCGGTTGAAGCACTAGCAGCCCTCACCACCCACGCGCCGGAGCTGTCCGTGGAGACACTCCGCAATCCGCGGATCACCCTTGTCGCAGGCGAATTTCCTGCGGCAGTTACGTCGGCTGCAGTTTGGCTCACCGAGCAAGGCATCGACATGATGCTGATTCAGGTTCGCGCCTACGAATGGGAAGCGAGTCACGCGGTCACGGTGTCCCGGTTGTGGCCGGTCGCTGACGTTGAGGACTATGTGGTGGCGCCCGCGCGTCGGGAGAAGACCGGAGCGAAAGCGACTGAGCCCCTGCCCGCCACTCCCTGGTCGGTTCGGGACCTCGAGCAGCTGGCTGCTTTGGACATCCGAGAGACGGTGCTCACCACTCTCGACATGTGCGCCGAGAAACCCGATGAGTGGATCGGTGGCCTCCGGGTGATGGCAGCCACAGGCCGTGCTCAAGCACAGCACCGCGGTGACTATGGTGGCTTCGCCATCGTGGTGCGCCGGAAGTTCGACCGCAGCAACCCTCCGTTCGACACGTGGTACGGCGAGGTGGATGCTGAACCCCCTCAGTCCTACTACCGGCTCGACGACGCAAGTGCCGCGGTCTGGCGACGCCTTCGGGGCCTTAATCCCGCAACTGCGAACTCTGGCGCAGAAGACACTGCCGACGAGGCGTGACTCGTTCGCGACGCTTACACCGATTACGGGACCGCTTCGAGCTGCACCCTGCCGAGGCACACCCTGCCGCATGAGGGCGCCGGCACCCGCACCCCACGCACACCAGCAGCGTGAAGGCGTTCACCGCTCAGCGAGTCGCGCGACCGTTGCCTCTACGTCGGCCATCGTCAAGATGAACGTGTTCTCGTCGCCGGGGAGCGTCGAGAAGCCGAAACGCTCGTAGAACGACCGGGCTGACGGATTCGCGACGTGCGCGACCACCGCGACGGAGCCGACCGCCTGCGCCGCCCCGATCGCTCGCACCACCGCATCCTTGAGCATGGCGAAGCCGAGCCCCGTGCCTTGGTAGTCTGCGTGCACGGCAAGGCGGCCGATCAGGGTGACGGGCAGCGAAGGCGGCATGCGGTCCCACCCATCACCGAGATCGGCTCGCTGAACGGTGAACGCGCTGAGGCAGTAGAACGCAGCCACGTGACCCTGCTCGTCGATCGAGACGAAGGTCCTCGATGCTCCCCTTCGCTCGTTCTCGCGAGCGTGTTGACGAAGCCACTCATCGAGTCCGCGCGTGCCGCACCGGAAGGCAGCGAGGTCGTCGCGCGCTGCGACCGGCCGCGGAGCGGCGAAGCTCACTCGAACAGCGACTTCCGAGTCAGCAGCTCAGCGAGTCCGGCGCGCTCCGTGCCGGGGGCGTCGACGGCAGCGCTGAATCGCTCCCACGCCTCGGCTCCGAGCCGGATCTCGCGCTCGGCGCGGATGATCTCCTGCGTCCGCTCGATCACCGCGTCCCGAACGAACGCTGAGGTCGTCATGCCCCGAAGCGCGGCAGCGTGCTCCACCTGAGCCTTCTGCTCGCCTGGAATGCGCAGCTCGATGCGCTCTGTCGTGGTCATGTCGCGAGTGTACGGTAGATTTCCGTACGAGAGAGAAAATAATTCACAGGGACGCTCCGCTCGAAGCGGAACTCGTCGAGTCGCGAGGTTCAGGCCAGCGTGGGCTGCCTCATGGGAAGCAGCGCCTCCTCCAGCAGAGCCGCGAGATCACCCACCGCTCCCAACGGCAGCACCGCCGCCACGTACTGATCGGGCCGCACCAGCACCATCGCCCCATCACGCGACACCTCGCGAGCATCGAAGATGTCGGCGTCGAAGTCGGTGCCGACCGCCATCTTCGGCGCCGCCGGGAGGCAGTCGCGCGGGGCGATCGCGGCGTAGACCTTCTCGTAATCGGTGAGCTGCAGCTCGCCCACCCTGGGCAGGAAGAGCGGCGACACGGCGCCCAGGTCGACGTCCTGCCACGCCTCCTGCAGCACGACCTTCACGTCGAACACCGCATCCGCGTCTGCACCCGCGGGCGTGAACCGAGCCAGCACCTCGGGCACCTCCGACGCGAACGACGCGAGCGCCTCCCCCGACGCATCCGCGAACGCATACAGCCGCCAGCGCCCATCCGCGCGGTGGTGGTGGCCAAGCTGCACGAAGTTCGCATCCGCCACCCGCGCGACCGGGTACGACTTGAAGCGCTTGCCGATCGGGAAGCCGGCCGCGAGCGCCTGGTGCTCGCCGGTGCCGGTGATCATCGACGGCTCGTAGCGCGTGCGGAAGCCGTAGAGGAACTCGGCCTGGTCGACGTAGAAGCGCGTCATCTCGTCGGGGTCGGCGAGCTCGGCCGTCTTCTTCGCCATGAGGCTCGACCACTGCTTGTCGTAGTCGATGAGGTTCTGTGCGACGACCTGTCGCTCCGCCGAGTACGTCTCGAGCAGCGCCTCGGGGCTCTGGCCGGTGAGCACCGCGCCGAGCTTCCAACCGAGGTTGAAGCCATCCTGCATCGACACGTTCATGCCCTGCCCGGCCTTCGCCGAGTGCGTGTGGCACGCATCCCCCGCGATGAACACGTGCGGTGCGCGCTCGGCGCCGTCGGCATCCACCCCGTCGTCGAAGCGGTCGCACAGGCGGTGCCCCACCTCGTACACGGAGTACCAGGCGACGTCCTGCACCTCGAGCGTGTACGGCGCGAGGATGGCGTTGGCACGCTTTGCGGTCTCGTCGAGGGTCGTCGTGCGGATGCGGCCGGCATCGTCGGCCGCGACCTCGCCGAGGTCGACGTAGAAGCGCACGAGGTGCCCGCCCTCGCGCGGGATGAGCAGGATGCTGCCCGCTTGCGACTGGATGGCGCACTTCATGCGGATGTCGGGGAAGTCGGTGGAGGGCAGCACGTCCATGACGCCCCACGCGTGGAACGCCTGGTCGCCCTGCAGCTGCCGACCCATCGAGCGGCGCACGCCGCTGCGAGCGCCGTCGCATCCGACGACGTACTTCGCGCGGATCTGACGCGTCGGCCGGTCATCCTTCGTGGGGATGGCCGCCGTCGGCGGTGCCGTCGCCTCGTTCACCGCGAGCCGTGCCGCCTCGGCGTTGGCGCCGGTCGCGCGGGCGAGCGCCGCATCCTCCTGCTCCGTCGTCGCGCCGGAGTCGCGGATGCTGACGAGAACGGGATGCGTCGGGTGGTCGTCGCGCTCCTGCGTCACGAACTCGATGCCGAAGTCGGGCTCGATGCGCCCCGGACCCTGCAGCGCCGCCTCGGCGAAGTAGTCGAGCACGCGCGCCTGGTTGACGATGAGGTGCTCGAACTCGCTGATGCCGTTCGGGTCGTCGTCGGTGCGCTTCGTGCGGACGATGCTGCCGGGGTCGCTCTCGCTCGGCCCCCAGAAGCTCGTGCTCGTGATGCGGTATGCCTCCTGCGTGATGCGCTCCGCGAACCCGAACGCCTGGAACGTCTCCACGCTGCGGGCCTGGATGCCGTCGGCCTGCCCTACCTTGAGTCGCCCCGCGCGACGCTCGATGATGCGCGTCGTGACGGACGGGTACTGCGAGAGCTGTGCTGCGAGGAGCATGCCGGCCGGGCCGGAGCCAACGATGAGGACGTCGAGTTCATCGGGAATCGTCTGCGGGCGGTCAACGCCGGTGCCGCGGGCGGGCTGGATGCGGGGGTCGCCGGAGACGTACCCGTCGTGATGGAACTGCATCGGTCCTCGCTTCGACTGCACTGTCGCGCCTCACTGCGCGTTCTTTATATGAACGCATCGATCGGCTTTTGAGACAAGGCTAACGAGCCTTCAGCGGCGCGGCAACACCGTGGTGGCCAGGCCATCTGCCACCGGTTCGGTCTTAGCGAGTTGAGGCGTCCGGGAGCGCCTCGCTCCACGAGGAGGGGAGGCCGACGCCTCGGCTTGCCAAGCCGTCGACGCCGCTCAGGCGTGCACGGAGAGACTGAACCCCGACGCGCCATCACTTCGCACCGGAAACTCTCACCGGGCTTCGGTTAAGGTCACACCATGTCGCGTGTCAATGCCTCTCAACAGACCGCGAGGTGCTCGCCCGCCGGACAGCGGCAGAGCTGGGAGCGCAGGTGACTCCCGCATTCCTCACCAATCTCCGGCCGAAACTGGAAGAGCGCGGATGGTTGGTCCATGCACCTGGGGATGCTTCTCTCCCAGATCTCGTGTGCGTCGGCGAAGGTGGACTCCTTTGCGTCTCCGAATCTCGTGATCATGGCGATGGCGTCGTGTTCCTGAATCGTCAGGTCAGCAACCTCCGGCAGATCGACCCCTCACTCTCCCGAGTGATGCCGCATCGCGTCGCGGTCGCGAAAGAGGGGCGAAGCACGGTCGGCAAAGAAGTCGAACGCGATCTCTTTACGGTTCTCCATCTGATCGATCACTCTGCGCCGCGCCCGCTGCCCAGCGAGGCTCGAGGGGCTCTCGAAGCCCATTTGACACGAACGGCCGTGCACATCGACGTCCCCAGCCGAGGTGATTACAGCGACGCTCTTACTGCCGACCGCATGGCACATCGAGTCCGGCTAGATGCACAGCAAGCCGCGGGAGCGCTGGAGCCGGTTGACGATGTCTTGGTCGTGACTGGACCTCCCGGTAGCGGGAAGTCGTTGGTGCTCGCCGCACGCGCCCGCCATCTTGCTGAAGCGCATCCGGACTGGGACATCCGGCTGCTCTGCTTCAATCGTCTCCTCGTCCCGTATCTTGAGTCGCTCGTCGGCGACGTAGCGAACGTTCGAGTTCAGACTTTCGGCAAGTTTAGTCACTCGCTCGGGTATCGGGTCTCGCTCGGGGATGAGCTCGCAGCGAAGCGGGACGTCGACGCAATCGAGCCCCTCTTGCAACATGATCCGCAGATTGACGCGTTGCTCATCGATGAGTGGCAGGACTTCGCGTCGGCATGGACGCGATTCGCACTCGCCTCCGTCCGGCCGGGCCGGGGCGGAACGGTCGTCGCCGGTGATCCAGCGCAGGCGCTCTATCGAGATTCGACGCCGGTCGAGGGACTACGGGGAAGGTCACTTCGCCAACTGAAGCTGCAGCATTCCTACCGTTCCACTGCGCCCGTGATGCATGTCGCCGCGGCGCTCGTCGATCGCACGCCGACGGATGCCGAGTCTCTCGAAGGCGTCCCGGTGGATCTGGTGTGGTCACACAATGCCGCCGGGCAAGCAGATGCGGTCGCGCACGACGTCAAGAGGCTGGTCGAGAACGGTGTGCAACCCTCAGCGATCGGGGTGTTGGTGACGCGGAAGTTCCTCATGGGCAAGGTCCGCGGAGCACTGGAGGAAATCGGGGTCGAGGCCAGGTCCGTCTATGCGGACAATCACGGGGAGTTCTCACTCGTCGAGCCCAGCGTGAAGATACTGACCGTTCATTCGGCCAAGGGTTATGAGTTCGACGCCGTGTTCCTAGTCGGGTTGGAGCACCTGCCTCCACCCGACGACGCCCCGGAGACGACGCGCGAAGCAAGGACCGGCTTCGTGGGCGCGACGCGCGCTAGAGATCGGCTTGTGATCACCTACTCGAAGTCCAACCCCTACCTCGAGCGGGTGCGGGCTCTTCCAGCGGCCTCCATCCAGCCGTGGATTTGGCCCGACGACTTCCCGGGAGCGAACTGATGGCAACGTTGAAGGTCAAGGGTGACTACGAGGGCCCGGGGGAGCGGCGCACTGCGGAGTTCCTCGCCGAGCACCTCCCAAGTTCATGGACCATCTTCTTCGGTCGCAAGCTGCCCGGACCGGACCGTGCGGACACCGACTTCGTCATCGTCGGCGAGCGACTCGTGTTCCTCGTGGAGGAGAAGGCCTGGGGCCCTCGCGTCGTCCCGCATGACAGCTACTGGCAGGTCAAGGGAGAGTTCCGAGCGAATCCACTGAATCGAGTTGCGCAGCTCTCGCGGAAGCTCGCGGGCGAGTTCCGAAGGCTTAAGGGATTCGGTGCGCTGGGCAAGTCGCATCGTGTCATCCCCGCCGTCGTGCTGAGTCACCCGGACCTGCAGTTCGCCGCGGGCGCGAAGTTCCATGAGGGGGAGCGCGTGTGGCGATTGGACCGCGCGGCCGAAGAGCTCGCCGCGGCGGATGCGCAAGGCGTCTCGCCCCTCGGCGCCATGAAAGCGCCGATCGAGGCTTGGCTGGATGACCGCCCGAGGGCGGATCCAGCCAAGAAGGTGATCGGCCCTTACGACATTCAAGGCCGGCTGGCGTCGTCTGGGGGCGCGCTGGTCTACGACGCAGTCCACCGCGACACGAATCGCCGTGTCGAGCTCAAGACCTACCCTCGCGCCGAGCTGCGACGTTTCGGCGATCCGCATGAGTTTCTGGAGCGCGAGTCACGAGCGATCTGGGCACTGGAGGAGCTCGGCCGAACTTGGAAGGCCGACCCGTTCCTCGAGGACGAGACTGCTGACGTCTTCGCGGTGCCCCTCGTGCCTCCCGCGATCCGCCGATCACTCGACGTATCGCTCAAGGAACTCGACCCGTCTCGACCTGATGGGCGCCTCCCGGACGATGTTGCGCGCGAGGTAGTGCAGGACGCGTTTCGCGCGCTCGCCGATGTGCACGGACAGGGCGTTCTTCATCGAGCGCTACACCCGAGCCGGATCTGGCTCGGTCGGCAACTGCGTGTGATGTTCAGCGACTTGCACTTCGCTCGGATGCCCAGAGCACAGACGATCGCGCTCTGGGTCGAAGACGGAGACCGGTCCGACGACTATCGCGCTCCCGAGGTCGTCGTCTCGCTTTCGCAGGCGTCCGTCGCGTCGGACGTCTACAGCCTCGCGCTGTGCCTCATTACTTGGCTTTCTGGCAAGGGTGCGGATGACCTCACGACGGCCGCGATCGAAGAGGAACTGGCCGCTTGGGAGTGGGCTGCGCCACTGAGGGACAGCCTCGAGCAAGATCCGGCGCTGCGGCCGACGGCGGCGACCGTCGCCGACCGGCTGGCGGCGCCCGCGCTCGCTCTGCCCGACCCGTCTCAGGACCTTCCATCGCCCGACGTGTTCGACGAAGGCGAGCTGGTCGGTAACCGATGGCGACTCATCGAGCAGCTGGGTGCCGGCGGGTTCGGGACGACATGGTTGGCGCGCGATGAAGAGCTGCACGGCCGCCGTGTCATCAAACAGTTCCATAGCGAGAGCGCCGACGAGGTCTTGCGCGAGTTCGAGACGCTCGAGAAGATCCGTAATCGCTACTGCGCGCGCGTCTACGACGCGAAGCTCCAAGGCACCACGCCCTTCCTCGTTCAGGCATACGTGGAAGGCTCGCCGTTGAGCGGCAGCAGCATACGGACGAGCGATGAGCTCGTGGCTATTACGGAGTGTCTGCTCGAGGCACTCATCGAGGTGCATGAACTCGATCTTGTCCACGGCGACGTCACGCCGGGCAACATCATTGTGGACGCAGCCGGGGATGGGCGCGCGACACTCATCGATTTTGGTCTCACACGCCAGAGAGGCGCTCGACCCGGCGGCTTCAATCCATCTTTCGCGGCGCCTGAGACCGTGCGCGGCGGCCCGACAAGCCCGTCCAGCGATCTCTATGGACTCGCCGCGTCGCTCGGGTGGGCGATGCTGGGCCGCCACATGGCCGTGGTGGAAAGTGGCGGAAACGTCCGGTTCGACCCGCCAACCGAACTTGACCTCGAACTCTGGGATGCACACGGCAGGGTTCTGCTCGGACTCCTCTGTGAAGTCATTGACCCTTCCTCGGGGCAGCGTCCGCAGACCGCGACCGAGCTTCGTGGCCGCATCCGAGGCCGCCTAGCCGCCATCGACGATGCCCAGACACCAGACGATGCTCAGACGACTGCGCAAGACGAGGAGCCCGAGGCTGCGGAACCGCTGGCGGAAATCGCGAACCCGACCGTTGCGGCGATCCGGAGGTTGTATCGCGGTAGCACCGCAGGCAACGCCGGCAATCGTGGTCTCGACGACGCGTTCGCACGATCGACCTATGTGCCGACGTTGCTCGATGACGCACTCCTCCCTCGAGTCGTCAGAGGTGATCTCGACGTGGTGCTCTTGTCCGGCAATCCTGGCGACGGCAAGACCTCCGTGTTGGTCTCCATCGGGGACGCTCTTCGCAAGGCAGGCGCCGCTGAGGAGTTCGTCGATGACTCGGGATGGCGGCTCATGCTCAACGGTCGGGTCTTCAGCGCGGTCTACGACGCCAGCGAGTCGCATGAGGGCCAGTCCTCCGACGACCTCATGCGTCGCGCCCTCGAACCGACGACCGACCCGCTGGTGGAAGCGACGGCACTTATCGCCATCAATGACGGTCGGCTCATGCAGTTCTTCACCGACCACGAGGATGAGTTCGAGGAGCTCTCACTCGACGTGCGCTCGGCGATAAGCGGGGAAGGGGCTTCTAACCCACGCGTCGCGGTCGTAGACCTCAAGCAGCGATCTCTCGCCACGCTCGAACGTGAAGGGGGCCTCGCATCCCGAGCCTTGGCGGCGCTGACGAACGAGAACCTCTGGGACGTGTGCGGAGGCTGCAGCGCAAAGCACACTTGTCCGATCCTCGCCAGCCGCCAGGCACTCGACTCCGTCGACGGGCGTAGCGGGTTCGAAGAGCTCGTGTTGATCAGTCATCTTCGAAAGCAGCGCCGTGCCACATTCCGCGACCTGCGGTCCGCGGCATCCTGGCTCATCACCGGCGATCGGGACTGTCCGGACGTCCATGCCTGGCTCAGAGGCGAAAATGCTGAGGGGTTCGAAAGTGAATCGACGCTGGGCGACCTCGCGTTCGATCCGACGGCCGGCGACTACCTCATCGCCGAGTGGTCACAGATTGATCCAGCGCTGGTACCGGCTCCCGAGGTCGACCGTCTTCGACGCGTCCGGCGCCGCGAGGGCGGACGAGCGCCTGACGCGCAGAGCGCCGCGCGGCAGCTCTACTTCGCGCCCGCCGAAGGGCTAGATCGGACTATCGTGCGCCCCTACAGATACCTGGATGAGTTCGTCGCGATGCTGCAGGAGGACGATGAAAAGACCTCCCTGCGCCGCGTTCTCCTGGGGGCGAGTCGCATCGCTGGGGCCTACGGGTTCCAGGACTCAGGACTCGCTGTCGGGACGCGCTCGGTTGACGATGGATGGGCTGTCGTCAAGCCCGTGGATGCGTCCGAGTTCGAGCTGGTCACGCGGCGGAGGGGATCTCCGTTCATCGAAGCCGTTGCCGACTCAATTCAGCTCCGGCATCGCTCTGGCGCGTCGCTCGTCCTTTCCCTCGACATGGCCGAAGTGCTCCTGCGCGCTGCCGATGGTGAGCTCATCCGCGACCGGGGCGCGGATACAGTCGTCGTCGAACTTGAGCGATTCGCGAACCACCTCGCGAGGCAGGCGTCGTTCACGGCGCTGATCATCGACGCGGCTGGTGACGTGGCCAAGGCCGAGGTGCGGGACGACCTTTTGGCTTTGGGGGAGCAGTGAACTTCACGCTGCCGAGCGGCTCGAGTAGTCTCGCGTCCCTTGTGACCAGAGCGGTCATCAATGTCGAGCTCAACGATATCGACGTCGACCGGCTGATGACCCGCCTGTTCGAGATGGCCGTGAAGCGGGGTCGAGCGGCTTCATCGAAAGCTGATCCGGGCGGATTCGAGCGGCACCTATCCGCGCTACACAGTCATGCAAAGCTACGCGGGTTCGAGGGCGAGCGGGGGCGCGAGGTACTCGACGGCTGGCTCCGCACCTCGGTGCTCACCTTCGAGCGGGGCGGGCTACGCAGAGACCGCGCGCAGATGGGCTACTTGCGCCCGCTCACGCTTGCGACATACCGATCAGGTCTCCCAAAAACGGTGTCCAGGAACCGTACCGCTGACTCCCTCATCTACCGGAGCATGGTGTCTTGCCTCGTCGAGCAGGGCCAGGCGAACAGCACCAAGGCGATCGAGCAGCTCTTCGTCGACACGTTCGGTGAGGGAGTGGACGTGGGGGTGTCGCCCTGGCCGACACCGAAGTACGACGAGGTGACCCGGGTCGACATCGACCGGCTCCTGCAGCTGCGATTCCTCGAGACTTTCGAAGGCTCCGCCAACCTGGGGAAGGAGTGGAGCCTTGTCACTGCACCCATCCCGTGGATCGAGCGGCTCGTCGGCCGCGACGTCATCACGTTCCTGCAGCACTATGGGCCCACCACCCCTGCGCTCGAAGCCAACGCGCACCTCAGTGCCCTCATCGCGTTGCGTCTGTTTCAGCTGCCGCTGCTCTCGGCGCGATCTGTTCGCAGCCTGCTCACGACGCCCGAGAACGTCGGACCCCAGTCGCTCGAGACATACATTGACTTCACGAGGGAACGAGGCTCCGCCTCCGACAAGCTCTCGGCGCAGGCGGTCGTGCGAGATCTCGAGCTTCTCCGAACCTTCTTCGGTGATCGGGTCCTGCTGCACGCGGTCGCACAGATCCTTCCCATGGCGAAGTCACTGCCCGACGACCTCCCCGCCGACCAGATGCTGCGGCAGTCGGCCGCTGCGCTGAAGGACGATGACGTCAACATGTTGCTGCGATCACAACTCATGGTGATCAAGATGCAGCTCGACACACCCGAAGATCAGGCCGTCATCACCGAAGCACTCGCGACCTGGGGCGCCGATGGAGCAGCGGCGACTCGCGACGTCCTCGTAGCCGCGCTCGCTAAGCGGGGTCTGGAGAATCAAGTCAAGTGGTTCCACAACACTGGCGGCATACAGAAGGACTACGGCCTCCTGAGCGGCACGCTCCGCGCACGGTCAACGTGGCGCTACTCCCTCTCGGACGACGCTCTCACCGCCGTGTTGATGATGTGCTTCATCGACGAGGACGGGAAGTCGGTGATTGCCCGTCTGCCGATACGCGAGCTGCTTCGCCGCCTGGAGCTACGCTTCGGCCTCCTCGTCGAGCGTCCGCCTGCGGCAGCGGATTCCGCCGACGCTCGTTCGGGCGCGGCTGAGAACCTCGCAGCATTCACTCGAAGGCTTCAACTGCTCGGATGCTTCGAAGGACTCTCTGACGACTTCGCTGCTCAGTACGTTTCGAATCCAGGAAGGGCACGCCGATGACCGACGTGCGGTCGATGCTCGCGAACGAGCTCAAGGCTGAAGCCGAAAGACTCGTGGCGGGCCGCGAGGCGGGACACTGCGCCCGACTCGACGACATCGAGCTGACCCTCGCGCTCGATCTGGCACAGATGTTCGCCCGAGACGACCGTTTCCTTGTCGGTGTCTTGAGGGAGCACGCGTCAACACCAGTGGAGATGTCGGCGGAGCGCGCCATCGAGCTGCGTAATCGCAAGTCTGCCCCGCTGCTCCTTCTCGTTCCGGCAGGCGAGGGCCACGCAGCGAGTTCGCTCGATAACTCATTCGAGCGCACGCCGATGGTGCAGCTCCTGGACGCCGCCGCGAGGCGCATGCACCGGACCGTGAAGGACCCCGACGTCGCAGCCGGACTCGGCATCTTGCGACGAGCCAACGTGGCGGCGGGCCGCGAGGCTTGGGCCGAGTTTCTCGCGGCGGTGGCCGCTGTGCCGACGTTGGCAGGACTTGGAGCGAACCTGTGGAGAATCGGGCTCGTACCCGACGTAGGGGAGGACGTCCTCGACCGGCTCGCTTGGAATGCGCACGCCGTCGCGAACATCGCTCGTCCAACGCGTCCCGCAGCCTCCATCGATGAGCGCCTGAATGCAGCGGGCGTGCAGGAGGGCTCGTGGCGATTCCCCCTTCGCCAGTTCTTGGAGGCGCAGCGCGAAGGCCTGGTCGACCCGACTGTTTGGGCACGAGAACTCGTTCAGCATTCGAGCGAGCTCTCTTTCGAGCGCTGGGTCCGCGTCGAACAGGTCGAGGGCGAGCTGCAGCAGCTCGTCGTCGACCCGTTCCAGAAGGCGGACGGATCTGTGGAGAAGCGCGCGAAGTTGTCGATCGGAGGCGATGGACAACTGGTCCTTCGCGTCCCCGATGGAGGTGTCGGCAAGGTGACCGTGCACTGGCGAACCACGCCAGGAAGGTCCTCCGATGTCGA
The DNA here is from genome assembly GCF_042666675.1 of Agrococcus sp. GCM10030265. Taxonomy (NCBI): domain Bacteria; kingdom Bacillati; phylum Actinomycetota; class Actinomycetes; order Micrococcales; family Microbacteriaceae; genus Agrococcus; species Agrococcus sp. GCM10030265. The sequence continues at coordinate 278,544 of NZ_JBHTCZ010000001.1, forward strand.
GCGATGGCGCCTGGACCTCGAGCGCACGGATACCGGGGGCGAGCTCGAAGCAGATGTCATCGCGTCGATCACGGTCAAGGGAGCTAACGGTTCTGGGACCCTATCTGTGCAAGGTTCGAAGGACGAGCTCCTCGACCTGCTCGCCGAGGGCTCGAGATTCCTGGTCCGCGTGACAGCCGTTGGCGAGGGCGGCCAGCTACTGATGCTCCGTGATGGCACACCGGCCACGGCCGAGAGCCAGGAGTTCGAAGTCGTCCTCGATGACGCGGAGGTCGCCGCGATCCGCAGGACAGCCACGACTAGCCTCGCCCACGGCGCGCTGCGTGCCGTCCTGGACGGCATTGATGACCTGACGGAGGACCTTCCGACATGGGACCTGGCAGGCCAGGCGTTCGGGGTTCGTCTCGGGAATCGCCGCGCGATCCAGGTTCGAGTGAACGAACACTTCATCGGTCTGCAGCGGCGAGCGACCGCGTCGCCGGAGCGCGCATTCCATGCGATCGCGAAAGCGACACGCGGCGGCTCCATCGAGACCATCGACAAGTCGTTCGAGCTGCAATTGCCGGGTGCCCTCAGGCGAGCGAGGACGGAGTTCCTCATGGCGCTTCGAGACGCAGCGCCACGTGACACCGTCGAGGCGGTGCAGTGGACTTCGGAGCTTCGAAAGCTCGCCCAGACGCTGATCGACTCGTACCGGCGTGCGCTGGATGGTGCGGATGCCGAGTCATCGCGCTCTCTCGCACTGTTGGATGCGGTTTCGATCGACCTCAAGCACAGTCGGCGCGACGTCCGCGCGGTGGCGCTGCTACCCATCCATCCACTCCGGGTCAAATGGTTGATGGAGCACGATGGCTTGGTCCGCGAGTGGGCCGACGAGCTGAGGGACCTGCCGATGAGGGGCGGCGCCCGTCGGTCTGCGGTGAATGAGCGGCTCGTCGAGCAGATCGTGCCGGCCAATCTTCCCTTCGTCGCGCTGCACCACTCTGGCGACGCGGCGCTGTACTTCGACGAGCTATCGTTCGGCACGGGCCTGTACCTCGTTCCGAGCGAGGTCGATACGGACGCCGCTGCACAGGCTGTCGCCACGGCGCTGGGCATGGTGCGCAAGACGGTCACACTCGGGGCGTCAGCACGAATGCTCGCTGATCGACTTCGCGCCTATGAGTCTGCTCATGACGTGGGCGCGGCAGTTCGGCTGCTCGCACTCAATCCGGGTTCCGGCGCTCTGCTGGCGGCGGCCCTCGAGGATCGCGTCTTGGCCGATCCGGACGCTCCGAGTCGGGCGAGCACTCCGCGGATGGAGGCCATCGCGTACACGGAGAGCGCATCGTATGTCGCGCCGCTTCCCGCGCTCACGGCGTTGCAAACTCAGCTGCGTGAACAAGGTGCTGGCAGAGGGGTGAACCATCTGGCGCCGCCCCTCGGCGTGTCGGTACGCGAAGTCGATCGAGTCTCGAGCGACGCGGCGGCTGCACACGTGGCAGTGATGCAGGACGTTGCACAGATGGCCATCGGCACGACCGAACTGTCGGATCGTCGACCGGCCCTCGATGGCCTCCTCGTGTCCTTGACGACGCGTTTCGAGCGCGCGGGCGACGAAGCCACGTGGTGGACGACCGCCGCGACGAACACCAACCGTGGAGCCGAGGACAACAGTCTGGCTCTCGCCCATGCAGCTCATCAGAAGGCGATTGGGCGCGCGCTCGGCGGGGCTGAGTCGCACGTCCCTTCGGTGTTCGTCTCGCTCGGCCGACGGAGCGAGGTAGCGGTGGCCAGCATGCACGAGCGGGCCGACTGGGTTGTCAGCATCGATCGATTCGTCGGCGCCAATCTGTTCGAAGAGGGTCTGAGTGAACCGTTCATCCTCGACTACGCTCCGGACTTCGTCGAAGGGATCGGCGAGCGGATGACGGTGACGACGACTCGACGCGATGAGGTCGAGGAGCTGTTGTCGGGAGCGATGCGAGAACTCGGCCTCGATCGAGTGGATCAGAGCGTGGGAGTCGCTCTTGATCACCTCAGCGTCGTGTCCGGCCGACTAGCCCTCCGCCTACTCCAGGACTCGACGCACGCCCGAGAAGCCGTCTCATTGGCTGCGCTCGTCCACCACCTCAAGGCTCGGGGCGAGCTCTCGAATACGATCGTTGTGCCAATCGACGCCCATCCTGAGATCTTCGGCGCCTCGGCAAGAGAAGAGGGTGGGCAGCGCTGCGACTTGCTCCTCGTGCGGCTTGGGCAGCGATCGTTCAAGATCGAGTGCGTCGAGGTGAAGTCGCGCAAAGAAGCAAGGCTTCCCGATGCGCTCGCGCAGATGATCGTTGGACAGCTCGACGAGACGCGCCGCCTGCTCTCCTCGCTCTACTTCTCAGATCCCCCGCGAGTCGATGCGCCACTGCAGAGGGCGCGTCTGGCGAGCTTGCTCCACTACTACGCAGACCGTGCCGCTAGTCATGGGCTCTTCGATCGAGACAGGCTCGTTGACGTCCACCAGTACATCGACCGTGTGGAAGAGTCGGGCGAGCCAGCCTCGATCTCGATGCGCGGTTACGTCGTCAGCCTCCTCGGCGACGACGGCTTCAAGAAGTCCTACGGGGACGTGCCGATCACCGTGCTGAACGCGCAGGACCTCGGCAAGCTCGGGTACACCTTGAGCGTCCCTATCGGACACGAACCGCGCCCGCACCCGAGCCACAACGAAGCAACTACGCCGGATCGCGTCGTGGCTCCATCAGGTCACGCGCCGACCATGGCGAACGATCCCGCCGAGGGAGAGGATCTCGCCTCGCCCGAGCGGACTGAGGGCGAAAAAGCCGTCAAGGCGCTCGCCGGCAGCGAGCCCAGCGTTCCTGCAAGAGAGTCGAGCGCTATGGCCACCGATATGGTCGACGAGACAGCGGCGGCGGAGGGCAACAAGGGCCAGGCCTCCATCCTTCAGCTTGAGGTCCAACTCGGCGAGGATGCCGGCGGGGAGCCCGTGCGATGGCGGGTCAGCACGAAGGGCAGCCCGCACGCGTTCGTCGTGGGCATCCCAGGCCAGGGTAAGTCGGTGACGACTCGCCACATCGTGCGCTCGTTCGCCGAGCAAGAGCTGCCGAGCTTCATCATCGACTTCCACGGAGACATGGCGAGAGAGGCGCCTGAGGGATCGGTCGTCGTCGACGCCGGAGTCGGGCTGCCCTTCAATCCATTCGACCCAGGCTCAGCTAGGTATGGACAGATCAACTCCATCGCCTGGGAGGTGGCCGAGGTTCTTGGCTACGTAGGGTCTTTGGGTCAGATCCAGAAGACCAACGTCTACAAGGCCCTGCAGAGCGTCTACGTGCAGCAGGGATGGCACGAAGACCGGCGAGGCGAGCGCGCCCCGACCGTCGCCGAGTTCAAGGCAGCGCTCGAAGACGTGGAGAGCGGCGGAGGCGCGAAGCACGCCGTCGCCAGGCTCCTGCCGCTCACGGACTTCGGCCTCTTCGCGTCCTCTGCTGATGGTGCATTCAACGTGCTCGACCCGGCGAGGCGGACCGTCGTGGTCGATCTCAGCACGGCCAACCAGGAGGACGTGCAGAAGTACGCTGCGTCGTTCTTGCTGCGACGTGTGTACCGAGACATGTTCTCCTGGCCGCAGGACGGCACCATGAAGCTGGCGGTCGTGCTCGATGAGGCGCACCGCCTTGCGGGCGACGTGACGCTGCCGAAGCTGATGAAGGAAGGCCGCAAGTACGGTGTCAGCGTCGTCGTCGCCAGCCAGTCCGCAGACGATTTCCACAAGGATGTGACCGCTAACGCAGGAACGAAGATCGTCTTCCGAACCAACTTCCCAGCATCGAAGGGGATCGCGGGCTTGCTGCGAGGCCGTAATGGGGTGGACCTCTCGCAGGAGATCGAGCGGCTGCCTGTCGGGTCGGCGTTCGTGGCCACGTCCGACGCCCCGCAGGCGCGACGCACATTCATGAGTCGCGGCACTGATTGGTAGGCAATGAGCGCCTCGACCAGCCAAGTGTCTCCACTTCAATGAGCTGCGTGAGGGCCGGGCCGATGGCAAAGCAGTGAAGGTGGCGAGTTGTATGACATGGTCTCCTGCCGGCCAAGGTTCGGTCTGCTCGGCGGAGCCGACGTTCGGGCACGTTGACGTCGCGCGCGCAGTCTCATCGCTCTACGTGGGGCTGCCGACCATCCGCCTGATCAAGTCGGGCAGCGCGAATACCCGCCTGGGGTAGGCGTCTGACACTCGGCTCGCCGTACACGGCAACCGCATGAGGTGCAGACGGGGCCCGCGCGAATCGCGGCGCCGGACCACCGGACCTGAGAGAACTTGCTTGCCCCGAACTGAGCCCGGGGCAGGCGAGTGCTCAGCACTAGGCGCACTGTTCGCACTGAGCGTGGCCGCCCTCGCCGATGGCACGATCCTGCGATGGAATCTGCTGTTCGGTCGGGCAGTCGTCAAACGCGTGAGCACATCGGGGCCGCTCGGGTTCGTCGAGTGGTAGGTCGACACTCTCGTCGTCATCGACGGCTCCTCGGGTGACGCGGGGGCGAGACCCGACACAGTGTCGCCTCAGAGAGTGCGGTGGGCAACGTGCGAGACTCATGCCGGCGCCGCACGGTCGCCGCCAAACATGGGGGCACGCACAGCATGAGTCAGATGGGACAGTTCGTCTGGGGCATCGCCGATCAACTTCGCGGCGTCTACAAGCCGCACCAGTACGGCGACGTCATCCTGCCGATGACCATCCTGCGACGCCTCGACGCAGTCATGGCCGACCACCGCTCGGAGATCGCCAAGGTGGTCGAGAGCACAACGAACGACGAGCTGCGCGACGCGCGTGTCAAGCAGACGACGGGCCTGACGTTCCACAACGCCACCAGGTGGACGTTCGCGTCGCTCGTCGCTGACCCCGAAGGGCTCGCGTCGAACCTCGTCGACTACATCTCCGGCTTCAGCAGCACGATCGACGTGTTCGAGCGCTTCCGCTTCGAGCAGGAGATCGCGCAGATGGCCGAGTCGAATCGACTGCTGCTCGTCGTGCAGGCATTCGCGCGCGTCGACCTGCATCCCTCGAAGGTCTCGAACGCCGAGATGGGCGACCTGTTCGAGGAGCTCATCCGCAAGTTCGCGGAGGCGTCGAACGAGACCGCGGGTGAGCACTTCACCCCGCGCGATGCGATCCGTCTGGTCGTCGATCTGCTCTTCGCGCGCGATGACGACGGCCTGACAGAGCCCGGTGCGATCCGCTCTATCTACGACCCGACCGTCGGCACGGGCGGCATGCTGTCCGTCGCCGAGGAACACCTTGTCGGCACCGCTGAGCACGCGGGCCGCAACCCCGACGCTCGCCTCAACCTCTTCGGCCAGGAGATCAACGGCCAGTCGTACGCCATCTGCAAGTCCGACATGATCGCGAAAGGGCAGGACGCTCGCAACATCCGGCTGGGGGACACGCTGGCCGACGATCTGTTCGCCGGGCAGACGTTCGATTACGTGCTGTCGAACCCGCCGTACGGCGTTGATTGGAAGTCGTCGCAGGAGGCCGTGAAGCGCCACGTACAGGAGGCAGGTGAGGCGAGCCGCTTCCCCGGCGGCCTGCCGGCGATCAGCGACGGACAGATGCTCTTCCTGCAGCACGTCGCGACCAAGATGCGGCCGCTGCAGCACGGTACGAGGCAGCAGGGAGGCCGCGCGGGCATCGTGCTGAACGGCTCGCCACTGTTCACGGGCGCTGCGGAGTCGGGGCCCAGCGAGGTTCGGCGCTGGCTGCTCGAGCACGACCTCGTCGACGCCATCGTCGCGCTGCCGACGAACATGTTCTACAACACCGGCATCGCCACATATGTGTGGGTGCTCGACAATGCGAAGCCCGCCGAGCGGCAGGGCACGGTGCAACTCATCGACGGTTCGTCGTTCTTCTCGAAGATGCGCAAGAGCCTTGGAGCGAAGAGCCGAGAGCTCACGCCCGCCGATCGCGACCGCGTGCTCGCCCTCTACGCCGAGCACGCCAACAACGAGCATTCGAAGGTGCTGCCGACCAATGCGTTTGGCTTTTGGACGATCACCGTCGAGCGCCCGCTTCGCGACGACGCCGGCGAGATCGTGCGCGACCGATCGGGCAAGCCGAAGGCGGACGCGAAGTTGCGCGACACGGAGACCGTGCCGTTCACGTACGGCGGGAACGCGGCTGGGCAGGATGCGCGCGAAGCGACGATCCAGGCGTACGTCGCCGCCGAGGTCACACCTCACGTGCCCGACGCCTGGATCGACGCGAAGAAGACAAAGGTCGGCTACGAGATCCCGTTCACACGGCACTTCTACCGCTATGTGCCGCCGCGCCCGCTCGAGGAGATCGATCGTGACCTCGACTCGCTCGTTGCCGAGATTCGCGCGCTGCTGAATCGGGTTGAGGCGTGAAGTGGGTGCCGCTCAAACGGCTCGTCGATGAGCGGCGTCCCCTCACGTACGGCATCGTTCAAGCTGGCCCGGATACTCCAGACGGCGTCCCGTATATCCGTCCGATCGATATGCGCGGTCACCGTGGCGTGGTGGTTGAAGCACTGCAGCGCACAACCGCTGAGGTGGACGCAAGTTATCGGCGCTCGCGGATTGTCGCTGGCGACATCGTCGTGTCCATCGGCCCGGGTTTTGGCAAGACGATGATCGTGCCGGCCGATCTGGACGGCGCCAATCTGACGCAGGGCACTGCTCGGGTCGCGGCCGGACCGCACGTCGACTCCCGCTACCTCATCTGGGCATTGCAGTCCGCAACCTCGCTCGCTCACTGGCAGAGGTCAGTCGGCGGCGCGACTTTCCGAGCTTTGAACCTCGGCCCGCTGGCTCAAACGCCGATTCCGTCATGGGGGCTAGCCAACGAGCGAGCGATTGCCGACTACCTCGACCGCGAGACCGCGCAGATCGACGCGCTCATCGCGAAGCAGGAGCAGCTCATCGCGACCCTCCGCGAGCGGCGTGTCGCTGCGGCTGCTTCGATGGTCGGCGATGCCGGCGGCCGAACCGCTCGCATCAAGGATGTAGCTGCACTCGTCAACGGATACCCGTTCGACGCTGGGCTCTTTCGCGACTCTGGGGATATCCCGCTCGTCCGCATTCGCGACATTCTTGGAAGCACGTTTGGAACATTCCTCGCTCGTGAGCAAGTGCCCGACACCGCTCTGGTGCGCGATGGCGACCTCGTGATCGGAATGGATGGAGACTTCAACTCCACGCTCTGGTCTCGGGGCGCGGCAGCGTTGAACCAGCGAGTATGTCTGCTTCGCGAGACCGGTGACGCATCGATGAGTTACCTCAGTTACGCACTGCCGACGTACTTGGGAGTTATCAACGACCTCACGTACTCGACGACGGTCAAGCACCTGTCATCGAAGCAGGTGCTCAACATCGCGCTTCCGCTCCCACCGCTGGACGAACAGCGACGCGTCGCGGCCCAGCTCGACGAGCAGATGATGAAGATCGACGCGCTCATCGGAAAGGCGCAGCAGTTCATCATGCTCGCGAAGGAGCGGCGTGCCGCGCTCATCACCGTGGCTGTGACGGGACAGATCGCCGTGCCCGGGTTTGATCCTGACGAGACGACGAAGGTGGCGTGAGGATGGGCATCCAGCACGAGCAGGCATTCGAGCAGGAGATCTGCGACGCGCTGGAGGAGCGCGGCTGGGTCGTGTCCCAGAGCGACAAGCAGCCGGGCGCTGAATACGACAAGCAGCGCGCGCTCATACCGGGGGACGTGCTGGAGTGGCTGCAGCAGACGCAGCCCGAGCAGCTCGCGAAGGTCGTGAAGGCCGACGCATCCGAGCTCGAGCAATCCAAGCAACGTGAGCAGCTGCTCGACCGGCTCGTGAAGACGCTGAACTTGCCGCTCGAGTCTGGTGGCGGCACGCTGCACGTGCTGCGCAAGGGCTTCAAGCATCTCAATGCGACGTTCCGCATGGCCACGTTCAAGCCGGCCACCGGCATCAACGCGCAGACGCTTGCCGAGCATGAGGCGGTGCGATTGCGGGCCGTGCGGCAGGTGTACTACTCGGCCAAGGGGAAGCAGTCGATCGACCTCGTGCTGTTCGTCAACGGCCTGCCCGTGGCGACGCTCGAGCTGAAGACCGACAACGTGCAGGCGCTCGACGACGCAGTGAAGCAATACCGCGTCGACCGCAGCCCGAAGGGCGAGCCGCTGTTGGGCTTCGCGAACCGGTGCCTCGTGCACTTCGCCGTCTCGAACGACCGCGTCGCCATGACGACGCGCCTCGACGGCGCCGCCACGCGCTTCCTCCCATTCGATCGCGGCGACGACGGCGCATCCGGCAACCCCCCCGTCGCGGGCAAGGCCGCATCGTCGTACCTGTGGGAGCGGGTGCTCGAGCGCGGCGCGTGGCTGCACATCCTCGGTCGACTGCTGCACCTCGAGCACACGCAGCACACCGATCCCATCACGGGCGCGATCGAGAAGCGCACGACGCTGCTGTTCCCGCGCTTCCACCAGTGGGAGCTCGTGACGAGCCTTCTGGCGACGGTGCGTGAAGAGGGGCCGGGGCAGCGGTACCTCGTGCAGCACTCCGCCGGCTCGGGCAAGACGAACTCGATCGCATGGCTCGCACACGGGCTCGCGACACTGCACGACACGGCCGATGCGAAGGTGTTCGACTCGGTGATCGTCGTGACCGACCGCACGGTGCTCGACGACCAGTTGCAGCAGGCCATCCGTGGCATCGAGGGCGTCGACGGCACCGTGGCCACGATCAATGCAGATGCCGTGCGCAAGGCGGGCGACGACGTGCAGGCCAAGTCGGCGCTTCTGGCGCAGGAGCTCGCTTCCGGACGCCTCATCATCGTCGTGACGCTGCAGACCTTCCCATTTGCGCTCGAGGCCATTCGTCAGACACCCGGCCTCGCGTCGAAGCGGTTCGCGATCATCGCCGACGAGGCGCACTCGTCGCAGACCGGCGCTGCCGCGAAGGAGCTGCGGAAGGTCCTCACCGCCGACGAGCAGGCGGCGCTCGACGATGGCGGCGAGCTGGACGTCGAAGCGATGCTGGCCCACGAGATGACGAACCGTGCCGCATCCGCGAACCTCTCGTTCTTCGCGTTCACGGCAACGCCGAAGGCGAAGACGATGGAGCTGTTCGGCCGGCCTGCGACGCCGGGTGGGCTACCCGCGCCGTTCCACGTCTACTCGATGCAGCAGGCGATCGAGGAGGGTTACATCCTTGACGTGCTCCGCAACTACACGACCTACTCGACCGCCTTCCGGGTCGCGGAGGCCGCCAAGCGACGGCTGCAGATCGTCGAGGAGGTCGACGAGGCGGAGGCGACGAAGGGCCTCATGCGGTGGGTGTCGCTGCACCCGACGAACATCGCGCAAAAGGTGCAGATCATCGTCGAGCACTACCGCGCCAACGTCGCGCACCTGCTCGACGGGCACGCGAAGGCGATGGTCGTCACCGCGTCGCGCGAGGCGGCCGTGCGCTACAAGGAGGCCATCGACCGATACATCGCATCGAAGGGCTACCGCATGGGTACGCTCGTCGCCTTCTCGGGGTCGCTGACGGAGGAGCAGACCGCCGGCGTCGCCTTCGCGCACGCCGAGCCGCCGTACACGGAGGCGAACCTCAACACGAAGATGCGCGGGAGGGCGCTGCCGGTCGCGTTGGGCAGCGACGACTTCCAGATCCTCATCGTCGCGAACAAGTATCAGACCGGCTTCGACCAGCCGCTGCTGTGCGCCATGTACGTCGACAAGCGGCTCGCGGGCGTCGCGGCCGTGCAGACGCTGTCGCGCCTCAACCGCACCTACGCCGGCGGCGGCAAGGACACCACTTACATCCTCGACTTCGTGAACGACCCCGACGAGATCCTCGCGTCGTTCCAGCCGTATTATCGCGACGCGTCGCTCGAGCGGGAGTCCGACCCGAACGTCGTGCATGACCTGCAGTCGAAGCTCGACGCCGCATTGATCTACTCGCATGCCGACTTCGAAGCGTTCGCGTCCGCGTTCCTCGGTGCCGGCGGCTCCGGCCCGAAGCACGGTGCGCACACCGCGCCCCTGAAGGTCGCTGCCGACCGGTTCAATCAGCGGTACTCGGCCGCGGTCGCCGACGAAGATCGTGCCGAACTGGAGGTGCTCGATGGGTTCCGTAAGGACGTCGGCTCGTTCGTGCGCCTCTACGACTTCCTCTCGCAGATCCTCGACTACGGCGACACCGACCTCGAGAAGCGCTCGCTCTACCTGCGACTGCTGTTGCCGCGCCTCACTGGCCGCGTCTCGCCTGACGCCATCGACCTCTCTGCTGTCGAGCTCACGCACATCAAGCAGACGCGCTCGGGTGAGCACGCGCTCGTCCTTGGGCCAGATGCGAACCCCCTGCGGGCCTCGACGTCCGGAGAGACCGGCACCGCGCGCGACCCCCGCCTCGCCCGGCTTGCTGAGATTCTCGAGCGGATCAACGACCTGTTCGCTGACCACGACTTTGCCGAGTCGTCGATCGAGTCGTGGGTGCAGGGTGTGGTCACCGTGCTCGACGACCATGCCGACCTGCACATGCAGGCCGCCGCGAACTCCGCCGCCCAGTTCGTCGACTCCCCCGACCTCGACGACGCCGTCGTCGGCGCGATGCTCGCGTCGAACGAGACGAACGGACGCATCGTCGACACGGTCTTCGACCAGCCCGGCCTGCGCCGCGAGGTCGTGCGGTTCATCGGAGAGCTGTTCTACGAGAACGCATTGCAGCGTCGGACGGCGTCTTCTGCGGTCATCGCCGAAGACCATGGGACGTTGGAGTTCCGATCCGACCGGCCGGCGTAGTCGGCAGACCCGTCGTCACCCGCGGCGATAGCGCGCCAGGAGCTCCTGCGCCCCGGCTTCGTCGATCCGGTACCGGTCGCCGACCTTGAACTGACCGTCCAGGCCGTCGCGGCGCATCCACCATCGCAGCGTCTTGGCCTGCACGTTGAGCTGCGTCGCGATCGTGTGAACGGGCACGAACGCGCTCTCCGGGTCGTCATCCCGAGGGTCGAGTCCGACCAGGGCGTGCAGAGCGTCCGGTCCCACGTACTGCGTCGGAGCCGCTACTCCGTACGGGAAGAGCACGCGCTGCTCGGCGAGCTCCCCGACCGCGACCGATGCGCCGAGCTACTCGTCCTCGGGCGTCGCCTGAGACTCCGTGCCGCGCTTGCGCTTGAAGAGCCCCGAGACACGCTCGGAGGCCTTGCCCGCCGCCTCCCGCGCGGCCGAGCCGGCATCCTTCATCGCGGTCAGCGCACGCGCCTCATCGGCAACGCCATCACCGTCCAGATCGATCGGGCGGAAGTAGTCCGCGGCTCCCGACGTCGCATTCGCGATGCGGGTCCCGGCAGCGCCGACCACACCGCCGATGCCTCCACCATCGTCGGGATTCGCGGCATCCAGCTCCTCGACCATGCGTCGATATGCAGCGGCGTCGACGCCCGGAGGCGGCAGCTCGCGAAGATGCTTCATCAGTCGCCCGGACTGCACCTTCAGCGTCACGTACGTCAGCCCACCCGAGACGACACCGCCGACGACCGGCACGACCTTGCTCGCAGCCTTGGCGAAGCTGTCCTTCGTGACGTGCACGCCCACGAACTTCAAGACCTGCTTCATCGGCGTGTACCAAGCCGTCTTCGTGAGCGCGACGCTCGCGATCTTCTTCTGGATCGCCGGTGCCACGGAGTTCGCCGCGAATCGCCCGAGCGCCGCCTGCGCTCCACCGACGCCCATCATGACGCCGAGGAATGCGGTCAGCTTGCCGAGCGTCTCGTCGTCGATGTCGTCGATGTCATCGAGGAACGCCTGCCAGCCGTACACGTAGGCGGTCTTCTGCATCACCCGGAAGGCGTGGATGTAGAACTGCGTGATGTCACCGGGGATGGTCGCGAACATCGCGAAGCCGCCCGGAAGGCCGGCAGCGAACGACAGGGCCGACGACTTGCGGGTCTCGAACTCGATCGAGCTGCGCGCGATGTCGTCGAGCATCGACGGAGCGATGCCAGCGCCGGCCGGATTCTCCTCGATGGCGCGCTTGATCGTTGCGCGGTCGATGCCTCGCTTGTGCAGCTCGGAGGTCAGGAACTTGACGCGATCGATGCGCACGCCGCGGAGACGGAGCACCTTGAGGAGGAACTCGGCGGCGAACTCCTCGGCCTCGCGACCCTGCTCCTCGGTGAGCTCGTCGATCCGCTCGCGGAGGGTCTGCTCCTCCTGCTCGACAGCGGTGATCGAGGTTTCGTCGATCTCCAGCGTGCCGGGCGTCTCGTCGACCTCGACGGCCGCGGTCGCATCGGGCGTTGGCTCGATCTCTTTCGACGTCGGCTCGCTCGCGTCCTGCTTCTCGTCGCCCATCAGGCTTCCTAACGTCGTGCTCGATGCTTCCGTCGCGACACTGCGACGCTGCGAAACCCAGCCGCCCTTCCTTGAGCGCACGCCGAATGCCGTTCATCGACGCCCGGGCTTCCCCGGGCCGCCGCAACCCGTATCCTGCCCACGTCCCGCAAACGAAGAGGAGCGCCCATGAGCACCGCCGACCGACTCGCCGCCGCACAGGGCGCCACGAAGCGCGACGTCGCCGCCATGACCGCCGCGATCGCCGACCGCGCCGCCGACGCACCCGTGCGAGCCACGTTCCGCGAGGACCGCTATGGGCTCTTCGAGTACGCCGGCGTGCCCGTCACCGTCTCCGACGGCTCGCGCCTCCTCGCCGCGCGCTCCTTCGACTCGGGTACGGGCAAGCCCACGAGCACGCTCCGCGCGTTCGAGGTGCTCGACGACCTCGCCGACGCCGATGGCGAGACGGTCGACGCGACCGACCTCGTGCACGGCGACCTCGCGACGGCGCGCCTCGAGCACGCGCTCTATGGCGCGTTCGACGTCACGGGCGTCGCGCTGCAGACTCCGGATGGCTCGCGCACGCTGGTCGGCGAGTGGATCGTCGCCGCCGACGGCGAGGCCGCGAGCACCGTCACCGCCGTCGCCCGCATCGCGAGCGCCAACGCGCACGACGTGGCGGTGCCGCCCCGACTCGCGCACGTCGAGACCGACGTGGTCTGACGCCGAGCCCGCCATGGACGAGATGCTCGCGACCACGATTCCGAACTGGATCACTGCAGGTTCGGCGTTCCTTGCCGTCGTGTTCTCAGCCATCGCCGCTGGCATCGCGTGGCGCTCGTCGCGACGCGAGCATCGCCGCGACGCTGAGGAGCAGCGCGTCGCCCGCAATGCCCGAGCCCGTCAGGTGACTGCCCGCTGGATCGTCCGCCATCGGGACGGCACCGGCCGAGGTGGAAGCCCGAAGGAGTTCGGGCTGCTCATCACGAACCATGCCCCCACCCCGGTCTACGGGGTGGAGATCGACGCGGTGGTGCATGGCGCGCCGATGCACATCGATTCCATCGACCCGCTCGTCGACGAGCTGTTCATCCGGAGGGATCTTCGCGGCGACCGAGCGACATGGGCGATCCGCACCCATGGTGCCGATGTCGTCAAGACCGAGCCGATCACCGATCTGCGCTGGGAATTGCGAGGCATCGCCTTCGTGCACGACGGCGAGCCGCTCTCGTGGAGGGCTTCCACTCGACCGCTCGAGGCGTGATCTGCCGCGGTCGAGACGGACGTCGTCTGACCTCGACGACGCTCCGCTAGCCATCCGCCCGCGGGGTGCGGCGTCCCCGGCTGTGGAAAATCACATCGGCAAATCTCGCCGCTGATTACGCTGCCTCCGATCCGGCTCACCGACGAGGAGCAGCGATGGCCAGCGCACTTCCCCCATCCGTCCGCCGACGACCGCGCCACGCCGCGGCACCCAAGGCGGCCTGACGTGCACCCCATGCGCCACGTGAAGGGTCTCGACTTCGAGCTGTCGACCGGGCCCATCCGCGAGGAGAGCGACGAGCACTACGTCCTGTCGCTCTGCGAGCGACTCGTCGGCCGCAAGGCACTGCGCCAACACTGCTTCGACTGGCTCCGAGCCGACCCGGATGCGCGCGGCAGTCGCCGCCGGTTGCCGGTGGATGCGTACTGGCCCGAGCAGGCGATGGTCGCCCTCTATCGCGACGTCTGCACGCGCGAACCGGTCCTCGCGGGCAGCACCGTGTCACCACGCACCGAGCAGCGCCGGCTCTACGATGAGCGCCGCCGCATCGAGGTGCGCGTGCACCACATGGGACTCATCGACGTGTCGAGCGATCAGCTCGCGCACAAGGGCACCCGGTTGCTGCGCGACGTCGAGCACGACCTGCAGGTGCTGCAGCCGATGGTCGCCGCTGCGATGCCGTGACCACGCGCAGTGACTGGCAGGATCCCGTCGTCCCCTGACGCTCACGCATCTCCCTGGGAGCGCATCCTGCATGCGAGGATCGCTCCGTGCTGGGCGTGACCGACCTCGGCGGCTTCCTCGTTGGGTTGGCCGTCATCATCCTCATGCCCGGGCCGAACTCGCTCTATGTCCTGTCGGTCGCCGCCCGTCGCGGCATCCGCACCGGGTACGCGGCCGCGAGCGGCGTCTTCATCGGCGACGCCGTGCTCATCTTCCTCACCGCGATCGGCGTCGCATCTGTGCTCGCCGCCAACCCGATGATCTTCACCGCGGTGCAATGGATCGGCGCCGCCTACCTCGCGTTCCTCGCCATCATGTCCCTGCGTGCGGCGTGGAGGCAGTGGCGGCAACGTCGGCTGCTGCAGGATCCGGCCGACACGTCGCCGATGGACCTCGTGCGCCTGGAGGCGGCCGGCATCCAGCCCGCCGAGCTCGACGTCGCCGCGGCTGCCGCCGCATCACGTCGACCGGCCCGGCCAGAGAAGCGCGAGCGACCCTTCCGCCGCGCCCTGGTCGTGAGTCTGCTGAACCCGAAGGCGATCCTCTTCATGTTCGCCTTCTTCGTGCAGTTCGTCGACCCGACGTACGAGGCGCCCGCCCTCACGTTCCTGCTGCTCGGCACGATCCTCGAGGTCGCGAGCGCCCTCTACCTGACGACGCTCATCCTCGTCGGCGCGAGGCTGGCGGATGTGGTGCGCAAGCGCCCGCTCGTGGCCGCCGGCGGCAACGCGGCGATCGGCACGGTGTTCCTCGGCTTCGCGGCGAAGCTGGTGACGACGGCGCACTGACGCCCCATCGCCTGCCCGCGGTCGATGCGTGCCGTCGGCCGCGCGTCAGCGCATCTGCGCGATCGCGCGCTCCGCCCACGCCTCGAGGTGGCCGCCCGTCGCGACTTCGCCGTCTCCTGCCCAGCCGTGCAGCTCGCGTCGCCAGTCCTGCGGGATCGCACTGGCTCCCGCCGCAGCACCGGCGAGGGCGCCCGCGATCGCAGCGACGGTGTCCGTGTCGTTCCCGCACCGCACCGCGAGCACGACCCGGCGCTCGTAGGTGTCGGCGTGCGCGATCGCCGACCACGCCGCCTGCAGCGCGTGCACGACCCATCCGTTCTGCGGGAAGTCCCACGGGTGCATCCGCTCGGCCTCGTCGAGCCTCGCGAGCCACGTCTCGCGTCGGTCGGCGGCGATGTGCTGCGTGCCCGGTCGCACGTCGATCTCGCCGGTGAGGATCGCGCGGCGGATGGCGAGCGACCACAGGACGCACGCGTCACCCGTCTCCGGGTCGAAGTGGGTGAGGTCGCTGATCGTGCGAGCGGTCGCCGCGAGGTCGGGCTCGTCCGCGTCGCTGAGGTAGCCGAGTGCCACCGGCCCCGTGCGCATGAGGCTGCCGTTGCCGCCGCTGCGCCCGATCTGGGCGTGCACGGCCTGCGCCGCGCGTCGTGCGGCGACCGCCGTCGGCTGTTCGAGCGAACCGAGCACCGCGCGGATCTGGTTGCCGACGTCCTTCGCGCCCACGGCCCACTGCGCCCACGTCGCGACGAAGCCGTCGAGCGTCGAGTCGTCGGAGAGGTCGCGACCATCGGCGAGCGCCCGAAGGATCGGCACGGCCATGGAGGTGTCGTCCGTCCATTCGCCGAGCTCCCAGTCGAACGCGCCCCCAGCGCGCATCACGACGGCGTCGTCGCTCGGCAATGGCGGCTGGAACTCGTAGGGCGCCCCGAGCGCGTCGCCGACGGCGGAGCCGAGAATGGCGCCTAGGGCGCGGTCGGTGGTGACGTCGCTGCTCACGAGGCGCCCGGCAGGAGTCCTCGCAGTGCTGCCGCAGCCAATCGTGCTTGGGCTGGGGCGCGGTCATCCACGACGGGCACTCCTTCGACGTCTCGCAGATGCGCAAGCACCGAGCGCTCTGCATCAGTGCGACCGTCCTTCCAGCGGAAGCCCGTCGACACGCTCCCATCCGCAGTGAGGATGCGCCAGTAGTTGGACGGATGCGTCGTACGGATGCGCTCGCTCACCGGACGGGCGTGAGTGCCGAGGGCGACCGCGATGTCGCCGTACGTCGTCCAGGTGCCCATCGGGAGTCGTGTGACGAGCGCCTCGAGGCGTGCCCATAGATCCGTGCCGTCGCCTCGGCCTGTTGACGGCGAATCGGACTCAAAGACGACGGGGTCGTCTGCGCGCGGCTCGACCTCAGCCCTCACGGAGCGGGGCGACGGACTCCACGTCGGCGGAGGCGGCGCCACGATGTAGCCGTTTTGCACGTCGCCGTACACCTCGAGGTTCGCGGCACCTTGCGACCAGAGCCATGCGAGGTGGGCACAGAAGATCGCATCGATCTCATCCTCGACCTTGCCGAGCGATCCGGCGGTCGCTGATCGTTCGACGGCGTCGCGCATCCTCGCCCAGTCGACGCTCGACCGCAGCCGCAGCACCTCGAGCCCCTCCATGAGGTCGAGCAGCCGAACGGTCTCGGCATGCTGCGTCTCGAATCCCTGCTTCTTGCGCTTGTACTTGAGCGTCCGGCCCAGCTCGAAGAGGCCGACCATGGCCGGGTGCGGGTAGACCTCGATGGCGACATGCTCCCGTAGCGATGCCTCGGGGTCGATGCCCAGGCCGAGTCGCTTCGCGAGGGTGAGCGCGCGAGGCGGGTCGAAGTGGGGGTTCGAGGTGTTCGACGGGTACCCGCCCGCATCGAACCGACCGAATGCGGCCTGGATGAGTTGCTCGCACGCCCGCGAGCCTGTGACGTTCGCCACCACCAGCGGCGCATCGATCGCGACGACGCCCGTGCGCGGTGCGTGCCGTTCGATCCATGCGACGATCTCGTCGTCGCCATGGACGCTGGCGGACGCGACGAGCGCACCCCGCTCGTCGACGGCTGCCAGCCCAGTCCTGTTCCGCGGCCCCCAAGCGAGGTCCATGCCGACGTGTCTGATGCGCTCCATGTGGCCTCCTGTCGCGACTCTACGTCGGCTGGATGCATGAACGCTCGGCTGGAGGCCGTGCCCTGTCGACTCAGGGGGAAGGCCCCTACAGTCAGCTCATGCGCCAGGAGATTCGCATCCCGTATGAAGTAGCCGATGCCCTGCGGTACTACGTGTACGCCCTGCGAGATCCTCGCGATGGCCACGTCTTCTACGTCGGCAAGGGCGCGGGTGCTCGCATTCAGGCACATCAGCGCGAGGCCGATAAGGATCCTGCGTCAGAGCGCGCGAAGCTGCGCACCATCTCGGACATCGAGTCGGCCGGGCGCGAGGTCGAGCTGCTCTTCCTCCGCACCGGCATCGACGAGGAATCGACGGCCTTCGCTGTTGAGCAAGCCGTCATCGACTCGTACATGGCGGGTGGCCACGCCCTGACGAACCTCGTCCGCGGTCATCACTCCGGAGCGCTCGGCCTTGCCTCCCTCGCCGCTGTCGTTGCCCGGCACGAGGCCCTGCCGTGCCCACCGGTTCCGGCCCCGCTCATCATGGTCAAGATCCAAGACGGGTGGCGGCCCGACTGGAACGAGAGGCAGATCTACGAACAGACGCGGGGGCACTGGAAGATCGCGAGATGGGTCCGCCAGCGCGCGCAGTACTGCCTAGGCGTCGCGCACGGCGTGGTGCGCGGCGCCTACCGAATCGACGAGTGGTTCCCTTCGGAGCAGCCATGGGATCAGGGGAGGGATCGATGGGGATTCCGCGGGATTCCGGCCGACGACCTCGCCCATGTCGTCGGCACGGAGGTACGCGACGTCTTCCCGAATCGGGTGATGTATCGGCGCTTCATCGACGGGTACCCGGGAGCGGAGGTGAATGCATCGGTCACTGACTGAGCCTCTCCACCCGCCTGTGGAGAACCCGCACGGGCGCGGCCGCTCTGCTCGTATGGTCGCGAGCATGAGGCGACGGGTTCGTTACGCAACTTGCATCTTCGCCGCCACGACCATGGTGCTGCTGGGCGGATGCAGTGCGGACACCCCTTCCGAGCCCAATCCTGGCCCGGTCGCATCCTCGTCTCACGCGTCGCCTCAGGAGTCGGCGGAAGCCAACTACAGGCAGTACCTGGCTGCTGTCACTGAGATGTATGTCACCGGAGATGACGATTACACCGAGTTGCTCGAGTTCGCGACTGCCGAGATGGCGTCGCGCGAGGCAGCCGCAGTTGCAGAATTGGCAGCTAACGGAGTCACTGTCGAAGCCTGGTACACCGT
The DNA here is from genome assembly GCF_042666675.1 of Agrococcus sp. GCM10030265. Taxonomy (NCBI): domain Bacteria; kingdom Bacillati; phylum Actinomycetota; class Actinomycetes; order Micrococcales; family Microbacteriaceae; genus Agrococcus; species Agrococcus sp. GCM10030265. The sequence goes on from NZ_JBHTCZ010000001.1 coordinate 297,054, forward strand.
GGAACGATTCGGAACCGTGTCCTTGAGCGAGCAAGTGCTCGAGTTGCCGGTTTGTGTAGACGTAGCGGCGGTTCGCCTATTCGGACCCACCGGGTCGGACTTCACACCAACCGGCAGGCCCGATCACGTTCCGTTGAATCTGCGCTTCGACGTAATGCCCGGTGAGATGCCCCTCCTCGATGCTCAAGATCCCTGGGATCCGGCCAAGGCGAGTCCATGCGTGCAGTAGCAGTCATGACACTCGCTCTGGTGTCTCTTTGCCCTCTGGCGCCTTCACAAGCGTCAGGGACATGCAGTGGCGCCAACGTCGTCACCTCATGTCAGTACGGGGACGTTGCGCTTCAAGTGGGTCGGCAACTGACAGTTGACGCCGGTTCCAGCGACCAGAGTGGTGCGCCCAACCAGGCACCGACGAGTGCTGGGGCAAGCGCGCGCGCTGGCAAACCTGCTCGCCACCTTCGATGTGCTCGCGGCCTCTCGTCCTGCGACGGGACCTCTGTCTCGGCCCCTACCCCGGTCGGTGCCCCGTCGGCCATGACGATCGCCGACCTCGCATCCTTCACCCCGGCCGTCGGCGAGCTCATCGTGCAGCCCACGAACTGGGGCGTGCTCGGCGTCCCGACGAACTTCGTGGCGACCGCCACGGAGCACGTGCAGGCAGGCACGCTCCTCGGGCAGCCCGTGCAGGTGCGGTGGCGGCCCGTCGCGTTCGCGTTCGACTACGGCGATGGCACGCGGGTCACCTCGAACGAGGCGGGCGCCCTGTGGCGGAGCACCGCCGACGACTGGTCTCGCACATCCACGAGCCACGAGTATCAGCAGCGCGGCGAGTACACGGCGAGCGTCACCATCACGTTCGAGGCGGACGTCGGCAGCGGCGCCGGATGGACGACGGTGCCGGGCACCCTCGAGCTGGCGGCACCCGCCGAGCCCGTGCGGGTGTTCGAGGTGCACACGGTGCTGACGCGTGGGGACTGCGTCGAGTACCCGGACGATCCGGGATGCTCGCCGTAGCCATCCGCGCGCACGCGCCGCCGAGTTATCCACAGGCCGCGTCCGCACCTGGAGCGACCCCCGAGCGCCGCCATACGATGCCGCCCATGACGGCTGCCGCGTTCGCGTTCCTCGACGAGCCGTTCACCTCCGCATATGACGCGCCGGCGCCCGTCAACGTCTTCACCGTCGCCGGCTTCACGCGGCGCGAGACCGTCGCATCCAACGTCCTCGCCTTCCTGCTCGACCCGAACGAGCGCCACCGCTTCGGCACGACCTTCGTCGACGCGCTGCTCACGCTCCTCGACGGCGCGCAGACCTCGACGGGCGATGCCTTCGAGGCCGGGCGTGCCAGAGGCTCGAGCGAGTGGAGCACGGCGACGGAGGTCCCGACCGACCGCCACACTCGCATCGACGTGCTGCTCGAGAACGACGATCTCGACATCGCGATCGTGGTCGAGAGCTCGCTCGACGCGGCGGTCGCCAACCCGTTCGGCTCCTACGTCGAGAGGGCATCACGCAGTCACGGCACGGTCGTCGCTGCCGTGCTCGCGCCCGCGCATCACGACCGAGATGCGGCGCCGCTGGGCATTCGCCTGCTGCGCTACGACGACCTCTTCGAGGCGGCCGACGCTGCCCTCTACGAGGTCGGGCCCACGGCCGAGCCGCGCAGCCTCGAGCTGTATGCGCAGTTCCGCGAGGCGATGAGCGAGAGGATCACCACGATGTTGATCGAGCAGGAGCAGTGGCGGCTCGACGAGCTCTGGGCGGCGATCGAGCATCACCAGGATCAGGTGCTCGACTTCTTCACCGCGATCGACGCCGTCAACAGGGTGCTCGTGGCCCGCGGCACGCGCCTGCAGCGAGCGATCGGCGAGCGGCTCGAGGCCGAGGGCATCGAGCACTCGTCGTGGCTCGTGAACGCCGGCGACCACGCCTGGGGCCGCAGCCGCGGCGAGCGCGCCCTCGTCTACGTCGGCTTCAACGCCGTCAAGAGCGGCACGATCGAGCTGCTCATCGGATGGCTGCCGCGTACCGGCACGTATGGGTACCGCGTCACGGCGTACCAGCGCCGCAACCGTCCGACGCGGCCTTGGGACCACATCCCCCTCGGCTTGCCGCTCCACGCACCCGAGGATGCGGTCGTCGAGCGCTTCACCGCACTCGCGCAGCGCTGGGTCACGGGCGAGCGGCCCGACTGAACGCCGCGCGGCCACCACCGCGTGCTCGAGGACCCTCTCCGAAGGAGACCCCACGAGAGCAGACGACGCGACGATGGCGCGAAGCAGAGGCTGCGCTGCATCTGCCGGCTCGACCTCAGCCACGACACCGATCGTCCCCACGGCCCGGGTGGGGCTGCGGAATGGCGCTCGGAACACGGCGAGCACGGCGACCTGCAGGGCGGTGCACCGTGCATGCGACGCCGCGGAGGCAACCCGCACCCAGGAGGCGTGCACGCTCACACGAGGTCGCGCGACTCCCCCGGCGCCGATCCAGCGTCCGCCCGTCTCCGCGCGCGACGAACGAGGAAGATCGTCGCGATCACCACCGCCACGACGACCACCGCGATGACCACCGCGACCATGATGGCCACCTGAACCACACCGGAAGCGCCCATGTCGTCCTACCCCTCAGCAGCTCTTCTGTGCATTCGCGGACGAAGGACCCACGAACGGCTGGAGCCATGTCGGCGAGCTCGTTCCGACCATCGTGCCCATGAGCACGACCTCCGCCGTCGCTGGCAGTGAGACGGAGTGGCCCGTCCCCTTCGTCACGTGGAGATGCTCTCGCATCATGCCAGGGCCCCATTCCAGTCGAAGAGGAGCGCGGTCGTTCGACCTTCGCACGGTGCTCAGGCCTCGTCGGCCGAGTGCGCCATGATGCCAGCTCGAGTGACGAGCGCAGACGAACGCGCGGCGCTCACGACGCGGCCCGCACGAGCCCTTCCTCGTCGCCGCATCCGACCAGCACCGACTCGGCGGCCGCCCGCGCCGACGCCGTGATGCTCAGCTCGTACCGCGCGAGGCCGTCGACGATCGTGATGACGTACGAGCAGTGCACGGCCTCGACGGGCGGCAGCCACTCGTCGAAGTCCGAGTCGCTGCGCGACTGGTTGATCTGGCCCTCGACGGCGAGCAGCAGCGACGTGTCGTTCGCGAACAGCAGGCGCTGCTCGTCCGTCCACGCCCACGCGCCGCTGCGCCAGGCGAGCGCCAGCGGGATGAGGTGGTCGATCTGCACGGCCTGCGACGTCTGCTCGCCGTGCAGGAAGGCGATCGTCGCACCCGTGTACGGATCGGCGAGCACGCCGGTCTGCACGATGCAGTGCCGGTCCGGGAACAGCGCGTACGACTCGAGGTCGCGCGCCAGGACGTCGTTGCGCTGGTCGCAGCCGTTGCCGTCGACGTCCGTCCACCGCTCGCCGAACAGGTCGCGCACGTAGTCGGGCCTCGGCGCGCTCGGATCGGTGAGCGGCAGCGCCGCGAGCTGCGCGAGCGCCTCGGAGGATGCCGAAGGGGCAGGCGCGACGGACGGGGTGGCCGACGGCGCTGCGGATGGTGCGACCGACGGCGCGACGAATGGCGCGACCGACGGCGGCGGCGCAGCCGAAGCCGGCGTGGGGGCCGCGCTCGGCGACGACGTCACCGGCTCCGCCCCGACCGCCGACGCGTCGCCCGCCACGAGCGGAGGCACCACGAGGGACGCGACGAGCGCGCTCACCGAGAGCACGAATGCCGCGATGGAGAGCGCGCCGAGCGCGCCCGGTCCCCGCCGAGCCGTCATGCGATCCACACGTGCAGCGGCCTACTCGCAGCCGACGCCGTCGCCGTCGCGGTCGAGGTGGCCGCCGTAGCCGGGCTGGCCGGCTCGGATCGGCGCAGCACCCGCCGCACGCACGGCCGTGCAGTTCGCGTAGTAGGCAGACGCTGCGGGTGCCGCGGGTGCGGCGGCCGCCGGCTGCGACGGTGCCGACACGAGCGGCGCGATCGCCGGGGCGGCAGCCGCCTGCGCTGCGGCGAGCTCGGCCTGGAGCGAGGCGATGGTCGCGTCGCGCTCGGACACGAGCGCCTGCGATGCGGCGAGATCGGTCTGCGCCGTCGTCAGGTCGGTCTGCGCGGTGGCGAGATCGGTCTCCGTCGTGCCGAGCGTCGTCGCGAGCGTCTCGGACTCCTCCTGCGCCGCCAGCAGGTCGTCGCCCTGCTGCTCGACGAGCAGCGACAGCTCGTCGCGCTCGGCCGACATGCCGGTCAGCTGGCCGGTCGTCGTCTCGAGCTCGGTCCGCAGCGTCGAGACCTCGTGCATCTGCCCGATCCCGCCCGCGCACGAGCCGAGTGCGAACAGAGCCACGACGCCGGCACCGATCAGCACGCGCTTCGGCCATCGACGATTCGGCCGCTCAGGCTGACCGCCCCACTCCGGCGTGCCCGTCGCATGCATCGCCGGCGCAGCCATCGGGTTCATCACGGGGTTCGGCACCGTCGGCGGCATGGCAGGGGCTCCCGCCGCACCCGGCGGGAAGGGCTGCTGCACACCCTGCGCCCACGGCAGCGACTGCGCTCGCTCCTGCGCCCATCCGTGCGCCTGCTGCGCGCGATCCTGCGCCCAGCTCTGCGCCTCGCGTGCCCTGTCCGGCAGCCAGCCCCTCGCACGATCGTCCATGCGCACCCTCCACAGCTCATCGGCTGCGGGAGCAGCGTCGCCTGAGCGTACCCCGGCGCTGAGGATTCGTCATCGTGACGAGGTAACGATCGAGACACGAAGACTCACGCGCCGCCCGCCGCCTGCCACGCCCCTCCCCCGCGCGCAACTTCCGCCCGACCCGTACGCGCCACTTCGCGTTTCGTGGCATGGTGGTTCGCTATGGCCGAAACCAGCACAGCCCCGGCAGAGGGCTCCGCTCCAGCGACGAAGCTCAAGCGCGGCATCACGACGCTCCTCCTCTTCTTCTTCATCGTCGGCGACACCCTCGGCGCCGGCATCTACACGCTCATGGGCACCCTCGCCCAGGACGTCGGCGGAGCCCTGTGGGTGCCGCTCATCCTGGCGCTCGTGCTCGCGCTGCTCACGGCCGGCACCTACGCCGAGCTCATCACGAAGTACCCGCACGCCGGTGGCGCAGCGCGCTTCGCCGAGCGCGCGTTCAAGAAGCCGTTCGTGACCTTCCTCATCGGCTTCCTCATGCTGTCGTCGGGCATCACGACGTCTGCGGCCCTCGCGAACGCGTTCGCGGGCGACTACCTGCAGGCGATCGTCGACATCCCGACGATCCCCGTGACGCTCGTCTTCATCGCGCTGCTCATCGTCATCAACATTCGCGGCGTGCGCGAGTCGCTCATCGCCAACGTCGGCGCCACGGTGATCGAGATGACGGGCCTCATCATCATCATCGTGATCGCGGCGCTCGTCATCGGCGGCGGCGGCGGCGACCTGTCGCGCCCCATGACCTTCGCCGAGGGCATCTCGCCGTTCACCGGCGCCTTCGCCGCCACGATCACGGCGTTCTTCTCGTTCCTCGGATTCGAGGCCGCAGCCAACATGGCCGAGGAGGTGAAGAACCCCTCGCGCTCGTACCCGCGCGCACTGTTCGGCGCCATCATCACCGCCGCCGTCGTGTACCTCGCGCTCGCGATCGGCGCATCCATCGTCGTGCCCACCGACCAGCTCGCGCAGTCGGAGGGCCCGCTGCTCGAGGTCATCAACGCATCCGGCTTCGCGTTCCCGACGTGGCTGTTCTCGATCATCGCGCTCGTCGCGATCGGCAACGGCGCCCTGCTGTTCATGGTCATGGCGTCGCGTGCGACGTACGGTCTCGCCGAGGCGAAGCTGCTGCCGAAGATCTTCGGCTCGGTGCTCTCGGGCCGCAAGACCCCGTGGTTCGCGATCCTCGTCGTCGGCCTCGTCACGATGGCGATGTCGTTCGTCGGCGACGTCGGCACGCTCGCCGACACCACGGTGCTGCTGCTCGTGCTCGTCTTCATCTCCGCGAACATCTCGGTGCTCGTCCTGAAGAAGGACGAGGTCAGGCACAAGCACTTCTCGGTGCCGCGCGTCGTGCCCGTGCTCGCGCTCATCGCATCGATCGCGCTGCTCACGCAGCAGTCGCTGCAGACGTGGCTCATCGCCCTCGGCTACGTCGTCGTCGGCACGATCCTCTTCCTCATCGCCCGCGCCGCTCGCAAGCGCGAGTACCAGCAGGGCACGGCCGAGCCGACGCGCTCGATCCCGCTCGAGTAGCCCTCGGCGCCCGTCGGCGATGGCGGGCGCGGATGGATGGATGCGGGGCGGGCCTTCGGGCTCGCCCCGCTTCGTCGTGCTGGCCGTGGGGCGTGGTGCGCGGCGAGCCGCGCACGGGAGCGAGGAGGCCGCCGCGCGGGGTGGATGCCGCGCCGCTCAGGCGCGCATCGCGCCGACGCTCAGCGCGTGCGTGCCGCCGAACGCCGCATGCGCACGAGCTCGACGAGGTAGCCGACGCTGATCGCGTCGCCGAGCACGAGCAGCAGCCGGGCGGCGGCCGCCGTGCGGTCGGGTTCCACGCCGGCGGCGCGGGCCACGGCGAGCGCGCCCGCCGTGTTCCACACGAGGCCGACCGCGACGGTCGCGAGCGCCGCGTCGACGTCACGCCGCGCGTGAGAGCGGGCGGCTCGCATCAGCATGGGCGCCGCGGTGCCGACGCCGCTCGCGGCCACCGCGGCGACCGCCCCGAGTCGGGCACGCCCGCCGCGGCCGGACGCCACGACGAGCGTCGTCGCCGCGCTGCCCGCGAGGTCGAGTGCGAGCAGCAGCAGCAGCGGTCCGCGCGACGACGATCGTGATGCACCCATCCATGCGATCGTCGGCCCTCGTGCGGGCGCCCGCGAGCCCGTTGACGCCACGGCCGGCGCGAACGACGAGGCGGCGGCCGACCCGAGGGTCGACCGCCGCCATCATCCGCTGAGCGACGCGAGATCAGCGACGCGCGGCGACCGCCGAGCGTCGCCGCACCGCGAGGCCCGCGCCGAGCAGCGCCACCGAGAGCAGCAGCATCGGCAGGAGCGCATCCGCTCCCGTACGCGGCAGGTGCGAGCTCGTCGACGATGCCGACGATGCCGAGCCGGCCGGCGCGGACCCGGCAGGCGCGGGCGTGACCTGCACCGGCGCGGGAGCCTCCGGCGCGACCACGACGGGCGCGGCCTCGACGGAGAACCGCATGACGACGGGCGCCACCTCGGCATCGACGTTCGACACCAGCACGACGAGCTCGTGCGCGCCGACCTCGGCATCGGCCGGGATCGTCGCCGCGATGCGCACCGAGCGGGGTCGCAATTCCCCAGCGCACGCGAGCCACCGCCAGATGCGCATCCGCTCGCCGACGGACGCGGACGCGAGACTCCACGCGCCGGAAGCCCGCCGCCGCGATGCGCACGGAGCAGGCTCGCGATCCCCCCGCGCACGCGAGGCCTCGCCAGATGCGCATCCGCGCGGCGACGGACGCAGTCGCGAGGACCCACGAGCCGGGAGCCCGTCGCCGCGATGCGCACGGAGCGGGGTCGCGATCCCCCAGCGCACGCGAGGCCTCTCCAGGTGCGCATCCGCGCGGCGACGGACGCAGTCACGAGGACCCACGAGCCGGAAGCCGACGCGGGAGCTCGTCGAGCGCGCCCTGCGCCTCCTCAGACGAGGCCGTGGCGCGCGAAGGCGTTCCAGATGCCGTCGTCGAGCACGCCCGTCGTGAACTCGCTCGCGCGCTCGCGCACCTCGACGACCGCATCCGCCATCGCGATGCCGACGCCGCACACGTCGAACATCTCGACGTCGTTCGACGAGTCGCCGATGCCGATCGCCTGCTCGGCAGCGAAGCCGAGCAGCGGCAGCACGTGCTCGATCGCCGCGCCCTTCGTGACGCCCGCCCGGCTCACCTCGCCGCTCGCGGTGCCGAGGTGCGGCATCGTGCCGGTGATGACGTGGAAGTCGGGGCCGAGGCTCTCCGCGATGCGCGCGAACAGGCCGAGGTCCTCGCCGATGAACATGGCCTTCGCGACGCGCTCGGTGGGCAGCGGCTCGGTCTGCACGAGCGGCGCGACCCGCGGATGCTCGTGCGGCTCGACGCCGTCGAACGTCTCGCCCGCGTAGCGCCGCAGGTACTCGGCGTAGCGCACGTGCACGCCGGCGGTCGGGTACACGCCCTCGTCGGTCTGCAGGTAGTAGTCGACGCCCGCATCCTCGAAGACGGCGACCATGCGTGCCGTGAGCTCGGCGTCCATCGTGCGCTCGAGCACCTGCTCGCCACCGATCGCCGCGTAGCCGCCACCTGCGGTGATCGCGCCGTCGAAGCCGATCGCCGCGACGTGCTCGGGCACCTCCATGGGCGCGCGACCCGTCGCCAGCAGCACCGTGTGCCCGTTCGCGCGCGCCCGCCGCACCGCCTCGACCGTGGAGTCGGCGACGCGCGCCGCCTCGTCCATGATCGTGCCGTCGACGTCGAGGAAGACGACGCGGGCGTGGGATGCGTGCGGCATGGATGCCTCTCGGCTCACGGATGCGGGCGGCGGCGGGCGCGGGCCCACCGCATCCATCCCACCACCCGCGGGTGGGCGGCGACGAATCGCGCCCTCGGCCCCAGAAACCCTTGGAGGTTCTCGGCCGCTTGCGAGGTCGAAAGCGGCCGAGAACCCATGCAGGGTTGGATCAGAGGAACTGCGCCGGGTCGAACTCGTCGATCGGGATGATGCGCACGCGCGGCAGTCGCGAGGTGAACGCGTGCACGTCGTACTCGAGGTCGAACTGCTCGACGCCCGGCACCTGACGCAGCCCGGTCGACATGAACTCGGCGAAGCCGATCGTGCCGACGCGGCGCGTGCCGTCGGCGAGCGCCGTCATCTGCGGCGCGAAGTCGCCGTCGTGGCTCACGAGCATGACGTCGGCGGCGCGGTGTCGCAACGCATCCGCGGTGCGCTGGATGGCGATGTCGACGACCTTGCCGTCGCCCTGCAGCGGCACGGGCGTGTAGCCCATCGCGAGCAGCGCCTGCACGAACGACATCGGCAGGGTCTCCTGCACGGCGAGGAAGAAGAGACCCTTCACGCCCTGCTGCCACTGCTGCTCGGCGAAGTCGAGCAGCACGTTCCAGCGCGGGCGCTCGTGCGGGTCGGGGCGGCGCCCGAGCACCGACTGGCCGAGCGTCGCGTCGATGTTCTCGCCATCGACGAGGATGTACGTGGTGCGCTCGGCCATGGGTCGACCGTACTGCGCCCGGGGCAGGGCGACCGCATCCGCCCCGCGCCGCGGCCCATCCGCCGCGCGCCCACGTTCGCGTCTCGCGGGCTCGAGCCTCGCGTCTCGCGGGCTCGAGCCTCGCGCCTCGCGGGCTCGAGCCTCGCGCCTCGCGGGCCGAGCTTCGCGTCTCGCGGGCCGAGCCTCGCGTCTCGCGGGCCGAGCCTCGCGTCTCGCGGGCCGCGCTTCGCGTCTCGCACGCGATCCCGGCAGCGGAGGGAACATGCCCCTCTGCTGCCGGGATCGCCTGCAGCACGCGAAGCCGCCGACGCGACCGCAACCGCGCCGCGTCAGGCGAGCAGCGGCAGCACCACGAGCGGGAACAGGGTCGCGAGCGTGTTGTGCACGAGATGCGCGAGCACGCCCGGCCAGATGGATCCGGTGCGGCGGAAGAGCAGCGCCGTCGCGACGCCCACGACGAACGCCACCGGCAGCACCGCGTTCACGCCGTGCGCAAGCGCGAAGATCGCCGCGCTCGCCGGCACCGCGACCCACGCCGACCAGCGCCCGAACGCGTTGGCGACGACGCCGCGGAAGAACGCCTCCTCGCCGAGCGGCGTCAGCACCGAGCCGAGCAACAGCGTCGCCACGAACGCGAGGGCACCGCCCGCGGCCGCCGCCTGGTAGTCGCTCTGGATGTTCTCGGGCGCGGGCAGCACGAGGCTCATGACGACGCCGACCACGAGGCTCAGCACGAACGTGCCGACCCCGCTCGCCGCACCGATCGCGAGCCAGCGACCGGATGCGCGACGCACGCCCAGCACGTCGAGCCTGCGGATGCGCACGGCGAACGCCGCCGTGAACCCCAGCAGCCCGAGGGTGCCCGAGAGCGCGTACTGCACGAGGCCCGCGGTGACCGGCTCGAGGTCGACCGACGTGAGCAGCGCGACGGTGCCGACGAGGCCGAGCAGGAAGGCGATGGCGCCGGCAGCCAGCTCGGGCCATCCCGGGCGCTCGACGGTGGGGGCGGGGCGAAGGGTGGTGTCGCTCATGCCACCACCCGACACCGTGCCCTCGGGGCACGGTCAAGCGACGTCGCGCGAGCTCAGGTGCGAGCGAGGAATGCGAGGAGGCCGCGGTCGAACGCCGCGGGCTGCTCGGCGTTCGTCGCGTGCCCGGCTCGCCGGACCACCGCCGACTCGCCCATCGGCGCGAGCCTCGCGGCGGCGGCGGCGTGGGTCGACGGCCACAGCTCGCTCTCGTCGCCCGCGACGAACAGCACCGGCACCTCGGTGCGCGCGATGACGGGCCGCCAGTCGGCGCGCGCATGGTCGCCCAGGATGTCGAGCTCGCCAGCGCTGAGGCCGCCAGCCCTCGGGCGACCCATCGCCCGCAGCAGCCGCACCACGCGCATCCCGCGCCGCCAGATGGGCGTGCCCACGCCCGTCGGAGGGATGCCCTCGGCGAAGAACGTGTCGCGGTTCGCCGGCTCGTAGCCGTAGTAGCCGTGGCGCCAGTCGTCGTCGTTCAGCATGCGCGGCGTCTGGTCGACGACGACGATCGAGCGCACGCGCTCGGTGCCGTGACGCTCGACGAACGCCCAGATCGTGTTGCCGCCCATCGAGCCGCCGACGAGCGTCGCGTCGCGCAGGTCGAGCCGCTCGAGCACGGCCTGCACGTCGTCGCCGCGCCGCGCCATCGTGACGCCGCGGCCGATGGGCTCGGTGTCGCCATGGCCGCGCACGTCGACCGCGAGCACGCGGTAGCCGGCATCGGCCAGCGATCGCACCTGGAAGCGCCACGTCGTCGCCGCTGCCGTGAAGCCGGCGAGCAGCACCACGGGCCGGCCGCCCGCATCCCCGTGCTCGGCGACGTGGATGCGGTACCCGTCGTCGGCGGTGACGGTCGTGGTCACGAGATCCTCCTGGGTCGATCGGTCGCTTCGAGCATTCGATCGGGCAGGAGATGCGGTGCTTCGGGCGGAATCAGGACATCTCCTGCCCGATCGGCTGCATCTGCTGCCCAGTGGGGGTGGTTCGGGCGAGGGATGCGGGTGCGGCGGGAGAGGCAAGGGATGCGGGCTCGGCGGCGGCGGCGAGGGATGAGGGCGCCGCGGGCTCGCCTGCCAGGTCGATGACCGCGCCGATGCCGCCGGCGAGCGCCGAGCCGGCCGACGGGAACGCCTTGCCGGGGTTCAGCAGGCCGCGCGGGTCGAAGGCGTGCTTCACCGCCGCGTGGAGGTCGAGCTCGACGCCCGTGATCTCGGCGGCCGCCGCCGGCAGCTTGAGCAGCCCCACGCCGTGCTCGCCGGTGGCCGTGCCGCCGAGCCGCTGGCACTCGTCGACGATGCGGTCGAACGCGACCTTCGCTCGCGCGCGGGCCGCAGCGTCGTCGGCGGCGACGACGATGAGCGGATGCAGGTTGCCGTCGCCCGCATGCGCGATGTTCGCGATCGTCACGTCGGCCTCGGCCGCGATCGCCTCGATGCGCGCGAGCATCGCGGGCACCTGCATGCGCGGCACGCAGATGTCCTCGGTGAGCACCGGGCCGAGGCGCTCGAGCGCCGGATACGCCAGCCGGCGGGCCCGGAACAGCCGGTCGATCTCGTCGGGGTCGGATGCGCGCTCGATGCCCGACGCGTCGGCCGCCGCGAGGTGCGCCGCGACGCGCTCGGCGAGCGCCTCGCCCGCCGGACCCACCTCGTCGACGCGCACGAGCAGCATCGCAGCCGCGTCGTCGCGGATGCCGAGGCCCTGCCACGCGTTGACCGCTGCGAGGCACGTGCGATCGACGAGCTCGAGGGCCGCCGGCACGATGCCGTCGCGGGCGATCGACGCGACGGCGCGGCCCGCATCCGTGAGCGACGAGAACGTGCCGACGACGACGCGATCCTCGCGCCCGGCGAGCGGCACGAGCTTGAGGCGGGCCTCGACGACGATCGCGAGCGTGCCCTCGCTGCCGACGATGAGCGACGTGAGGTCGTAGCCCGTGACGCCCTTCGCGGTCGAGCGACCCACGCGCGCGACGCGGCCGTCGGCGAGCACGACCGTGAGGCCGAGCACGTAGTCGGTCGTGACGCCGTACTTCACGCAGCAGATGCCGCCGGCGTTCGTGGCGACGTTGCCGCCGATCGTCGAGATGGCCTGGCTCGCGGGATCGGGCGGGTACCAGAGGCCGTGGCTGGCGACATGGCGGCGCAGGTCGTCGTTGAGCACGCCCGCCTCGACCACCGCGAAGCGCTCGTCGACGTCGACCTCGAGGATGCGGGTCATGCGCTCGAGGCTCAGCACGATGCATCCCGCGATGGCGTTCGCGCCGCCCGACAGCCCCGTGCCGGCGCCGCGCGGCACGATCGGCGTCGCCGTCGCGTGCGCGACCTCGACCGTCGCGACGACGTCGTCGAGCGACTCGGCGAGCACGACCGCGGCTGGCGGCGCGAACGGCGCCCACTCGGCGTCGTCGTGCGCGTACGCGTCGAGTGCGGCCGCATCCGTCAGCACCTGCGCGGGCGCGAGCCTCGCCCGCAGCTCGTCGACGACCGTCATGCCCACCCCTCCTCGCGCGTGCCTGGCACTCTACGGCCTCTCCTGCGACGCGCCGCGCGCATGAGACCCGACCTCGCAGGTGCCAGCGCCTGCGGCAGGCCGTGGCCCCGCGCACCAGGTGGCTCGCACGCTAGACGGCGCCACCGACACCGCGGCGGCCGCGCTGCTGCGGCAGCCCGAGCGCCGCACGCAGCGCGGCCCGCATCCGCCGCTCGAAGATCCGCGAGCCCGGGGCATCCGGCACGATGCGCTCGAAGGCGTGGAACGCGCCTGGCACCTCGACGAGCGTCACGTCGACGCCCGCGTCGCGCAGCCGACGGGCGTACACGATGTCCTCCTCGACGAAGAGGTCGAGCGCGCCGACGCCGATCCACGTGGGCGGCAGCCCCGCGAGCCCCTCGCGGCGCGCGGCGACCGCGTACGGCGGCACGGCGTCGCCACCGGGCGCGACGCCGAGGTACGACGTCCACCCGTGCCGGTTCGAGCCCGTCGACCACACGAAGCGACCCGTGCCCGCGTGATCCTCCCGCGTCACGGTGCGGTCGTCGAGCATCGGGTACAGCAGCAGCTGGAACGCGATCGGCAGCCCCTCGTCGACCCCGGCCTGCACGGCGCACGCCGCGAGCCCGCCGCCCGCGCTGTCGCCGCCCACCGCCACCCGCGTGCCGTCGACGCCCTCCGCATGCGCCGACGCGTGGATCCACCGCAGCACGTCGACGCAGTCGTCGAGCGCCGCAGGGAAGGGATCCTCGGGCGCGAGCCGGTAGTCGACGCTCACGACGCGGATGCCCAGGTCGGCCGCGAGCGACGAGCAACGGTCGTGGTAGGTCACGGGATCGCCGAGGACGAAGCCGCCCCCGTGCACGTACAGCAGCACCGGCAGCGGCCGCTCGCCGGTGCGCTCGGGCTCGTACACCCACACGGGCACGCGTCGACCGTCGCGGCCGGCGACCAGCCGACCCTCGGCGACGACGCCGTCGGCGATCGGCGCGGCCTTCGCCCGCATCCGTCGCGAGAGCGCCACGATGCGGGCGCCGATCGCGGCATCGGGCACCAGCAGCCACGGCGTGCGGTACTGCGGATCCACCGCAGCCGTCGCCGCCCGCACGCGCGCGGCGTGCGCGCCGACCGCCGCGGCCGCACCGACCGCGATCCCTCCGAGCAGCAGCCTCGATGCACGGGCCATGCGGCACTCCCCTTCGTGGTGACGTTCGCCCCAGCCTGCCGTGTCGGCGGCCTTCGCGCGCACTGGATGCGCCGACGGCGGGGCGTGGGATGACGCCCCGGGCTCGATGCGCTCGCCAGGGGCCGGGCATCGCCCACTCGCGCGGGGCCTGCGCGAGGCGTGCGCATCCCGCGGCCTCAACCCCGCGGCGGGCACGCGCGAGGCGTGCGCATCCCGTGGTCTCAGCCCGGCGGCGGGCCTCCCCGCCACGGCACGTCGCCCGATCCCATCGGTGCGACGGGCCCCATCGCGGGCGCGCCCCATGCGTCGGCGGGCGTCACGACGGGCGCGGGCGCGCGGCCGCGGCGCATGGTCTGCAGGTCGACGGTCGACGCCCGCTGCGTCCACGCATCCGACGGATCCTCGAGCCTGCAGCACAGCATCGCCGCGAGCGGGATCGTGAGGAACAGCACCGAGATCGTCGTCGTCTCGTCGTCCATGAGCTCGCCCATCGTGCGCGACACGATGACCGAGCCGAGCACCGCGACCTGCACGGCGAACGGCGCGACGATCGCCCGCGCGTCGCCCTCCTTCGTGCCCGTGCGCGGCGCGCCCAGCAGCAGCAGGGCCGCGAGGCTCAGCACCACGACGAGCGGCTGCTCGAGGTCGTCCTTCCACACGCCGGGCAGCAGCTGGCCCGCATGCATCGTCAGCAGCGGCACGAGCGCGAGGCGCAGCAGCAGATGGCGGTCGACGACGTCGCGGCGACGCGCCGCACCCCAGATCGCGAGCCCCAGCACGAGCACGAGGATGACGGCGACGATCTGCGACGGCGACGCCGCGAACCGCGAACCCGGCAGCCCGAGGTCGATCGACCAGATGAACCACGCCTGCAGCGGCACCACGACGAGCAGCGCCACGATCGCGCCGACCCGCCCCGTCGAGCGGCGCAGCCGCGGCAGCACCACGGGCACGAGCAGCACGAGCAGCACGACGAGCCCCGTGAGGTTGCCTGCCGGGAGGATGACGGCCTGCACGGCATCGACCACCGCGCCGTCGTCGGTGACGAACGTGAGGAGCGCGTACGCCACGAGGAACGAGACGAGCGCCATGCCCGCGACGATCGCGAGCGTCGCGATCACGAGCAGGTGCCCGCGCGGCCGCACCGGCATCCGCCCCGAGCGCGCGACGAGCCACACCACGACGACGCCGGCGACGATCGCGTGTGGCCACGAGCTCCACGTCGGGTAGCCCCAGATGTTGGCGTCGAGGTCGCCGAACAGGGTCGAGAGCGGCCCGATGCGCACGGCGACGACGGCGAGCGCGATCGCCGCCGCCGCGATCGGCACCCACGACGCGAGCAGGATGCGCCTGCCGATGCGGTCGGCGCGCGCATGCACCTGCTGCGCGTACAGGGCGACGGCGAGGATCGCGACGGCGCCGATGACGACGAGCACGGGGAAGGCGAGGTCGGTCCACGCCTTCACGAACACCCACTGCGTCGGCTCGACGGCGCCCACCCACGTCACGAGCGCCCACTGGATCGCGAGCGCGACGCCCGCGCAGACCGCGAGATGCACGCGCGGCCGCGTGAGTGCGATCGCGAGCGCCGCGAGCACGGCGGCGGCGAGCCCGCTCGCACCGATGCCCGCGACCCACTGCACGCCCTGCCCGGGCCCAGACAGCACCGCCTCGAGCGTGATGGCGCTCGACGCCACCGTCGCACCGACGGCGACCCAGCGATGCCACGGCCTGCCCACGAGCAGCAGCATCGTGGCGGCGGCGAAGCCGAGCCCGAACGTGATCTGCAGCGCCACCCATCCGACGACGTCGTGGCCCCAGTCGCGGCTCGGCACCTCGCCCGGGAACTCCTGCACGACGCCGGGGGTGATGAGGATGTCGGCCAGCAGCACCCACGCCGCGAGCAGCAGCGCCGCGAACGCCACGGCCGTCCACGCCACACCGCGTGGCACGAGCCGACGGATGCGGCCGGACCACCACGCGCGCAGCACGCGGCCGAGCGTGGTGCGGCCGTCGGTGGCGCGCCCGCGGCGAGGGGGTGGTGAGGCGGACGGCAGGGTTGGCGGAGGGGCGGACGGCAGTGTTGGCAGAGGGGCGAATGGCGCAGGGGTCGGCGACGCAGGGGCTGGCAGCGCAGCACTGCCGGGTGGCGTCGCCGCGGGCGGGCCGTACGCCGGCGACCACGGCGCCGACGGCGGCGCACCCCGCCCGCGAGGCGCCTGGTGCGGCTGCTCGTACGCGGGCGACGGCGGCGGCTGCGCGGCGGACGCGGGGTGCGGGCTCGACCCTGGCAGCCCATCCGGGTGCGGCGGCCGCGCGGCGCGGTGCGGCCACGACGCCCGCTCGCCGGGCGGCGGGGGCGTGCCGCGCGCATCCATGCGACGAGCATGCACCGCCCGCATGCGAGACGCCAGGGAGCGGCGCGGTCGAGCGCGAGCAGGGCGCCGCGCATCCTCCCGTGCGGGATCAGGCCTTCGCGTCGCCCTTCGGCGTGCGCGCCCTCCACGCCTCGATCGCCGTCTTCACCAGCACGGCGATGAGGAAGATGGCGAACAGGATGGCGGCGGCGCGCGGGTCGAGCAGGCCGGCGACGGTCGCGCCGAGCGCCGTCGTGAGGCACGCGGCGCCGCCGACGCATGCCGCGGCGACCAGGTCGACGTTCTTGCGGATCAGGTTGCCGATCGTGCCCGAGATCGCCGTCGGCACCATCATGAGCATCGACGTGCCCTTGGCGACGAGGTCGCTCGACTCGAACAGCAGGATGAGCGCCGGCACCACGACGACGCCGCCGCCGATGCCGATGATGCCGGCGAGCACGCCCGTGCCGAGGCCGACGAGCACGAGCCCCGCGATGGTCCAGCCGTCGAGCTCGATGCCGTCGCCGCGCTCGGGCACGACGAGGAAGAGCTGCACGGCGACCGCGAGCGCGAACGCCATGAAGAGGAATCGCACGAAGGAGACGGGCAGCCTCGCGAGCAGCAACGCGCCCAGCTGCGCGCCCACCACCGAGCCGGCGGCGAGCAGCGCGGCCGCGAGCACGTCGACGTTGCCGGGGATGGCGTAGGCGACGACGCCGACGGCGCTCGTCGGCACGATGGCGGCGAGGCTCGTGCCGCTCGCGAGCTTGCGCTCGAGCCCACCGAAGGCCAGCAGCAGCGGCACGATGACGATGCCGCCACCCACGCCGAACAGCCCCGACATGAAGCCGGCGACGAGACCGATCACGACGAACGCGACGTAGCGGCGGGGTGAGCGGGCGGTCGTGGGGGGCATCGCGTCCATCCTGGCACCGCGTGCGCGGGAGCGGATCCTGCGCGGCGGATGCGCGACGGCGGATGCGGCGCACGCTCCTCATGGCGGACTGGGCAGACGATGTCGCCTGACGGCGCTCTCCACGACATCTGCTGCCCGTTCGCGCGCATCTGCTGCCCGGTCCGTCCTGCGTGCCTCGGGCGCGGCTCCCCGGTTCCTGTGCTGACTGGGCAGTACATGCTCTCGGCAGCCCGGCTCGGCGACATGTGGTGCCCACTCGAGCGCATCGAGTGCCCGGTCGGCGAGCACGCGACGTGCAGGGGATGCGGCGGAGCGCGGGGCAGGTGGCGGCGCGCGTGCGGAGGGGTGAGCGCGTCACGGCGCAGAACGCGTGCGCGTCACACCGCGGCACGCGGGCGCGTCACGGCGCGGAGCGCGGGCACGTCACGCCGCGGCACGCGGGCGCGTCACGCCGCGGCACGCGGGCGCGTCACGCCGCGGCACGCGGGCGCGTCACGGCGCAGCACGCGGGCGCGTCGCACCGCGGAACGCGTGCGCGTCGCACCGCGGCACGCGGACGCGTCACGCCGCCGAGCGCGGGCGCACCGCCGCGCACACGATGCCCGCCGCCACCATCGCCGCGGCGCAGACCCCGACGAGGATGCGGAAGTCGAGCACCGCCAGCAGCCACGCGCCGAGCGCGAGGAAGCCGAGCTGCGGCACGTTGATCGCGGCGTTCAACGCCGCCGACGTGCGGCCCTGCAGCCGCGGAGGCGTCACGCGCTGCCGATACGTCACGACGCCCACGATGGCCCACGGCACGCTGAAGCCGATGAGCAGCTGCGACGCGCCCATGCCGGCCCACCGCATCCATGCCGCGTCGGGCTGGCCGTACAGGAAGGCGAGGCCCACGACGAGCCCCGCACCCAGCAGGCCGAGGCCCCACGCCACGAGCAGGCGCTCGCCGATGCGTCGCAGCACCGCCGCCGCCGTGACGCCGCCGAGCACCGCGCCGGCGCCCTGCACGGCCTGCAACGGGCCGAGCGCCTCGGGGCCGGCTCCCGTGCCGACCTCGACGAACGGGAAGATCGTCGCGTTCAGCAGACCGTTCGCCGCGAACGCCGACGTCAGGACGATCGTGAGCAGGCGCAGCGTCGGCTCCGACAGCAGGTGGCGGAAGCCCGCGGTGACCTGCCGCATCCACGGCTCGTGCGCATCCTCGAGGATGGCCGGCGACTCGGCGACGCGCACCGTCAGCAGCACGATCGTCGTCGCCACGAAGCAGAGCGACGTGAGCAGCACGACCGCCCACGGCCCGAACGCCACGTACAGCACGGTGCCGAGCGGCGGGCTCACGATGCGCATGGCGTTGTCGATCGACGAGAGCGCACCGTTCGCCGAACCCAGCTCGGCATCGGGCAGCATGTCGCGCAGCAGCCCCGACTGCGCGGCTGCCGTGACGATCGCGACGAGACCGTAGCCGACCGTCACGACGTAGATGAGCCACACGTCGCGCGGCCCGTGCACCGCGAGCAGCGAGAGCACGAGCGCCGCGCCGCCCGCGTTCGCGGCGATGAGCAGCCTGCGCCGCGAGACGCGGTCGGCCACATGGCCGACGATCGGTGCGAGCAGCGTCGGCGCGCCGAGGGCGAGGAACACGAGCGCGCCCGCCGCATCCGAACCCGTCAGCTCGCGCACCCACACGGCGAGCATGAGGTAGAGGGCGCTGTCGCCGAGGTTCGAGGCGAACCAGCCGACCGTGAGGCGGCGGAACGCGGGCCGACGGAACGGCGACGCGGACCTCGCGGTGGATGCGGGGGCGGATGCCGGTGCGGATGCGGCGGCGGTTCCGGGTGCGGAAGCGGCGGGCGATGCGGCTGGCGACGCGGGCGCGGCGTGCGCTTCGCGTGCGGGGTCCGGGCCGGGTGCTGGCTGAGTCACGATCGCTCCTGCGGACGAGGACGGCACGACCAAGGTCGGGGTGGCTGGGTCACGATTCCCTCCTGCTGACGCGGACGGCACGACCTCGGTCGGGGTGGCTGGGTCACGATTCGCTCCTGCTGACGCGGACGGCACGACCTCGGTCGGGGTGGCTGGGTCACGATTCGCTCCTGCTGACGCGGACGGCACGACCTCGGTCGGGGTGGCTGGGTCACGATTCGCTCCTGCTGACGTGGACGGCACTGCTTCGGTCGGGGTGGTCGGCCCATCGCGCAGGCACGCCTCGCGCGACGGCGCATCGTGCCGACGCACGCGGCGCGACCCGGCGGCGCGACGCGGTCCTGCGCGCCTCACGGCGCGACGCCGCACGCGACGCGGTCGCGCACGCATGACGGCGCATCGCGGTCGCGCGGGCGCCGCGGGATGACCCGACGCCGTGAGCGGGGACGCGTCGGGGTGCGAGGGGTCAGGCCCCGCGCGTCACGCCTCGGGGGTCGGCGGGGTCCGCGGGTCGGGATTCAGCACGCCGAGGAAGTGCGCGCGGCGGCTGCCCGGCGGTCGTGTCGACGCATCCGCCTCACGGCCGTGCAGATGCTCGGTGAGCGCCGCGATCGCGTGCACGAGCTCGCGCATCTCGTCGGCGGTCGCCCAGAACTCGGAGGTGTTCACCGTGACCGCGCCTGCCCATGCGGCGTCGTCGGTGGGTGCGGTGGTGAGGAAGTCGACGATGCGCGCCGCCTCGTGCTGCACGTACAGCGCGCCGACCGTCGCCGACGAGCGCACCGACGCCGGGTCGTGCACGTCGGGCATGAGGTTGCGGCTGCGGTGGATGGGCCGCCACGGCTTGGCGGTGCCGCGCGGCTCGGCACGCTCGATGTAGCCGGCCCTCTCGAGCTGACGGAGGTGGAACGAGCAGTTCGAAGGGCTCTCACCCACGCGCTCGGCGATCTCGGTCGCCGTCGCCTCGCGCATGTCGTCGAGCACGCTGAGGATCTCGACGCGCAGCGGATGCGCGAGCGCCCGGAGCATGGCGGGATCGCTGGTGACGAGCGCGCCCGGGCCGCTCGCGACGTCCGCCTGCCCGGACGTCGCCGCCTCGGGCGCTGCCTGCCCGGACGTCGCCTGCTCGGGCACCGCCTGCCCGGACGTCGCGTCCGCGGACCCCGCCTGCTCGGGCGCCGTCACGGCAGGAGACCCTGCGTGGCGATCGCCGTCTGGCGCGCCTGCGCATGGCGCTGCTCTGCGGCTGCCGTGGCGCGACGGGCGCGGTGGATCTCCTCGTCGCGTCCCGGTCGGATGCTGCTGGTGCTGCGTCGCATGGCCTGCTCCTTCCTCGATCGGTGGACCTGCGTCTAACGAAAGACTACTTTCGAAGCGTGTGCTTCGCAAGGGTTCTTTCACATGGTGAACTCGCGTTATATCGCGAGTGCTGAGGCTCACGATATATCGCGTCCATCTCGATCGCAAGAGCCAGCGCCTCGCACGCTGCCCGCACCGTGCGGTTGGATGGAGGCATGAGCGACCTGACCCGTCCCGAGATCGACGCCCCCACGGGCCCCGCCCCCTCCGAGCTCGTCATCCGCGACATCGTCGTGGGCGAGGGCGCCGAGGCCACGCCCGGCGCGACCGTCGAGGTGCACTACCTCGGCGTCGAGCACGACTCCGGCGAGGAGTTCGACGCGTCGTGGAACCGCGGCCAGTCGATCCAGTTCCCGCTGCAGGGCCTCATCGCCGGCTGGCAGGAGGGCATCCCGGGCATGAAGGTCGGCGGACGCCGCGAGCTCACCATCCCGCCGCACCTCGCATACGGCCCCGCCGGTGGCGGCCACCGCCTCTCGGGCAAGACCCTCATCTTCGTCATCGACCTGCTCGGCGTCGCCTGACCCGCATCCACCCGAACCACTCGCGAGGCCCCCGCCACCCGGCGGGGGCCTCGCTGCATCTCCCACCCCGAACTCCTGCAGGTTCTCGGCCGCTTCTGACCTCGCAGACGGCCGAGAGCCTGCACAGGTTCGTGGAGGGGCGGGAGGGTGCACGGGCGGCGGGAGTGTTGACAGTCGACGCAGCGCGGGCGTATCGTCGCGGATTGGTCGGACCAATGCGGTCGGACCTCCACTCGATGGGGAGATGATGGACGACGCGCTCGACGCCCTCGTGGCCCGCCTCGTCGACCTCTCGACCGTCGAGCACGACGGCACCCGTCGCCTCCCGCCCGAGCGCGTGCTCGTCGAGCGTCTCGACATGAGCCGCAGCACGCTGCGCGAGCGCCTCTCGCAGCTCGAGTCGCTCGGCATCCTCGACCGCCGCCAGGGCCACGGCACCTACCTCCGCTCCCCCGGCGCATCCGTCGTGCGCACGACGTTCACGCTCATGTCCGCCCTCGGCGGCGTCACGCCCGACCAGGTCGACCAGGCGCGCGAGATGCTCGAGATCGTCACGACCGTCGAGGCGGCGAGGCGCGCGACCGCCGCCGACGTCGCGACCCTCGGCGCGCTCGTCGAGACGATGATCGCGGCCACGGCCTGCGGCGACCACGACGCGGGCCTCGAGGCCGACCTCGCCTTCCACCGCCACCTCTTCACGATCGTCGGCAACCCCGTGCTCGACGTGCTGCAGGACGGCCTCGCCGGCATGCTGCGCGACACGCTCGCCGCCCGCCGCGCGACGGCGATGCGCGCCGAGACCCCCGCCGACGACGGCACGTACCGCACCGACACCGTGCACCGCGCGATCGTCGACGCGCTCGGCGCGCGCGACGTCGACGCCGCACGCGTCGCCATCCGCCTCCACTTCGACCACCACGATGCCGTCGTCGCCACGAGCGACGCGGCCCCCACGACCGCAGGAGCAGCATGACCACCGCCACCTTCGTCGGCCTCGGCGCCATCGGCACCCCCATGTCGCAGCGCATCGCAGGCGCCGGCCTCGCCGTCACGGGCGTCGATCCCTTCGAGGCCGCCCGCGACCGCGCGCAGGCCGCCGGCATCGACGCCGTCGCATCGATCGCCGAGGCCCCCGCATCCGGCCCCGTCGTCGTCATGGTCGCCACGGGCGAGCAGCTGGATGCGCTCGTCGACCAGGCGGAGGCCGCAGGCGTCGCCGCCGACCGCCTCTGGATCGTCATGTCGACCGTCGGCCCCGCCGCGGTCGAGGCATCCGGTGCCCGCATCGTCGCCCTCGGCGGCCGCGTCGTCGACGCCCCCGTCACGGGCGGCGTCGCCCGCGCGACCACCGGCGAGCTCGTCATCTTCGCCTCCGGCTCCCACGCCGACCTCGACGAGGCCGCCGCCGTGCTCGCGCCGCTCGGCACCGTGCGCGTCGTCGGCGACCGGCTCGGCCAGGGCCAGGGCATCAAGGTCGTGAACCAGCACCTCTGCTCGGTGCACATCGTCGCCGCAGCCGAGGCGCTCGCGCTCGCCGAGCGTCTGGGCCTCGAGCAGGCAGCCGTGCTCGACCTCGTCGCAGGCGGCGCCGCGGGCTCGTGGATGCTGTCCGACCGCGGCCCCCGCATGCTCGAGGACGAGCCGCAGGTCACGTCGAGCATCGGCATCTTCGTGAAGGACTCCGGCCTCGTCGCCGACGCCGCCGCCGCCGCGGGCGCCGAGGTGCCCGTGCTCGCCGCGGCACGCGAGCGCTACCTCGCCGCCGCCGACGCCGGCCTCGACCGCGCCGACGACAGCCAGGTCATCCGCACCTACCAGCGCTAGCCGCGCCCACCGATCCGACCCAGGGCGACGCAGCCGCCGCCCGGACCCACCCACAGGAGCACCATGTCCGCACCCACCGTCTCCGGCGCGCAGCCGAAGAAGGACAACGCCGTGAAGGTGTCGCTCGCCTCGATGATCGGCACGGTCGTCGAGTCGTACGACTTCTTCATCTACGCCACGGCCGCCGCCACCTACTTCGGCACCGTCTTCTTCGCGACCGACAGCGACATCGTCGGCGCGCTCGCCTCGTTCGCGACGCTCGCCGTCGGCTTCCTGTTCCGCCCGCTCGGCGGCTACCTCGCCGGCCACTTCGGCGACCGCATCGGCCGCAAGCGCGTGCTCATCTGGTCGCTCGTCGTCATGGGCGTCGTCACGACCCTCATCGGCGTGCTGCCCACCTACGCGACCGTCGGCGTCGTCGCGCCGATCCTGCTCATCCTCCTCCGCGTCATCCAGGGCATCGCCTACGGTGCCGAGTGGGGCGGCGCCGTGCTCATGGCCGTGGAGCACGCGCCCGAGCGTCGCCGCGGGTTCTTCGGGGCCCTGCCGCAGATCGGCATCCCCGGCGGCCTGCTCGTCGCCAACGGCGTCATCCTCGCCACGAGCGGCCTGCCGGGCGACTGGGCATGGCGCGTGCCGTTCCTGCTCGCGTCGGTCATGGTCATCATCGGCATCTTCATCCGCCTCAAGGTGGCCGAGAGCCCCGCGTTCGAGGCCGTGAAGGAGCAGGGCGAGGTGCTGCGGCAGCCCGCGCTCGAGGCCATCAAGCACGACTGGCGCTCCATCCTGCGCATCGTCGGCCTGCGCCTTGCCGAGACGGGCGGCTACTACGTCACCACGTCGTTCGTCGTCTCGTACGTGGGCCTCGCGGCCATCACGGAGTCGTCGAACGTGCTCATCGGCACGCTCGTCGGCTCGGCGATCGGCCTCGCGAGCCACCTCCTCTACGGCGCGCTGTCGGATCGCATCGGCCGCAAGAAGGTCTTCCTCATCGGCTCGGTCTTCACGATCGCCTTCGGCATCCCGATGTTCCTGCTCATCAACACCGGATCGCTCGTGATGATCGTCGTCGCCGTCGCGCTGTCGCTCGTCTTCAGCCACGACCCGATCTTCGCCGTCGAGTCGAGCTGGTTCTCCGAGCTGTTCCCCGCCAACCGCCGCACCTCGGGCATCTCGCTCGGCTACAACGGCGCCGCGATCGTCGCCGGCTTCCTGCCCTTCATCGCGACCGCCGTCTACGGCTGGGTCGGATGGATCGGGCCGGCACTGCTGTTCTCGCTGCTCGGCATCATCTCGACCCTCGTCGCCATCACGGCACGCGAGACCGCACCCGCGGTCGTCGGCCGGGCGAACGCCGCGCAGCCCACCATGGAAGGAGTCCGATGACCACCGCCGCACCGGCCGCCACGCAGGCCGAGCGTCTCGAGCGCCTCGCCGAGCACGCCTACAACGTGCGCATGCACGCCCTCCACATGGGCGAGGTGCAGGGGCAGGGCTACGTCGGGCAGGCGCTCGGCGCCGCCGACATCCTCACCGTCGCCTACATGGATCAGCTGCGCCTCGACGCGGCCGACGAGCACTGGGAGGGCCGCGACCGCTTCCTGCTGTCGACCGGCCACTACGCCATCGGCCTCTACGCGGCGCTCGCCGAGGCCGGCATCGTGCCGCTCGAGGAGCTCGAGACGTACGGCTCGGACGACTCGCGCCTGCCGATGTCGGGCATGGCCTCGTACACGCCCGGCATGGAGATCTCGGGCGGCTCGCTCGGCCACGGCCTCACGGTCGCGGTCGGCATCGCGCTCGGCCTGCGCCACCGCGGCCTCACCGAGCAGCGCGTGTTCAACTTCCTCTCCGACGGCGAGCTCGACGAGGGCTCGACGTGGGAGGCGGCGATGGGCGCCGCGCACCACCGGCTCGGCAACCTCACCGCCATGGTCGACATGAACGCGCTGCAGGCCGATGGCCCCGCGCAGGGCATCCTGCGCACCGAGCCCGTGCTCGACAAGTGGACGGCGTTCGGCTGGCACGCGATCCGCGTCGACGGCAACGACCTGCCTGCGCTCGTCGCGGCGTTCGACGAGGCGCGCTCCGTCGCCGCCGCCGAGGGCAAGCCGCAGGTGCTGATCTGCGACACGAAGGTCGGCTCGGGCGTCACGATGCTCGAGGACCGCGAGAAGGCGCACTTCATGCGCATCGAGGAGCACGAGTGGGCGATCTGCCGCGAGCAGCTCACCGCCCGCCACGAGGCAGCGAAGGAGGCCGCGCGATGAGCACCGTCGACGCCGGCACGAACCCCGGCAACCCGGATCCCGAGATCGCGACGACCGAGGCGCCCTCTGCCGCCCCGGCGCCGAGGCAGCGGCTGAAGACGAGCGCGATGATCGCATCGTTCGCCGACCCCGGGCAGCGCACGAGCCCCGCCCCGTTCGGCCACGCCCTCGCGAGGGCCGCCGAGCAGGACGAGCGCATCGTCGGCCTCACCGCCGACCTCGGCAAGTACACCGACATGCACGTCTTCGCGCAGGCGCATCCGGATCGCTACTTCCAGATGGGCATGAGCGAGCAGCTGCTCTTCGGCGCGGCCGCCGGCATGGCGGAGGCGGGGCTCACGCCGTTCGCATCCACCTACTCGGTGTTCGCGGCGCGGCGCGCGTACGACTTCATCTGCCTCGACATCGCCGAGCCGAACCTCAACGTCAACGTCGTCGGCGGCCTCCCCGGCCTCACGACGGGCTACGGCCCCAGCCACCAGGCGACGGAGGACATGGCGATCTTCCGCGGCATGCCGAACCTGACGATCGTCGACCCGTGCGACTCGATCGACATCGAGCAGGCCGTGCCGCAGCTCGCCGCCTCCGACGGGCCCACGTACCTGCGCCTCCTGCGCGGCAAGGTGCCGACGGTGCTCGACGAGTACGACTACGCGTTCGAGCTCGGCAAGGCGAAGGTGCTGCGCGGCGGCGCCGACGTCGTGTTCGTGTCGTCAGGTCTCATGACGATGCGCGCCCTGGAGGCGGCCGAGCTGCTCGCCGCCCACAAGGTCGACGTCGCCGTCGTGCACGCCCCCACCATCAAGCCGCTCGACGTCGACACGATCGTCGCCGAGCTCGACACGCCCCGTCTCGCGCTGACGCTCGAGAACCACACCGTGGTCGGCGGCCTGTTCGAGTCGGTGGCGTCGGCGCTCGTGCAGCGCGGCGTGGGGCGTCGCGTGGTGCCCGTGGCGCTGCCGGATGCGTTCCTCGACGCCGGCGCGCTGCCGACGCTGCACGACCGCTACGGCCTGTCGAAGGATGCGATCGTCGCGAAGGTGCTCGCCGAGCTCGGCTGAGCGCCTCCACGCGGTGCGGCGGCACGGCGGTGGACCCGAGAGGGTCGCCGCCGTGCCGCTGCTGCGTGCAGGGGGGTGCGGTGGTCGGCGCGCTGCGAGCGTGCGCGGCTCGGCGGCTCGGCGCGACGCATGCGGCGCGCGCCGAGGCGCTGGCGCGCCCATCGCACGGGGGCGGCTCGCGCGGCGGCGCGCCGGCCGCTAGGCCGTGAGCGTCGCCGCGGCCTGCATCATGTGCGAGCGGATGACGTGCACCGCGTGCTCCTCGTCGCCCGTCGCGATCGCCTCGACCATGTCGAGATGGCGGTCGGTGTCCATGTTCGACGTCGCGCGGTCGAGGCCGGCGAACATGATCGACATGCGGATGGAGCCCTCGAGCTGCTCCCACTGGTGCACGAGCGTCGCGTTGCCGGGGAACGAGACGAGCGCGCGATGGAAGTCGAGGTCGGCCTCGATCCATGCGACGACCGTGCCGTCCTCGGCGGCGCGCATCCGGTCGATCGCGGCCTGCAGCACGGGCTTCGCGTCGTCGATCGTGCCCGCCGAGATGATGAGGCGCGCGGCGAGCGCCTCGAGGGCGCCGCGCACGAGGAAGATGTCCTCGATCTCGCGTGCGTCGAGGTTGCGCACGCTGAGGCGGCCGCGGGCGCCCGACTCGAGCAGCCCCTCCTGCTGCAGCTGCCGCATGGCCTCGCGCAGGGTGCCGCGCGAGATGCCGAGGCGCTCGGAGAGGTCGGTCTCGACCATGTGCGTGCCCGGTGCGATCTCGCCGCTCGTGATCGCGCGGCGCA
Organism: Agrococcus sp. GCM10030265; assembly: GCF_042666675.1. NCBI lineage: Bacteria > Bacillati > Actinomycetota > Actinomycetes > Micrococcales > Microbacteriaceae > Agrococcus > Agrococcus sp. GCM10030265. The sequence continues at coordinate 323,987 of NZ_JBHTCZ010000001.1, forward strand.
GCGAGCCGACCGCGAGCTCTCGCAGGTTCGTGCGGTCGAGCCCGACGAGTGCGCTCATGCCGTCCCCCTGACGATCGCGTGTCCGAAGAAGAAGGATAGGGGCGGATGCTGTGCGCATCCGCCCCCGTGTGGTGCCGGCGCCCGGCCGAGGTGTCGCTGGCAGCGACCGGGCGCCGAGCCTGGTGCTCGCGTCAGACGCGGGCGAGCCTGTCGTCGCCGCCTGCGGCCTCCTCCGCGTCGGCGGCGAGGGCGCGCTCGCGCGGGCCCCACGTCTCGCGCGTGAGGAGGGCGGAGGTCAGGCCGATCGCGGCGTAGAGCGCGAAGAGCAGCGCGGGGCCGACCCAGCCGAGCCACACGAACAGCAGCGTCGTGATGAACGGGGTGAAGCCCGAGACCATCGCCGAGAACTGGTACGCGAGCGACGCGCCCGACGAGCGGGTGGCGGCGTTGAACAGCTCGGGGAACCATGCGCCCTGCGCGCCGGCGAGGGCGTTCTGGCACACGGAGTAGGCGAGGATCATGGTCAGCACGATGAGGATGAACAGGCCCGTGTTGACGAGCAGGAACATCGGGATCGCGAACAGCACGGCGAAGGCGGTGACGGCGATGTACAGCGGCCGGCGACCGATGCGGTCGGTGAGCGCAGCCCATCCCCACGTGGCGAAGATGCCGATGCCTGCGCCGATGCAGAGGGCCGTGAGCGTCTGCGACGGCTCGGCGAGGCCCTCGCCGTTGATGTAGCTGATCATGTACGTGACCGAGACGGCGTAGCCGGCGGTCTCGGCGACGCGCAGGCCGATGCCGCGCAGGATGTTGCGCCAGTCGGTCTTCAGCACCTCGACGACGGGCGACTTCACGACGATGCCCTGCGTCTTGACGTCCTCGAAGACGGGCGACTCCGGCACCTTCGCACGGATGAGCAGGCCGACGACGACGAGCACGATGCTCGCGAGGAAGGGCACGCGCCACGCCCAGTCGCCCGGCAGGTGCACCGACACGAGGAAGGTGAGGTTCGCGAGCAGCAGCCCCACGGGGAAGCCCGCCTGCACGATGCCGGTGAACGCGCCCTTGCGCTTCCATGGCGCGTGCTCGTAGCTCATGAGGATCGCGCCGCCCCACTCGGCGCCGAACGCGACGCCCTGGATGATGCGCACGGTGACGAGCAGGATCGGGGCGAGGATGCCCACCTGCGCGTACGTCGGCAGCAGGCCGATGACGAACGTCGCCATGCCCATGGCGATGAGGGATGCGACGAGCACGGGCTTGCGACCGATCCTGTCGCCGAGGTGGCCGCCGATGACGCCGCCGAGCGGGCGGGCGAGGAAGCCGACGCCGAGCGTCGCGAACGACAGCAGCGTGCCGACCAGCGGATCCTCGGACGGGTAGAAGACGGTGCCGAAGTACAGCGCGGCAGCGGTGCCGTAGCCGATGAAGTCGTACGTCTCGATGACGGCGCCCACGCCGGAGCCGACCGCGACCTTCTTCGCGTCGGCGGTGCCGCGGACGGGACCGCGCATCGCAAGAGCCTCAGTGCTCATGATGTCCTCTCGGGTCAAGGATGCCTCGACCGGCGTGGGACACGAGCCACACGACGCTGTCGGCAGACGCCAGCATGCACGGATTCATGTTGACTGTCAACAGTCGACCCGCTACCGTCGCACTCGGCGCGGACCTGCCGCGTCGCTCGGCGTGGAGCGGACCTCACGCCACCGTGAGGATGGGCGCGATGACGTTCCCCGAGAGGCTCGGCTGCTCGACGATCTCGTTCCAGCACCTCACGCTGCCCGACGCCCTGCACGACGTGCGCGCCCTCGGCTTCCAGGAGATCGACCTCGGCGCCCTGCCCGGCGTCTGCGACCACGTGCCGTTCGAGCTCGACGACCGCGCGATCGACGACGTGGCGGCCGCCATCGCCGACGCCGGCATCCGCGTGCGCTCCGTGAACGGCGACGTCGGCGACCTCAACCTGCCCGCCACCGATCCCGCCTCGCGGCGCACGCACCTCGAGCGCCTGCTGCGCCTCACCGCCGCGATCGGCGCCGAGGCCCTCGTGCTGCCGTGCGGCGCCCTCGACCACGACCCCGCCGCGACCCTCGACGTCGACGTCGCCCGCGTCGCCCACGAGCTCGCCGTCGCCGCGACGCTCGCCGAGCAGCACGGCACGCAGGTGTGGGTCGAGTCCATCCACTTCCTGCGCCTGTGCTGGAACGCCGAGCGCGCGGCCATGCTGCACGAGCGCACGCCGGACGCCGTGCGCGCCGTGCTCGACGTCGCCCACGTCGTCGCCGCCGGCGACGACGTCGCCGAGGTCGTGGATGCGTGGCGCGATCGCACCGCGCACGTGCACCTGCGCGACGCCGTGCGAGGCGACTTCGCGCGCCCCATCGCCGGCGGCGACGTCGACTTCGACGCCGCGTTCGCCGCGCTCGCGGCATCCGGCTACGAGGGCGGCTTCACGCTCGAGCTGCCCGCCCGCGCCTACACCGACGACGCGACCGCGACCTCCACCCCCGAGTTCCGCGCCGAGCGCGTCGCCGCCATCGACGCCGCAGCGCGCCACGTCGCCCCGAGGCTCGAGGCCGCGGGCCTCGCCCATCGCGCGGCGCCGGCCCGCTGACGCCGTCAGGCGCAGCCACGGCACCCGCAGCGGACCACCGCACCCAGAGCACCACCGCATCCGACGCATCCGAGAGGGAGCAGCATGACCACCACCCGCACCGCCATCGTCACCGGCGCCGCGAGCGACCGCGGCATCGGCATGGCCGTCGCCGACCGCTACGCCCGCGACGGCTGGGCCGTCGTCATCCTCGACCTCGACGGCGAGCGCGCCGCGCAGGTCGCCGCCGAGATCGGCGAGCGCCACGGCGTCGCCCACTTCGGCACCGCGGTGAACGTCGCCGACGAGGCCGCCGTCGAGACCGCACGCGCCGCCGTCGCCGCCGAGGTCGAGGCCGGCCGTCTGCCCGTCGTCGGTGCGCTCGCGAACGTCGCGGGCATCACCTCGCCCGTGCCCTTCCTCGACACCGACCTCGCGCTGTGGAACACGGTCATGGCCGTGAACGCCACCGGCACGTACCTCGTGACGAAGGCGTTCCTCCCCCCGATGCTCGAGGCCGGGTTCGGCCGCATCGTCAACATGTCGTCGGTGTCGGCGCAGCGCGGTGGCGGCGTCTTCGGCAAGGTGCCGTACTCGGCCGCGAAGGCCGCGATCCTCGGCTTCACGAAGGCGCTCGCCCGCGAGATCGCCGACTCGGGCGTCACCGTGAACTCCGTCACGCCCGGCGCCGTCGACACGAACATCCGCGTCGGCACCACGCCCGAGCTCGAGGCGCGCATCGCCGCCGACATCCCCATCGGTCGCACGGCGTCGACCGACGAGGTCTCGGCCGTGTTCGCGTTCCTGTCGAGCGAGGACGCCTCGTACCTGCAGGGCACGAACATCGACATCAACGGCGGCAGCCACATGCACTGAGCGACCGCTCGGTGGCGGGCGTCCTCCCTCGGGAGGGCGCCCGTTCGCGTCCGGCCCGCCTCCCGCGCGGATTCCGGCGTGCGCGTCTCGCAGGTGATTCCGGCAGCCGACGGAGCATGCCCCTCCGGTGCCCGGATCACCTGCGCGAACGCAACCGGGATGCGAGCGCAGGCCCCGTGGAGCGGGCGGCCGCGCGTCAGCTCGGCTGGTCGTGCCGCTCGAGCACCGCCGCCCAGGCGGGAGGCTCGGGATCGGGCACCTCGGCGGGCGGGCGCGTCGCGTTCGCGAGCATCCACCAGGCCACCATGCCCGTCGCCGCGGCGATCGCGACGTTCATGAGCGCGAGCACCACGAACGCGACGATCGTGCCGACGAGCTCGACGCCGTCGGCCGACAGCCCGGCGACGCCGCGCTCGAGCAGCGGCGTCAGGAGGCTCGAGAACGGCGCCGTGAAGATGCCGAACGCGACGCGCGCCCCGAACGCGATGCCGAATGCGCCGAGCGTGAGGCGCGCGGGTCGCGGGAACCCGGCGGCGCGCAGGGTGCGCACGCTGACGACCGAGCCGGCGACGACGCCGGCGACGCCCACGAGCACGAGCAGCGATCCGATCCACGGCCACGGGCCAGCCGACAGCGCCGCGACCGTCGCCGGGGATGCCGACGCGTCGACGTCGACCTGCATCGACGCGAGCCACCGCACGACCGATCCGACGACGAGCGGCGACAGCAGCAGGGCGATGCCGACGCCGACGAGCTCGACGCCGAGCAGCATCGCGGCGCCGCCGACGCCGCCTGCGAGACGCGCGCGACGCATCATCTCCTGCGGCAGCGGAGGCTTGGGCGGCGGCGCGATCGACGCGGCGTACGCACGCTGGGCGTCGAGGTTGGGGACGAGCGAGGGCCCGGCAGCAGGCTGCTCGGGGCGCTCGTCCGGGTTCACGCGTCCATGATCCCCAGCGGTCCTGTGCCTCCGGTGTGGGCGACGCGACGTCGCATGGCGATGCGCCCGGATGCGCGGGGCATCCGGGCGCATCGCACGCGCGGGATCAGCTGCCGAGCGCGTCGGCGATGAGCGCCGTCACCTCGTCGATCGCGTACTGCTGCGACAGCGGCGAGCCGAGCGAGTAGGCCGAGGAGACGTCGCCGTCGATGACGACGGCGTGGCCGGCCTCGACCGCGGGGATCGCCTGCCACTGCGGGTCGTCCGTGATCTCGGTCGACTCGATGAAGATCGGGAAGGCGATGATGAGGTCGGCGTCGAACGTGTCGAGCTCCTCCTGCGACACGTCGACCGAGAAGCCGCCGTCGCTCGGCTCGATCGCGTCGATCGCCGGGTTCAGCACGAAGCCGAGGCGCTCGAGGAACTCGACGCGCTCGGTGCCGTCGATGTACGCACCCCACCCCTCGCTCGTGCGCGTCGCGGCCGTGGCCGTCAGGCCGTCCCACTCGGGATGCGCGTCGGCAGCGGCCGTGAAGGCGTCATCGAGCTCGGCGGCGATCTCGGCGCCCCGCTCGGGCACGCCGAGCGCAGCCGAGATCATCTCGAGCTGCTGCTCGGGCGTCGTCAGGTACGACTCGCCGCCCTCGGGCACGCCGAGCGTCGTCGCGATCTCCGACAGCCGGTCGTGACGCGCCTCGTCGCCGGAGCCCTTCACGTCGAGGATGAGGTCGGGCTCGAGCGCGGCGATCGCCTCGTAGTCGGGCTCGAGCGTCTCGATGATGACGGGCGACTCGTCGTACAGCCCCTCGGCCCACGGACCGACGCCGTCGCCGCCGAAGCCGAGCCAGTCGGATGCGCCGACGGGCTGACCGCCGAGCGCGAGCACGGTCTCGGCGTCGCCCCAGCCGAGCGCGACGATGCGCGTGGGCTCCTCGTCGATCGCCACCTCGCCGAAGAGCGTGTCGATCGAGACGGGGAACGCGCCCTCCTCTGCGGCGCCGGCGGGGGCCGAGCCTGCGGGTGCGTCGGATGCGGTGGAGCATCCGGCGAGGGCGAGCGCGGCCACGGTGGCGGTGGCGAGCGCAGCGGTGAGACGACGCATGAGGGTCCTTCCAGCGACGCGGGGAGCGGCGCCGCAGCGGACGCGGCGCGAGGTAAGGCGAGCCTAACCTAGGATCGGACGGTGAGCATCCCGGTCGCCGAGTCGCCGAGCGCAGCCGCCCGCGGGCTGCGCCGCGGTCCGGGCGCGCGCCTCGCGGCGCTCGTGGGCGCGCTCGCGCTGCTCGGCGCCGCGAGCGCCGTGAGCCTCGTCGTCGGCGCCCGGCCCGTGCCCGTCGACCTCGCCCTGCACATCCTCGGCGGCGGCGACGCCTCCGTGCAGGACGTCGACGCCGTGCTCGGCCTGCGACTGCCGCGCACCGTCGCCGCCATCCTCGTCGGCGCCGCGCTCGGCGCCGCGGGCGCCCTCATCCAGGCGCTCACGCGCAACCCGCTCGCCGACCCCGGCATCCTCGGCGTCACCCAGGGCTCGGCCTTCGCCGTCGCGATGGGCGTCGCGCTGCTCGGCCTCTCGAGCCCCGTCGAGCACGCGTGGGTCGCCCTCGTCGGCGCGGGCGTCGCGACGACGATCGTCATGGCCATCGGCTCCGTGGGCCGCGGCGGCGGGGATCCCGTGCGCATCGTGCTCGCGGGCGTCGCGATCGGCGCGGTGCTCGCGGGCATCGTCGCGGGGCTGCGCCTCACCGATCCGCGCACGTTCTCGGTGCTGCAGGTGTGGGAGTCGGGCAGGCTCGACGGCCGCGGGTGGGAGGTCGTCGTGCCGGTGCTCGTGCCGCTCGCCCTCGGCCTGCTGCTGGCGTTCGGGCTGTCGTTCGCCCTCGACGTGCTCGCGCTCGGCGACGACCTCGCGACGGCGCTCGGCTCGCGCGTCGCGGTCGTGCGCACGCTCACGGTGCTCGCGATCGCGCTGCTCGCCGGCTCCGCGACGGCCGTGGCCGGCCCGCTCGCCTTCCTCGGGCTCATGATGCCCCACGTCGCCAGGTGGCTCGCGGGGCCCCGCAACGTCTGGATCGTCGTGCTGTCGGCGGTGCTCGCGCCGTCGCTGCTCATCCTCGCCGACGTGCTCGCCCGCGTCGCGCTGCCGAACGGCGAGCTGCCCGTCGGCGTCGTGCTCGCCTTCGTCGGCGCACCCGTGCTCATCGCGCTCGCGCGCCGCCGGCTCGGAGGCCGGTCGTGAGCGCCGCCGTCGCCGTGCGCGGCCGCCGCCGCTCGCGCCGCGGCCTCGGCATCACCGTCTTCGCGCTGTGCGCCCTCGCGACCGTGTCGCTGTGCGCGGGGTCGTTCGCGCTCACCCCGCTCGAGGTGCTGGGCGCCATCGTGGATGCGGATGCGGGCTTCGCGCGCACGATCGTGCTCGAGTGGCGGCTGCCGCGCGTGCTGGCCGCGGCGTGCTTCGGCGCGGCCCTCGCGCTGTCGGGCGCCGTCTTCCAGACCCTGTCGCGCAATCCGCTCGGCTCGCCCGACGTCATCGGGTTCTCGACCGGCGCGTACACGGGGGCGATCCTCGTGATCGCCGTGCTCGGCCAGTCGGTCGCGTCGACGACGACGGGTGCCCTGCTCGGCGGGCTGGCGACGGCCGCCGTCGTCTACGCGCTCGCCTACCGCGGCGGCCTGTCGGGGTTCCGGCTCGTGGTCGTCGGCATCGGCGTCACGGCCATGCTGCACGCGCTCAACACGTGGCTGCTGCTGCGGCTGCAGCCGGAGGTCGCGATGAGCGCCGCGATCTGGGGCGTCGGCTCGCTCGCGCTCGTCGACTGGGCGCAGCTGGTGCCCGCGGCGCTGCTGCTCGCGCTCTGCACCGCCCTGCTCGCCGTCGCGCTGCCGGCGCTGCGGCAGCTCGAGCTCGGCGACGACGCCGCCCGCGCCCACGGCCTGCGCCTCGAGCCGGCACGCCTCGGCATCCTCGCGATCGGCGTCGCGCTCACGGCGATCGTCACGGCGACGACGGGCCCCATCGCGTTCGTCGCGCTCACGGCGCCGCAGATCGCGCGGCGCGTCGTCGGCGGAGCCGGCCTGCCGCTCGTGGCGTCGGCGCTCACGGGCGCCGCGCTGCTGCTCGCCGCCGACGCCGTCGCGCAGCACCTGCTGACCGGCATCCCCACGGGCGTCGTGACGATCGTGCTCGGCGGCATCTACCTCGTCGCGCTGCTCGTGCGAGAGGCTCGACGCGCATGGTGAAGGAGGACCCCGTGCACGATGCATCCGCCGCTCCCGCGCCGCTCGTGGCGCAGGGCGTCACGCTCGGCTACGACCGCCGCACGGTCGCCACCGACCTGACCGTGGCGATCCCGGAGGGGTCGTTCACCGTCATCGTCGGCCCGAACGCGTGCGGCAAGTCGACGCTGCTGCGATCGCTCGCGCGGCTGCTGCGACCCACCGAGGGCGCCGTGCTGCTCGACGGCCGCGACCTGCGCGAGCGCTCGCCGAAGGAGGTCGCGCGGCGCGTGGGGCTGCTGCCGCAGTCGGCGACGGCGCCCGAGGGCATCACGGTCGTCGACCTCGTGCGCCGCGGCCGCTACCCGCACCAGTCGCTGCTGCACCGGTGGAGCGCGGCCGATGCGCGCGCCGTCGACCTCGCGATGGAGCGCACGGAGGTCGCCTCCCTCGCCGAGGTGCCGGTCGACCAGCTCTCCGGTGGGCAGCGGCAGCGCGTGTGGGCGGCGATGGCGCTCGCGCAGGAGACGCCGCTGCTGCTGCTCGACGAGCCGACGACGTACCTCGACGTCGCCCACCAGATCGACCTGCTCGACCTCTTCGACGACCTCCACCGGCACGGCTCGACGATCGTGGCGGTGCTGCACGACCTCAACCACGCGGCACGCTACGCGACGCACCTCATCGCGATGCGCGACGGCGCCGTCGTCGCCGAGGGGCCGCCTGGCGAGGTCGTGACGGCCGAGCTCGTCGAGCGGGTGTTCGGGCTGCCCTGCGTCGTCATCCCGGATCCCGTGACGGGCACGCCGCTCGTCGTGCCGCGCGGGCGGCACTGACCACCCGTGGCCGTCGCGCCGGTCAGCGCAGCGTGCGCCGCGACGTGATCTGGCCGGTGTCGAAGCCCAGCAGGTGCAGGCCGCCGTGGAAGCGGGCGTGCTCGACCTTGATGCAGCGATCCATGACGACGGTGAGGCCCCTGGCCTCGGCGTCGTAGGCCGCCTCCTCGTTCCAGATGCCCAGCTGCACCCAGATGGTCGTCGCGCCGATCGCGACGACGTCGTCGACGACCGACGGGATGTCGGATGCCTTGCGGAAGACGACGACGACGTCGGGCACGCCGGGCAGCGAGTGCAGATCGGGGTAGACGGGCTGGCCGAGGATCTCGGTCGCGTTCGGGTTGACGAACCACAGCTCGTAGTCGCTCGACTGCTGCAGGTAGGTGCCGACGAAGTACGACGAGCGCGTGACGTTCGGCGAGGCGCCGACGATCGCGATGGTCTTCGCGGCGCGCAGGATCGCGAGCCGCTGCTTCGCATCCGGTCCCACCCAGGTGCGCTGCGATCGCAGCAGCCGGGCGAGCGGCGAGGATGCGGGGATCGAGCAGGTGAGGCCGTTCTGCAGCTGCACGAGCTCGGTCTCGGGCTGGGCCGTGGTGTCGGTCATCGCTCCTCCGTCGCGGCGGCGAGCGCCTGGTCGAGGTCGTGGATGATGTCGTCGACGTCCTCGAGCCCCACCGAGAGGCGCACGAGGCCGGGGCCGACGCCCGCATCCAGCAGCTGCTGCTCGGTGAGCTGCGCGTGCGTCGTGGATCCGGGATGGATGATGAGCGTCTTCGTGTCGCCGATGTTCGCGACGTGGCTCGCGAGGTCGACCGACTCGATGAGCCGCTGGCCGACGGCGCGGCCGCCGCGCACGTCGAACGAGAACACCGAGCCCGGCCCCTTCGGCAGGTACTTGGCGGCTCGCTCGTGGTGCGGATGCGACGGCAGGCCGGCCCACGACACCCGCTCGACGCGCGCATCCTGCTCGAGCCACTCCGCGACGATGCGGGCGTTGTCGACGTGCGCCTGCATGCGCAGCGGCAGCGTCTCGACGCCCTGCGCCAGCTGGAACGCCGACTGCGCCGACAGCACGGGGCCGATGTCGCGCAGCTGCTCGGCGCGCAGTCGCGTGAGGAAGGCGTACTCGCCGAAGTTGCCGTTCCAGGTGAGGCCGCCGTAGTGCGGCACCTGCTCGTCGAGCAGCGGGAAGCGCCCGTTGGCCCAGTCGAACCGGCCCGACTCGACGACGACGCCGCCGAGCGTCGTGCCGTGGCCGCCGAGGAACTTCGTCGCCGAGTGGATGACGATGTCGGCGCCCCACTCGATGGGTCGGTTGAGGTACGGGGTCGCGATCGTCGCGTCGACCACGAGGGGCACGCCCGTGGCGTGCGCGACGTCGGCGAGCCCCTCGAGGTCTGCGACGCCGCCCGACGGGTTGGAGACCGTCTCGACGAACACGAGGCGCGTGCGGTCGGTGATCGCGGCGGCGAAGTCGGCGGGGTCGTCGGAGGCGACGAACGTCGTCTCGACGCCGAAGCGACGGAGCGTGACGTCGAGCTGCGTGACCGTGCCGCCGTAGAGGCTCGACCCCGCGACGATGTGGTCGCCCGCGCCGGCGAGCGCGGCGAAGACGATGAACTCGGCGCCGAGGCCCGAGGCTGTGGCGACGGCGCCCAGGCCGCCCTCGAGGCTCGCGATGCGCTCCTCGAACGACGCGACCGTCGGGTTCGAGACGCGGGAGTAGATGTTGCCGTACTTCTGCAGCGCGAAGCGCGCCGCGGCGTCGGCCGTGTCGTCGAACACGAACGCGGTGGACTGATGGATGGGGAGCGCGCGAGATCCGTGCACGGCATCGGGGATGTTGCCTGCGTGGATGGCTCGCGTGCGGAACCCGTGCTCGCGATCGGCCATGCGACCAGGCTATGCGAGCCTGCGAGGCCGTCGCGCAGCGGCCGTCACGCGGCGTCACGTGCTGCGCGCATCCGCAGCCCGCGGGGCACGTGGCCGCGCGCGCCACCGACGGATGTAGTTCTGTCGGAGAACTACTTGGCCGGGCGCGCGGAGCGCACATCGGCATGCGCGCGGCGATCGTGCGGGAACCCCTCACGCAGCCTCGTTGCGAGGCGCAACCATCGCCGCCGCAGCCCCGTGCGGGCCGGCCCCGGAGCGCGCATACTGGCCACGCCGCGCCCACCGCGGCGCCCCATCATGACCGATCCCGCGACCGTCGCCGAAGCCCTCGAGGAGCTGCGCCTCGCCGAGGCGCGCCTCGAGCGTCGGCGCGAGGCGCTCTCGGAGCCCGGCGACATCGAGCGCTCGGTGCTGCGCCACGTCTTCGCCTGCGCCGACCGCGACGACCCGGCGACGCCGTCCGAGCTCGCGGTGCACGTGGGGCTGTCGCGCCCGGCGATCTCGACGATGCTGCGCAGGCTCGAGCACGAGGGGCTCGTCGCCCTCCGACCTCACCCGGGCGACGGACGCAGCAAGATCGTGCTGCCGGTGAGCCGCAACGACCACCTCGACGGCGACGACGCGCTCACCGACGGCATCCGCGCCGTCGCGGCCCGCCTGTCGCACGACGAGGCGCAGACCGTCGCGCGATTCCTCGACGAGCTGCGCGAGGTCGTCGATCGCAGCACGCCCGTGGATCGCGCGGCCGCGCTGGGCGACGCCCGCCCGTAGCCGATCGGCGCCGGACGCGCGCACGCACCCTCAGGCGGTCGCGACCGCCTTCGCGACGAGCTCGCGCAGCTGCCGCTCGACGGCATCCGTCACCTCGACGACCGCGAACGTCGTCGCCCACATGGGTCCGTCGTCGAGCGCCGCGCCCTCCTGGAAGCCGACGGTGCCGTAGCGCGTGCCGAACTTCGACGCCGGCTGGTAGAACACGACGACCTCGCCGTCGCGCGCGTACGACGGGAAGCCGTACCAGGTCTTCGGCGCGAGATCGGGCGCGACCTCGGCGACGATGCGGTGCAGCGTCGAGGCGACCGCGCGGTCGGCGCCGTCGAGCCCGTCGATCGCGGCGACGCACGCCTCGAGCTCCTTCGCGAGGCGCGCGGCGCCCTTGAGGCCCTTCGTCGTGCGCAGCTCCTCGGCGCGCTGCTGCATCGCCGCGCGCTCGTCGTCGCTGAATCCGGTCTTCGTGCTCATCGGTCGCTCCTCGTCTCCTGGATGCGGATCATGGTGCCTGCGGGGTCGCGCACGGCCGCGTCGCGGACGCCGTGGTCCTGCGCGATCGGCGCCTGCACGACGTCGACGCCCGCGGCCTCGAGCGCTGCGAACGTCGCGTCGAGGTCGGCCGTCGCGAGGTCGACGCCGAAGCAGGAGCCCTCGCGATCCATGCGGTCGCGCACGCGACGCATCGCGACGATCGCCTCGCGATCGAGGCGCTGCGCCGGCGCATCGCTGCCCATGCCGCCAGGGTACGGCGCGGATGCTGGCGCTCGCATGGGCGGGCTACCGGGGGCTCGTGAAGTCCCAGTCGCGGCCGGGGAAGAGCATCTGCACGGCGAGCTCGCGATCGTCGATCGTGAGGTCGTAGCCATCGAGGTCGAGGAGGACGGTGCCGTTGCGATGCACATCCCCACCGATGACCATGCTCCAGTACTCGGCGCCGTCCTGCGTCTCGAAGCGCAGGTACGTGCCGACGTTCGTGCGCCATCCCTCGACGCAGTCGACGACGGCACAGAGCCCCGCGGTGTCCTCCTCGGGCGCCACGTACTCCTCGACGCCGATGAAGGCGTCGCTCATCCGCGCCGGACGAGCGCCGAGGCCCCCGGCGAGGACGACGACGAGCATCGCGATGGCGGCGACGGCCCCGAGGACGGCGGCGATCACGACTGCAGTGCGCGCGCCTCGTGTCCAGCGGACGCGACTCAGCGGATCAGTGCTTCCCGTCACGCCGATCACCTCCTCTCGTCAGTTCGTCGCCGTACCTGTGGCGTACGCCCAGTTGCAACGATGCCTCATGACACCGGACGCCCACCCGCCAGTGCCTCGGTTCGGCCGGGAACGTTCGAGGTTGTAGGCCCGGGTGAAGGGAAGCCCGGCGATGCCCGCGTGGATGTGGCAGTCGTACTGCTGCCGCAAGGACGGCTTGTCGGCGAGCGACGGCCACCGCCTCGTCCACTCGCGCCAACCGGCTGAGCCCATGACCGACAACCAGAGAGTGTGCGAGGTGGCCACGCCCATGGGCAGCAGGCTCGGGGCACCGAGCGTGGCGACGGCCTGCGACGTCACCCAAGCGCTGTACATGGGCTGCCTGAGATGCGTACCCGTGCCCCAGGACCCGAAGAGCTGCACTCCGAGCCACGGGTCCGCGACGATCGGATAGTCGAAGTCCGCTGAGTGCTCGACGACGTGCGTCAGCACGCCCTCGGCGTAGTCGTAGTGCGTTGGGACCAACCGCCCTGCTGCGTCTCTCGCCCACGGGGGCGCGACCATGAGGACGAGAGCACCCTCGGCATCGAGGAATGCGTACGCGCTGCGCTCTGTCTCTACGCGCACATCCGCGGGGAGCTCGAGCTGGTACGCATACTCCGTCGGCGCGGACGCTGACTCGATGACGGTGTTCAGCTGCAGGTCGCCCTGCTGGCCCGGGATCGGAACAGTGTAGGAGCCGTCGTCGTTGTCGTAGGCCAGCAGTCCCGAGGTCGTCGAGTCGACCTCATCGGCGCGCTCAGCGGCCGGCAAGCCGACTTCGATGGTCCCGCCTGCGTGGGCAATGGAGATCCCCTCCTCGGGATGCTCCGGAATCGAGACGGAGCCCGACTCGGTGACGGACACGAATCCCTCGCCGTCTCGTTCCTCTCGCATCGGCGCTGCATCCTCGACGATCGTCAGCTCCTCGCCGGAGACGGCGCGTACCGCCGCTTCCACGCCGATGTCGACGGGGGGCGGGGTGCTCCCGGGAAGCACGGACGCGGCGAGAGTCAGCGTGACGATGCCGACCGGGCTGGCGACCAGCTTCGAGAACCGGATCAAGATGTTCCAATCGACGACGAAGGAGGAGGCCTCGGCCCGACTCCGACGGCCGCGCCACCGTCGAGGGACACCGCATGACGCGCCGCGCGATCAGGCAGCATCACGCTAGAAGGCGCGGTGCTGAAATGGCAGCGACATCGTCGTTCCGACAACCGTGGGTGACATCCGACCGTGTGCGTGTCGCAGGCGATCCCGACAGCCGAGCGAAGATGCCCCTCCGCTGCCGGGATCGCCTGCGAAGCGCGTCCGGAGGCGACCGGGAGCAACCGGCCGCGCGCACGACGAGGGGCCGCCCTCTCGGACGGCCCCTCGGGGTGGGTGCGCAGGCTGGGCCGGCGCGGCTCGCGATCATCGCAGCGGCGGCGACAGCGCGAGCATGCGGTCGGCATCGCGCTCGCGACGCGCCTCCGCCTCGTGGCGCAGCGCGGCCGCACGCGCATCGGGCCGGTGCAGCGCGATGCGGGCGAGCGCCTCGGCGAGCGCGAGCAGCGCACGCCTGGCTCGGGTCGTGGGTCTCGCGACTGCGAGCACCATGGGTTGGGTCAGGGTCGACATGGGGGGATGGTCCTTCGGTGGGGGCGTGCGGGCACGCCGAATGACGGGGCGTCGAATTCGCGAATGCGCGACGGATCGCACGCGCGAATGGCGCGGCGAATTCGCGGCGGAAAGGAGTCGCGCGCGATGCGCATTCGCGAATGCGGGTGAAAGCGAGCCGACCGGCTCGAGGTGTCGTGTCGCGATCACGCCGACGCGTGCTCGCGTCCGTCGCACGAGCTCGGCGATGCCGAGGGCTCGATGCTGCGGATGCTGGCGCTGCGTGGGCAGACGGTGCACGGCTGGCTGCGGGGCTCAGGCCCGCGCGGCCGGCGGTGTCGACGTGCTCGCGGTGCTAGCGGATCCCGGAGACGAGGGCTGCGGGACCGGTGCACGATGCGTTCATGAACACGGGCTGCTCCTCTCTCTGACGGGAATGCGGCGAAAGCCGTGGACGGGGGAGAGCATATCCACGGAATTCGAGAATGCGCAACTCGAATGCGCGAATCGATCGTCGGGGGACGGCGGCGCGCCGGAGGAGCCGCCGCGCCCTACGACTCCTTCGTGATCTCCACCGTGACGAACAGCTCCGAGCCGCCCGCGCCCGCGTAGACGCCGCGCAGGGGCGCGACGTCGTTGTAGTCGCGCCCGTAGCCGACCTTCACGTGCCGCTCGCCGATGTCGATGAGGTTCGTCGGATCCCACGCCTGCCAGTCGCCCGTGAACCACTCGACCCACGCGTGGCTCTCGCCGACGACCGTCTCGCCGATCTGCGCGCCCGGCCTCGGGTGCAGGTAGCCCGAGACGTAGCGCGCCGGGATGCCGACGGCGCGCAGCGCGCCGATCGTGACGTGCGCGATGTCCTGGCAGACGCCCTTGCGCTTCGCCCACGCCTCGTGCGCGTTCGTGTGCACGTGCGTCACGCCCGACATGTACTGCATCTCCTCGCCGACGTAGCGCGCGATGGCCGCGCCGGCGGCGCCGGGCGTGCCCGTCTCGTCGACGATGCGTCGCGCCGTCTCGACGAGGTCGTCGAGCGGACGCGTGCGATCCGTCTGCCCGAGCTGCTCGACGTACGTCGTCGCGCGACGCGACACCTTCGCGAGCTGCTCCCACGTGATGTCGTGGCCGCCCGTGAGGCGCGGTCGCACCTCGACGAGGCTCGTCGCGGTGAGCTGCAGCTCGGTGTGCGGCGACAGCACGTCGAACGACGTGACCGTGGTGCCCCAGTAGTCCTCGTAGGTGTTCACCGACGTCGAGGGGCGCACGTCGAGGTTCGAGTAGATGACGAACTGGCCGTCGCTCGTCGACGGCAGCATGCGCGCCTCGTTGTACGACGCCACGGCGGGCGACTTGTAGCGGTAGCCGGTCGTGTGCCGGATGCGGATGCGGCTCATGCTCGCTCCCCCACCCATGCGGGCAGGTTGTGGGTCGGGAAGTAGCGCTCGCGCACCGCCTCCGACACGGTGGTCGTGGTCGTCTGCACCTGGTCCATCACGGTCGCGAGGTCGGCGATGATCTCGCCGATCGGTCGGAACTCGAGCTCGGCGCGCACCTGGCCCAGCATCCGCTGCGCCGAGTCGCCGTAGCCGATGCGCTCGTGCCGCGGCTCGATGTCGCGCAGGCACTGCTCGGCGCGCAGCAGGCTGAAGAGGATCGAGCGCGGGAACAGCCGGTCGAGCAGCAGGAACTCGGCGGCGTTCGTCGACGACGGCACGCCGCGGTACGTGCGCAGGTACGCCTCGTACGCGCCCACGGAGCGCAGGATCGCCGTCCACGACGGGCTCGCATCCTCGGTGAGCGCACGCGTCGCGAGGAGCCGCGCCGTCATGTCGGCGCGCTCGAGCGAGCGTCCGAGCGTGAGGAACGACCACGCGTCGTCGCGGCTCGCCGTCGAGTCGGCGATGCCGGTCGCGAGCGCCGCTCGCTCGCGCACCCATCCGAACAGCTCGTGCACCTTCTCGCCGGACACGCGGCGCGGCATGCCCGTGTGCGTCGTGTTGAGCACCTCCCACAGCTCGGTCGAGATGATCTCTCGCGCACGGCGGGCGTTCTCGCGCGCCGCGTTCACCGAGTAGGCGATGGATGCGGTGTCCATGCGGTCGATCGCGAGCGACGTGATGACGTCGCCGCGGCGCAGGGTGCGCTCGGGCGGCGCGTCGCTGCCCATGACGCCCAGCAGCGCGCGGCAGGCGGTGTCCTCGTCGACGAAGGTGTCCTCGAGCAGCAGCTGCAGGTACACGTCGAGGATGCGGGCGGTGCCGTCGGCGCGCTCGATGTAGCGACCGATCCAGAACAGGCTCTCGGCGATGCGGCTCAGCATGGGGCGCCTCCATCCCGGTGCTCGTGGGACGGCGGGGCGCCGGCCTCGTGTGGCGCGGTCGCGCGCTCGTCGACGCGCACCTCGGCGGCCTGCTGCTGCTGCTCGGCCTGGCTGCTCGTGCCTGCATCCTGCGGGCTCTGATCCTGCGGATGCTCGTGCCCGGCGACGATCGAGATGGGTCGCGTCATCGGCTCGCCCGAGGCGCCGAACTCGGCGTCGACGTCGTCGAGCGGCACGGGCTCGCGCGGATCGCCGAGCACCCAGGTGTCCTTCGATCCGCCGCCCTGCGACGAGTTCACGACGAGCTGCCCCTCGGGCAGCGCGACGCGCGTGAGCCCGCCGGGCAGCACCCACACGTCATGGCCGTCGTGCACGGCGAACGGGCGCAGGTCGACGTGGCGCGGCCGCATGCCGTCCTCGACGAGCGTCGGGATGGTCGACAGCTGCACCACGGGCTGCGCGATCCACCCGCGAGGGTCGGCGACGAGCCGCTGCCGCAGCTCGTCGAGCTCCTCGGGCGTCGCGTCGGGGCCGACGACGAGACCCTTGCCGCCCGAGCCGTCCACGGGCTTCACGACGAGCTCGTGCAGGCGGTCCAGCACCTCGTCGAGCGCCCCCTCGTCCTCGAGGCGCCACGTGTCGACGTTCTTGAGGATGGGTTCCTCGCCGAGGTAGTAGCGGATGAGCTCGGGCACGTACGTGTAGACGAGCTTGTCGTCGGCGATGCCGTTGCCGACGGCGTTCGCGATCGTCACGTTGCCGAGCCGTGCGGCGAGCATGAGGCCCGGGCTGCCGAGCATCGAGTCGGGCCGGAACTGCAGCGGGTCGAGGAAGTCGTCGTCGACGCGACGGTAGACGACGTCGACGCGCGTGGGCCCGTTCGTCGTGCGCATGTAGACGCGGCCGCCGCTCGTGAACAGGTCGCGGCCCTCGACGAGCTCGACGCCCATGAGGCGAGCGAGCAGCGTGTGCTCGAAGTAGGCCGAGTTGTAGACGCCGGGGGTGAGCACGACGACCGTCGGGTCGTCGACGCCCGCCGGGGCCGATGCGCGCAGCGCCTGCAGCAGCTTGTCGGGGTAGTCGCCCACGGGGCGCACCCGCATGGAGGCGAACATCTCGGGCAGGGTCTGCGCGATGACGCGGCGGTTCGAGATCACGTACGAGACGCCGGAGGGCACGCGCACGTTGTCCTCGAGCACGCGCCACTCGCCATCCTGGTCGCGGATGAGGTCGATGCCGGAGACGTGGATGCGCACGCCGTTCGCGCCCACGACGCCAGCCGCCTGCCGGTGGAAGTGCGTCGACGACGAGATGAGCGCCGCGGGGATGACGCCGTCCTCGACGGCGCGCTGCGGGCCGTACATGTCGGCGAGGAAGGCCTCGAGCGCGAGCACGCGCTGCCTCACGCCCGACTCGACGTGCGCCCAGTCCTCGCTCGTGATGACGCGGGGCACCGCATCCAACGGGAAGGGGCGCTCCTCGCCCGCGAAGTCGAACGTGACGCCCTGCGCGAGGTACGAGCGCGCGAGCGCGTCGGCGCGGCCTCGCAGCTCGGCCTGCGTCATCTCGCTGAGCGCCGTGTGCACCTCGCGGTACGGGCCGCGCGGCGTGCCGGATGCGTCGAACATCTCGTCCCACGGGGTGCCCTGGCGTCGCGGCGGGTTCGCGAAGGGCTTGTCGTAGTCCTCGAACAGGTCACCCATGTCGCGAGCCTACTTGTCGCCCCGCCTCCGACTCGTGACGTGCGTGCACGCGGCGGATGCGGTATCGGTGCGCCCGGGGCGTCCAGCTCGCACGGGCGGCTGCGTGACGGGGTGCTCGGGCGGCCGCCCGCACGGATCCCGTTCGGGTCGGCCTCGACGCCGTGAGGACGTCGTGAGGGCGTCGGCGGCAGCGCCCTCGCGCGCGCACCATCGACGGCATGACGCTCACCGACCAGCTGCCGAGCCTGCGACGCACCCTCCCCGATCCCCTCGCCGTCGACGCGTGGCCCGAGGAGACGCGGGCGCGCGTCGACGACGTCGTGGTGGGCGGGCTGTCGCTGCGAGCGGTGGCTGCCGTCACGGGCACGCCGTGCATCCACGCCGGCGCCGCGGTGCGACCGGGCACGGGCGGGCTGCCGTCGCCGGATGCCGTGACGAGCGTCGTCGTCGCGATGGTCGTCGCGCTCGTGCCCGTGGCGGGTGGGTGCGGCGCCGCGCTCGACGTCGACGCCCGCGGAGTGCCGCTCGCGTGGGGCGAGGCACGCCTGCTGGGGCGTGCGTCGACGGCGCGACGCGTGCCGACGGCCGTCGTGTCGTGCGGGCTCGTCATCGCGACGCCGCGGCTCGTCGCCGACCTGCATCCCGGCGACCTCGTCGCGATCCCGGGCGCGGGCCGCGTGCGCATCCGTGCCGGCGCGCTCGCTCCCGACGAGGGCGAGCGGGCGGATTGGCTGGCGGCGCTGCGCTGACCGCCCGCCGCCGGCCTCAGCCGATGCGCGCCTCGAGGCCGATGCGCTCGCCCGCCGTCACCTGCACGTCGGTCACGCGCACGCCCGCGGGCAGGTGCGCTGCGAGGTCGAACGGCTCCTTCGTGGCGGCCTCCACCTTGCCGCGCACCGCGACGAGCAGGCCGGCCACGAGCACGTTCGACGACGTGATGCGCAGATCCTCCACGTGCACCCGCAGGGCGTCGTCGACGCGCAGCGTGGCGCTCGCGCTCGCGGGGGCACCCAGGAAGCCCTTCTTGACGCGAGCGTCGACCTCGGCGTGGATGGTGCGCGGGCCGTCCGACCGCAGCCGCACGTCGAGGTCGGCGACCGTGACCCCGAGCTCGGCCATCGCCGTCTCGGCCGCCCGCTGCACCGCGGCGACCGTCTCGGCGAGCGGCGCCTCGATGCGCAGGTGCCCGCGCAGGGGATGCGCGTCGTCGGGGTCGACGAGCGCGAGCCCGACCGCGTCGTCGGCGACGACGTCGACCCACTGCAGCCGCATGTCGTGCAGCTCGAGGCCGAGGTCGACGGGCACGCCCTCGACGCGCAGGGGGTGCGCGCGCACGGTCAGCGCCCGCAGCAGTCCCGCCTCCACGACCCGCACGTCGCCGGCGCGCGTCGGCAGCAGGTCGTCGATCGGCACCCAGTCGGCGACGCCGTCGACCTCCACGCCCGTGCCGTCGACGTCGACCGTGACGTCGGCGCCGTCGACGTCGGCGCTCAGCCTGCCGAGCAGCTGCTCGACGGCGGTGCGCTGCGACGCGGGGCCGTGCTCGAGCGCATGCTCGAGCACGTGCTCGAGGGTGGCGGCGCGGATGCGACCGACCAGGTCGGCGCCCGTCGTGGGTCGCGGGGCAGGGCCGAGGTGCAGGAAGTCGCTCATCGTGGCCCAGGCTAGGGCGTCCGCACGACGGAGGGCCACGGGATCGCATCCCGTGGCCCTCCGTGCGATCGAGCGTCAGCCGACGAGGCGCGCGCCGATCTCGGCGAGGCGACGCCCCTGGTAGCGCGCGGCGGCGAGCACGGCATCCGTCGGCGGGGTGCCGTCGGTGCCCGTCGCGTGGCCCGTGCCGTAGGGGTTGCCGCCCGCTGCGTAGAGCAGGTCGTCCGTGTAGCCGGGCGGCACGATGACGCTGCCCCAGTGGTAGAACACGTTGTTGAGCGCCAGGATCGTCGACTCGAGGCCGCCGTGCGCGTTCATGGCGCTCGTCCAGCTCGTCACGGCCTTGCCCGCCATGACGCCCTCGCTCCACGGCTTCGACGCCGCGTCGAGGAACTGCTTCAGCTGCGCAGCCGGGAGGCCGAAGCGCGTCGGCGTGCCGAAGGCGTACGCGTCCGCCCACTCGAGGTCGGCGTTCGTCGCCTCCTCGATCGTGGGTGCGACCTCGTCGACGTGCTG
This sequence comes from Agrococcus sp. GCM10030265, assembly GCF_042666675.1. Classification (NCBI taxonomy): domain Bacteria; kingdom Bacillati; phylum Actinomycetota; class Actinomycetes; order Micrococcales; family Microbacteriaceae; genus Agrococcus; species Agrococcus sp. GCM10030265. The sequence continues at coordinate 344,148 of NZ_JBHTCZ010000001.1, forward strand.
GCGCCAGACGGGGTTCGAGTCGACGGCGGCGTCGGGCGCGAGCTCGGCGACGCGACGCAGACGCACCTCGGCGCCCGCCTCCTCGGCTCCCGCGGCGACGGCCTGGGCGATGGCGTGGTTCGTCCCGGTGGACGAGTAGTAGATGACGGCGACCTTCATGGAGGCGCTCCCTTCCGTTGCCCCCTCACCGTGCCCGCTCGACACGGCGCACGTCGACGGCTTGCGCGCCGGCGTCGCGTGCGCCAGTCGACGCGCGGTGGATGCGGCGCGGATGCGGATGCGGCGAGCGGCGCTCCTAGGCTGGAGCGGTGACCGACGCCGACCTCGCCACCCGCCTCGTCCGCGACGCCGGAGCGCTCGCCGCCACCATGCGCGCCGCCGGCCTCGAGGCCGAGTTCAAGACGTCGATCTCCGACGTCGTCACCGCAGCCGACCGCGCCGCCGAGGAGCTCGTGCTCGCCGCGATCCGGGCCGAGCGCACCGACGACGGCGTGCTCGGCGAGGAGGGCGCGGCGGTCGAGAGCGCATCGGGTCGCCGCTGGGTGATCGACCCGGTCGACGGCACGTACAACTTCCTCTCCGGGCTCGCGTACTGGTGCAGCGCGCTCGCGCTCGACGACGCCGATGGCGTCGTGCTCGGCGCCGTGCACCAGCCCATCACGGGCGAGACGTGGCTCGGCGGTCGCGACCTGCCGACGACGCTCGACGGCGTGCCCGTCGCGCCGCTCGTGGAGCGACCGCTCGCCGACGTGAGCCTCGCGACCTACGTGCACCCCACGACCCTGTCCGAGCCCGACGTCGCCGAGCCGTGGCATGCGATCGTCGGCGGCGCGGCGACCGTGCGCATCCTCGGCTCGGGCTCGTGCGACCTCGCGGGCGTCGCAGGCGGGCGGATCGGCGTGTGGGCGCAGCACTCGACGGCCGAGTGGGACTGGCTGCCCGGCAAGGCGCTCGTCGACGCCGCGGGCGGCCGCACCGAGGTCGTCGAGCATCGGGGGCACCGCTGGCACGTCGCCGGCGACCGGCGGTCGGTGGGCGAGCTGCTCGAGCTGCTGCTCGCGAGCTGACGATGGCTGCGGAGGGTGCCGCGTACGACGCCGTCGCGCTCGCCTACGACCGGCTGCTCCCCTCGCTCGACGCCGAGCATCCCCGCGACCTCGCGATGCTCTCGGCGTTCGCGGATGCGGCGGCGGATGCGGGCGGCGACGTCGTCGACGTGGGCTGCGGCACGGGCCGCGTCGCCCGCTGGCTCGGCGCACGCGACCTGCGGGTGCACGGCGTCGACCCGTCCGAGGGCATGCTGTGCATCGCGCGTGCCGCGCAGCCGGGCGCGCGGTGGTCGCGCGGCACGGCGACCGAGGTGCCCGTGGCCGACGCATGCGCGGGCGGCGTGCTCGCCTGGTACTCGCTCATCCACGTGCCCGACGCCGCGCTCGACGCGGCGGCGGCCGAGCTCGCACGGGTCGTGCGCCCGGGAGGAGTCGTGCTCGTGGCCGCGCAGTCCGGGTCGGGGATGCGCACGATCGCGAGCGCGTACGGCACCGATGCGACCCTCACGGCGTGGGCGCACGACGCCGCGGCGCTCGCGTCGGCGCTCGAGGGCGCGGGGCTCGACGTCGTCGCACGGCTCGAGCGCGGGCCCGAGGGCCGCGAGCGCATGCCGCAGGCGTCGGTGCTGGCGCGGAGGGCCGCATCCTGACACGCTGGCTCGTCCACATCCGGACCGGTCGCTCGTGCCGTGCGGCCGACCCCGTGATATTCATATGATGTCTTCCCGGACGCCGCATGCCCGCACGACGCAGGAGTCGCCATGGCCACCCGCCAGTCCCCCATCGACATGGTCGCCAAGATGATCGACCTGTCGATGCTCACCGATCCGGCCCGGACGAGGCTGCAGCGGGCCTCGAACATCTGGGATCTGCGCGCCATCGCGAAGGCGCGCACGCCCAAGGGGCCGTTCGACTACACCGACGGCGCCGCCGAGGACGAGATCGGCATCGCACGCGCCAGGCAGGCGTTCCAGGACGTCGAGCTGCATCCGACGGTGCTCGAGGACGTCACGACCGTCTCCACCGGATGGGACGTGCTCGGCACGCGCTCCTCGTACCCGCTCGCGATCGCCCCGACGGGCTTCACCCGCCTCATGCACACCGCAGGCGAGCGGGCCGGCGCGCGCTCTGCCGCCGCGTACGGCATCCCCTTCACCCTCTCGACGCTCGGCACGACGTCGATCGAGGACGTCCGTGCGGCATCCCCGCGCGGTCGCCTCTGGATGCAGCTGTACATGATGAAGGAGCGGTCGCGTTCGATCGAGCTCGTGCACCGCGCGAAGGCCGCCGGCTACGTCGCCCTGCACATCACGGTCGACACCCCCGTGGCGGGCGCGCGGCACCGCGACCGTCGCAACGGCATGCAGTTCCCGCCGCGCCTGACCCCGTCGGCGATGCTCGACGCGGCCCCAAAGGTGGAGTGGTGGTGGTCGTTCCTCACCTCCGACCCCATCGAGTTCGCCGCGATCTCCGAGTGGGACGGCACGGTCGCCGAGCTGCTCGACACCATGTTCGACCCGTCGGTCGACCACGAGGCGCTCGCCGAGGTGCGTGCGGCATGGGACGGGCCGATCGTCGTGAAGGGCGTGCAGTCGCTCGCCGACGCGAAGCGGCTCGCCGACGTCGGCGTCGACGCCATCACGCTCTCGAACCACGGCGGCCGCCAGCTCGACCGCGCACCCGTGCCCTTCCTGCTGCTGCCGGAGGTCGCGCGCGAGGTGGGCGCCGACGTCGAGGTGCATCTCGACACGGGCATCATGTCGGGCACCGACATCGTCGCCGCCGTCGCCCTCGGCGCCCGCTCGACGATGGTCGGCCGCGCCTACCTCTACGGCCTCATGGCCGGCGGGCAGGCCGGCGTGAACCGGGCGCTCGCCATCCTCACCGACGAGATCGCCCGCACGATGCGACTCCTCGGCGTCGGCTCGCTCGAGGAGCTCGGCCCGCAGCACGTCACCCAGCTCGAGCGGCTGCGACCGAGGCGGTAGGCACCGAGCCGTCGACCAGCGACCACGGCGGCAGGCACCGAGCCACCGACCCGCGACCACGGCGGCAGGCACCGAGCCACCGACCCGCGACCACGGCGCACGCAGGAGGGCCCGCGACCGTTCGGTCGCGGGCCCTCCTGCGTCGAGCGAGCGGATGCGTCAGTCGTCGACCGAGACCACCGAGAGGTCGTCGGCGAGCTCGACGTCGACGTCGCGGTCGTTCCCGAGGTCGACCTGCACGTCGAAGGCGTGGCTGTCGTCGCCCTCGGCCTCGATCTTCTCGACCGTGCCGCCGCCCGCGGCCGCGACGGCCGCATCCACGATGTCGGCGATGCGCGACGTGTCGAGCAGCGCGTCGTTCGACGAGTCGTCGTCGTCCTGCTGCACGAGCGGGTCGCGGCCGTCGAGGAAGACGCGCACGTCGACCTCGGTGCCGTCGGCGAGCCGCACGTCGACCTTCCAGCCGTCGCGCTCGAGCTCGATGGCCGTCGCGCCCTCGCCGCCTGCGGCCGCGATCGCGGCGTCGATCGCGTCGACGAACGCCGACGGCTCGGCGGACGCCGCGCCACCGGGGCCCGTGGTCGACGAGTCGTCCTGGCCGCCCTGGTCGTCGCCCGAGCCGTCCGAGTCGTCGGACTGCGTCGGCGCGGGAGCGCTCGTCATGGGTGCCGTGACGCCGGGCTGCGTCTGCGGCTGATCGCCCTGGTCGTCGAGCGCGTCGGCGACCGTGAGGCCGACCCCTGCGACGGCGAGCACCGCGACGGCGGCGCCCGCGCCGATGAGCACGGGCTTCAGGAGGCCGCGGCCGCGCTTGGGCGTCGCCTCGTCGGCCGCCGGGTTCGGGATGGGCTGCTGCGCCGTCTGGGCCGAGGTGTCGGCGGCGGGGTGCTGCGGCGTCGGGTCGTTCGCGTCGATCGGCTGCTGCGGATCGCGGGGGGTCTGCTCGTTCATGGGTCCCACCATCCTCGTCGGCCGCTGACGCGGCTCTGAACGAACCTGAACGCGCCTTCAGCCCACGGGTGCGGCGGGGGTCGCGTGCGGCCTCTCGCGTTCGCGTCTCGCGTCTCGCAGGCGATCCGAGCAGCCGAGGGAACATGCCCCTCCAGTGCCGGGATCACCTGCGAGACGCGAACCCCGACAGCGCGCCGCGACCGGCAGGGGAGCTCAGGCGGATGCGGCCGGCAGCTCGAGCACGAAGCGCGCGCCGCCGAGGGGCGCGACGCCGATCCACGCGTCGCCGCCGTGCGCGCGCGCCACCTCGCGCACGATCGCGAGGCCGAGCCCCGAGCCGCCGTCGTCGCGGGCCCGTGCCTCGTCGAGCCGCACGAACCGCTCGAAGACGCGCTGCCGCTCGGCCTCCGCGACCCCCGCGCCATCGTCGTCGACCCACACCATCGCGCGCCCGTCGCGCACCACCGAGCCCATCGCGATGCGCGTCGTCGCATGCCGCATCGCGTTGTCGACCAGGTTGCGCAGCGCGCGCGACAGCAGCCGCGCATCCCCCGCCACGGGCGCGACGCGGATCGCCGAGCCGTCGACCTCGCGGCCGAGGCCGCGCACGCGCTCCACCTCGGCGTGCGCGAGGTCGTCGAGGTCGACGGCCCTGCGCGCCGCTCCCCCGTGCTCGTCGAGCCGCGCGAGCAGCAGCAGCCCCTCGACGATGCCGTGCATCCGCTCGCCCTCCCCGAGCACGACGTCGGCGAGCTCGCCTGGGGCGGTGGCATCCGGGTGCGCCCTCGACAGCTCGGCGAACTGCCGCATCGTCGCGAGCGGCGAGCGCAGCTCGTGCGACGCGTCCGACACGAACCGCTGCCGCGCTCGCGTGCCCTCCTCGACGCGCGCGAGCATGCGGTTCATCGTGCCCGCCAGGCGGTCGACCTCGTCGCCCGAGCCGGTCGTCGGCACGCGGCGGTCGAGCCCCGTGGCGTCGATGCCGTCGACCTGCGCGCGGATGCGGTCGACCGGTGCGAGCGCGCGGCCGACGACGATCCACACGACGGTGCCGATGAGCACGAGCGCGAGCGGCACCGCGATGGCGAGCAGCAGCGTCGCGAGGCGCACGGCGTCGTCGACCGAGGCGAGCGAGCGCCCGACGACGATCGTGCCCTGGCTGGTCTCGGCGGCGACCACGACGACGTGGTCGCCCGCGATGCTCGCCTCGACGGGTGCGGAGCCCGTCGGCACCGGCATGAGCGCCGCATCCGAGGCGTTCACGACGACGCCCGTCGACGAGCGCAGCGCCACGAGCACGTCGTCGTCGCGCGACACGAGCGCAGCCGTCTGGATCGTGCCCGCATCCACACCCTCCGCGAGCGCGGCGAGCTCGTCGGCGAGCTGGTCGGCGACCGATGCCTGCAGCTGCCGGTCGAGCGTCCACGCCATCGCGACGGCGCCGACCCCGAAGGCGGCGGTCACGATCGCGAGCGCCGCAGCCGTGATCCGCACGCGGATGGATGCGCGTCGTCGCGAGCGTCGTGCGCCCGGTGCGACGGCGCTCGCAGGGTCCGCGGGCGCGGACCGCTCGGCCGGCTCAGCCACCGTCGGCCGCCAGCCGGTACCCGGAGCCGCGCACCGTCTGGATCGCGTCGCGCCCGAACGGCCGGTCGACCTTGCGGCGGATGCGGCCGACGTAGACCTCGACGATGTTCGGGTCGCCGTCGAAGTCCTCGCTCCACACGTCGTCGAGCACCTGCGTCTTCGTCACGGCCTCGCCCTTGCGCCGCATGAGCAGCTCGAGCACGGCGAGCTCGCGCGCCGTGAGCTCGACCTCGGCCTCGCCGCGGTGCACCGTGCGTGCCGCGGGGTCGAGCCGCAGGTCGCCGGCCTCGAGCACCACGGGGCGCTCGCGGCCGCCGCGGCGCACGAGCGCGCGGATGCGGGCGACGAGCACGGGGAACGAGAACGGCTTCGTGAGCCAGTCGTCGCCGCCGGTGTCGAGGCCCTCGACCTCGTCCCACTCGCCGTCCTTCGCGGTGAGGAAGAGCACGGGCGTCCAGATGCCCTCTGCGCGCATCGTCTGGCACACGCGATAGCCCGACATCCCGGGCATCATGACGTCGAGCAGCACGACGTCGTACGAGAACTCGCGCGCACGCCACAGCCCGTCGACGCCGTCGTGTGCGACGTCGACCGTCATGCCCTCGGCCTCGAGGCCGCGGCGCACGCCGTCGGCGAGCCGCACCTCGTCGTCGACCAGCAGCACGCGCATGCCCCGATCCTCGTCGCTCGGCGCTGACGCGGCGCTGAACGGCGCGCCACTCGTTCGCCAGCGGCATGACGTCGCGGGTCGACCCCGTCCGCGTGGGCGCGAGAGGATGGACGGGCCCGGCACGGAGGACGCATGCAGCACCAGACGATCGCACCCGAGGCGCTCGAGCGCATCCGCGCCGACTTCCCCGAGCTCGCGGAGGAGGTGCAGGGGCACCGTCTCGCGTACCTCGACACCGGTGCGACCGCCCTGCGGCCCACGCCGGTGCTCGACGTGGAGCGCACGTTCGGCGAGACCCGCACCGCCGCGGTGCACCGCGGCGCGCACACCCTCGCCGCGCTCGCGACCATGGCGTACGAGGATGCCCGCGAGCGCATCGCCGCGTTCGTCGGTGCGGATGCCGACGAGGTGAGCTGGACGCAGAACGCGACCGACGCGCTCAACACGGTGTCGCTCTCCCTCGCCCGAGCCCAGCGCTCGCCGCACGAGTCGCTCGTCGACCTCGGCCCGGGCGACGTCATCGTCACGACCGAGGCCGAGCACCACGCGAACCTCCTGCCGTGGCAGGACCTCGCGGCGGCGACGGGCGCCGAGCTGCGCGTCATCCGCGTCGACGACGACGGCGTGTGGACGGCCGACGATGCACGCGCCGCGATCGACGAGCGCACGCGCGTCGTCGCCTTCGCGCACGTCGGCAACGTCACGGGCCTCGTCGCGCCCGTGGCCGAGATCGTCGAGGCCGCCCGCGCCGTCGGCGCGCTCACGGTGCTCGACGCATGCCAGTCGGCGCCGCACATGCCGCTCGACCTGCACGCGCTCGGCGTCGACGCCGCGGCGTTCTCGTCGCACAAGATGCTCGGCCCCGGCGGCGTCGGCGTGCTGTACCTGCGCCGCGAGCTCGGCCTCGCGCTGCCGCCCGCGCGCACGGGCGGGTCGATGATCACGACCGTGACCCTCGAGGGCGCCGAGTGGATGCCGCCGCCGCAGCGGTTCGAGGCGGGCACGCAGGCCGTGACGCAGGTCGTGGGCCTCGCCGCGGCCGTCGACTACCTCGACGCCGTCGGCCTCGAGGCCATCGCGGCGCACGAGGTGGCGCTCGGCGCCCGACTCGCCGAGGGCCTCGCGACGATCGACGGCGTCCGCCTCGTCGGCCCAGCCGCGGGGAGGGACCGCGTGGGGCTCGCGAGCATCGTCGTCGACGGCGTCCACGCGCACGACGTCGGCCAGGTGCTCGACGCGCAGGGCATCGCCGCCCGCGTCGGCCACCACTGCGCGCAGCCGCTGCACCGCCGCCTCGGCGTCGCGGCCACGACCCGCGCATCCACGTACCTGTACACGACGGAGGCCGAGGTCGACCGCTTCCTCGATGCCGTGAGCGGCGTCCGCGCCTACTTCGGGGTGACGCGATGAGCGGGCTCGACGACCTCTACCAGCAGATCATCCTCGACCACGCGAAGGCCAGGCACGGCGAGGGTGCGCTGCCCGCCGCCGAGGCGCACGCCGAGCGGTTCGAGCGCAACCCGACGTGCGGCGACGAGGTGCGGCTGCGCATCGCGATCGACGGCGACGGCGTCGAGCGCGTCGGCTGGGAGGGGCAGGGCTGCTCGATCTCGCAGGCGTCGGCCTCGATCCTCGGGCAGGACGTGCCCGGCCTCACGCGCGCTGCCGCCCAGGACCGCGTCGACGCGATGCGCCGCGTGCTGCGCTCGCGCGGCGAGCACGACGACGCCGACCTCGAGCTGCTCGGCGACGCATCCGCGTTCGAGGGCGTCGCGAGGTTCCCCATGCGGGTGAAGTGCGCGATGCTGCCGTGGGTCGCGCTCGAGGACACGCTGCGGCAGGTCACCGCGCGCGACTGAGCCGCCGCGCGGGCCCGTCAAGGCCACGCGCCCAGATGCTCGCGGCACCTAGCGTCGGGGCTCCACGACCGTCAGGAGCCACCATGCCCATCACCGTCACCGACTACGCGCACATGCGCCTCACCGTCACCGACATCGAGCGCTCGCGCGAGTTCTACGAGTCGGTCTTCGGCTTCGACGTCGCGTTCGAGGCGCCGCCGGAGGATGCCGACGAGGAGACGAAGGAGCGGCTCGCCTTCCTGTTCGGCGGCGTCATCTACGCCTTCCCCGGCGGGCTGCTGGGCCTTCGTCCCGTGGCTCCCGACGAGGACCGCTACGACGAGGACCGCGTGGGCCTCGACCACGTGAGCTTCGCGGTCGCGAATCGCGACGTGCTCGACGACGCCGTCTCGACGCTCGACGACCTGGGCGTCACCCACGAGGGCGTCAAGGACATCGTGGGCGGCAGCATCCTCGAGTTCCGCGACCCCGACGACATCGCGCTCGAGCTCTTCGCCCCGGCGCAGTAGCGGGGCGGGCCGGCGGGGCGGCGGACCGGCTCGGCGGCGGGCCGGCGACAGGCGAGGCGGCTCCGCGGCGGGGCGGCGCTGGCGGCACGGCGCGACCGGGTCAGCCCGCCCGCGCCGCCTCGCGCGCGGCGATGCGCGCCTGCACCTCGGGTCGCCGCAGCGGCGGCACCGTCCTCGGCGGCTGCCGCCGCTCGGGCAGGTCCTCGAGCAGGTGCCTCGTGACGTGGGCGATCTCGGCGACCGCCTGCTCGAACGCCTCGCGCGTGCGCTCCGTGGGATGCGTGATGCCCGAGACCTTGCGCACGTACTGCCGCGCGGCGGCCTCGACCTCGTCGTCGTTCGCGGCGGGCTCGAGCCCGCGCAGCGTGGTGATGTTGCGGCACATGGCCGTCACGGTACGCCTGCGCTCGCGGCGCATCCAGCCCCGGGCGTGCAGCCGCTCACGGCTCGAGCAGCGCTCGCAGCCCCGTCTCGCCCGCGCGCATCAGCGCGGCGTGGCTCGCCTGCAGTCGGCGCGGCGCGACGCGAGCGAGCGTGCGCAGCGCGCGGCGCTGCAGCATGACGTGCTGCTGCATGACGACGCTCGTGCCGCCCTGCGGCGCTGCGGCCACGTGCCAGGAGCACCAGCCGAGCACGTCGCGGCGCAGGCGGGCGGCGAGGACGCCGTCGGTGGCGTCGAGACCGGTGACGCGGATGCGGACGGCGACGGGGAGGGGGCCGCGCACGGCGAGCACGACGTCGCCGGCGTCGTCGCGCTCGACGCGGGCGATCCCGGGCCACCACGTCGGGTACGCCGCGACGTCGCCGAGCGCGGCCTGCACGGCGTCGGGCTCGGCGACCAGCTGCCAGACGGATCGGAAGCGCAGATCGGTCGGCATCCATCCATCCTCTCGTGCGCCCTCCGCCGCATGCCGCATGCGGCATGCACCCCCGTCGAGCCCCGCCAGCCCAGACGATCCGAGGTTCTCGGCCGCTTGTGACGACACAAGCGGCCGAAGACCTCCAGCGGTCGGGGTCAGGGGATGAGGGCGTCGGTGAACGAGGTCAGCAGGTGATCGATCTCCTGCTCCGTGATGACGATGGGAGGCGCGAGACGCACGGTCTGGCCGTGCGTGTCCTTCGCGAGGATGCCGCGCTCCATGAGCCGCAGGCAGACCTCGCGTGCCGTCGCGGCCTCCGGGTCGACGTCGATCCCCGCCCACAGGCCCGCGCAGCGCACCGCGGTGACGCCGCGGCCCACGAGCGCACGCAGGCCCACCTCGAGCCGCTCGCCCAGCGCGAGCGCCCGGCGCTGCATGTCGCCCTCGGCCAGCATCCGCACGACCTCGAGGCCGACGGCCGCCGCGAGCGGATTGCCGCCGAACGTCGAGCCGTGGCTGCCCGGCGTGAGGACGCCGAGCACGTCGGCGTCGCCGACGACGGCCGACACGGGCACGATGCCGCCGCCGAGCGCCTTGCCCAGCAGGTACAGGTCGGGCACGACGCCCAGCTGCTCGCAGCGGAAGGTCGCGCCCGTGCGTCCGAGGCCCGACTGGATCTCGTCGGCGATCATCAGCACGCCCTCGCGCTGCGTGATCTCGCGCACGCGCGGCAGGTAGTCGGCGGGCGGGATGCCGACGCCCGCCTCGCCCTGGATGGGCTCGAGCAGCACCGCGGCGGTGCGCGGCGTGATGGCCGCGTCCAGCGCATCCGCATCGCCGTACGGCACGGTCACGAAGCCTGGCGTGAAGGGGCCGAAGCCCTCGCGCGCCTCGGGGTCGTCGGAGAACGACACGATCGTCGTCGTGCGGCCGTGGAAGTTGCCGGATGCGACGACGATCTCGGCCTCGCCGGCGGGCACGCCCTTCACCGCGTACGCCCAGCGCCGCGCGACCTTGATGCCTGACTCGACGGCCTCGGCACCCGTGTTCATCGGCAGCACCATGTCCTTGCCCGCGAGCGCGGCGAGCTCCGCGACGAACGGGCCGAGCGCTGCGGAGTGGAACGCGCGGCTCGTGAGCGTCACCCGGTCGAGCTGCGCCTTCGCCGCCGCCACGAGCCGCGGGTGGCCGTGGCCGAAGTTCACCGCCGAGTACGCGGCGAGGCAGTCGAGGTAGCTGCGCCCGTCGACGTCGGTCACCCATGCGCCCGATGCCGACTCGACGACGACGGGGAGCGGGTGGTAGTTGTGCGCGGCGTGGCGCTCCACGAGGTCGATCGCCGCGGCGGTGCGCGTGCCCGTGCCGGTGACGGCGCTCATCGGCGCAGCTCCAGCGTGCAGCACTTCACGCCACCGCCGCCGAGCAGCAGCTCGGAGAGGTCGACGCCGACCGTCTCGTAGCCGCGCTCGCGCAGGTCGCGCTCGAAGCCCTGCGCCCGCGCCGCGATCACCATGGATGCGCCGTCGCCGAACGCGTTGAGGCCCAGCACCGCGGCGTCCGCCTCGTCGGCGAGCACGGCATCCGGGTACCGACGCTCGAGCGCGGCACGGCTGGCGTCGTCGAACGCCTGCGGCAGGTAGGCGACGTTCGCGTCGCCGAGGATCGCGACGGCCGTGTCGAGGTGGTAGAACGCCGGGTCGACGAGGCGCAGGCTCACGACCTCGCGGTCGAAGATGCCGCGCACCTCGTCGTGCGACTCGAGCGTCGTGCGGAAGCCGTGGCCCGCGAGGATGACGTCGCCGGCGAGCAGGAGGTCGCCCTCGCCCTCGTTGACGTGCGCGGGCGCGTGCACCTCGAACCCGGCCTCCTCGAGCCACGCCATGTAGGCGGGGCCCTCAGCGGCGCGCTGCTCGTAGGTGAAGCGTGCGCCGTACGCCTTGCCGTCGAGGGTGAAGCCGCCGTTGGCGGCGTAGACCATGTCGTTCAGGCCGTCGATCGGCTCGATGAGGTGCACGTCGTAGCCGAGCCCGAGGTACGCGGCGTGCAGCGTCTCCCACTGGGCGACGGCCGTCTGCGTGCTCGTGGGATGCTCGGGATGCATCCACGGGTTGATGCGGTAGCTCACGGTGAAGTGGTCGGGGCGGCACATGAGCACCGTCTTCGACACGGCGGTGCGAGGCGCGTGCTGCTCGGTGGTCGGTGCGGTCGCGAGATCGGGCTGCATGGACACCATGCTCGCAGCGATCTCGCGCGCTTCGGGCGGCGCAGACGCAAGATGCCTGCGAATCCCAGGCCCTGCTCGTAGGATCTTGCGCATGGATCGCATCGACCAGGGCATCATCGACCAGCTGCGCACGAATGCCCGCGCCGGCTACGGCGACATCGGACAGGTCGTGGGCCTCTCCGCATCCGCCGTGAAGCGCCGCGTCGATCGACTCGTCGCCGACGGCGTCATCCGCGGCTTCACCGTGCAGGTCGACCCCAAGGTCGAGGGGCTCGCGACCGAGGCGTACGTCGAGCTCTTCTGCCGCGGCACCGTCTCGCCCACCGACCTGAAGCGCATCCTCGCGGGCGTGCCGGAGATCGTCGAGGCCGGCACGGTCACGGGCGAGGCCGACGCGATCGTCATCATGCGCGCGCGCGACGTCATCGCCCTCGAGGATGCGCTCGAGAAGGTGCGCGCCGCGTCGTCGGTCGACCACACGCGGTCGGCGATCGTGCTGTCGAAGCTCGTGACGCGCGTCGCGGGCTGAGCCGCGCCCTGCGAGCGCGTCGCGACGCGCGCGAGACGAGCGCGTCGTGCCGCACCCCGGCTAGCCTGGCGCGATGGCCTCCGACCCGCGCCCGCTGCTCGCCGTGCTCGCCGACGCCGACCGCCGCCTGCTGCTGTCGGACGTGACCGTGGCGGCCGCGCGGCTCTCGCCGGTCGTCGCCGAGCGGCTGCCGGCCTCCGATCGCCGCCGGCTCGAGGCGCTGGAGCGCGTCGGCCTCGTGGAGGTCGTCGACGGGCTGGCGTGGCCGCGCGACCCATTCACGGCGACGCTCGAGCCGACGCCGCCCCGCGCCGGCATCGAGCGCTTCGTGCACGAGGGCCGCATCCGCGACTGGCCGAGGCGGCCCGCCGACCGCCTCGCGCTCATGCGCTGGGCGAGCGAGCAGGCCGTCGCGGTCGACGAGACCGTCGACGAGCCCACCGTCACGGCGCGGCTGGGCGCCGTGTGGCGCGACCCCGTCACCCTGCGCCGCGACCTCGTCGACGCGGGCCTCCTCGCACGCGACCCCGAGGGCCGCGCGTACCGCAGGGCGTAGCGCCCGGGCGCGCGGGGCGCTCGCGTCGCCTCCCCCGGGCGGACGCGCTCGCGTCGCCTCCCTCCCGCGGACGCGCTCGCGCGGCATCGCCTCCCCCGCGGACGCGTTCGCGTGGCGTCGCGGCGTCGCCTGCCCGCGCAGAGACGCACCCAGCGACCGCATCCCGCCCCAGGGAGCTCGAGCTGCCGCTCAGCGCGCATCGCGGCGGTGGTTCGAGCGCCGATGCGCGCCACGTCGCACGAGCGCGAGCAGATCCTGCTCGACCGCCGGCCAGTCGTCGATCACCTGACGGTACGTGAGCCGCACGACGAGGTAGCCCGCCGCCACGAGCCCGCGGTCCCGCGCGCGGTCGGCGGCATGCGCGCGCCAGTCGCCGTGATGCTCGGCACCGTCGCACTCGACCACGAGCCGATCGCCGACGACGAGGTCGACCCGCCACGGCCCGATCTGCACCTGGGTGCGCACGCCGATGCGTCGCACGCGCAAGCGCACCCGCACGATGCTCTCGACCCCCGACTCGGCCCACGCCGTCGCCGAGAGCAGCGCAGCGACTCGCCGCGGTGCCTCGGAGCTCCAGGCCGCCAGGTCGCCATGCGTCGCGAGCCGACGGTGCAGGAGCGAGTCGGCGAGCACGACGACGTCCTCCCTCGAGCCGCAGCGCAGCGCGCAGCGGAAGGCGGTCTCGACGTCGTCGACCGCCGCCCGCACGGGCGGGTTCGGGCCGTACGGCAGGCATCCGCGTCGCCCCTGCTCCCGGCGGTGCCGTGCATGCCGCACGTGACCGGCGCCCATGGACTCCGGCACCCAGACGCCGTGCAGCCGAAGGGCGCTCGCGCAGGCGACGCACCCCTCGGCGCGCACTGCGGCGACGACGGCCGGATCGGCGTCGGCCGCGGCGTACCAGCCGCGGCGCACCTGCACGAGACCGCCCTGCGCGACGGCCGCGTCGCGGTGATGACGTGCGAGGCCGAGCTCGGCGAGCTGCGAGGTCGAGAGCACGCCCAGGCGGCGCAGCAGCGGATCGATCACGAGCTGGAGGATGGACGACGCGGCGCACGGTCGTGGCACGGGCGCGGCGTCTGGGGATCCCTGCGCCGCGATGCGCCCTGTGCGGGATCTCGAGCCCGCATGGCCGTCTCGACCCCGCTCCGTGCGCATCCCGGCGGACGGACGCCGCGGGCACGCCCCGAGCACGCCGCGAGCACGCCCCGAGCACGCCCCGGGCACGCCGCGGGCACGCCCCGGGCACGCCGCGAGCACGCCCCGGCTAGCCTCGGATGCGTGGGCGTCATCACGGTCTCGGCGGTGTGCTTCTCGCGCGACGGACGCATCCTGACGGTGCGCAAGCGGGGCACGTCGATGTTCATGCTGCCCGGCGGCAAGCCGGAGGCGGGCGAGTCGGCGGCGGAGTGCGCCGCTCGCGAGGTGCACGAGGAGCTCGGCGTCGTCGTGGCGCCCGAGGCGCTGCGGCTCGTCGGCACGTTCGACGCCGTCGCCGCCAACGAGGCGGGCTTCGCCGTGCGCGCGACCGTCTTCGCGCACGACGGCGAGGTGGATCCCGTCGTGCAGGCCGAGCTCGAGGACGCCCGCTGGGTCGATCCCGTCGCCGGCATCGACGACCCGCAGGAGGCGCCGCTCAACCGCGTGCACGTCTTCCCGCTGCTCGTCGCGGCTGGGCGCTGACGCGACGCGCGCGGCTACCGTCGCGGCGGGCTCCAGCGGAGCATCCAGTCGGCGGCGATCTCGGCGGCGAGCGTCGGCGCGAGCTGGAGGATGCCGTTGCGTGCGGCGGCGAGCACCGGGTTCCGCACCTCGAGGCCCGATCGGTAGAGCCGGTGCGACAGCCGCTGCAGCCGCTGCGTGCGCGGTCGGCGCAGGCGGTCGTAGGCCTCGAGGGCGTCGTCGACGTCGTCGCGGGCGGCGAGCACGCCGAGCGTGGCGGCGTCCTCGAGCGCCGACGCGGCACCCTGGCCGGTCGTCGGCAGCATCGCGTGTGCCGCGTCGCCCAGCAGCGCGATGCCGGGCGCGACGTACGAGCGCAGCCCCGTCGGCAGGTACCGCAGGTCGTGGCGCAGCACGGCCGACTCCTGGGTCGCCCCCACGTGGTCGCGCACGACGGCCTCGAAGCCCCGCGTCGCCTCGCCTGCCGCCGCGTGCTCGTCGCGTGCCGTGCGCCCCGCGCGGGCGCGGGCGGCGACGAACCAGTAGAGGCGGTCGCCATCGATGGGCACGAGCCCCACCTCGGTGCCGGCGCCGAACCACTGGAGCGAGCCCGCGGGCGAGTCGGGCTGCCGTGCGACGACGCCGCGCCAGCACGTCGCCCCGACGACGTCGGTCGGCAGGTCGGCGCGCACCGCGGATCGCACGAGCGAGTCGATGCCGTCGGCGCCGACGACGAGGTCGGCGACGCGCTCGCGCTGCTCGCCGCCCTCGACGACCGTGACGCGGGGTCGCCGGCCGGGGTGCACGCGGGCGACGTGCGCGCCGGTGACGACCTCGGCATCCTTCGCGCCCTCGGCGAGGATGCGGTGCAGCGTCGTGCGATGGATGCCCGTGAGGGCGCTCGATGCGAACTCCGCCCCGCGCTGCAGCGGGGTGCCCTGCGCGGTGCGGACGCCGAGCGGCAGCGCCTCGACGCCGACGGCGCGGACGGCGTCGCCGAGCCCGAGCGCGTCGAGCGCCGCGAGGCCGTTGGCGGTGAGCACGACGCCCGATCCGGACTCGCGCAGCCCCGGGTCCTCCTCGAGCACCGTGACGCGCCAGCCCGCATCCACGAGCCCCTTCGCTGCGGCGAGCCCGCCGATGCCGGCACCGACGACGATGGCCTCACGCATGGGTCGAGGCTAGCCGCGCGCGGTCGGCGGCGACAGGGCTGGCGCGCCGAGCGTCATCCCGCGTCGTCGTCGCCGCGCAGCGCTCGCCCCTCGAGCGCGCGCTCGGCGTCGTCGAGATCCTCCTCGCGCTGGTTGGCGCGCCGATCCCACACGAGCCACTTCGCATCCATCGCCCGCTCGACGTCGACGCCCGTGTGCTGCGCGAGCGCGAGCAGCATGCCGATGGAGTCGGCGAGCTCGAGCGCGAACCGCTCGTCGATCTCGGCGGGCGTGCGACCCTTGTCGCGCTGGCGGCCGGTCTTGGCGAGCCACGCCTGCGCGAGCTCGCCCACCTCCTCCTGCACCTTGAGCATCAGCCAGTCGCCGTCGCGCTCGAAGCCGTAGATGCGTGCGTACCGGGCGCTGATGGCGTCGATGCGCCGTGCCAGCTCTGCGAGCTCCATCGCCCCATCATGGCTGGCCGACGCCGGCCGCTCACGCGCACGTGCCGCATGCGCCGATCCTCACGCGTCACGCGTCACGCGCCACGCGTCACGCGACGGGCGTGGGGTGCGGCTGCTCGCGGATGCCGTACTCCTGCCCGTAGCCGCCCTCCGACTCCGGGCGCGCCATGAGCTCGAGGTAGGGCGCGGCGTCGAACGCCTCGGGGCCGAGCACGCCGGCACCGCTCCACGCGCCCGTCGCGAGCAGCTCGAGCGCGATGACGGGGTTGAGCGCCGTCTGCCACACGACGCACTGCGAGTCGTACTCGGCCATCGTCCACGCGTTGTCGGCCAGGTGGTACAGGTACGTCGAGCGCGGCTCGCCGTCGACGCCGGTGCCGGTCACCCACACGCCCGCGCACGTCACCCCCTCCATCCGGGGCCCGATGGTCGCGGGGTCGGGCAGCGCTGCGGCGACGACGTCGCGCGGCGCCACCTCCACGGGTCCGCTCGCCGAGCGCACGCGGATGGGGTCGGTCGCCGAGAGGCCGAGGAGGTCGAGCGTGCGCAGCACGCCGATGAACTCGGCGCCCAGGCCGTACTTGAAGGTGACGCGCCGCGCGTCGAGCCAGCGCGGCATGAGCAGCACCTCCTCGTGCTCGACGTTGACGCACTCGACGGGGCCGATGCCGCCGGGGAAGTCGAACACCTCGGGCTCCGAGAACGGCGCCGTCGTGAACCAGCCGCGCCCCTGCTCCCAGACCACGGGCGGGTTGAGGCACTCCTCGATGGTCGTCCAGATGGAGAACGAGGGCGCGAAGATCTCGCGGCCGTCCTCGTCGCGCACGACGAGGTTCGCGCCGTCGCGCGTGCCCAGCTCGTCGATCTCGGAGAAGAGGTGGTCGGCGGCGTAGCGCGCGAAGACGTCCGACAGGCCCGGCTCGACGCCCATGCCGACGAGCGCGAGGCGCCCGGCGGCCTGCCAGTCGTCGGCCACGGCGAACTGCCGATCGCCGAGCTTGACGCCCACCTCGTCGAACGGTCGCTGCGGGTGCCGCGACGAGAGGCTCATCGCCATGTCGACGTAGTCGCAGCCCGCGTCGAGCGCACCCGCGAAGATCGCGTCGACGAACGCGGGCTCGACGGCGTTCATGACGTGCGTCGAGGCGTGCTCGCGCGCGAGCGCGGCGACGTTCGCCGCGTCGGAGGCGTCGAGGCGCGCGGCCGTGAACCGGTCGGCGGCCTCGTCGCCGTGCCGCTCGCGGATGGCGGCGATCACGGCCTCGGCCCGCTCCGGCGCGTAGTCGGCGACGACGATGGCCTCGTAGAACGACCGGCGCGCGGCGATGCGGGCGAAGGCGGCGCCGACGCCGCCCGCGCCGATGAGCAGGATGCGCATGGGGCTCCCATCGATCGGATGGGCTCAGCATGCCTGGCGCGCGTGCTCGGCGCCAGCGTCGACCGGAGATGCGCGCGTACACGGAGTCGCGTCGGATGCCGACCCCGTTGCATGATGGAGCCGAGACGGCCCATGCAGCATGAAGGAGCGGACGTGGTCGATTCGTCATCCGCAGAGGAGCAGGAGGCCGTCCTCGAGTCGCTCGACGAGCTGCGGCACGCCGAGAACCGGCTCGAGCGGCGCAGGCTGCTCGGCGCGCGACCCTCGGAGCTCGACCGTCTCGCCCTGCGCTACGTGTGGGAGCGGGCGGCCGCGAAGGACGCGGTCTCGCCCAGCGAGCTCGCGGCGCACCTCGGCGTCTCGAACCCGAACGTCACCGAGCTGCTGAAGCGGCTCACGGCGGCCGGCGTGGTGCAGACCGCGGCGCACCCGACGGATCGGCGGCGGAAGGTGATCCTCCCCACCGGCGACGCCGACGGCGGCGAGCTGCTGCCCGTCGAGATGCGCGAGCTCATCGGCAGGCGCAGCGCCTCGGAGGCCCGCACGATCACCGAGTTCCTCGAGGAGATGCGCGACCTCGTCGACCGCGCCGAGCCGCGCGAGCGGCCGTAGCCGTCAGGCCGGGACCTTGGAGGCCCAGGTCTCGCAGAGGTCGACGCCTGCCTTGTTCGCCTGCGTCATCATGTGCTGCAGGCGCTGCTGGTCGAGGCTCTCGGTGGCCGGGAGCGTCTCGATGCGGATGTCGGCGGAGGTGTGCAGCCAGACGCGCTCGAGGCCGTCGTCGTCGGAGCGCACGAGCGCGAGGAACGGCTCCTTGCGACGCAGCTTCGCGACCATGACGGCCGAGAAGTGGCGGAGGGTGTCGTCGTCGAGCTCGAATGCGGCCTGTCCGTAGTGCAGCGTTCCCATGTCGCTCTCCCTGTGCTGGTGACGCGTTGGCGTCGATGTCGCGGTGCCGAGCGGGTGCCCGGGGAGCGTGGCGCCCATCATGTGGTCGCCTGATCCGACGGTAGGGGGACAGGGTCGAGATCCTTCCGTCACCGAACGATCTTCGACCCCGGATCGCCAGCGGGCCCGGGATTCTGGGGATCGACGGTGATACGCCCGCTGAACCATCCACCGCGTCGTGGTGCGCATCCCGGCGCCCTCGACGAGCCGCCGCGCGTCGCGGACGGCGTGCGACACGCGCGGGTGGGGACGACTGCGGGCCCGCGCGCGTCGCAGGGCACCCGGCCGGGCGTACATTCGGATGCGTGGATGACGCATTCGACGACCTGCTCGCCGCCAACCGCGCCTACGCGGCCGACTTCGACCTGCACGGGTTCGACGGCATCGCGAAGGCCGGCGTGATGCTCGTGACCTGCATGGACTCGCGCATCGAGCCGCTCGGCCTCCTGGGCCTCAGGCCGGGCGACGCGAAGATCCTCCGCAACCCGGGCGGCCGCGTCGACGACCGTGCGCTCGTGGCGCTCGTGCTCGGCGACAACCTGCTGAACGTCGACCGCATCCTCATCGTCGAGCACACGCGCTGCGCCGTCGCCTCCAACGACGAGGAGACGCTGCTCACGCGCATCGGCGAGGCCGCCGGGCAGGACGCGCACTGGCTGCCCGTCGACGCGATCGCCGACCAGCGCCGCGCGATCACGGAGGACGTCCACAAGGTGACGTCGCATCCGCTCATCGCCGCGTCGACCAAGGTCGGCGGCTTCCTCTACGACGTCGACTCGGGGCTGCTCGAGCGGGTCGCGTAGATGACGGTCGCCAACCCGCTCGAGCAGGTGCCGCTCGAGCGACTGCGCGAGCGCACGAGCATCAAGTGGCGCCACTTCGGCCCCGAGGTGCTGCCGATGTGGGTCGCCGAGATGGATGTCGTGCCCGCCGAGCCCATCCAGGAGGCGGTGGCTCGCGCCATGCGCGACGGCGACACGGGCTACGCCCACGGCACCGCCTACGGCGAGGCGCTCGCGCGCCTCAGCGCCGAGCGCTGGGGCTTCGGGCCGGATCCGTCGGCGTCGGTGACGGTCGCCGACGTCATGACGGGCGTGTTCGAGCTGCTGCGGATGCTGACCGACCCCGGCGACGAGGTCGTCGTCACGAGCCCCGTCTACCCGCCCTTCCACGGCTTCGCCCGCCATGCCGGCCGCGTCGTGCGCGAGGTGCGGCTCACGCCCGACGCGCGGCTCGACGTCGACGGCATCGACGCGGCGCTCGCCGCGGCGACCGCAGGCGGGCGCCGCGCGGTGCTGCTGCTCGCGAGCCCCCACAACCCCACGGGCACCGTGCACGCGCGCGGCGAGCTCGAGGCCGTCGCCGCCGTCGCGGCGCGGCACGGCGCATCCGTCGTCGTCGACGAGATCCATGCGCCGCTCACGCTGCCCGGCGCCGTGTTCACGCCGTATCTCGCGGTCGACCGGCGCGGCATCGTCGTGCAGTCGGCGTCGAAGGCCTGGAACCTGGCGGGCATCCGCTCGGCGGCGATCCTCGCGGGGCCGGATGCCGCCGAGACGCTGCGGGCGATCCCCGAGGTCGTGACCCACGGACCGAACCACCTCGCCGTGGTCGCGCACGTCGCAGCGCTCGACCACGCCCGCGACTGGCTCGACGCCCTCGTCGCCGGGCTCGCGACCAACCACGCGCTCGTGCGCGACCTGCTGGCCGGCTCGGGCGTCGAGCATCGCATCCCCGAGGCGACCTACCTCGCGTGGCTCGACCTCTCGGCCACGCGCCTCGCCGATCCGGATGCGCGCGCCGA
Source organism: Agrococcus sp. GCM10030265 (assembly GCF_042666675.1). Classification (NCBI taxonomy): domain Bacteria; kingdom Bacillati; phylum Actinomycetota; class Actinomycetes; order Micrococcales; family Microbacteriaceae; genus Agrococcus; species Agrococcus sp. GCM10030265. The sequence continues at coordinate 364,337 of NZ_JBHTCZ010000001.1, forward strand.
CGGCGGCGCCGTCACCGACGCGAGCGCCGTGAGCGCCGCCCTCCACCGTGCCGGCCTCGGCGTCAACGCCGGCGAGCCCTTCGGCGTCGGCGGCGAGAACCACGTGCGTCTGAACCTCGGCACGTCGCACGCGGTGCTGCGCGAGGGCGTCGCACGGCTGCGCACCGCGCTCGCCGCGTGACGTCTGCGGGCGCCTCCCCACGCGCATCCAGATTGCGAGCCGCGCGAGCGAGTAGCCTCGTCCGCGGAATGGCCGAGGTCTGGAGGGTTCCGTGAGCGAGCCGATCGTGCCGCAGACGCGCATCCGCGCGGAGATCCGCCCCGACGGGTCCGGCGTGCTCGACGTCAACGGCACCCACCGGCACCTCGAGCGCGGAGCGTTCCCGCAGACGCGCACGGCGATCGTCTCGCACGCCGCCGAGTTCGCGCAGGCGCTGCGACGCCCCATCGGCGTCGCCATCACCGGCGCCGACGGCCACTGGGAGATCGTCGTGCACCCCGACGGCTCGGTGACCGACGTGCGCCAGCTGACGCCGCCCCCGGATCCCGACCCCCTGCCGTCGACGCCGCCGCTGGCGTCGCCCGCACCCACGGCTGCGCCGGCTGCGCCCTCGGCCGCGGCACCGCCGGCCGCGCCTCCGCCCGCCGCGCCTCCCGCTGCGGCGGCGTCGCCGATCGCGGCACCGAGCCCCGCACCCGAGCCCGCGTTCGAGCCCTCGCCCTCGCCCGCGCCTTCACCCGCGCCCGCGCCCGCGTTCGAGCCCGCGCCGGCGTTCGAGCCGTCGCCGGAGCCCGAGCGCTCGCCCGTCTCCGACTCTGCGTCCGCGACCGCGACCGCGCCCGCGTTCGCTGCCGAGCCCGCGACGCAGCCGGAGCCCGCACCCGCACCGCAGCCCGCACCGGCACCGCAGCCCGCTCCCTCGTTCGGGCAGACCGGGCCCGCACCGGAGCTGACGGATGCGACGCTCGCCTCGCGCGACGAGCTGCCGCAGGCGGCGCACGGCGCCTCCGAGCTGCCCTCGACGCACGCGGCGCCCTCGACGCCGGCGCCGCAGCCCTCGCCCGCGCTGCCGTCGCCCTTCGAGCGTCCCGACGTCGCCGCGCCTGCCCACCACGCCCCCGAGGCGCCGGCGTCCTCCCCCGCCGTGCCGCTGCAGGCTCCCATCGAGTCGGTGCCCGGCTACGACCCGCTCCTCGACGAGACCGTCACGCGCCCGCCCGCCCAGTCGGGCCCCCTCGCGTCGATCCCCAGCGCACCCGTCGCATCCGTGCCGCAGGGCGCCTATCAGCCCGGGCTCCTCGCATCCGCCGCGCAGGTTCCTGCGCAGGCACCCGCGCAGGAGCGGCCGGCGCCCGCCGCGTCCGCACCGCATGCCGGCTACGCGCCCGGCGAGCTCTCGGGCCCCATGACGGCCGACGGCCGCCACTCCTTCCTCGAGGCGGCCCAGCGCGAGGCGCCTGCGCAGGCCGGGCTCCGTGGAGCGATGACGCGCATGGGTCTGCGCATGGCGCCGAGCCAGGAGGAGCTCGGCGAGCGCGCCGACGAGCGCGCCGTGAGCCAGCACTGGCCGGGGCCGCGCACGATCGCCGTCGTGAACGGCAAGGGCGGCGCCGGCAAGACGCCCACCACCGTGCTGCTGTCGGCGATCTTCGCCCACTTCGGCGGCGCAGGCGTGCTCGCGTGGGACAACAACCAGACCCGCGGCACCCTCGGCTGGCGCACCGAGCGCGGCCCGCACGAGGCGACGCTGCTCGAGCTGCTGCCCCAGGCCGAGCGCCTGCTGTCGGTCGGCGCGCAGGCGGCCGACCTCGCGAGCTTCGTGCACCACCAGTCGCAGGACAAGTTCGACGTGCTGCGCTCGAAGCCGATGCGCCTCGCGCACGAGAACCGCGTCAGCCCCGCCGACGTCGACGCCATCCACGCCATCGCCTCGAAGTACTACCGCGTCATCGTGATCGACTCCGGCAACGACGAGTCCGACCCGATGTGGCTGCGCATGATCGACCACGCCGACCAGATCGTCGTCGCGACGACGACGAGGGCCGACCACGCGGAGGCGGGCGCGCTGCTGCTCGAGGCGCTCGCGCAGCGCGACGAGCGCTCGGCGATCCTCGCCCAGCGCTCGGTCGTGGTCGTGAGCCAGGCCGATCCGAAGGCGTCCCGGCAGGACGTCGAGGGCGTCATCGGCGGCTACGGGCCGCTCGCGCGCGAGGTGGTGCGCATCCCCTTCGACCAGGCGCTCGTCGACGGCCACCTGCGGCTCGGATCGCTGCGGCCCGAGACGCGGCGCTCGTGGCTGGGCGCGGCCGCGGCCGTCGCGCGGGGGCTGTGACCGCTCGGCGGCGAGCGGCGCGCTAGGAGTCGGCGGCGGGCCGCAGCGACGAGGCGCCCGACGTGCGATGCGCCCGCGGCGCCCCCACGGCGCCGGGCAGCTGGGGCACCGCCGACGCGGCCGCATGCTCCTGCGCGAGCCTGCGCAGGCCCAGCAGCATCGCATCCCCGAGCACGGTGCCGATGACGACCGTCTCGGCGACACGGGTGCGCGTCGCCGCGGCGCGACCGACGGCGGCGAGGTCCTGACGCGCGATCTCCTCGACGGGTGCGGCGTAGACCCGCAGCATGTCGCGCACGTCGTCGCGGTCGATCGCGAGCGCCGTGTCGACGACGGCGGCGCACTGCAGGATGCCCGGGTTGTCGGGGCCGACGTGCCAGCCGTTCGCCTCGATGGCCTCGCGCACCACGGCGATCGCCGCATCCGACGGCCGCTGCTCGACGTTCGACACGGCGCGGTGCGCGTCGCGCACGACCGCGTCGATCGGCAGGTGGGGGTCGTCGACGACGTCGAGCAGCTCGCGCACCTGCGCGAGCTGCAGCCTGCCGCCCTCGACGAGGGCGCGGATGAGGCGCAGGCGCAGCACGTGCGACGCGTCGTACGACGTGCTGTTGGCCGAGGTGCGCACACCCGCGTGCAGCAGGCCCTCGCGCACGTAGAACTTCACGAGCGCGACGCTCACGCCCGCTGCAGCGCCGACCTCTCGTACGTGCATGCCGACCCCCTTCCCACGACCCACCACCAGCGGCGGTCGGTCGGGTGGCCTCTCGAGACTGGCGGGGTGCAGCCTACTCCGCGCGTCCCTTAAAACTCGAAACATCTTCGAGGACGTCGAGCATCGCCGCCTCGAACCCGTCCCCCACCTCCAGCACGATCCGATGCCGAGCTCCGGGCTCGTCCCGCCAGACGCCGTCGACGAGCTCGAGGGACGCGCGCGTCCGACCGCGCTCGGGACCTTCGGAGCAGTCGACCGAGATGGATGCCAGCGGCGACCTCGTGGTGCGCGCGAGCCCCGTGGCGATCCCGAGCGCGACCGCGTCGTGGTTCACCGCCGCCCGCTGCCCGAGCAGGGGTTCGTAGAAGTCCATGTAGGCGTCGAGGATGCGCGCGAGATGCCGGCCGAGCGCGTCGCCGCCGGCGAGGCGCTCGCGCATCGCGTCGGTGATGATCGAGTCCATCGTGACGTCGAGGCCGACGAGCGTCACCTCCCACGCGGCCTCGAGCACCGCCGCCGCCGCCTCCGGATCGTGGTGGATGTTGGCCTCGGCGAACTCGGACACGTTGCCGCGGCGCAGCACCGCCCCGCCCATGATCGTGACCTGGCGGATGCGCTCGGGCAGCGTCGGGTCGGCGTCGAGCGCGTGCGCGAGGTTCGTGAGCGGGCCGACGGCGACGATCTCGAGATCCCGCACGGCGTGGCTGGCACGCAGGATCGTCTCGACCGCCGACTCCGCGGCGATCGTGGGCACGTGGTCGAGGTCCGCGCATCCGCCCTGCCCGTCGTCGCCGTGCACGTGCGGCGAGTACCAGGCGGCGCGGCCGTCGTACGGCCCCGCGGCGCCGATCGCGACGGGCACGTCGTCGCGCCCCGCGAGCGCGAGCACCTCGCTCGTGTTGCGCGCGCCCTGCTCGACGTCGACGTTGCCCCACACGACGGTGCAGGCGACGAGGTCGATGGATGCGCTGCGCGCGGCGGTCGCGATGGCCAGGGCGTCGTCGATGCCCGTGTCGACGTCGAGGATGATGCTCGTCACCCGACGAGCCTAGGGATGCGCGGGCGCCGTGGGCGACGGCCGGGGCGCCTCGGCGGTGGGCGCGCGCAGATGCGCGGACCCCGAGGAGGAGCCGTGCCCCAGCCCACCGGCAGCGTGCCGCACGCGCTCGACGACGTCGAGCGCTCGCCACCCGCGAGCGCGCCTAGCCCTCGCCGTCCGTCGAGCGGCAGAGGCAGAACGGGTGCCCGGCCGGGTCGACGAAGACGCGGAAGCCGCCGTCCGTCGACGGCTGGTGGTCGTGCAGCGTGGCTCCCAGCGCGAGCACCTCGGGCTCGGCCGCATCGATGTCGTCGACCCACAGGTCGAGGTGCATCTGCTGCGGATGCTCCTGCCCCGGCCACTCCGGGGCGCGGTAGCCGTCGGCGCGCTGGAAGCACAGCGGCGGCCAGCCCTCGCCGAACGCCTCCGCCCACGAGCCGTCGTCGTCGGCGGTGTGCTGCCAGTCGAGCACCGCGGCGTAGAAGGCGGCGAGCGCACCGGGATGCGGACAGTCGAGGACGATGCTGGGTCTGCGCGCGATGGCCATGGAGCGACGCTAGACCCGATGCGCGGCGAGCGCGAGGGGGTCGTCGCGGCGTCGCGGCCCTAGCCGACGAGGGGGGCTGCGAGCGGGAAGAGCCAGAGCAGCTCGGGGTTGCGACCCGCGACGATCGCGAGGAAGACGACCACGTCGAACAGCAGGTGCACCGTGACCACGTAGAGCAGGTTGCGCTTCGAGAGCCGGAAGATGAGGCCCTGCACGAGCGCGAACGGGATGGTGAGCAGCGGACCCCACGACTGGTACCCGAGCTCCCACAGGAACGACACGAAGATCGTCGCCTGCAGCACGTTCGCCACCCAGAACGGGAAGTGCCGCAGCAGCAACGTGAAGACGATGCAGATGAAGAAGAGCTCGTCCCACAGGCCGACGGCGTTGACGCCGACGAAGAAGCGCGCGACCTCGCCGTCGTCGGCGAGCTCGGGCCAGTTGAGGTACACGCCCGAGCCGAGGAAGTACGCCGGCAGGATGAGGTAGGCGGCGACGATGACGACGGCCACGTAGATCCACTGCGCGCGCGTCCACCGGCCGCCTCGCCAGGGGAACGCGACGGTGCGCTCCTTGTAGACGAGCCGCGTGATGACGAACGGGATGACGAGGGCGGCCCCGAGCACGAGCGTGAAGCGGGCGACGCCGAGCCACGACACGTCGGCCTTGAGCTCGACGAGGCTGATGACGGTGAGGCTCGCGCCGATGGCGGCGAGGTCGGCGCCGAGGCGATGCGACAGGCCCGCGCGGTCGGTGATGACGGCGGCGAGCACGCCCGCCGTGAGGACGACGTAGCCCGGGATCGTCTCGAGGAACCCGAACAGGACGACGGCCGAGAGCGAGACGAGCGCGGCGGGCACGATCGCGATCGGGTGCGTCGTCGCCGGGCTCGGCCGCGCGAGGTCCTCGGCCGCGGGAGCGTCGGGCATGGTCGGCACGCGCTCAGCCTACGAGGCGGCGGGGTCGACCGCGATGCCCACGCCCGCGCGATCCCCGGCGTCTCGTGCGCAGGGGTGCGCGCACCACGTCCCGATGCTGCCGCCGAATTGCAACGGGGTTCTAGGCGGCACCCCGAGGAGGTTCGATGGTGGTACGAGAGAGGGGTGCCGTGGGCACGTTCTACTACGGCGTGAGCGAGCAGCACATCGACGACGAGGATCTCGCATGCCTCGAGGCCGTGATCGCCGAGCGGCTCACGCACGACGAGCCGTTCCTCGCCACGTTCGCGAGCGAGCTGCTCGGCGTCGTCGACTCGTACTGGATCCACACGACGGCGGCCCTGCGCTTCCGGTTCGAGCGCAAGGCCGACGCCGACGTCGAGGGCGGCCGCGTCGCCGCGATGCTCCGCGCGGCGAGCAGCCCGCTGGGCGTGCACGTGCGCGTCGCGTAGCGCTCGACGACGCGGCCGACCCGCCGATCGCGCGGAGGGCTACGCCGCGGCGAGCGCGTCGAGCGCCTCGCCGATGGGCGTCGAGCCCGCGTTCACCTCGACGATCGTGCGCGAGAGCGCGGGGCGCTCGAGCACGGCGGCGATGAGCGCCGCCACGTCCGCACGCGCGATCGAGTCGGGCTCGACCGACGCATCCAGCTGCCGCACGTCGACCGAGCCCGTGGCGGCGTCGAGCGTGAGCGCGGAGGGCCGCAGGATGACCCAGTCGAGGCTCGACGCCTCGATCGCGGCATCGGCGTCGGTCTTCGCGTCGGCGTAGGCGCGGAACGACGAGTCGTCGGGCACCCCGTGGTCGGCGCCCGCTCCGAAGTACGACACCATCACGTAGCGGTGCGCGCCGGCCGTCTGCGCGGCCTCGACGGTGCGGATGGCCGCATCGCGGTCGACCGCGATCGTGCGCGCGGCGTCGCCGCCGCCCGCGCCCGCAGACCAGACGACCGCATCCGACCCCTCGAAGAGGCCCGTGAGCGCTGCGACGTCGAGCGACTCGACGTCGGCGACGACGGGCGTCGCGCCCGTGGCGGCCACGTCGGCCTCGTGGTCGGGGTTGCGGATGATCGAGCGCACGTCGTGGCCCGCCTCGACGAGCAGGGGCGCCGCGAGCAGCGCGATCTTGCCGTGGCCTCCGATGATCGTGACCTGCATCATGCCTCCTTCTGCTGGATCAGCGGCAGGACGTCCTCGGCGAACTGGTCGAGGAAGCGCCGCTGATCGTGGCCCGGTCCGTGGAAGACCAGGTGGGTGAATCCGAGGTCGACGTAGTGGCCGATGGCCGCCGCCGTCTCCTCGGGGTCGGACGAGACGATCCAGCGCCTCGCGACCTGCTCGATGGGCAGCTCGTCGGCGAGGCGCTGCATCTCGGTGGGCGAGTGCACCGACTGCTTCTGCTCGGGCGTGAGCGACAGCGCCGCCCAGAAGCGCGTGTGCTCGAGGGCGCGCTCGGGGTCGCGGTCGTACGACACCTTGATCTCGATCATGCGATCGACGTCGGCGTCGGTGCGCCCGCCCTTCGCGATGCCCTCCTCGAGGTTCGGGACGATCGTCTCCTGGTAGTACGCGTCGCCCTTGCCCGACGTGCAGATGTGGCCGTCGGCGACACGGCCCGCGTAGCGGGTCGTGGCCGGGCCGCCGCCCGCGACGTAGATGGGGATGGGCTCGTGCGGCTTGTCGTAGATCGTCGCGCCGTCGGTCGAGTAGTGCTCGCCCTCGAAGGTGACGAGGTCGTCCTTCCACAGCTGGCGGATGAGCCGCACGGCCTCGCGCAGGCGCGCGAAGCGCTCGGGACCGTCGGGGAAGGGCACGCCGATCGCATGCTCGTTGAGGGCCTCGCCGGTGCCGACGCCGAGGATGAAGCGGCCGGGATGCACCTGGCCGAGGGTGGCGAACGCCTGCGCGATGACCGCGGGGTGGTAGCGGAGCGTGGGCGTGAGCACGGAGGTGCCGAGCACGATCGACGTCGTGCGCTCGGCGGCCATGCCGAGCCACGTCAGCGCGTTGGGGGCGTGCCCGCCCTCGTGCCGCCACGGCTGCAGGTGGTCGGAGATGAAGGCCGAGTCGAACCCGACGCGCTCGGCCTCGACCACGAGGTCGAGGAGCTCGGCGGGCGTGAACTGCTCGGCGCTGGCCTTGTATCCGTAGCGCATGGTCACCATGCTGCACCCTCCTCGCCGTGTCGCGTCGGGCTCGCGGGCACCTGTCGCGCGGTCGCGACTCGTGGTAGCGCAGCCCTCATGCGGTGCGACGGGCGAGCGGATGCGGCATGCCGCGCGGCGAGGCGCGCCGGCCTGCCGCATCTCGCCAGACTGGTCGCATGACCGATGCGCCCATCACGAGCATCGAGCTGCTGCTCGACGCCGACGCCGAGGCCGCGGTGCGTGCCGAGTGGGATGCGCTCGCGGCTGCCGGGGTCTCGAGCATGGCGCCGCACGCGTCGCCCTCGAACCGCCCCCACGTCACGCTGCTCGCACGCCGCGGCGGGGTGCCGCATCCGCTGCCGCTGCCGCCCGACGCGCTGCCGGTGCCGCTCGTGCTCGGCGCCCCCGTGCTCTTCGGCGAGGGCGAGCGACGCGTGCTCGCGCGGTCGCTCGTGCCGTCGTCGGCGCTGCTCGCGCTGCGGCAGGCCGTGCTGGATGCAGTCGGCGGGGGCGACGACGTCGAGCACATGGCGCCCGGCACCTGGACGCCGCACGTCACGCTCGCGCGTCGGCTGCGCCTCGCCGACCTCGAGCGCGCGCTGCCGCTCGTGGGTGGCGCGGTGGCGTGCGCCGGCGTCGCGCTGCGCCGCTGGGATGCGGGCACGCGCACCGTGACGCCGCTCGAACCCGGCGCGTGACCGGGTCTGCCGCTCAGCCCTCGACGGGCGCCGGGGGCACGGGCGTGAGGTGGAACGACGCCGACGATCGGCTCGCCGTCGGCCCGCGCTGACCCTGGTAGCGGTTCTTGTTGTCGCCCGTGCCGTAGGGGTGCTCGGATGGGCTCGAGAGCTGGAAGTAGCAGATCTGCCCGATCTTCATGCCGGGCCACAGCTTGACGGGCAGCGTCGACACGTTGGCGAGCTCGAGCGTCACGTGGCCCGAGAATCCGGGGTCGATGAAGCCGGCCGTCGAGTGCGTCAGCAGGCCGAGGCGACCGAGCGACGACTTGCCCTCGAGACGCGCTGCGACGTCGTCGGGCAGCGAGACGCGCTCGAGCGTCGCGCCCAGCACGAACTCGCCGGGGTGCAGGATGAACGCCTCGCCGTCGGGGGTGTCGACGAGTCGCGTGAGCTCGGGCTGGTCGATCGACGGGTCGATGAACGGGTACCGATGGTTGTCGAAGAGCCGGAACTGCCGGTCGAGGCGCACGTCGACGCTCGACGGCTGCACCATGGCGACGTCGAGGGGGTCGAGGCCCAGGGATCCCGAGGCGAGGCGGGCACGGATGTCGCGGTCGCTGAGCAGCACGGCACGAGCCTAGCCAGGCGAGCGCATCCGGATCTCGCCGGGCGGGATTGACGCGGACGCCCTGCGCGGCGGACGCTGGACGCGGAAGGAGCGCCATGCCCGCTGCCGTGCCCGGTCATCCCGCACCGAGGAGCCCCGCGCTCGACCTCCTCGTCGAGCAGGTCGCCCGCGTCGTCGCGCGCGCCAGAGCGCAGCAGGGCGATGCGGCGCTGCGAGCTCGGGTGGACGCTGCGATCTCGCCGGAGGATGCCGCGACGGCCGCGCGGGTGCTGCGCGTGCTCGCGCGCGAGCTCGACGGCGCGCCCGTCGACCTCGGCGCGCTCGACGCCCGCCTGCGAGCCCTCGCGGCGCCGGGTGCGCCCACCGGCCGGCCGGAGGCGGAGCGCGGCGCGGATGCCGACGCGGAGCCCGAGGCGTCCGCCGAGCCGCGCGCCGACGACCGCGGCCATCGCCCGCCGCCGCCCACGGGCCTGCGCTCGGCCATGCACCGCCGGCGTCGCTGACCGCCGCCCGCGCGGGCGGATGCGCGTGGGCGCTCGCATCGCGAGCGGCTGGCAGGCCGCCGCGCATCCGGGCTCAGCGCTTGGCGGTCCAGATGCCGCGCGCGATCGAGAAGATGCCGTACGCACCGATGCCGAGGGCGACGACGAGCAGCACCACGGGGCCGAACGGCAGCTCCTGCAGCGACTTGAGCGCGTCGTCGAGCCCACCGGCCTCCTCGGGGTCGTGCGCGACGGCGGCCGCGACGAAGAGCCCACCGACCACCGCGATGGCGACGCCCTTGGCGACGTAGCCGACGACGCCGAGCACCGTGGCCGCGTGACGAGCGCTCGGCGGCGGCGAGATGTGCCGCTGGAACGACTGCCGCACGCCCTGCACCACGAATGCGACGCCGACCGCGACGATGCCCGCGCCCACGAGGCCGACGAGCACCTGCCCGAACGGCTGCGCCATGAGCGTGCCGGTGGCCGACTGCGCCTGCTCGTCGCCGCCGCCACCCCCGCCGCCGGCGCCACCGGCGGCGGTCGAGATGGCGGTGACGGCGATCGCCGCGTACGCGACTGCCTTGCCGAGGCCCTTGGCGACGGCCTTCGCGCCGTCGCTGCCGCGCTGCGCGACGCCCTCGACGACGGCGAAGATCGCGAGCGCGAGCATGGCGATCGCGATCGCCCACAGCGCTGCGACGCCGAGCGGGGTCGACGCGATGGCCTGCATGGCGCCACCCTGGTCGGCGGAGCCACCGCCCGCGCCCACCGCGACGGCGACGGCGACGCCGGCGAGCGCGAGGTGCACGACGCCGTTCGCCACGTGCCCCGCGCGGGCGAGCGTGCGCATCGTGCGGCTCCGCTCGAGCCTCGAGGCGTGGCGCTCGGCGCCACCTGCTGCTCGCTTCGCGGCACCGGCCGCCTGCCGTACGTCGGATCGCTCGACCATGCCGTGACGCTATCGAGACGGCCGCGCCGGCCGCGAGCCCTCGACGACGCCGTCGATCCATGCAGAGGCGCGCGTGCCGACGCGTCGGCGTCGCGCCTGTGCGGGCGCCCGTACCGCATGCGTGCCGAGCGATCCTCACGGCACGTCCAGGCGAGGGCCAGGGCGCGTCCAGGCGACCCTCCGTACCGTGGATGCATCCCCACGGACCCAGAGAGGCTCACCATGCCCGCACGTCGTGCCCCGCTGCTCGCCACCATCGCCCTCGCCGCCGCCGTCGGCCTCACGGGCTGCATCCAGGCGCCCGCGGCTCCGCCGGCCACCGAGGCGCCCGAGTCGTCGGCTCCTGCGACGAGCGCCTCGCCGTCCGCCACCGAGGAGGCCGAGGAGTCGCAGCCCGCCGCCGCGCCCGGCGACGTCGCCGCTCCGGGCACCGAGCTCGCCATGGGCGAGGCCGCCACCGTGCAGCTCCTCAACCTCGACGACCAGCCGCAGCTCGTGCAGATCACGGTGACGGGCACGCGCCCGGGCTCGGTCGAGGACTTCCAGGCCGCCGGCCTCGACCAGGAGTTCCTCGACCAGCTCGTCGGCTACGAGCCGTTCTACGTCGACGTCGAGATGACGCAGGTCGCCCCGATGACGGCTGCGCTCGAGTTCGAGTCGATCTACACCGACTTCGGCGCGTTCGATCAGAACGAGTCGGCGCTGCAGGACATCTCGGTGTTCGGCGCCTTCGAGCCGTGCGACACCGCATCGATCGAGCCCGAGTTCGACTCGGGCACGCCCCACACGACGTGCTTCATCGTCGCGGCCCGTCAGGGCCAGGAGTTCGGAGGCGTGACCTACGGCCCGTACGACACCGAGTACGACGAGTACGACGGCCAGCCGCTGGTGTGGCGCGCGTAGGCGCTCGCCGCACGCATGAGGAGGGGGTCGCCCGGTTCGCCGGGTGGCCCCTCTGGCGTGCGCTCGACGAGCGCGACCGGATGCGCGGCGGGCGACCGCGTATCGTGTCTCCGGCGCGATCGCAGCGGCACCGACCCCGGGGCCTTCCGCGTGGCTCGAACGGATGGCTCCATGCCTGCTCCGACCGTCTCCCTCCGCGTCCTCCCCGGCGAGCACGTCGTCGCGCGGCTCCCCGTCGGCTCGGACGTCGCCGACTCGCTCGCCGACCTCCTGCGATCGCCGGGCCTGCTCTCCCTGACGCGCACCGATCAGGAGCTGTCGATCGTGTGCGATGCCGCAGCGGCACCGGCCGGCGCTGAGATCGACGGCCCGTGGCGCGCGCTGTACGTCGGCGGCCCCATCCCGTTCGGGCTCACGGGCGTCGTCGCATCGCTCGTCGGCCCGCTCGCCGCGATCGGCTGCCCCGTCTTCGTCCTGTCGACCTTCGACGGCGACGTCCTCATGACGCCGAGCGACCGTGCGGCCGACGTCGCGAGCGCGCTGCGGGCGGCGGGGCACACGATCGACGCCGCGGCAGGCGATGCGTGACGGCGACCCGTTCGGGGTGCGGACGCGGACGCGGCGACGGGCCGGATGCATGCATCCGGCCCGTCGCGCGTCGCGTCGAGAGCAGCGTCAGCGGGTCTGGCCCGTGTGCTGCCCCTCCGAGATCTCCTCGATCGTCTTGGCGTTGAACGCGGGCAGGTCGTCGGGCGTGCGGCTCGACGTGAGGCCCTGGTCGACGACGACCTCCTCGTCGACCCACTCGGCGCCGGCGTTCACGAGGTCGGTGCGCAGGCTCGGGAAGCTCGTCATGCGGCGGCCGCGCACGGCGTCGGCCTCCGTGAGGATCCATGCGCCGTGGCAGATGACCGAGACGGGCTTGTGCTGGTCGAAGAACGCGCCGGCGAACGCGACGGCGTCGGAGTCCATGCGCAGGTGGTCGGCGTTGCCGGTGCCGCCGGGCAGCACGAGCGCGTCGAAGTCGTCGGCGCTCGCTGCGGATGCGGCGAGGTCGACCTGCTGCACGTGGCCGTTCTTGCCCTCGACCGAGCCCTCCTTGGGGCTGACGAGCGTCGCGATGGCGCCCTCGCCGGTCACGGCCTCCCACGGGCTCGTGAGCTCCGAGTCCTCGAAGCCGTCGGTGAGCAGGAACGCGACCTTCTTGCCGTCGAGCTGAGCCATGGTGGAGCCTCCAGATGTCGTGATGATGCGGTGCGGCCACGGTAGGAGGCCCGGCGCGGCCCTCGCGCGGCCTTGACACCGTTCGCCCACGGCGATGGAGGGCTCGTGCGGCGACGTCGCTGGCGGCTCGCGTCGAGGGTGCGATAGCATTCCTGAACGAACGGTCAGGAATTCGCGGCAGCCGCGCATCCGACCCCCAGTCGTCGAGGAGGACGGATGCCCGAGGCGTACCTCGTGGGTGGCGTGCGCACGCCGATCGGCCGCTACGGCGGCGCCCTCGCATCCGTGCGGCCCGACGATCTCGCGGCGCTCGTCGTCGGCGAGGCCGTGCGTCGCGCGGGCGTCGAGGGCGCGGCGATCGACGAGGTCATCCTCGGCGCCGCCAACCAGGCCGGCGAGGACAACCGCAACGTCGCGCGCATGGCCGTGCTGCTCGCGGGCCTGCCCGACGACGTGCCCGGCATCACGGTGAACCGGCTCTGCGCATCCGGCATGTCGGCCATCCAGATGGCGTCGCAGGCGATTCGCGCGGGCGACGCCGACCTCGTGGTCGCAGGCGGCGTCGAGTCGATGACGCGCGCGCCGTGGGTGCAGGCGAAGCCCGATCGCGCGTGGGCGAAGCCCGGCGCGGCGTTCGACACGTCGATCGGCTGGCGCTTCACGAACCCCCGCCTCGCCGCGCGCGACAAGGCCGTGTTCACGATGCCCGAGACCGCCGAGGAGGTCGCGCGCGTCGACGGCATCACGCGAGCGGATGCGGATGCGTTCGCCGTGCGCTCCCACGAGCGCGCCGTCGCGGCGATCGACGCGGGGCGCTTCGTCGACGAGATCGTCGCCGTGCCGACGCGCGCTGGCGACGTCGCGGTCGACGAGGGCCCGAGGCGCGACACGTCGCTCGAGGCGCTCGCGGGCCTGCGACCCGTCGTCGCAGGCGGCGCCGTCACCACCGCAGGGAACGCGTCGTCGCTCAACGACGGCGCCTCCGCCATCGTCGTCGCGAGCGCCGAGGCCGTCGAGCGCCACGGGCTCACGCCCCGCGCACGCATCGTCACGGGCGTCGCCGCGGCCCTCGAGCCCGAGGTCATGGGCCTCGGCCCCGTGCCCGCCACGCGCAGGGCGCTCGAGCGCGCGGGCCTCTCGATCGCCGACATCGGCGCCGTCGAGCTCAACGAGGCCTTCGCATCCCAGTCGCTCGCGTGCGTGCGCAGGCTCGGGCTCGACGAGTCGATCGTGAACGCCGACGGCGGCGCGATCGCGCTCGGGCATCCGCTCGGGTCGTCGGGCGCGCGCCTCGTGGTCACGCTGCTCGGCCGCATGGAGCGCGAGGGCGTGCAGCACGGCCTCGCGACGATGTGCGTCGGCGTCGGCCAGGGCACCGCGATGATCGTGGAGCGGGTGTGATGCGCGTCCTCGGGTTGCGTCTCGCAGGCGATCCGGGGTGGCGGAGGGGCATCTGCCCTCTGCACGCCCGGATCGCCTGCGAAGCGCAAGGCATGACGGACGTGACTGCAGCCGGGAGCGCGGCATGAGCGGCGCCCTGCGCGTCGAGCGCCACGATGCCTACGTGCTCGCCACGCTCGACCGGCCCGAGCGGCGCAACGCCATCGACCAGGCCACGATCGACGCCCTGCACGCACTGTGCGACGAGCTCGAGGCGCACCCCGCGACCCTCGTCCTCACCGGCGCCGGCGGCGTCTTCGCCGGCGGCGCCGACATCGCGCAGCTGCGCGAGCGGCGGGCGGCGGATGCGCTGCGCGGCATCAACGCGACGGCCTTCGCACGCGTGCACGCCCTGCCGATGCCCGTCATCGCCGCGATCGAGGGCTTCGCGCTCGGCGGTGGCGCCGAGCTCGCCTTCGCCGCCGACATCCGCATCGCCTCCCCCACGCTGCGGCTCGGCAACCCCGAGCCGGGCCTCGGCATCCTCGCCGCGGCGGGTGCGACGTGGCGCCTGCCCGAGATCGCGGGCCACGGCGTGGCCGCCGACCTGCTGCTCACCGCGCGCGTCGTCGACGCCGACGAGGCGCTGCGGCTCGGCATCGTGTCGCGCGTCGTCGACGACCCCCTCGCCGAGGCGATCGCCGCAGCCGAGCAGATCGCCGCCCTCGACGCGCAGGCGATCCAGGCGACGAAGCGCGCGCTCGCCGCGCCGCGCGACCGGCATCCGCTCGTCGACTGCGAGGAGCAGGCCGTGCTGTTCGAGAGCCCCGAGAAGGAGCGCCGCATGACCGAGTTCCTCGAGCGGAGGTCGCGGCGATGAGCGCTGCGATCCCCACGCGCGTCGGCGTGCTCGGCGGCGGGCGCATGGGCGCGGGCATCGCGCACGCCTTCGTGCTCGCCGGCGCGCACGTCACCGTCGTCGAGCGCGACGCGGATGCCGCCGCGGGCGCCCGCGAGCGCGTCGAGCAGGCGATCGACGGATCGCTCGCGCGCGGCCTCGACACCGATCGCGCGACGCTCGTCGCCCGCGTCGCCACCGCGACCGACGCCGCCGCGCTCGCGGGCTGCGGCCTCGTCGTCGAGGCGGTGCCCGAGGATCCCGCGCTCAAGACCGACGCCCTCGCACGAGCCGAGGCCGCGATCGACGACGCCGCGGTGCTCGCGACCAACACGTCGTCGATCGGCATCGCGAGCCTCGCCGCGGCCCTCGCGCGCCCGCATCGCTTCGTCGGCCTCCACTTCTTCAACCCCGTGCCCGCATCGCGACTCGTCGAGGTCGTCGTCGGCGACGCGACGGGCGACGACGTCGTCGCGAGCGCGCAGGCATGGGTCGCGGCGCTCGGCAAGACGGCAGTCACGGTACGCGACTCCCCCGGCTTCGCATCCAGCCGCCTCGGCGTCATGCTCGGCCTCGAGGCCATCCGGATGCTGGAGGAGGGCGTCGCGTCGGCCGCCGACATCGACGCCGCGATGGAGCTCGGCTACCGCCACCCCATGGGGCCGCTGCGCACGACCGACGTCGTGGGCCTCGACGTGCGACTCGGCATCGCCGAGCAGCTCGAGGCCGAGCTCGGCCCCCGCTTCGCCCCGCCCGCGCTGCTGCGACGCATGGTCGCCGAGGGGCGACTGGGCCGCAAGAGCGGCAGCGGCTTCTACGACTACGACTGACCGAGCCGACGGCTCGCGACCGCACAGGAGGACGATGATGACCGAGGTGCTGCCCAGCTACGTGCAGGACGCGTGGTGGACCCCCGCAGACGCGAGCGACGCCGCCGTCGTGCGCGACGCATCCACCGGCGAGATCGTGACGCACGTCTCGACCACGGGCCTCGACCTCGCGGGCGCGCTCGAGCACGCCCGCAGCGTCGGCCAGGCGAGCCTCGCGCCGCTGACCTTCCACCAGCGCGCGATGCTGCTGAAGCAGATGGCGCTCGCCCTCACCGACCGCAAGGACGAGCTGTACGCGCTCTCGGCGCGCTCGGGCGCGACGAAGGCCGACACGTGGGTCGACGTCGACGGCGGCATCGGCGTGCTCTTCGCCTACTCGTCGAAGGGTCGCCGCGAGATGCCGCAGTCGACCGTGTACCTCGACGGCCCCGTCGAGCCGCTGTCGCGCGACGGCTCGTTCCTCGGCCGCCACATCGCGACGACCCTGCCCGGCGTCGCCGTGCAGGTCAACGCGTTCAACTTCCCCGTGTGGGGCTCGCTCGAGAAGCTCGCGCCCGCCTTCCTCGCCGGCATGCCGACCGTCATCAAGCCCGCGACGCCCACGGGCTACGTCACCGAGCACATGGTGCGCATCCTCGTCGAGTCGGGTCTGCTGCCCGCCGGCACCGTGCAGCTCGTCTCGGGCTCGGTGCGCGACCTGCTCGATCACCTGCGGCTCGGCGACATCGTCGGCTTCACGGGCTCGGCGTCGACGGCGGAGCGCCTGCGCTCGCACGCGCACGTGCAGACGGGCGGCGTGCGCTTCACGAGCGAGACCGACTCGATCAACGCCTCCGTGCTCGGCCCCGACGCCGTGCCAGGCACCCCCGAGTTCGCCGCGTTCGTGCGCGGGCTCGTCGCCGAGATGACGGCGAAGGCGGGCCAGAAGTGCACCGCCATCCGCCGCGCCATCGTGCCGCGCGAGCAGGTGGATGCCGTCGTCGAGGCCGTGCGCGACCGCATCGCCGAGAAGGTCGTCGTCGGCGACCCGCGCGCCGAGGGCGTCACGATGGGCGCGCTCGCGTCGACCGAGCAGCGCGACGAGGTGCTGCGCCAGGTCGCACGGCTCGTGGATGCGGGCGGCGAGCTCGTCATCGGATCGACCGACGCGCCCTCGGTGCGGCACGCCGACGGGTCGACGGGCCTCGCGCCCGACGGCGCGTTCGCGTCGCCCATGCTGCTGCGCTTCGCCGACGCCGAGGCCGACGCGCTGCACGAGGTCGAGGCCTTCGGACCCGTCTCGTCGATCGTGGGCTACGCCGACGCGGAGGACGCGGCGCGGCTCGTCGTGCGCGGCGGCGGCTCGCTCGTGACCTCGGTCGCGAGCCACGACCCGGCGTTCGTCTCGGCCCTCACGCGCCGCATCGCATCCTCGAACGGGCGCGTGCTGCTGCTCGATCGCGACGACGCCCGCGCCTCGACGGGCCATGGCTCGCCGCTGCCGATGCTGCTGCACGGCGGCCCGGGCCGCGCGGGCGGCGGCGAGGAGCTCGGCGGCATCCGTGCCGTGCTGCACCACATGCAGCGCACCGCCATCCAGGGCTCGCCCGCGATGCTCACGGCGCTCACGGGCGTCTGGCACGCGGGTGCGCCCGCGACGTCCGGCGGCACGCATCCCTTCCGCAAGTCGCTCGCCGAGCTGCGCATCGGCGACCAGGTCGTGTCGCCGTCGCGCGAGGTGACGCTCGACGACATCGAGACGTTCGCGCGCTTCACGGGCGACGAGTTCTACGCGCACATGGACGAGGCGTCGGCGGCGGCGAACCCGTTCTTCCCCGGACGCGTCGCGCACGGCTACCTGCTCGTGTCGTTCGCGGCTGGCCTCTTCGTCGAGCCGGCGCCGGGCCCCGTGCTCGCGAACACGGGCCTCGAGCACCTGCGCTTCATGACGCCCGTGTCGCCCGGCGACTCGATCCGCGTCGAGCTCACCGCGAAGCAGATCACGCCGCGCGAGACCGACGAGTACGGCGAGGTGCGATGGGATGCGCGCCTGCTGAACCAGGCCGACGAGGTCGTGGCGCAGTACGACGTGCTGACGTACGTCGCGAAGGAGCCTGCGCTGGAGGCGGTCTCCGCGTGACATTCTGAGGTTCTCGGCCGCTTGTGAGGTCACGAGCGGCCGAGAACCTCACATCGATCGTGCGCCGAGGGAGGCCCGGATGCGGTCGAGGGCCTTCGCGGCGTAGCCCTGCCACATCGCCGCGATGACGGGCGCGGCCACGCGGCCCGCGACGCCGCGCGGCCGCAGGCGCCACCGCCACGTCACGCGCGTGCCCGCGGCCACCGGCTCGAACGTCCACTCGCCGAGCACCCCCGAGTAGAGCGCGGCGAAGGGGCCCGTGAGGTCGCTCATCGCGTACGTCGCCGAGGACGGCGCGTCGGAGGTGCGCAGCGTCTCGACCATCGACCCGCCGTCGGCGAGGCGGATGCGACGCGACTGCCCCACCTCGGTGCCCCAGCGCGCGTGCCCTTCCATGGGCTTGGTCGCCGCGATCGCCGGCAGCAGCAGGTGCCCCCGGTCGAAGAATCCGGTCAGGTCGTCGCCGAGCACGCGATCGAACGCGATCTCGGGCGACGCGGCGACGACGACGGCACGCTCCATGCGCGGCTCCTCGGCTCGGGTGGTGCGGTGGATGCGGTCAGCGGCGGATGCGCGAGCGCCAGTCGTCGGGCACGCGTCCGGCAGGACCCGGGGCGGGCTGCTCGTCGGGACGGGCGGTGGGCGGCGCGAGCTCGAGGCCGTCGACCGACTCCTCGCGCTCGAAGTGCCAGCCCCACGCCTCGCCGGGCTCGAACGACTGCATGACGGGATGCCCGCTCTCGCGCCAGTGCGCGGTGGCGTGCTGCCCGGGCGACGAGTCGCAGCAGCCGACGTGCCCGCACGCGGCGCAGCGGCGCAGATGCACCCACCAGCCGTCGACCGCATCGCACTCGGCGCAGCCCGTGCCGCTCGGCGGCACCGTGGCATCCACGTCTGCAGCATCCGTCATGTCGCGAGCGTACGCCCGCGACGGCGTGTGCCGACAGTGTCGGCGGACGCGAACGCGAACGCGAACGGCGCCCCGGACGCGAACGCGAACGCGAACGGCGCCCCGGACGCGAGGTCCGGGGCACCGCCACGCGATCGTGAGGATCAGCCCTCGACGGGCTCCTGCGCCTCGTCGTCGGTGACCTCGGGGGTGACGGGAGCGGTGGGCTCGGTCGACTCGACCGGCTCCTCCGTGTCCGTCGCCTCGTCGGCGGGCGACTCGACGGCAGGTGCCTCGGCGGCCGGAGCCCTGGTCGTCGGGGCCTGCGTCTGCGTCGCGGCGTCGCCGGACGGCTCGTCGACTCGCTGCGACGATGCCTCGTCGACGGCGGCGGTCAGCGCGTCCAGCGCCGCCGCGCCGACGCCGATGCCGCCGAAGTCGATGTCGATCGGCACGACCACGGTCTCGAGCTCGCACGCGACGCCCGGGCGGTAGGAGGCCGACAGCTGCAGGCCGTCGTAGCCGAAGTCGACGTTCTCGATCGCGGCGTCCTCGGGGAACTGCGCGACGAACGCGTCGATCTGCGCCTCGACCTCGGCGATCTGCTCGGGGGTGGGCGCTGCGGCGAACGTGATGCGGTACTCGCCGCGCTCGAAGTCGTAGTCGAGCGTGCCACCGACCGTGAAGCCGAACGACTCGCGGCCGAGCTCGGTGCCCGTCTCGCCGTCGAAGGCCGCGAAGGTGAAGAACTGGCGGAACTGCGAGCCGTCGAGCGCATACGTGAGCGCGCCAGCCTCCGCGGCGGCCTGGAGCGTAGGCACGAGCGCGGCGTCCGCGGGGATGAGGTAGCCGGCGACCTGGCCGTCCTCCGACGTGCCGCCGTCGCCGGGCGTCGTCGCGATGCGCTCCGGGAGCGCGACGGGCCACGGTGCGCGTGCGCCGGGCGTCATGTCGAACGTGAACACCGTCGTCGCGCCAGGCGTGATCGCGTAGCCCGGCTGTGCCGAGGCCGTGAGCGTGAGCGTCGAGCCGGCGCGTGCGGACGTGTAGGTGACGCCCTGGGTGGTCGGCGTCGTGATGGCAGGCTCGGCGAGGCACTGCGCCGATGCCGTGGGGATGCCGGGGGTCACGAGCGTCGCGGCGGCGGCGGGAGCGCGCACGCTGCCGGGAGCCGTGACGCAGCTCGCGCCACCCGCGTCCGCCTGCGCGGCGGGTGCGGCTGCGATGCCGCCGAGCGCGAGCGCGCCCACGACGGCGAGCGCGCCGAGGCCGGTGGCGACGCGGCGTCGCGCCTTGCCGCTGACGGCGAGCGCGATGCCCGCTCCGATGACGACGACCGCGACGACGGCGAGCACGAGCCACTGCTCGGTCGCGCCGGTCTGCGGCAGGACGCACAGATCCATGGGGTCTCCCGATCCCTCGATGACGATGGGCATCGAGTCATCACCCGGCACCGATCGCGACCCTATGGATCGTTCCTGAGAATGCCGTGCGAGCGATCCTCAGCATCGTCCCCCGACCGCGTCGCCGCGCCGGCATCGCGTGCAGCGACTGCACGACGGATGCCGGCGACGACGAGCGTCATGGCGCGCTCCGGCCAGGGAGCGCGACCCTCGGGTCTCGCGCCGCAGCGCAGGCGTGCGGCGAACGGCGACCCGATCTCGGTCTCGAGCGGTGCAGCGTGTCGCCGTCGCGCTCGGGATCCGACCCGATGACGACCATACGGTCGAGAGGCGCGGATGCGCGCGACATTCCGAGGGAAACTCAGAGTTGTACCCCGAACTGCCGTCCGCGCACGTCGATCGGCCGGATCGTGTCGAGATCGGTAGTTCGCCTAGCGTTCTGCAGACGATTCCGGCGGTCGGCGGTCGACGGTCGACGTCTGCGGTCTCAGGAGGTCGCCTGCGAGCCACGAACCGGCAGGCGATGGCGCCAGACGCCGCAGCGGCGGCCGGGAGACCCGACCGCCGCCGCATGCATCCGCGTGCCTACGACGCGGGCAGCACGAGCTGCTGCCCCGCCTGGATGACGTCGGGGTCGACGAGCACGTCCTGGTTCACCGCGAAGATGCCCAGGTACCCGGAGCCGATGCCCTGCGCCTGCGCGATGGCCGAGAGCGTGTCGCCCGGCTGCACCGTGACGACCGCGTCCGAGGGCTGCACGTCGGGCAGCTGCAGCGGCGCGGGGGCGGGTGCTGCGGGTGCTGCGGGTGCGGCCGGCGCGGCCGCGCCCTGCTGCTGCGGCGCGGCCTGCTGCGTCGCCTGCGGTGCGGGCGCCGCCGCGCCGCTCGGCTCCGCGCTGCCGGATGCGCCGATGCTCGCGGAGCACGACGGCCACGCGCCCCATCCCTGCGAGGCGAGCGTGTTCTCGGCGACGCGGATCTGCTCCTCGCGCGACGCGGCCGCCGGGTTGCCCGAGCCACCGTTCGCCTCCCACGTCGACTGCGAGAACTGCAGCCCGCCGTAGTAGCCGTTTCCGGTGTTCGCCGCCCAGTTGCCGCTGGACTCGCACTGGGCGAGCGCGTCCCACGTCGACGCGTCGGCGGCGTTCGCGGTCGTCGGCACGAGCAGCATGGCCGCTGCCGCGGCGGCGCCGGCGGTCGCTGCGGCGAGGCCCGTACGGGCGACGCGCGAACGCGAGCGGTGCGGGCGGCGGATGTCGAGGGTGTCCTGCATGGAAGCTCCACGGCCCCGCCTCGACGCGTCGTCGCCTGCCCGACCGGAATCTCGATTCCATGGCGCGAGGGGCTCTCGGGGCAGGTGCGGCGGCGGTCCCTCGCGGTTCGGCGAGCGACGGTACTCGCCTCGCGTGGCGAGGTCGAATCGTGCGCGAGCGGCAGGGATGCCTGGCGAGAGAGCAGGGTCGGCGTCGGCCGCGTCGACGCCGACGCTCCGCGGTGGATCAGCGCGCGCGGATGCCGTCGAGCGCGATCGCGAGCACATCCTCCGCGAGCCTCGCGGCATCCTCGGGCCCGTCCGGCCGGTACCACTCGACGAGCGAGTTGACCATGCCGAACAGCAGGCGCTCGACGATGCGCGGGTCGACGTCGGCGCGCACGGCACCCGCCTCCTGCGCCTCGACGACCAGCCGCTGCATCGCGCGGTCGAACGCACGCCGACGATGCACGGCGTCGCGTTCGACGACGGTGTTGCCGCGCACGCGCAGCAGCAACGTGACCTCCGGCAGCCGATCGACGAGCACGTGCACCGCGCCGCGCAGCACGTGCGCGAGCCGATGCTCCGCAGGGCCGCCCAGCGCCTCCGACTCGACCACGACGGCCTCGAGGCCGCCGAGCGCCGCGTCGAGCGCTGCGGCGAGCAGCGCCTCCTTCGAGGCGAAGTGGTGGTAGATCGCCGACTTCGACAGCCCGAGGCGCTCGGCGAGCATCGCGATCGACGTCGCGTCGTAGCCGTGCTCGTTGAACGCGGCGACGGCGACGGCGAGGATGCCCGCCCGGTCGTAGCCCGGGCGGCCGCGGCGCTGCTCGACGTCGGTCATCGCTCCATCCTCGCGGATGCGCGTCGGCGGTGGGTGCGCAGACGGGTGCCTCGGCGTCAGGCGTGCGGCACGACGACGGCGCGTGCCGACAGCGTGCCCTCTTCGAGGGCGCGGTACGCCTCGAGCGCGTCGTCGAGCGAGAAGCGCTCGACGTCGGGCACGATCTGCCCTGCGCGGTACATGGCGACGACCTCGTGCAGCTCGGCGATCGTGCCCCAGTAGGTGTTCGTGATGACGGCCTCGTAGGGGTTCGCGAAGAACGACCACGACACCTCGCCACCCGCGATGCCCACGACCGACAGGCGACCGCCGCGCGCGAGCACACGCTGGCCGAGCTCGATCGTCGGCGTCGCGCCCACGAGGTCGAACACCGCATCCACGCCCTTGCCGCCGGTCGCCTCGCGCAGCTGCGCGACCTGGTCGCCGGATGCGTCGATCGCGACGGCGCCGCGCGCGACGGCCCGGTCGACGGCATCCTGCTTGCGGTCGGTGACGTAGACCGTCGCGCCCGTGAGGGCCGTGAGCATCTGCACGGCGATCTGGCCGAGGCCGCCGAGGCCGACGACGAGCGCGGTCGCACCGCCCTTCGAGAGCACCGGCAGCGCCAGCTTGATGGCGTGGTACGGCGTGAGGCCCGCGTCGGCGAGCGGCGCGGCGGCGACGGGGTCGGCGTCGCCGAGCGGCACGAGGTTGCGAGCGGGCACCGTCATGTACTCGGCCATGCCGCCATCGCGTCCGAGACCCGTCGCGAGGTACGGCTGCTCGGCGGCGCGCTCGCAGTACGTGTCCTGACCCTGCGAGCACGGCACGCAGCGCCCGCAGCCGATCGGCCCGTAGACGAGGAAGGCGTCGCCGAGCGCGATGCCCGTCACGCCCTCGCCGACCGCCTCGGCCCATCCCGAGGTCTCATGCCCGAGCGTGAACGGCGGCGTCATGCCGGGCTGCGCACCGTCGAACTCGGCGTACACGGCGACGTCCGAGTGGCACGCACCAGCGCCCGCGACCTTCAGCAGCACCTCGCCCGGCCCGGGCGTCGGCCGCTCCACCTCCTGCAGGGTGGGCTTCGTCTTCCAGTCGGTGAATCGCAGGGCGCGCATGGTGTGCCTCCAGAGGTGTCGGTGGGCCACCCTCCAGGCTATGCCCGCTGCCGAGGACGCACCGCCGAGAGGCCGCCGTCGACGCCGAGCACCTGGCCCGTGATCCAGTCGTTCGCCGGGTCGAGCAGGAAGGCGACGGCGGCCGAGACGTCCTCCGGCCTGCCGAGCCGGCCGAGGGCGTGCATGGCCTCGGACGCGTGCCGGGCCGCGTCGGATGCGGTGAGCTGCTCGGTGAGCGACGTCTCGACGAGCCCGGGCGCCACGACGTTGATGCGCAGACCGCGGGATGCGTAGGTCGCCGCCGACGACCGCATGAGCCCGATGACGCCCGCCTTCGCCGCCGCGATGGCGTCGTGGTTCGCGAGGCCCGCCATGACCGCCGCCGAGGAGACGAGCACGAGCGCGCCGCCGTGGCGCATGTGCTTGCCCGCGGCGCGGACGGTCGCGAACGACGTCGTCAGCGACGCCGCGACGGTCGCGTCGTACTCCTCGCGCGTCGTGAGGTGCGCGGGCTTCAGCAGCAGCGAGCCCGCGAAGCACGCGACGCCGTCGAACGGCCCGTGCTCGGCGACGACGGCGTCGACCGCGTCGAAGTCGGTCGCGTCGAGCGTCACGTCGCCGTCGCCTCCGCGCGACGTGCCGACCACCTCGTGCCCGGCGCTACGCAGCGCCGCGACGGTCGAGCCTCCGATGCCGCTCGACGCGGCGATGACGAGCATGCGTGCCATGCCTCGATCGAAGCGGTCGACGGATGCGCACGCACGCGCTTGCGCGAGGGCGGCATCCGTGCTGCGCGATGACCGCCGTCGCTGCGCCGCGGGTCTCGCGACGCGTGCTCGCTCGCGCCGCGATGCGCATGCAGCGGCAGCGGGGCGCCCGTGGGCGATCATGACGCCGCTGGGCGCGCACCTGTGCGGAGCGACCGGGCGCGCCGCCCCGAACCCCGGGGTCGCGACGCGCGCGCTACGCCCCCTGCTGCTCGCGCAGGTCGTAGACGCGCTTGAGCTTGCCCTCGCTGCGCGGCAGGTGCCCGGGCTCCATGAGGCGCACGGCGACGCTCGTGCCGATGCGCTCCTTCACGAGCGCCTGCAGCCGATCCGCCGCCGCCTGCGCCTGCGCGGGCGACGCATCCGGGTCGGGCTCGATGCCGACGGTGAGGGCATCCATCCGCCCCGAGCGGGTGAGCTCGAGCACGAAGTGCGGCGAGAGGTCGTCGATGCCGAGCGCGATCTCCTCGATCTGCGTCGGGAAGAGGTTCACGCCGCGCAGGATGATCATGTCGTCGTTGCGGCCGGTGATCTTCTCGATGCGGCGCATGCCCGTGCGGCCCGAGCCCGGCAGCAGGCGCGTGAGGTCGCGCGTGCGGTAGCGCAGCACGGGGAACGCCTCCTTCGTGAGCGACGTGAAGACGAGCTCGCCCACCTCGCCGTCGGGCAGCTGCGCGCCCGTCTCGGCGTCGATGACCTCGGGCAGGAAGTGGTCCTCCCAGATGTGCGGGCCGTCCTTCGTCTCGACGCACTCGCTGCCGACGCCCGGGCCCATGACCTCCGACAAGCCGTAGATGTCGACGGCGTCGATGTCGAGGCGCTCCTCGAGCTCGCGGCGCATCTCGTTCGTCCACGGCTCGGCGCCGAGCACCGCGACCTTGAGGCTCGTCGAGCGCGGGTCGACGCCCGCGGCCTCGAGCGCATCCGCGATCGTCAGCAGGTACGACGGCGTGCAGAGGATGGCGTCGGGCTCGAAGTCGCAGATGAGCTGCGCCTGGCGCGCCGTCTGCCCGCCGGACATGGGGATGACGGTGGCGCCGAGCCGCTCGATGCCCGCGTGGGCGCCGAGCCCGCCCGTGAAGAGGCCGTACCCGTAGGCGTTGTGCACCTTCATGCCGCGGCGGATGCCGGCGGCGCGCAGGCTTCGCGCCACGAGGTCGCCCCAGCGGTCGAGGTCGCCAGACGTGTAGCCGACGACGGTGGGCTTGCCGGTCGTGCCGCTCGAGGCGTGGATGCGGGCCACCTGCTTCATGGGCACCGCGAACATCCCGAACGGGTAGGTGTCGCGCAGGTCGGCCTTCGTCGTGAACGGGAGGCGAGCGACGTCGGCGAGCGAGCGGATGTCGCCGGGTGCGACGCCCGCGGCGTCGAGCTTGGCGGTGTACAGCGGCACGTTCGCGTAGGCGTGGTGCACGGTCTGCTGGAGGCGCTCGAGCTGCAGCGCCTCGAGGTCGGCGCGGCTGAGGCGCTCCTCGGGGTCGCGCTCGTCGACGGGCGTCGCGGCGAGGCGCGTGCGCGCGCGGGCGGCGAGGATCTCGCCGGGCGTCGCCGGGGTGACGACGTGGTCGGTGGCGACGGGCGCCGCGTCGGGGGCGGCGGCGTCGGGGTTCGTGAGCGTCATCTCGGTGTCCTTCGTCTGCAGTTCGTCGACGACTGGGCACTCGATGCTGTCGCGGAGGCGCGATCGCGACATCTGCTGCCCACTCGCCGACATCTGGTGCCCAGTCCGCGGGGTCAGGGGGTGGGGAGGGGGCGGGTCGTGGTGAACGAGCGGCCGCGGAACTCGGCGACGACGTCGCCCGTCTCGTCGGCGACCTGCACGTC
Source organism: Agrococcus sp. GCM10030265 (assembly GCF_042666675.1). NCBI lineage: Bacteria > Bacillati > Actinomycetota > Actinomycetes > Micrococcales > Microbacteriaceae > Agrococcus > Agrococcus sp. GCM10030265. The sequence goes on from NZ_JBHTCZ010000001.1 coordinate 390,226, forward strand.
GTAGAGGCCAGTGCGCCCCTGCTGCGTGCGACGCACCGCGGTGGCGGTGAGCGTCTGGCCGGGATGCGTCGACTTGAGGAAGGTGACGTCGGCGCCCTGCGCCACCGTCATCGCCTCGCCGTCGTTGCACGCGATCGCGAACGCCGTGTCGGCGAGCGCGAACACGAGGCCGCCGTGGGTGATGGCGAAGCCGTTCGTGAGCTCGGGCCGCACGACCATCGACGTGACGGCGATGCCGTCCTCGTCGCGCTCGACGCGCATCCCGAGCAGTGCGGATGCGGCGTCGCGCAGCAGCATCGCCCGCGTGTGGGGGCGGGCGGCGCTCACGGCATCGCCGTCGAGGCCCGTGCGCGCCGCGGGGGCCGCACCGCCGAAGGCGTCGTCGACGCCGGATGCGGCAGCCGCCGCACCGTCGAAGGCATCGTCGACGCCGGATGCGGCAGCCGCCGCACCGTCGAAGGCGTCGTCGGCGCCGGATGCGGCGTCCGCCGCCCCCGCCTGCGCCGTGCGGTCGCGCTCGTCGGCCTCGGTGGTGATCGCGTCGCCCATCCGCACTCCCTCGTGCTCGGTGCGACCGGGGGGGTGCCCTCGATCGCGTCGTGCCGCTATAGTAACTGAACGATCGTTCGGTAATCCAGTCGAGCCGACCAGGAGCACCCCGATCGACGAAGGAGGAGTCGACGATGACCGCACCCCTCGCACCCGCGAGCACGCAGTCCGACGACCGCCTGCTCGACGAGCAGGCGGCCCAGCAGCAGTTCGATCGCATCATCGAGGCCGACGGCCGCATCGAGCCGCGCGACTGGATGCCGGCCGCCTACCGCAAGACGCTCGTGCGGCAGATCTCGCAGCACGCCCACTCCGAGATCATCGGCATGCAGCCCGAGGCCAACTGGATCACGCGCGCCCCGAGCCTGAAGCGCAAGTCGATCCTGATGGCCAAGGTGCAGGACGAGGCGGGCCACGGCCTCTACCTCTACTCGGCGGCGCAGACGCTCGGCGTCGCCCGCGAGGAGATGACCCAGCAGCTCATCGAGGGCCGCGCACGCTACTCGTCGATCTTCAACTACCCCACGCCGACGTGGGCCGACATGGGCGCGATCGGCTGGCTCGTCGACGGCGCCGCCATCGCCAACCAGGTGCCGCTGTGCCGCGCCTCGTACGGCCCGTACGGCCGCGCGATGGTGCGCATCTGCAAGGAGGAGTCGTTCCACCAGCGCCAGGGATTCGAGATCCTGCTCGAGCTCGCGCAGGGCACCGAGGCGCAGCGCCGCATGGCGCAGGACGCCGTCGACCGCTGGTACTGGCCGTCGCTCATGATGTTCGGCCCGCCCGACGACGCGTCGCCGAACTCGGCGCAGTCGATGGCCTGGAACATCAAGCGCTTCTCGAACGACGAGCTGCGGCAGCGCTTCGTCGGCATGCTCGTGCCGCAGGCCGAGGTGCTGGGCCTCACGCTGCCCGACCCGAACCTGCGGTGGAACGACGAGACGCAGGCGTACGACATGAGCGAGATCGACTGGACCGAGTTCCACGAGGTGCTCGCGGGCCGCGGGCCCTGCAACGCGCAGCGCCTGCAGCACCGCCGGCAGGCCCACGACGACGGCGCGTGGGTGCGCGAGGCTGCGCACGCGTACGCCGCGAAGCAAGCCGCCGCCACCGAGCAGGTGGCCGCCTGATGGCGACCCCCGGCGAGGTCGGCACCGAGGCGTGGCCCCTCTGGGAGGTGTTCGTGCGCGCCAACCGCGGGCTCAGCCACGTGCACGTCGGATCCCTGCACGCACCCGACGCGAGCATGGCCATCCGCAACGCCCGCGACCTCTACACGCGTCGCGGCGAGGGCGTGTCGATCTGGGTCGCACCCGCCGACGGCATCACGACGAGCGACCCCGACGAGAAGGGCGAGTGGTTCGAGTCGCCCGCCGGCAAGAACTACCGCCACGCGATCTACTACACGAAGACCGAGGGCGTGAAGCACCTGTGAGCGGGCACGACATCTCGACGGGCGTCGAGGGCGACGAGGCCCACGGCCACGTCACGGTCGACGAGCTCGACCTCGCCGCCGAGCTCGCGGGCGCCGACGGCACCGTGGCGACGCCCGACACCGCCGAGTACGCGCTGTGGCTCGGCGACGACGCGCTCATCCTCGCGCAGCAGCTGGGCTGGTGGATCTCGCGCGCGCCCGAGCTCGAGGAGGACGTCGCGCTCGGCAACATCGGCCTCGACGTGCTCGGCCACGCGCGCTCCTTCCTGCGCTACGCGGGCACGGCCGACGGCCGCACCGAGGACGACCTCGCGTACTGGCGCGACGAGCCCGACTTCCGCAGCGCCTGGCTCTTCGAGGCTCCCAACGGCCACTTCGGCGACACGATCGCACGCCAGCTCGTCGCGTCCGCGTTCCAGCTCGAGCTCTACCGGCGCCTCGCCGACTCCGCCGATCCGGCGCTCGCCGCCATCGCCGCGAAGTCGGTGAAGGAGGTCGCGTACCACCTCGACCACGCGACGCAGTGGATGCTGCGGCTGGCGGGCGGCACCGACGTGTCGCGCCAGCGCATCGAGCAGTCGCTCCTCGACGTGTGGCCGCTCGTCGACGAGCTCTTCCGCGACGAGCCGCTCGTCGACCGCCTCGAGGGCATCGCCGTGCGCCCGTCGACGCTCCGCGAGCCCGTGCTGCAGCGCATCCAGGCGATCCTCGACGCCGCAGGCCTCGCGATGCCGCAGGTGGAGCCGTCGATGGCGGGCGGACGCCGCGGCAGCCACTCCTCGCGACTCGGGTACCTGCTCGCCGAGATGCAGGTGCTTGCCCGCTCGCACCCGGGGGCGACGTGGTGACGGCGCTCGCCGCGCGGCCCGCGACGCCCGACGCGACGGGCGACGCGGCGTCGCGTGCCGCATGGGAGGTCGCCGCCCAGGTGACCGACCCCGAGGTGCCCGTGCTGACGATCGCCGACCTCGGCGTGCTGCGCTCGGTCGCGAGCGACGGATCCGCGGCGCGCGTCGTGCTCACGCCGACGTACTCGGGATGCCCCGCGATCGACCAGATGCGCGACGACGTCGTGCTGCAGCTCACCGCCGCGGGCTACGACGACGTGGTGGTCGACTTCACGCTGAGTCCCGCGTGGACGACCGACTGGATGAGCGCCGACGGCCGCGCGAAGCTGCGCCGGTACGGCATCGCGCCGCCCAACGGCCGAGCCCCGCATCTCGACGGCCCGGTGCGCATCGCGATGGCCGTGAAGTGCCCCCGCTGCGACTCGCTCGACACGCGCGAGCTCGCCCGCTTCGGCTCCACGTCGTGCAAGGCGCTCTACGAGTGCCGCTCGTGCCTCGAGCCGTTCGACTTCTTCAAGGTGCTCTAGCGATGGCCGCGCAGAACGTCGGCGCGCCGCGCACCCGTCGCGGCGCGTTCCACCCGCTCGAGGTCGCATCCGTGCGCCCCCTCACCGCCGACAGCGTCGAGGTGACGTTCGCCGTGCCGGAGGCGCTGCACGGCGAGTACGGCTACGTGCCCGGGCAGCACGTCGCGCTGCGCGCGACGATCGACGGCCGCGAGGTGCGACGCTCGTACTCCATCTGCCGCCCGCCGACCGCGGGCAGCATCTCGGTCGCCATCAAGCGCGACCTCGGCGGCGTCTTCTCGTCGTGGGCGCACGATGCGCTCGAGGCCGGCACGGTCGTCGACGTCATGAGCCCGCAGGGCACGTTCACCTCCGGCCTCGACGAGCTCGCGGGCACCCACGTGGTCGGCATCGCCGCCGGCTCGGGCATCACGCCGCTCATGGCGGTCGCGCATCGCGTGCTCTCGCAGGCCGACGACTCGCGCTTCACCCTGCTCTACACGAACCGCTCGCAGCTCGACGTGATGTTCGTCGAGGAGCTCGCAGACCTCAAGGATCGCTACCGCGGCCGCCTCGCGCTGCACCACGTGCTGACGCGCGAGCAGCGCACGGCTCCCCTGCTGTCCGGACGGATCGACGAGGAGCGGCTCGAGCGCATCCTCGACGCCCTCATCCCGCCGGCGACGGTCGACGAGTGGTTCCTGTGCGGTCCGTTCGAGCTCGTGCAGCTGTGTCGCGATGTGCTCGAGGCGCGCGGCGTCGACCCCGCGCACGTGCGGTTCGAGCTCTTCACGACCGGCAGGCCCGAACGCGTCGAGGGCGATGCGGGGCGGCCCGTGCAGGTGCGCTCGGGCGAGCCCACGTGGCGACTCGACTTCACCCTCGACGGCCAGTCGGCCACGGTCGAGAGCCCGGTGGCGGCCAACGAGTCGCTGCTGAACGCCGCGCTGCGCGTGCGACAGGACGTGCCGTTCGCGTGCGCGGGCGGGGTGTGCGGCACGTGCAGGGCGCGCGTCGTCGAGGGCAGCGTCTCGATGACCGAGAACTACGCGCTCGAGCCCGACGAGCTCGAGCGCGGCTACGTGCTCACGTGCCAGTCGCATCCGACGGGCGACCGCGTCGTCGTCGACTACGACGGCTGAGGCGGGGCACGCAGACGGCGACCGGCTTCTCGGCGCTGGAGTCGGCCTCCGCGTCTTCGACCACCGGCCTCGCCGCACCCGGCTCCCGAGTTGCAGCGGACGTCCAGCGAATCCACGGCAGGATCGGCGACATGAGCACAGTGAACGCCGACGTGCCGGTCGGCACCCCCGTCTACGGCATCGGCTTCATGCCGGCCGTCAAGCGCTTCTTCAAGGGCATCTTCACCTTCTCGGGACGCGCGTCGCGCGGCGAGTTCTGGTGGGGCTACCTCGCCGTCGCGATCGTCGCCGTCGTCCTCGGCCTCGTCGTGGGCATCGTCTCGGGCATCGAGACCGCAGCCCTCGTGTCGTCGTACACGGCCTCGTACGACCCGTACGCCCCCGTCTCGGCGCCGCCGGTGCCGATCGTCACGACGATCCTCGGCATCCTGACCCTGATCGTCTGCATCCCCCTCGGCATCGCGACGCTCGCGGCAGGTGCGCGGCGCCTGCGCGACGCCGGCTTCACGCCCCTGTTCCTCCTGCTGAGCATCGTCGGCCTCGGCATCGTCTGGCTCATCATGTGCGCGCTGCCCACGAAGGACGAGTCGGGCTTCGGCGGCGGCTACGGCCAGGGCGGCTCGCAGCAGCCCGCCGCGTACGGTCAGCAGGGCGGCTACGGCCAGCCCCAGCAGGGCTACGGGCAGCCGCAGCAGGGCTACGGCCAGCCCCAGGGCTACGGCCAGCCGCAGCAGCAGTCGTACCCGCCGGTGCCGCCGTCGTCGGCGCAGCAGCAGCCCTACGGCCAGCAGCCCGGCCAGCAGCAGCCCCCGTACGGCCAGCAGCCTCCCACCTACGGTCAGCAGTAGGCCCATCGACGGCCCGGATGCCTCGGCATCCGGGCCGTCGTCGCGTGCGGATCCAGTGCGCACGCAGGCGAGCCGTGCAGGATGTCGGCGTGACTGCATCGCTCGACGACGTCCCCATCGGCACGCCCGTCTACGGCATCGGCTTCGGCGGAGCCGTGCGGCGCTTCCTGCGCGGCTACGTCGTGTTCACGGGCCGCGCCAGCCGCAGCGAGTACTGGTGGGCGCAGCTCGCGGTGCAGCTGTACGTGCTCGTGGTCTCGATGGGTGCGGTCGTGCTCCTGGTCGGCGTCGTGTTCGCGACGGTGCCGTCCTCGTCGTCGGGATACGGCAGCCGCGGCCTCACGCCACTCGCCGTGCTCGCGTTCTACGGCGTGCTCTTCCTGCTCATGGCGCCCGTGCTGCTGCCCACCTACTCGTCGGGCGCCAGGCGCCTGCGCGATGCCGGCTTCTCGCCGTGGCTCATCCTGCTCGCCCTCGTGCCGCTCGGCTCCTACGCCGTGCTCGTGCTCACGATCCTGCCCACGAAGCCCGACCCGGCCTGGGCCGCCGGGGCATGGCAGCACCAGGCGTACGGGTACGCGCCGCAGCCGGGGCAGGCGATCGCCCCGGGGCAGCCCGGCACCGGATACGGGTACGGATACGGCGGCTCTGCGCAGGCCGGATACGCGCAGGCCGGATACGGGCACACCGGATACGGCACCGACCCGCACGGGCAGGCCGGATACGGGCAGGCCGGATACGGCGCCGACCCGTACGGGCACCCCGGTGCCGGCACCGACCCGTACGGACAGGCCACCTCCGGGCAGGCGCCGACCGCGCAGCAGCACGACGGCCGCCAGCACGACGCGGGCGACCAGCGGCAGCCCTGAGCACGCCTCGCATCCGCCCCTCGCCCGCGAGAGGATGGGCACAGCCACTCGCGAAGGAGCAGCATGATCGACCTCACCATCGAGCACGACGTCGCCGAGATCACGCTCGACGCCCCCGAGCGCCGCAACGCGCTCGACGAGGCCGCGCTGCAGGATCTCGCGATGGCGGTCGCCGACGCCGAGGCGGCGGGTGTGCGCGCGCTCGTGCTGCGCGGCGAGGGCCCCGCGTTCTGCGCCGGCCGCGACATCTCGGCGGTCGACCCCGCCACCGACGACGTCGAGGGCTTCCTCGGCCACCGCGTGCAGCCGCTGCTCGAGCACCTGAGCGCCTTCCCCGCCCCCACGTTCGCCGCAGCGCACGGCGCGTGCCTCGGCGTGGGGCTGGGCCTGCTCGTCGCGACCGACGTCGTCTACGTCGCCGAGTCGGCGAAGATCGGCAGCCCCTTCGCGAACCTCGGCGCCACCCTCGACTCCGGTGGGCACTCGCTCTTCGTCGAGCGGCTCGGCACGCATCGCACGCTCGACCTCGTCTACTCCGGCCGGCTCATGACGGGGGCGGAGGCGGTCGCCGCCGGGCTCTTCTCGCAGGCGCTGCCCGACGACGAGGTGCTCGCCGCCACCCGAGCGGCCGCCGCCCACGCGGCGCAGGGCGCGACGCTCGCGTTCCGCGCGTCGAAGGAGCTCGTGCGCGAGCTGCGCGACCAGCGCCTGGGGCTGTGGCGCTCGATGGCGCACGAGACGCGGGCGCAGGCTCGGCTCGCCCGCTCCGAGGACTACCGCGAGGGCTTCGCCGCCTTCCAGCAGAAGCGCACCCCCGCCTTCCAAGGGCGCTGACGCGCGGCGCGACGCGCGCTCAGGCCTCGGTGATCGTCACGATCATGCTGCCGAGCTCGGTCTCGACGAGCACGACGTGCTCGCCATCGGCCCACGTGCGCTGCCCCTGCGGTGCGAAGCCCGCATCCTCGAGCTCGGTCGCATAGGCGTCGACCGAGCCACCGGCGAGGTCGTACGTGGCGGTGTAGGCGACGATGAGGTCGGTCTCCTCGACGAGCGGGAGGTCGGGCCGCGGCACCGATGCCGGCCACGAGGTCGCGCCCTCGCCGCCGCCGCCACCACCCAGCAGGTCGCCGCCGCCGCCGCCGCTCGCGCATCCGCCGACGACGCCCGCGAACGTCACCGCAGACGCGACGAGCGGCAGCCACAGGGCTGCCGCTCGTCGGTTCGTGCGCATGCGACCAGCGTCGCACGCGCGCCTGGACGGGGTCAGAGCATGCCGAGCTCGCGGAGCCTCGCCTCGACGTCGGCGTTCGACGGCTCGACGTGGTGCGACGCATCCGGGTAGACCACGACGGGGATCTGCGTGCGGCCCGAGATGTCGCGCGCGACCTCCACGGCGTCCGGCTCGGCCTCGAGGTCGACGTACCGATAGGGCACGCCGAGCCCATCGAGCTGCGCCTTCGTGCGACGGCAGTCGCGGCACCACTCGGCGCCGAACATCGTGATGCCTGCGGTGGTCTCGGCGGTGGCTGCGTCGGTCATGCTGCGATCCTCGCATCCGCGACGCCGCCGCGCTCGGCGACGGTCGCGGCCAGCGCATCCGCCTCGACCGCGATGGCCACGGCGCCGCCCTCGCCGACGGATCCGCCGACGAGCAGGTCGGCGACGCGGTCGTCGATCTCGCGCTGGATGAGTCGGCGCAGCGGGCGCGCGCCGTACTCGGGCTCGAAGCCGTGCTCGGCGAGCCATGCCACCGCGGCGTCGTCGACGTCGATGCGGATGCCCTGCCGGGCGAGCCGCGCCGACGTCTGCGCGAGCAGCAGCCGCACGATGTCCTGCAGCTGCTCGCGCTCGAGGGTGCGGAAGAGCACGATCTCGTCGATGCGGTTGATGAGCTCGGGTCGCATCGCCTCGCGCAGGCGCCCCATGACGCGGGCGCGCAGCTCGGTCTCCGAGAAGCCCGACCCGCCGTGGGCGACGAAGCCCATGGCGCCCGACCTGCTCGCGAGCGTCTCGGAGCCCACGTTCGACGTCATGATGACGACGGCGTTGCGGAAGTCGACGGTGCGGCCCTGGCCGTCGGTGAGGCGGCCGTCCTCGAGCACCTGCAGCAGCAGCGTCAGCACGTCGGGGTGCGCCTTCTCGATCTCGTCGAGCAGCACCACCGAGTACGGGCGGCGGCGGATGCGCTCGGTGAGCTGGCCCGCCTCGTCGTAGCCGACGTAGCCGGGAGGGGCGCCGATGAGCCGCGAGACCGTGTGGCGCTCGCCGAACTCCGACATGTCGAAGCGCACCATCGCCGACTCGTCGCCGAAGAGCGACGCCGCGAGGGTCTTCGCGAGCTCGGTCTTGCCGACGCCCGTGGGGCCGAGGAACAGGAACGAGCCGATGGGTCGCGACTCGTCGCCGAGGCCCGAGCGCGAGCGACGGATGGCGCGCGCCACAGCCTCCACCGCGTCGTCCTGCCCGACGACGCGCTCGTGCAGCTCGTCGCCGAGGCGCGCGAGACGCTGGCGGTCGTCGTCGCCGAGCGACGCGGCCGGGATGCCCGTGGCGCGGCTGACGACCTCGGCGATGTGCTCGGCGTCGACGATGGCGTCGTCGGCGGGGACGACGGGCGCGTCGCCGTCGAGCGTGCGCTGCACCTCGAGGATGCGGTCGCGCACGCGCGACGCCTCCTCGTAGTCCTCGCGCTCGATCGCGCGGTTCTTGTCGGCCTCGAGGGTCGCGAGCTCGGCCTGCAGCGCCTCGACGTCGACGGTGCGGCCGAGCCGCAGCCGCAGCCGAGCACCCGCCTGGTCGACGAGGTCGATGGCCTTGTCCGGCAGGAAGCGGTCGGTGACGTAGCGGTGCGACAGCTCGACGGCGGCGCGGATCGCGTCGTCGGTGTAGCGCACGGCGTGGTGCTCCTCGTAGGCCGAGCGGATGCCCTGCAGGATCGCGACCGCGTCGTCGACCGAGGGCTCGGCGACGTGCACGGGCTGGAAGCGGCGGGTGAGCGCCGCATCCTTCTCGATGCGGCGGTACTCGGCGAGCGTCGTCGCACCGATCATGTGCAGGTCGCCGCGCGCGAGCCGCGGCTTCAGGATGTTCGCCGCATCCATGCCGCCCTCGCCGCCACCGGCGCCGAGGATCGTGTGCAGCTCGTCGATGAAGACGACGAGGCCGTCGGCGTTGGCCGCGATCTCGTCCATCGCCGTGCCGATGCGCTCCTCGAAGTCGCCGCGGTAGCGGGTGCCGGCGACCATCGCCGTCATGTCGAGCGCGATGACGCGCTTGCCCTCGAGCTGCGGGGGCACGTCGCCTGCGACGATCGCCTGGGCGAGGCCCTCGACGATCGCGGTCTTGCCGACGCCGGCCTCGCCGATGAGCACGGGGTTGTTCTTCGTGCGGCGCGCGAGGATCTCGACGGTCTGCGCGATCTCGTCGGCGCGACCGATCACCGGGTCGATCTCGCCGCGCTCCGCTCGAGCGGTGAGGTCGATGCCGAACCTGTCGAGCGTGGGCGTCGTCGACTCGGGGTCGACGGCTCCGCCGTCGCGCGTCGTCGGCTGCTGCTGGGCGCCCTCCTCGTGGGCGCGCTGCGCCTCCGCCATGGCGCGACCGAGCGACTCCTGGCTCACGCCGTTGGCGTCGAGGATGCGACCGGCGACGGTGTCCTGCGCGAGCAGCAGCGCGAAGAGCAGGTGCTCGGGGTCGATGTAGCTCGCGCCGTTGGCGCGCGCGACCTGGTAGGCGTCGCGCAGCACGCGCTGCGCGCTGGCCGTGAGCACCTGGGGTGCGTCGGTGGTCTCGGCCTCGGCGGGCAGCCGCTCCTCGGCGGCGGATGCGATGGCGTCGGTGTCGGCGCCTGCGGCACGGATGACCTCGGCGACCTGCGGGTGCGCGACGGTGGCCTGCAGCAGGTGCAGGGCGTCGACGTCCTGGTGGCCGTGCTCGCGGGCGCGCTCGACGGCGCGGGCGAGGATCGTCGCTGCGCGACGGGTGAGCAGCCTCGAGACGTCGACCTGGCGACCGGCGCCCTGCGCCTGTCGGAGTCGCGCGAGGAAGTCGTCGAACGATCCGCTGGGACCGGTGAACGCGGGCATCCTGCCTCCAAAGAAACGTGAGTCTGGTGCGCTCAAGTCTAGGGATGTGAGCGACCTACGCTCAAGAAGACGCATGGAGGGCGCGCGGCATTCCGGATGCGCGTTCGCCCACGGCGAGCACCCGCCATCGGGGTGGGGCGTTGCGTCTCGCAGGCGGGCGCGGAACCGCGTGACGCCGCGGGCCGGCGCGCGGCGGCGCGCAGCGGGGCGCAGCGGGGCGCAGCGGCGCGCGCCGTCGGCCCGTCCGCGTCAGCCCTTCGTCACGTCCCAGGCGTGGTGCTCGATGTCGTGCAGCGCGTACGCGCCGAGCGTGCGCACCGTGAAGCGCGACCCGTTCGACCGGCGGCCCGTGCGCTCCCACGCCTCGGCGGGCACGGCCGCGAAGGCGTCGGCGAGGTCGGCGGCCGCGACGTCGAGCTCGATGGCGACGCGAGGCGGGCGCTGCTCGGCGTACGCATCGTCGACGGCCGTCGCATCCTGATCCCAGTTTGCGAACTCGGGGTCGTCGTGCTCGAGCATCGACACGAGCCGCTCGCGCATGATGCGGCACACGTCGCGCACGTGCGCCGCGTACTCGAGCTTCGACCACGTCGCGTCATCGGGTCGCTCGCGGACGTCGGCGTCGTGCAGCGCGCGATGGATCGTCACCACCGCGGCACGGATGCGGACGGGCAGCTCGGCGTCGGGCACCTCGGGCGAGAACCCGCACTCCGTGCACGGGCGCTCGAGCACCCAGGTCCAGTCCTTCGTGTCCGGCTCGATCGGCATGCCCCGATCCTCGCAGCCCGAACGTGCGCCACGCGCACGTCGGTGGCAGTGTCGAGGCATGAGCACCGTGCGCAAGGCAGCCTCCGAGGACCGCTTCGAGATCGTCGACGACGCCGGCGTCGTCGCCGGGCGAGCCCACTACGTGGAGGTGGCCGGCTCGCGCGTCTTCTTCCACACGACGGTCGACGACGCCCACGCCGGGCAGGGGCTCGGTCGCGAGCTCGTCGTCGCCGCCCTCGATGCGACGCGCGACGAGGGCCTGCACGTCATGCCGGTGTGCCCGTTCGTCGCGAAGGTCGTCGCCGGCGACCAGCGGTGGGATGACGTCGTCGTCACCGTGACGCAGGACGCGCTCGCCGCCATCCAGGCGCGCACGCAGCGCTGACGCTCAGATCGTGATCGCCCCGTCGGCCGCGATGGGCCAGTCGGGGTTGTGGGCGACCTCCCACACGTAGCCCTCCGGGTCTGCGAAGGCGCCGGACGTGCCACCCCATTCGGCGAGCGCCGCCGGCCGCACGACCGAGCCGCCCGCCGCCTCCGCCTCGGCGAGCACCTCGGCGACCTGCTCCGGCGCACGCACGTTGTGCGCGATCTCCACGCCCGGCGCACCATGGCCGGCGACGCCCGTCCACAGCGCGAAGACCATGTCGCCCGCCTGGAAGAAGCACACCTCGTCGTCGGGCTGCTGCGCATCCGCCCAGCCCATCGCCTCGTAGAAGGCCCGCTCCCGCGGGAGGTCGTGCACGCCGAGCGTGATGAGGCTGATGCGCTGCTCCATGCGACGACGGTAGTCGCCGACGCTGCCGCGGCGCAGCACCGTGGTGCCCGCGCGGATCATCCCCGAGGATGACGGGCTCGACCCTGGCGGACGACGCGGCGCGGCCCCCTCGGGCGCGAGGCTCGAGAGCGAGCCGAAGGAGCTGCCATGGACATCGTCGAGCGAGCACAGGACCTGCTGAACCTGGGGGTCGTCGTCTACGCGGGCATCGCCCTCATGCTGCTGGGCATGCTGGCGCTGCTGTGCATCGGGGTCGCCGCGATCGAGCGTCGAGGCACGCGCGTCGAACGCCGCCGCGCATCGCGTCGGGCGATGTCGTACGGCGCCACCCGGCGCCGCGTGCTGGCGCGCTGAGGCCGCAGGGCAGCGCGCGACACGCCCGGGCGGATCGGTGCGTGACGAACGCCCTCCCCGTGACGTCTCCCTAGACAGCGACGACGTCGAAGGAGGACGCGCCGGCGGCGATCGCGCAGCCGGCACCACGGCATGACCCCCGAGCACGCAGACCCGGCCGACGCAGGCGGCATCCACGACACCGGCGACCTCGCACGCATCTGGGATGCGCTCGAGGCCCTCGCACGGCGCCTCGACGAGCATGCGGCCGCAGCCGCGGCCGCCGCCTCCGGCGCCACCCACCCCTCCGACGCTCCGGACGCCCCCGACGACGCCGAGCCCGCCGATCCGTGACGGGCGGCCTCACTCCGCCGTGAGCTCCTCGTGGACGCGGCGCAGATCCTCGAGCATCGACCCGACGACGACCCAGTGCTCGGGATGCGGCGAGACGACGACGAGCGGCGCCGTCAGCAGCGGACCCGTGTCGGAGGCCGCGTCCCCCGGCAGCGCGAGCACGTAGCGGATGCGCAGGTCGTGCGCCGCACGCCGCAGCTCGGAGGCGATCTGCCCCATGACGGGCTCGCGATGCAGCGAGTCGTCGTAGTGGTCGCGCATGGCGCGCGTCATGCCGGCGACGCGCGTCACGAGCACGCCGAGGGTCGCGAGCCCCTCCTCGTAGCCGGCGAGCTCGCCGCGGTGCCTGCCGCCGCGCCAGTTGAGCGCCAGCGAGTCCTCCGCCGTGGCGACCGCGACCTGCGCCCGCGCGAGCATGGGGCGCAGCAGCCGCACCTCCACGAGGTTGCCCTCGAGGGTGCCGCGGCCCACGGGCTCGGATGCGGCGACCGCGAGGCGCTCGAGGCTGCGCGCGATCTCCTCGGCGAGCTCCTGCATCTCGCGTCGTGCGGGACCGAGCAGCACGGGAGGCACGATGAGCAGGTTCACGACGAACGCGATGGCGGCGCCGAGCACCGTCTCGGCGATGCGGTCGATCGCGTAGATCGGCGAGGCTGCGCCGAGCGCGAGCACGAGCATGGCGCTGATGGGGATCTGGTTCGACGTCTGCTGCGACAGCCGCAACGCCCACGCGAGGAGCACCGACACGACGACGGCGGCGAGGATGATCCACGCGGCCGAGCCGAGCAGCAGCGAGATGCCCGTCGCGAGCGCGACGCCCACGATGACGCCGATCGAGCGCTCGAGCGCCCGCCCGAGCGACTGGTTGACGCTCGGCTGCACCACGATGAGCGCGGCGATCACGGCGAAGATCGGCGGCTCCTCGGCGATGAGCGCATCGGCGGCGAACCACGCGGCGATCGCGGCGACGCTGATCTTCACGACCTGCAGGAACGGCAGGCGCCCGGTGGCACGGATGCGGTGCACCCATGCCGTGGTGCTCTGCAGTCGCCAGCGTGCCATGCGCACCTCCCCCATCCGCCTGCGCCAACGCTGCCACATCGCGTCGGCGAGCCCGCACGACCTTGCGCGGCGCGAGCGCGCATGCGGGAGGGGCGCGGAGGTCTCCCCCCCCGCGCCCCTCCCCGTGCGATCAGTCGGCGTCGGCGGCGAGCCGCTCGCGACGCCTGCGCGTCGCGACGAGGCCGCCCGCGAGGATCGCGAGCGCCGCGGCGAGCACGAGCCACGGCGCGATCGCCGCGCCCGTGACCGGCAGCGAGCCGTCGCCGCCGCCCGCGGCGGGCGGCGTCGACGCGCCGGGCTCGCCCGACTCGGGCGGGGTGGACGGCGACGACGGCGCCGGCGAGGCCGCCGCGGCGAGCACCGTCACCGTGATCGGCACCGTGACGGGCTCGAGCGCGTCGGGCGCGAAGCGCGGCGTCTCGGTGGCCGACGACACCGTGAGGGTGCCCTCGACCGTGCCCACGTCCGGCAGCGTGACCGTGGAGGCCAGCAGCCAGCGGTCGCCGTCGCGCGTGGCCGTCACCGGCACCTGCGAGCCGTCGAGCTCGAGCGTCGCTGCGAGCTCGACGTCGTCGACGGTCGTCGCCACCGCGGCCGCCTGCCCCTCGCTCGTGGATGCGTCGGCGAGCGTCACCGCGGCGACCTCGATCGTCGTCGCCACGTCCTCCGTCACCTCCGCATCCAGCACCGCGACGTCGGCGGTGGCGCGCAGCGGGTCGGCCACGCTGGGCAGCCAGTCGGCGCGAGCCGTGCCCCAGGTCGTCGAGGCGGCGTCCTGCGTGAGCGAGAAGGCGATCTCGCCCCCCGCGCGCAGCTGCTCGACGTCGATCCACGTCTCGGTGCGCTCCTCGCCCGCGACCGACACCCCGGCGACGTAGCTGGGGGTCGCCTCGGTCGCACCGGGCGCGGCGATCGTGACGGTCTCGCCCGACTCGCCCAGCGTCACGACGGCCTGCTGCACGCGCGGCGCGTTGAGCGCCAGCATGCCCGAGCCGGGCACGACCGGCTGGATGCCGATCGAGGCCATGACGTACCAGGCGCCGAGCGTGCCGAGGTCGTCGTTGCCGACGCCGCCGCCCGGGGTGTTCGGGAAGAGGTTGAGGTTCGCCGCGAGCACGTCGTTGACGTGCGCGGGCTCGCCGGCCGAGGCGTAGAGCCAGGCGTTCATGATGGTGGGCTCGTTGCCGGGGTTGTAGCCGATGCTCGTGTAGTAGCTGCTGCCGCCCGGATCCCACGACTCGGGCCGCTCGCCGGGAGCCGCCTGCAGCGCCTCCATGTCGAAGTAGGCGTCGAGGCGGTCGAGGAAGCCGTCGGTGCCGCCCATGACCTCCTGCAGCCCGGCGAAGTCCTGGTTCGCCATCCACTGGTACTGCCACGGCACGCCCTCGTGGAAGCCGGTCTGCTGCACGGGCGCGATCTCGGGCGTCGTCACGAACTCCCCCTCGGGCGTCACGGCGTTCACCATGCCCTGGAAGCCTCCGGAGAGCTCGACGTCGGGGTTCCACAGGCGCTGCCAGCTCTGGCCGCGCTCGAGGAAGGTCGCGGCGGTCTCGTCGTCGCCCATCCGCTGCGCGGCTGCGCCGATCGCGGCGTCGGAGACGGCGAACTCCATCGTCGACGACCCGCCGTGGCGGTACTCCTCGAACTGCTGGCCGAGGCCCGGCTCGTCCTCGGGGTAGTACGGGATGTGGCCGTTCTCGATGTAGAACTCGGCGCTCTGCCGGCCGACGGATGCCACGCCCTCCGGGGGCGCGGTCGTCGCGTTCTCGATGAGGTAGCCCCACAGCTCGTCGTGGATGTCGTCCGGCACGGTGCCGAGCGCGAAGTTCTCGGCGAGCCATGCCGACACGGGGTCCCCGGCCATGATGTTCGTCTCGACGCCGCCGAGCGACCAGCGAGGCAGCCAGCCGCCCTCGATGCGGTGCTGGTGCATCGATCGCACGATGTCCCGCGCGATCTCGGGCGCGATGATGCCGTGCAGCGTCGCCTGCGTGCGGTAGGTGTCCCAGAGCGAGAAGGTCTGGTGGTACGTCCAGCCGTCGGCGACGTGCACCGCGCCGTCCATGCCGCGGTAGCGGCCGTCGACGTCGCTGCCGATCGTCGGCGACAGGAGCGCCTTGTAGAGCTGCGTGGCGAAGATGCGCTGCAGCTCGTCGGATGCCGTGATGTCGATGCGACCGAGCATCGCGTTCCATGCGTCGTTCGCCTGCCCGCGCACGGCGTCGAAGTCGAGGCCGCCCTCGAGCTCGGCGACGCGGTTGGCGCGCGCGCCGTCGACGTCGACGAACGAGACGCCGATGCTCACCTCGACGGTCTGATCCTGCGTGGTGTCGAAGACGGCGACGGCGCCGTTGCTGCCGCCCGCGCTCTCGCTGGCCGTGCTGCCCGCGACGTAGGCCGCATCCGCGCCCCACGTGCCGCGCTCGTCGGGTGCGCGGTCGAGGGTGAGGCTGAAGAAGTAGCGCTGCTCGTCGGTGCCGCCGCAGAACCCGCCGTTGTCGATCCAGCCCTCGAGCGTGCGGTCGTCGACCCACGTCGCCGAGCTGGCGCCTGCGTCGCGCAGCGTCTGCCCGAGGTTGAACGAGACGTTCGCGGACTCGGTGGCAGGGAAGGTGTAGCGGTGCACGGCGGTGCGCTCGGTGGCGGTGAGCTCGGCCGTCACGGCGTTCTCGAGCGCGACGGCGTAGTAGCCGGCCTCGGCGACCTCGTCGCCGGCGATCGTCAGGAACTCGCGGTCGGTGCGCGGCACCTCGGTGGTCGTGGGCGTGACGAGCAGCTCGCCTGCGGCGGGGCAGCCGGCGCTGTTCACGTGGCGCTGGCTGAAGCCCCACACCCGTCGGTCGTCGTACGAGTACGAGGTGGAGGCGTAGCTGTTCGTGTTGTCGGGGCTCGGCTGCACCATGCCGAACGGCATCGTGGCACCCGGGTAGGCGTTGCCCTCGCTCTCGGTGCCCACGAAGGGGTTCACGAGCGCGGCGCGGTCGACGTCCGCGGCCTCGGCGGATGCTGCGGGCAGGGCCGCGGGCAGGGCGCCGATGCCCAGGATCGCGGCGAGCGCGGCGCCGACGACGCGGCGCGCCGGGCCGCGTGTGGTGGGCGTGGATGGGGGCATCGGGTCCTCCTCGACTCGTGCGCGCGGGTGGAATCGATTCCACCGCGAACCAGGCTAGAAGGATCGACCGGGGGACGTCAACTCAGCCGCTGCGGTCGACGAGCACGGGCTCGAGCAGCACCGACCTCGCGGGCCCGGCGCATCCGTCGAGGCGATCGACGAGCATCCTCGCCGCCGTCGCGCCGATCGCGAGCGGATCCTGCGCCACGACCGTCAGCGGCGGATCGAGCAGATCGGCGAGCTCGAGGTCGTCGAAGCCCACGACCTCCCACGCGAGCCCCAGCGCACGCAGCGCGCGCAGCGTCGCCACCGACGTGCGGTTGTTGCCGCAGAAGACCGCGGTGGGCGCGTCGGCCTCGGCGCCGGCGCGCGCCAGGCGATCCGCGATCGCATCCGGGTGCGGCGCCTCCTGCGACACGACCACGGCATCCTCGCCCAGCCCGGCCGCCGCGACCGCGTCGCGCACGCCCAGCATCCGCTCGCCGGAGCTGTGGTTGCGCGCATCGTCGAGCAGCGCCACGATGCGCCGATGCCCGCGCGCCAGCAGGTGGTCGATCGCCATGGCGGCGCCCCGGCGACCGTCGGTGCGCACGCTGTCGGCCTCGAACGCGAGCGCCGGGCGGTCGACGAAGACGACGTGCACCCCGGCCCGCTGCAGCGAGGCGAGGCGCGACTCGTCGGCGTCGATCGGCATCGTGACGACGAGCCCCTCGACCCGGCGCGCGGCGAGGCCGTCGATCAGGGTGCGCACCTGCGACGCCGACCCTCCGGACGACGCCGCGAGCAGCGTGAGCCCGTGGCGCTCGAGCGTCGCCTCGACCGAGCGATGCACCTGCGAGTAGAACGGATCCGCGACATCCTCCACGAGCAGGCCGACCGACGCCGACGCGCCTCGTCGGAGCGCGCGCGCCGCGGTGTCGCGCACGTACTCGAGCTCGTCGATCGCGGCGAGCACCCGCGCGCGGCTGTCGGGGCTCACCTTGCCCTCGTCGTTCAGCACCCGCGAGACCGTGCCGACGCCGACGCCTGCGACGCGCGCGACGTCCTTCACCGTGGGGCGCCTGCCCGGCGACGCGGCATCCGCCTGCGTCGTGGGCTGCATCGCGCCACCGTAGCAGCGGCGCACGGGCGTCGACCCGACCGCATCCTCAACCGATCGGTTGACGAAGCTCGCGAGGCGTGCCATACTCTTCTCAACCGATCAGTTGAGAAGGGGACGGAGATGGACGAGCAGCTCGACAAGGCGTTCGCAGCCCTCGCCGACGCGACCAGGCGCGCCCTCGTGGCACGCCTGACGCTCGGCGACGCGACCGTCGGCGAGCTCGCCGCACCCTTCGACGTGAGCCTCCAGGCGATCTCCAAGCACCTCTCGGTGCTCGAGGCCGCCGGCCTCGTGACCAAGGGTCGCGCGGGCACCCGCAGGCTCGTGCACCTCGAGGTGCATCGCCTCGGCTCCATGACGTCATGGATCGAGGACCGCCGACGGCAGGCCGAGGAGCGCTTCCAGCGCCTCGACGCCGTGCTCGACGAGCTGCGCGCAGCCGACGCCGCAGCCACCGCATCCGACGACACCACCGAACCCCGGGCCTGAGCCGACCGCCGGCCGCCCGCATCGATCAGGAGACCCACCATGGACGCCACCATCACCGCCGACCCCACCGTGCCGCTCATCCGCACGACGCGGGACTTCCACGCGACGCCCGCGCAGCTGCTGCGCGCGCACACCGACCCCGACCTCTACGTGCGCTGGAACGGGCCCGACGGCACGCAGGCGCGCATCGACCGCTGGGATGCGACGCCCGGTGGCGCATGGGCGATGACACACATCCACGAGGGTCAGGAGTTCGTGTTCCGCGGCTCGTTCCACGACGTCTCCGAGGCGGGCATCGTGCAGACGTTCGAGTACCTCGGCGCCCCGGGCGTCGCGCTCGAGACCCTCACGTTCGAGGATCTCGGCGACGGCCGCACGCGCCTGCACGCGACGTCGCTCGTCGACTCGTTCGAGGGGCGCGACGCCTGGCTCGCGAGCGGCATGGAGGTCGGCGTGAACGAGGGCTACGCGAGGCTCGACGCGCTCATCGCCGACGGCGAGGTCTGACGAGCCTCACGAGATGAGCCTGAGCGAGCCGCCGAGGGTGCATTCCACTCGGCGGCCCGCCCACGCTCATCTCGTGCGGGTGGCTACGGGCGCAGCAGCACCTTGCCGACCCGGCCGGGCGTGAGGCTGGCCTCCACGGCGGCACGCACGTCCTCGAGGTCGTGGATGCTCGACACCGGCAGCGTCAGCGCACCCGAGGCCAGGCGCTCCGCGAGCTCGCCGAACAGCGCGCCGCGGGTGGGCGCATCCATCGTGCGGCTCACGACCGAGCCCCAGAACCCGCGCACCGTCGCCTGCTTGAAGATGAGGTCGCCCGAGCGCAGCTCGAGCACCGGCGAGGCCATCGCGCCGAACACCACGAGCTCTCCGCCCTCGGCGAGCACCGACAGCACGTCCTGCGCCGAGGCGCCGCCCACCGAGTCGACGCCCGCGACGATCGGGGCGCCGCCCGTGATCTCGTCGACGCGCTCGCGCCAGTCGTCGGCATCCGTCGCCACCACGTCGCCGATGCCCGCCTCGCGCAGCTCCTCGACGCCCTCCGCGCGGCGCACGAGCCCCAGCACGCGGATGCCGCGCGCCACGGCGAGCTGCGCGACCATGCGGCCCACGGCGCCGTTCGCGGCGTTCTGCACGATCCACGCGCCGGGCTCCAGGTCGAGCGAGTGCAGCAGCGAGATCGCGCTGAACGGCATCGCGACGAGCTGCGCCGCCGCCTCGTCCGGCAGGCCCTCCGGGGCCGGCACGAGCCCGGCGGCGTCGGCGACGACGTGCTCGGCCCAGGCGCCGAAAGTGCCGCCCGTGACGACGCGGTCGCCCACCGAGAGCCCCTCGACGCCCTCGCCCAGCGCATCCACGACGCCCACGGCCTCCGTGCCGCTGCCCGCAGGCAGGTCGGGCACGAAGCCGTAGGTGCCGCGCACCGTCCACAGGTCGTGGTTGTGGATGGGCGACATCAGGATGCGCAGGCGCACCTGCCCGGGTCCGGGCTCGGGGGTGGGTCGCTCGGCGACGCTCAGGACGTCGGCGGGCTCGCCGAACTGCTCGTGCACGATCGCACGCATGGTGGCTCCTCTCGTGGGGGATGTGCGGGATGCGGCGCCGGGTCGCGGCGCGGGGCTCAGTCGTCGGAGACGGTGACCGAGACGTCGATGTTGCCGCGCGTCGCGTTCGAGTACGGGCACACCTGGTGCGCGGCGTCGGCGATCTGCTGCGCCTGCTCGTGCTCGAGCTCGGGGATGACGACCTCGAGCTGCACGGCCAGCTGGAAGCCGCCCGTGTCGTTCGAGCCGATCTGCACGCGCGCGCCGACGGTCGAGTCGCCGAGCCGCACCTTCTGCGAGCGTGCGACGGCCTGCAGCGCGGAGTGGAAGCACGCGGCGTACCCGGCGGCGAACAGCTGCTCGGGGTTCGTCGCGCCACCCGGGCCGCCCATCTCCTTCGGGATGGCGAGGTCGAGGTCGAGGCGGCCGTCGTCGGTGGCGACGTGGCCGTCGCGTCCGGCGCCGGTGGCGAGGGCCTCAGCGGTGTAGAGCGCGTCCATGGTGCTCCTCCTGTCGTGTCGTGTCGTGTCGTGTCGTGTCGCGGTGCGACGTCATCGGTCGGCGCCGGGTCGGCGCACGGGGTCTACGGGGTGCGGGCGTCCGCCGCGGTGCCGGCGGGATCTGCTGCGGCGTCGGATGCGTGCGTCGCGGCGGCGGTCGCACCCACGGCGGTCGCGGCCGTCGCACCCGCGGCGGTGGCGCCGGCGGCGCTCGCACCCGCGGCATGCATCGACGCCTCGATCGCGTGCAGGCGCTGCAGCAGGCGCTCGTCGTCGCGGTCGCCGACGACGCCCATCGCGGCGGCGATGGCGGCGGGGATGTGCGCGAGCTCGGCGCGCAGCGCGAGGCCGCGGTCGGCGAGCGTCACCTCGACGACGCGCGCGTCGGAGCCGCTGCGCTCGCGCAGCACGAGCCCGCGCTCCTCCATGCGCCGCAGCAGGGGCGACAACGTGCCCGAGTCGAGCTGCATTCGGTCGCCGAGGTCGCGCACCGTCTGCGGCCCCTCGACCCACAGCGTCGCGAGCACGAGGTACTGCGGGTAGGTGAGGTCCCACGGCGCGAGCAGCGTGCGGTAGGTCTGCGACGTCGCGCGGTGCGCGGCGTAGAGCGCGAAGCACAGCATCTCGTCGGTCACGGCCATGGCTCGAGCCTCGCACGGATTTCGGTTGTGCACAACCTAATGTGCCGCGCGGCACGAGATGAGCGTGGGCGCGCGGTCGAGTGGAATGCACCCTCGGCGGCCCGCTCACGCTCATCCGGTGCGCGGCCCGCGCTCCGCCAGCCGGGCTCGGCGAGCGGCGCTCAGCCGGCCAGCACCGCCCAGCCGCGCGGCTCGAGCACGACCTCGTCGCCCTCGAGTCGCGCGCCCTCCCCCGCCAGCACCTCGACCGCATCCGCGGCGGGCAGCCGCACGCCCTCGTCGCCGATCGCGAGCGCCGTGACGATGCTCGCGTCGGCCGTCGCGGTGCGCAGCACGATGGATGCGTGCGCCACCACGACCACGTCGGTGTGCGCGCGCGTGAGCCACGGGTGGCGCCGACGGATCGCCACGAGCTGCTGCGTGATGCGCAGGATGCGCTCGGCCTCCGGCTCGAGCGAGGCGGCAGCGGGCGTGGTCGCCGGCATCTCGGGCCGCACGGCGTCGTCGCCGCCGACGCGCTCCTCCTTGACGCCGAGCATCGCGAGCTCGTCGCCCGCGTAGATCGCCGGGGTGCCCGCGACGGTGCACAGCACCGCGAGCGCGTGCGGCACGAGGTCGACGCCGATGGCCGATGCGATGCGCGTGACGTCGTGGTTGCCGACGAACGTGTACGGCACGAACGTCGCGAGCAGCTCGTCGTGCCTGCCGATGGCGTGCTCGAGCTCGAAGAGGTTGCCGTCGGCGATGCCGTGCCAGATGCCCTGCCACAGCTCGTACTGCGTCACGGCATCCATCGTCGACTCGCGCACGATCTCGGCGTAGTCGCCGTGGATGACCTCGCCGACGAACCAGGCGTGCGGGTGGCGCTCGCGCACGGCGGGCAGCACGCGGGCCCAGAAGGCGCTCGGCACGCTGTAGGCGGCGTCGAGACGCCAGCCGTCGATGCCGCGGCGCAGCCAGTGGTCCATGACCTCGACGACGAGGTCGACGGTCGCCTCGCTGTCGTGGTCGAGCGCGACGAGCGCGTCGTGCCCCTCGAACACCTGCGCCTCGCCGCCGTCGAGCCGGAAGAGCGCCGCCTCCTCGCCGCCGGCGAGCGCCGCCTGGAACGCGGGATGCTCGCGGCCGACGTGGTTGAAGACGCCGTCGAGCAGCACGCGGACGCCGCGCTCGTGCGCCGCGGCGACGAGGCGGTCGAGGTCGTCGTCGTCGCCGAGGCGCGGGTCGAGCGCGAGGAGGTCCGTCGTGTCGTAGCCGTGCGTGCTGCTCGCGAAGATCGGCCCGAGCGCGATGCCGTTGAGCCCCAGCTCGACGACGTGGTCGAGCCAGCCCTCGATGCGGGCGAGCCGATGCGGCGGATGCTCGGCCTCCCGCTCGCGGATCGGCGCGCCCGTGAACCCGAGGGGGTACACGTGCCACCACATCGCCGACTGCGCCCATGCCCGCTCGTCCGTCATGCATGCAGTCTCGCGGCGCGCGAGCGACGCAGCGAATCGGGACGGGTGGCTTGCGCGACCCCGCGCACCCGACGACGCGTCGAGACGGCGCAACCCTCTGGCGAGCCGCATCGACTCGGCGGAGCCTGGATGCGTCGGCGAGCGTCGCCGACGGATGCGAGAGGAGCACGCGCATGAGCGACGACCAGCAGCAGGGCAGCTCGACGAGCCCGAGCGACGAGGAGCAGGAGCGCGTGGACGATCTGCCCACGGGCGCAGGATCGGGCGACGAGCCCGCGCACGAGGACCCGACGTCCGGCGGTGCACCCGAGTCGCCCGAGCGGTGAGCGACCCGGTCGACGCGGCCGGCGGCGACGCCGTCGGCCGCGGCCGCCTGCCCGGCGAGGGGCAGCGCCCCGTGCGGGCACCGCGTGAGCGGCAGGTGGCGCCGCGCTGGTGGATCCTCGGCGGCGGCGCGCTCGTCGCGGTCGCCGTGCTGGTGCTGTCGACCATGGCTGCCACGGGCGTCGCGCTGCCGGCGACGACGGCGGTGCTGCTCGTCGCGATCCCCGTGGGCATCGGCGTCGCGATGCGCGGCCTCGCGCTGCGGCGTCGCGCGCGGGATGCCGCCGCCGCCCCGCGGCGGGATCGGGAGACGCACGAGCGGCTCGATCCCTGATCGGTGTCGGTGGCATGGGCCATCGTGCAGGGATCGGGAGGGCGCCATGGCGGATGCGAATCACACGCGTGTAAGCCGCCGTCGGCGTGTCGCGAAATCCCTCTCCACAGGTGTGGAGAGCGGTGTCCACAGGCAACTTCCGCGCCAGCGCTGGGAAGGAATCCCCGACGGTCCACAGGCGTTGCATCAGGTGTGGAGAAACGCCGCATCTAGTGCCGAGCGAATGTCGGTGGCCCTACATATAGTGGGCACTCCCGGCTCAGGCCGATCCCCAGAACCACCTCGCAGCGTGAGAGAGCAGGACCGAAATGGCTGTCACCGTCTACTCCAAGCCGGCATGCGTGCAGTGCACCGCGACGAAGCGCGCGCTCGACGCGCAGGGCGTCGACTACGAGATCTTCGACGTCTCGGTCGACGACAAGGCCCTCCAGACGGTCAAGGACCTCGGCTACATGCAGGCGCCCGTCGTCATCGCCGGCGAGGACCACTGGTCGGGCTTCCGCCCCGACAAGATCCAGGCCCTCTCCGCCTGATCTCGCGTTTCGCGAGCCTCATCCATCCCTGACGCACCGCGAGGCCTCCCCATGCTCCTCGAAGCGCCGCCCGTCGCACCCGAGATCGTCTACTTCTCGTCGGTGTCGGGCAACACGGCGCGCTTCGTGTCGAAGCTGGGCCGGCCCGCGGCGCGCATCCCCCTCCACGCGAGCGAGCCCGCCCTGCAGGCGCAGCGCCCCTACGTGCTCATCACCCCCACCTACGGGGAGCACGGCAGGGGCTCCGTGCCGAAGCAGGTCATCCGCTTCCTGAACGACGAGGGCAACCGCGCGCTCCTCCGCGGCGTCGTCGCGGGCGGCAACGCCAACTTCGGGGCCGACTTCTGCATCGCGGGCGACATCATCGCCGCGAAGTGCGACGTGCCCTACCTGCACCGATTCGAGGTCTTCGGGACTCCCGAGGACGTCAGCATCCTGAACGACAGATTGGACGACCTGTGGCAACTGTGACCACCGAGCAGTCCGCGGCGGGCACGCACTCGCCGCAGATGGACTACCACTCGCTGAACGCGATGCTCAACCTCTACGGTCCGAACGGCGAGATCCAGTTCGACAAGGACCGCGAGGCTGCGAACCAGTACTTCCTGCAGCACGTCAACCAGAACACGGTCTTCTTCCACTCGCTGAAGGAGAAGCTCGACTACCTCGTCGAGAACGAGTACTACGAGGGCGAGGTGCTCGAGCAGTACTCGTTCGACTTCATCAAGTCGCTCATGAAGCGCGCCTACGGCTACAAGTTCCGCTTCCCCACGTTCCTCGGCGCGTTCAAGTACTACACGTCGTACACGCTGAAGACGTTCGACGGGAACCGCTACCTCGAGCGCTACGAGGACCGCGTCGTCAACGTCGCGCTCGCGCTCGCCGCAGGCGACGAGCGCCTCGCCGAGGCCCTCGTCGACGAGATCGTCACGGGTCGCTTCCAGCCGGCGACGCCCACGTTCCTCAACGCAGGCAAGAAGCAGCGCGGCGAGCTCGTCTCCTGCTTCCTCCTCCGCATCGAGGACAACATGGAGTCGATCGGCCGCTCGATCAACTCCGCGCTGCAGCTGTCGAAGCGCGGCGGAGGCGTGGCGTTCAACCTCACGAACATCCGCGAGTACGGCGCCCCGATCAAGCAGATCCAGAACCAGTCGTCGGGCATCATCCCCGTGATGAAGCTCTTCGAGGACAGCTTCTCCTACGCGAACCAGCTCGGTGCCCGTCAGGGTGCCGGAGCGGTGTACCTGCAGGCGCACCACCCCGACATCATGCGGTTCCTCGACACGAAGCGCGAGAACGCCGACGAGAAGATCCGCATCAAGACGCTGTCGCTCGGCGTCGTGGTGCCGGACATCACGTTCGAGCTCGCGAAGAAGGACGAGGACATGTACCTGTTCTCGCCGTACGACGTCGAGCGCGTCTACGGCGTGCCGTTCGCCGACATCTCGGTGAGCGAGAAGTACCACGAGATGGTCGACGACGCTCGCATCACGAAGAAGAAGATCCGCGCCCGCGACTTCTTCCAGACGCTCGCCGAGATCCAGTTCGAGTCGGGCTACCCGTACATCATGTTCGAGGACACGGTGAACCGGGCCAACCCGATCGACGGCCGCATCAACATGTCGAACCTCTGCAGCGAGATCCTGCAGGTGAACACGCCGTCGCAGTACGTCGAGGACCTCGGCTACGAGTCGATCGGCAAGGACATCTCCTGCAACCTCGGCTCGCTGAACATCGCGCTCACGATGGACTCGCCGAACTTCGGCAAGACCATCGAGACGTCGATCCGCGCGCTCACCGCGGTGTCCGACCAGTCGAACATCGACTCGGTGCCGTCGATCGCCCGCGGCAACGACATGAGCCACGCCATCGGCCTCGGCCAGATGAACCTGCACGGCTACCTCGGTCGCGAGCGCATCTTCTACGGCTCCGACGAGGGCGTCGACTTCACGAACATCTACTTCTACACGGTGCTGTTCCACGCCCTCCGCGCGTCGAACCTCATCGCGCAGGAGAAGGGCCAGGTCTTCGAGGGCTTCGAGCGCTCGAAGTACGCCTCCGGCGAGTTCTTCGACAAGTACACCGACCAGGCGTGGACGCCGGCGACGCAGCGCGTCGCGCAGCTCTTCGCCGACGCCGAGGTGCACATCCCGACGCAGGACGACTGGCGCGAGCTGAAGGCGCTCGTGCAGCAGCACGGCATCTACAACCAGAACCTGCAGGCCGTGCCGCCCACGGGCTCGATCTCGTACATCAACAACTCGACGTCGTCGATCCACCCGATCGCCGCGAAGATCGAGATCCGCAAGGAAGGCAAGATCGGCCGCGTCTACTACCCGGCGCCGTTCATGACGAACGACAACCTGGAGTACTTCCAGGACGCGTACGAGATCGGCCCCGAGAAGATCATCGACACCTACGCCGCCGCGACGCAGCACGTCGACCAGGGCCTGTCGCTCACGCTGTTCTTCAAGGACACCGCGACGACGCGCGACATCAACAAGGCCCAGATCTACGCATGGCGCAAGGGCATCAAGACCGTCTACTACATCCGT
Source organism: Agrococcus sp. GCM10030265 (assembly GCF_042666675.1). Taxonomy (NCBI): domain Bacteria; kingdom Bacillati; phylum Actinomycetota; class Actinomycetes; order Micrococcales; family Microbacteriaceae; genus Agrococcus; species Agrococcus sp. GCM10030265. Next base: position 416,397 of record NZ_JBHTCZ010000001.1, read on the forward strand.
CTCCGCCAGCTCGCGCTGGAGGGCACGGAGGTCGAGGGCTGCGTCTCCTGCATGCTCTAGGGCTGCACGAGACCGAGACATCGAGGATCAGGACATGACCGACACCCAGCACAGCACCGGCGCCGCCGGGGCGTTCGACGAGATCGTCGACGCTCCGGAGGCGACCCGCGAGCACATCGCCGCCGAGCGCGAGGCCACGGCCGAGACGCTCGCGGCCGGCCAGCAGACCGAGGCGCAGCGGCGCCAGCACCGCCACAACCACCTGGTGCAGGCGATCAACTGGAACCGCATCCAGGACGACAAGGACCTCGAGGTCTGGAACCGTCTCGTCAACAACTTCTGGCTGCCCGAGAAGGTGCCGCTCTCGAACGACATCCAGTCGTGGGCGACGCTGACGCCGCAGGAGCAGCAGCTGACGATGCGCGTCTTCACGGGCCTCACGCTGCTCGACACCATCCAGGGCACCGTGGGCGCCGTGTCGCTCATCCCCGATGCGATCACCCCGCACGAGGAGGCCGTCTACACGAACATCGCGTTCATGGAGTCGGTGCACGCGAAGTCGTACTCGTCGATCTTCTCGACCCTCGCGTCGACGAAGGAGATCGACGACGCGTTCCGCTGGTCGACGGAGAACCCGTACCTGCAGCGCAAGGCCGAGATCATCGTCGACTACTACGAGGGCGACGACCCGCTGAAGCGCAAGATCGCCTCGACGCTGCTCGAGTCGTTCCTGTTCTACTCGGGCTTCTACCTGCCCATGTACTGGTCGAGCCACGCGAAGCTCACGAACACGGCCGACATGATCCGCCTCATCATCCGCGACGAGGCCGTGCACGGGTACTACATCGGCTACAAGTTCCAGCAGGGCTTCGCGAAGCTCTCCGAGGAGCAGCAGGCCGAGCTGAAGGACTACGCGTACACGCTGCTCTACGAGCTGTACGAGAACGAGTCGAAGTACACGGCCGAGCTGTACGACGAGGTCGGCCTCACCGAGGACGTCAAGAAGTTCCTGCACTACAACGCGAACAAGGCGCTCATGAACCTCGGGTTCGAGCCCCTGTTCCCGTCGTCGGTGACCGACGTGAACCCGGCGATCCTCTCGGCCCTGTCGCCGAACGCCGACGAGAACCACGACTTCTTCTCGGGCTCCGGCTCCTCCTACGTCATCGGCAAGGCCGTGGCGACGGAGGACGAGGACTGGGACTTCTAGTCCCCGCCCTCTGACCCGGTCGGACCTCCCGCCGACCGCACGACAGCGCCCCGGCCCCGCATCGCGCGGGCCGGGGCGCTTCGTCGTGGTCGCGGAGCGCCGGGGCCGGGCTGCGAGCGGTGGCACAGCCCCTTGCCGCACGGTGTGGCGTCGCTAGCGTTGAGGCATGACTGCGACCCTGAGCCCCGAGGCCATCGAGTTCCTGCGCAAGGCGAACCCTGCCGTGATGGCGACGCTCGCGAAGGACGGCCGGCCCGTCGCCGTCGCCACCTGGTATCTGCTCGAGGACGACGGCCGCATCCTCGTGAACCTCGACGCCGAGCGCGTGCGCCTCGCGCACCTGCGCCGCGACCCCCGCTTCGCGCTCGACGTCATCGACGAGTCGAACTGGTACAACCACCTGGCGCTGCAGCTCGTCGTCGAGGAGATCAGCGATGACACCGACATGGCAGGCATCGACTCCCTGTCGCAGCACTACGGCGGCCGCCCCTACCCCGATCGCGAGCGCCCCCGTGTCGACGTGCGCGCCCGCATCGAGCGCACGTCCGGATGGGGTGCGCTGCAGTCCGAGTAGCGCTCCGCGCTCGACCCGGGCCCTCGCCGGCTCGACCCACGACCATCCGAGGACGACGATGTCAGCAGCCATCCCGCATCCGACCGGTCTCGGCAGGCCGCGCGTGCTCGTCGCGCCCGACAAGCTGAAGGGCACGCTCACCGCGGTCGAGGCCGCCCATGCGATCGGCGACGGCGTGCATGACGTCTGGCCGTCGGCGAGCGTCACCACGCTGCCCTTCGCCGACGGCGGCGAGGGCACGGTGGATGCGCTGGTCGCGGCCGGCGCTGAGACCCGCGTCGACACCGTGACCGGCCCGCTGGGCGAGCCGGTGGATGCGCGGTGGGCGCTGCTCGGCGACGTCGCGATGGTCGAGATGGCCGCGGCGAGCGGGCTCCCCCTCGTCACGCCCTCGCCTCGGACCGCGCTCGCGTCGCACACCGAGGGCACGGGCGAGCTCATCCGGCTCGCGATCGCGGCCGGTGCGCGCCGAGTGCTCGTCGGCGTCGGTGGCTCGGCGTCGACCGATGGCGGCGCCGGGGCGCTGCGGGCGCTCGGCGTGCGGCTGCTCGACGCGTCCGGTGCGCCGGCGGTGGGTGGTGGCGGGGACCTCGCGCGCATCGCGTCGGTGGACGCGTCGGCCGCGCGGGCGCTGCTCGCGGGCGTCGAGCTCGTGCTGTGCAGCGACGTCGCGAACCCGTTCGTCGGCGAGCGCGGCGCCGCCCATGTCTTCGGGCCGCAGAAGGGCGCCGACCCTGCGACGGTCGCGCTGCTCGACGACGGGCTGCGTTCCTTCGCACGCGTCGTGGACGCCGCGACCGGCGTCGACCTCGAAGGTGCCGACTGGGGCGGCTCGGGCGGTGGCATCGCCGGCGGGCTGGTGGCGGTGCTCGGCGCCTCCGCTGCCGACGGCGTCGAGCTGCTCGCCGACCTGCTCGACCTCGACGCGGCGATCGCCGCATCCGATCTCGTCGTCGTCGCGGAGGGGTCGCTCGACTCGCAGTCGCTCATGGGCAAGACGCCCGTCGGCATCGCGCGCCACGCGGCGGCGCTCGGCGTGCCCTGCGTCGCAGTCGCGGGGCGCGTCCTGGTCGACGCTTCGGCGCTCGCCGAGGTCGGCATCGCGGATGCGGTCGCCGCGGTCGACGTGGCGCCCTCCCCTGCGGATGCGCTCGCCGAGCCCGCGCGCTGGCTGCGGGCCGCGACGGTCGAGGTCCTGCGCCGCCGCTAGCCCTCCGCGTTGCGAGGCACGCGAAGCAGCGACAGCTAGCGCACGAGCAGTATCTCGGCGCGCTTCGCGTACCTCGCGACGCGGGAAGCGCACCTCGCAACGGCGGCACCCGAGGCGGATCAGCCCGCCAGCACCTCGCGGGCCGCGGAGAGCACCGCATCCACCGTCATGCCGCGGCGCGCCATCACCTCGGCGCCAGCGCCCGACTCGCCGAACTCGTCGATCGACACGACGCGGCCGTCGAGACCCACCCAGCGCCACCAGACGTCGCCGCGCCCCGCTTCGACGGCGACGCGAGCGCGCAGCGCGGGCGGCAGCACCGCATCGCGCCACTCCGCCGGCGCCGCCTCGAACCACTCGACGCACGGCATCGAGACGACCCGCACTGCCACGCCCCCCGAGGCGAGCACCTGCGCCGCGGCGAGCGCGAGCTGCACCTCGGAGCCGGTGGCGATGAGCGCCACGTCCGACCCCGAGCCGTGCTGCCACGCGACGTATCCACCGAGCGCGACCGACGCATCCAGCCCCTCGCGTACGGGCAGCACCGGCAGACCCTGCCGCGACAGCACGAGCGCCGTCGGACCCGACGGCAGGGCCAGGATGCGACGCCACGCCGCGAGCACCTCGGCGCCGTCGGCCGGGCGCACGACGTCGAGCCCGGGGATGGTGCGCAGCGCCGCGACCTGCTCGACCGGCTGGTGCGTCGGCCCGTCCTCGCCGACGGCGACCGAGTCGTGCGTGTACACGTGGATCGCGGGCAGCCCCATGAGCGCCTGCAGCCGCAGCGCGGGCCGCTGGTAGTCGCTGAACGCGAGGTACGTGGATGCGTACGGGCGCCACAGCCCATGCAGCGCGATGCCCGAGAGGATGGCGGCCATCGCGTGCTCGCGGATGCCGAAGTGCACGAAGTCGCCACCCGGGTTCGAGCGCGACATCGCCTCGCCGGGCACCGAGACGCTCGTCGACCCCGAGAGGTCGGCCGAGCCGCCGAAGAGACCACCCCATGGCTGCAGCGCCTGCAGCACCGCGCCGTTCGTCGCCCGCGTCGCGACCGACGCGCCCTCCTCGGGCGCCGGCACCTCGTCGAGGGCTGCGAGCCCCGCCTCGACGGCGAGCGAGCCCGCGAAGCCGCCGTCGGCCTCCCAGCCGGCGACGCCCGAGCAGCGACGCATCATGACGCGACCGGGCGCCTCCTCCATCCACCGCTCGTAGCGCTCGCGCCACTCGCGGTGCAGCCGGTCGCCGCGCTCGAGCGCGCGCCTCGTGACCGTGAGCACGTCGGCCGGCACGAGGTCGTCGAGGGATGCGTCGGCCGCGAAGCCGAGCGCCGTCTTCACCGCGGCGACCTCGGCGTCGCCGAAGCCGCCCGAGTGCGCCTTCGGCGTGCCGCCGATCAGCGCGGAGGGCGCGCCGATCGTCGAGCGCACGGCCACGAGCGTGGGGCGGCCCGTGGGACGCCGTGCATCCTCGAGGACGCGCTCGATGGCCGCGAGGTCGCGGAAGTCGTCGATCTCGAGCACGCGCCAGCCGTAGGCGGCGTAGCGGGCCCGCACATCCTCGTCGAAGGCGACGTCGGTGCCGCCGTCGATCGTGATGCGGTTGTCGTCCCACACGAGCACCAGGTTGTCGAGCCCGAGCGTGCCCGCGAGGCTCGACGCCTCGCCCGACACGCCCTCCTGCAGGCATCCGTCGCCCGCGAGCGCGAAGACCGTCGGGTCGAAGACGCCGGTGCCCGCGCCGTGCAGCGCCTCGTCGCGACGTGCCGCGAGCGCGATGCCGACCGCAGAGGCGACGCCCTGGCCCAAGGGCCCCGTCGACATCTCGACGCCGGGCGTGTGCCGCAGCTCGGGGTGGCCGGGCGTGCGGGCGTCGAGCTGGCGGGATGCGGCGACGTCGGCGAGCGAGAGGTCGTAGCCCGTGAGGTGCAGCTGCGTGTAGAGCAGCAGGCTCGCGTGCCCGGCGCTCAGCACGAAGCGATCGCGACCCTCCCATGCGGGGTCGGCGGGGTCGTGCCGCAGGATGCGCTGGAAGAGCACGTGGGCGAGCGGCGCCATCGCCATCGCGGTGCCCGCGTGCCCGTGGCCCTTCGCCTGCACGACGTGCGCGGGGATCGCGATGGCTGCGGCGACGGCTCGCCGCTCCGCCTCGTGTCGGGCACCGAGCACGGGGTCGGGCAGGATCGTGGTGACGTCGTCGGCCATGTCCGCTACTTTGGCATAGAAGTAGTCCGAAGTCGACGCGATCCCCTCCGCCCGTCCGGGCACCGCATCGACGCTGAGAGGAGCCGCAGATGCCCAAGCACCTGTCCACGGGCTCCGGCGTCGTGCTCGACCTCATCCGCTCCGGCGAGGCGACGACGCGCAGCGAGCTCGTCGACCGGCTCGGCTGGTCGCGCGTCACGATCGGCCGCCGCCTCGACGAGCTGCTCGAGCCCGGCATCGTCGTGCGCTCGGGCCAGCAGGACTCGCGCGGCGGCCGCCCCGCCGAGGAGTTCGCGGTCAACGCCGACTCCGGCGTGCTGCTCGCGATGGACATCGGCTCGAGCCACACGAAGGTCGGCGTCACCGACCTCGTCTCGACGGTGCTCAGCGAGGACGAGGCCGACATCGGCCTGTTCGACGGGCCCGACGACATCTTCGACTGGGCCATGCAGGTCTTCGAGCACCTGCTCGCCGCCCTCGGCCGCTCGACCGTCGACGTGCGCGGCATCGGCATCGGCGTGCCCGGCCCCGTCGACTCCGCGACGGGCATCCTCGGCTCGCCGCAGCTCGACCCGCGCTGGGACGACGTCGAGATCTCGCGCTACCTCGGCTCGCTCATGCCCGACGTCGTCGTCGCCGTCGACCGCGACGTCAACATCCTCGCCGTCGGCGAGTCGCGGCTCGCGTGGCAGGAGTACCGCGACCTCGTCGTCGTGAAGGCCGGCATCGGCGTCGGCTGCGCGTTCGTGCAGGACGGCGACATCCTGCGCGGCTCGCGCGGCGGCGCCGGCCAGCTCTCCGCACCCATCCGCGATCGGCTCAGCGAGCCGCTGCGCCGACTCGAGACCGTCGCGTCCGGCGGCACCGTGCGCGACGAGCTCACCCGCGCCGGCGCCCGCATCCGCACGTCCGCCGACATCGTGGCGCTCGTGGATGCGGGCGACGAGGATGCGATCGCCGCGCTCGAGGAGATCGGCGAGGTCATCGGCTACGCGATCGCCGACGTCGTGGGACTGCTGAACCCCTCCGCCGTCGTCATCGGCGGCAACCTCGCCGAGGCCGGCGAGCGCTTCATCGGCGCCATCCGCCGCGCGATCTTCGGCGCGAGCCACGTCTTCTCGCGCCAGGGCCTCGTCGTCGAGCGCTCGCGCCTGGGCTCGAAGGCGGGCGTGCGCGGTGCGTCGCTGCTCGCCCAGGATGCGCTGTTCGACGCCGACCGCATCAGCCGCATCACGCGGAGGCGTGCGGCGGGCTGACCCGCGTCGTCGCGCCTCGGCGCCCGGGCTCCTCCGGCATCCGCCGACTGGTCGCTCGTGGTGCTCGGGTGGTCGCTCGTGGTGCTCGGGTGGTCGCTCGTCGTTGCAACGAGCGACGGATCCCCACCACGAGCGACCAGTCTGGCTCGACGAGCGACCAGTCAGGGCGCGCCACGAGCGACCAGTCAGGCCCAACGAGCGACCAGTCGAGGCGCGCCACGAGCGACCGGTCCAGCGGCGGAGAGGCGGGGGTGGCGCACCGCCGGGAAACGCCGCGCTTTCGACCAATAGTGTGCAGAAGTCGCCGATTCCGAGTAGTGTCGGCCACGCCCGAGGGGCGACCCCGCCTCGACGACGAAGGAGTACGACGACCGTGGACCTGGCCGAGCAGCTGCCCGAGGATGCGATCGCGACGCACGTCGCCGCCGACGACTGGCGCGCAGCCATCCGAGCGGCAGGCGATCGCCTCGTCGCCACCGGCGTGACCACCGACGCCTACACCGACGAGATGCTCGCCGCCGTCGACGAGCACGGCCCCTACATCGTCATCGCGCCCGGCTTCGCGCTCGCGCACTCGCGCCCCAGCCCCGCCGTGCAGCGCACCGGCATCTCGTGGGTCACGCTCGCCGAGCCCGTCGCGTTCGGGTCGAAGGCCAACGACCCCGTGCGGCTCGTCGTCGGCCTCGCCGCCACCGACCACGACGGCCACCTCGAGGTCATGGCCGCGCTCGCGGGCATCCTCGCCGACGACGACGCCCTCCAGTCGCTGCTCGCCGCCGACTCCCCCGCCGCCGTGCGCGCCCAGCTGCGCGCGCTCGCGACGGCCGCCTGACGCATCCCCACCACCCGAACGAAGAAGGAAGGCATCCCATGAAGATCGTCGCAGTCTGCGGCATGGGCATCGGCACCTCGGTGCTGCTCAAGATGAACGCAGAGAAGGCCCTCCGCTCCCTCGGCGTCGACGACGCCGACGTCGAGGCGGCCGACATCGGCACCGCCCGCGGCGCCGCCCGCACGGCCGACGTCGTGCTCACCTCCGACGAGCTCGCACCCGAGATCGGCGACGTCCCCGCGACGGTCATCGTGATCGACAACTTCACGAGCGTCGCCGAGATCACCGAGAAGCTCACGCCGCACGTCGGCTGACGCCAGGACCCCACCAGACACAGCAGAAGGGAGCCGCGATGGAGTGGCTCGTCGTCATCCTCGACTTCATCGGGCAGCAGATCCTCAACGTGCCCGCGTACCTCATCGGCATCATCACGGCCGTCGGCCTCATCGCCCTGCGTCGCACGGGCGGCCAGGTCGTGGGCGGTGCGCTGAAGGCGGCCCTCGGCTTCCTCATCCTCGGCGCGGGCGCCAACGTCGTCGTCGCATCCCTCGGCCCGCTCGGCGAGCTCATCCTCGCCGTCACGGGCGCGCAGGGCGTCATCCCGACGAACGAGGTCATCACGGCCATCGCCTCCGAGCAGTACGGCGCGACGAGCGCGTACGTGCTCGTGCTCGGCTTCCTCGTGATGCTCGTGCTCGCGCGCTTCACGCCGCTGAGCTACATCTTCCTCACGGGGCACCACATGGTGTTCATGGCCCTCATGCTCACGGTCGTGCTGAGCGTCGGCTTCGGCGACGACCTCGGATGGCTCGTCGTCATCGTGGGTGCGCTGCTGCTCGGCGTGATCATGGTCGTCATGCCGGCGTTCGCGCAGCCGTGGATGAAGAAGATCACGGGCGACGACTCGATCGCCATCGGCCACTTCGGCACGCTCGGCTACGTCGCCGCCGGCGCCGTCGGCCAGGCGACGGGACGCCGGAGCCGCTCCACCGAGGAGATCCGCTTCCCGCAGGGCCTGAAGTTCCTGCGCGACTCGATGGTCGCGACGGCGCTGTCGATGGTGCTCATCTACGAGGTCTTCGCCGTCTGGGCGCTCATCGCCATCCCCGAGGAGGCGCTCGAGCTGTTCGGCGCAGCCGACGCAGGCGCGTTCATCATGGCCGCGTTCGCGCAGGCGCTGCAGTTCGGCGTCGGCGTCGCCGTGATCCTCTACGGCGTGCGCACGGTGCTCGGCGAGCTCGTGCCCGCCTTCCAGGGCATCGCCGAGAAGGTCGTGCCCGGCGCGAAGCCGGCCCTCGACATCCCGATCGTCTTCCCGTACGGCGCGAACGCGGTGCTCATCGGCTTCCTGTCGTCGTTCGCAGGCGGCCTCGTGACGCTCGGCATCATCGCCGTGTGGCTGAACCCCGCGCTGGGTCTCGCGCTCATCCTGCCCGGCATGGTGCCGCACTTCTTCACGGGCGGTGGCGCCGGCGTCTTCGGCAACGCGACGGGTGGCCGCATCGGCGCCGCGATCGGCGGCTTCGTGAACGGCGTGATCATCACGATCCTGCCCGCGGTGCTGCTGCTGGTGCTCGGCGAGTTCGGCTTCTCGAACTCGACGTTCGGCGACGCCGACTTCGGCTGGTTCGGCACGCTCATCGGCGTCTCGCTCATGGGCGGCACGACCCTCGGCGTCATCCTCTGCATCGTCATCGCCGTGGTGCTCGTCGTGGCCGCGTCGCTGTTCCAGCGCCGCGTCGTCGACGGCGGATGGGTGCCGGGCGCGAAGCGCGACGCGCTGCTCGAGGCGCAGGCCGCCGAGGCGAAGGCCGCCGCGGATGCCGAGAAGGCTGCGAAGGCGGGCTCGGCCTCGGCCTGACCCTCCGCTCGCTCCGACGGGCGCGCATCCCTCGCGGGGTGCGCGCCCGTCTCCGCGTCTGAGCGGACGCGAGGCACGGCCGTCGTCGCGAGGCACCCGAGGCGTCGCGGGGTCCTGCACGAGCCGTACCTCCCGACCCTTCGCGCACCCGATGCTCGCGCGACGCGTACCTCGCAGCGGCTGGCGTACCTCGCAACGGCTGGCGTCCCTCGCAGCGGCGGGCGTGCCTCGCGACGGCGACGGCACCGCGCGTCACGCCGCCGGCGCCGCCAGCATCGACAGCAGCGCGAGGCGCTCGTGGCTCGGCGTGCCGGGGATCGCCGTGTAGACGAGCAGCGTGTGCGACGCGGCCGGGTCGACGAGCTGCTGGCACGCGAGCTCGAGCTCCCCGACGTCGGGATGCACGAAGCGCTTCGTCTCGCGCGGCCGCACCCCCACCTCGTGCCGCTCCCACACCTCGCGGAACTCCGCCGACCGCTCGAGCAGCAGCGACGCGAAGGCCGCGGCCCGCGACCCCGGGCCCCGCCTGGCCGACAGCTCGCGCAGCCCCGACGCGTACATCCGCGAGTAGAAGAGGTGATCGTCGGGATGCTGCAGGCGGCGGCCGTCCGGATGCGCGAACCAGCGGTACCCGATCGAGCGATCGGGACCGGTGTGCCGCGTGAGGTCGCCGAGCAGCGCGACGCCCATGCGCGTCTGCCGCAGGGTCTCGCCCAGCTCGGTGACGATCTCGGCGGGGGTGTCGTCGAGCCGATCGAGCACGCGCAGGAGCCCTGGCCCCACGTGCTCGCCCTCGATGCCGACCGACGGCGGCTCGTGGCCGGCGAGCCGGAAGAGGTGATCGCGCTCGATGCGCGACAGGTGCAGCCCGTGCGCGATGGCGGCGAGCATCTGCGGCGACGGCTGCGGCCCCACCTCGCGCTCGAGGCGCGCGACGTAGTCGACGCTCATGTGCGCGAGCGCTGCGACCTCCTCGCGCCGCAGGCCCTCGGTGCGTCGACGCTGGCCGCGCGGCAGCCCCACGTCCTCCGGCTGCAGCGCGGCCCGACGCGTGCGCAGGAACGCGGCGAGGCCGGCGCGGTCGATGTCCATGCGCTCGATCCTGCCCGGCCGCAGCGCGCGCATCCACGGATCGACGATCCCTGGATGCGCCCTCGAGCCGCCGCGAGGGTGGAGCAGACGACAAGGAGCACGACATGCCACGCACGATCGACGTCGACGTCCCCGACCTCACCGGTCGCCGAGCCCTGGTGACGGGAGGCAGCGACGGCATGGGCCTGCGCCTCGCCGAGCGTCTCGCACGAGCGGGCGCCGAGGTGCTGCTGCCGGTGCGCAACCCGGCGAAGGGCGAGGCGGCGGCCACCCGCATCCGAGCAGCGGTGCCCGGCGCGCGCCTCGCGCTCCACGCCCTCGATCTCTCGTCGCTCGACTCGGTCGCGCGCCTCGGCGAGACGCTCACGGCCGCGGGCGACCCCATCCACATGCTCGTCGGCAACGCCGGCGTCATGACGCCGCCCGACCGGCAGACGACCGCCGACGGCCTCGAGCTGCAGCTCGGGACGAACCACGTGGGGCACGTCGCGCTCGTCGCCCATCTGCTGCCGCTGCTGCGCGCGGGTCGGGCGCGCGTCGTGTCGCAGCTGAGCGTCGCAGCCGCACGCGGGTCGATCCGCTGGGACGACCTGCAGTGGACGCGGCGCTACGACGGCATGGCGGCGTACCGCCAGTCGAAGATCGCCTTCGGGCTGTTCGGCCTCGAGCTGGCCCGACGCTCGGATGCGGCCGGCTGGGGCCTCACGAGCCTGCTCGCGCATCCGGGCATCGCGCCGACGAGCCTGCTCGCGGCGCGTCCCGAGGTCGGTCGCGCGCGAGACACGGGCGCGGTGCGGATGATCCGGCGCCTGTCGGCGCGGGGCATCCTGGTCGGCACGCCCGAGACCGCGATGCTGCCCGCGCTCGTCGCGGCCACGTCGGCGGATGCGCGAGCGGGACAGCTGTGGGGCCCGCGCGGGCCGGGGCGCCTGGGGGGCGCGCCGGCGCTGCAAGAGCCGTTCCACTCGCTGCGCTCGACGGCGGACGCCGCGCGCATGTGGGACGTGTCGCAGCAGCTCGCAGGTGTGGGGTTCCCCGCATGAGTCGAGCCGCTCAGCGCGCGGGGGCCCGTCGTCAGGTGCCGTGCGCGTGGCGTGGCCGGTGGCGATACGCGCTGCTCGTACGGAGGTGCGGTGCTCGTCCCAGGGCGCGGCGCGCGCCGCGCCTCGACGCGAGCAGCGCACCTCACCGCGAGGGGCACGCCGCAGCGGGAAGCCCACCTCCCGGCGCACGGCGCACCTCGCGATGAGCGGCGCGACCGCACGACGAGGGGGCCCGGCCGTCGGCCGAGCCCCCTCGCGATGGACGCTGATGCGCCCTGGCGCCGAGGCGCCGGAGCGCCTAGCGCTCCTCCTTCTTCAGCGCGAGACCGATCGCGAGGAACGTCGGCGCCCAGTGGCCGACGAAGATGCCCCAGCGGTCCGACTGGTCGCGTGCGTCGTCGGGCTTGAACCGCGACACCGTCCATGCGGCGAACGAGATGCCGATGGAGGCGAAGCCCGCCAGGTAGGCGTGCGAGCTGCGCACGCCCAGGTCGTGGGCGGTGCGGATGGGGTCGAAGCCCGCAGCCTTCTCGATGGCTTCCTTGGCCATGGTGTGCTCCTTCTGTCGTGAGAGGTGGATCGTATGGCTCGGAGGGCCGCGAGCGTCAGCCCTTGAGCGCGCCGAAGGTCATGTCGATGTCGGCCATCTCCATGGCTGCGGTCGCCTCGATGAGGGCGCGCAGCTCGGCGTCGGCGCCGGGCGAGAACTCCTCCGGGCGCTCGGGCGCGATCGTCAGCGGGCCGCCCTCGGGGGCCTGCTCGGTCGCGATGAGGTCGGTGCCGTCGTTCGAGGGCGACGCGCCCTGGAAGATGCGGCCGGCCTCCGACTGGTCGCCCAGGTCGAACGAGTAGCTCTTCGACTGCAGCCCGAGGTCGACGAGGCGCTTGACCTCGGGGAAGGCCTCGGCGTTGGTCTTCGGGATGGGCAGCGACGTGCGCCAGTTGACGCCCAGCGTCTCGAGGGCCTTCGCGTACGCGTTCTCGTGCGCCTGGTCGCGCACGATGAGGTACGAGATCGTCTCGCGAGCCGTCTTGTTGGAGGTCATCTCGTACAGGCGGCACTTCTGCAGGCGTCCCGTCGACTCCAGCATGAGGTTGTAGAGCAGGTCGAGCACGAGGTTGCCCGAGTTGTAGACGTAGCTGCCGAGCCACGGGTTGCCTGCGGCGTCGACGGGCATCGCGCCCTGGGCGCCGACGAGGTAGTGGTGGATGTTCGAGTGGTCGAGCGCGATCTCGAGCGGCGTCGCGCCACCCGTGCCGGGCGCGTCGACCGGGGCGTCGGGCTTGCCCTTGTAGCGCGGCGATCCGTCGAGGAGGCGCGAGATGGTGGTGCCGATGAGCTCGACGTGCGCGATCTCCTCGGTGCCGACGCCCTGGATGAGGTCCTTGTACGGCTTCGCCGACGGACCGCGGAAGTTCATGCTCTGGAAGAGGTACTGCATCATCGTGCGCATCTCGCCGAACTGACCGCCGAGACCCTCCTGCAGCGCGTTGGCGGCTGCGGGATCCGGCTCGTCCTCGACGATCGGATGGATGAGCTGCTGGAGGTGGAAGTACATGCGGGTCTCCGATCGACGATGTCCCCCTACCGTCCTCGCACCGGCACGGATGCGTCGCCCCCGTAGCGGTGCCCGAGGTCCGGGGCTACCCTGACCGCTCGGTGCACGCCGTCGCGGCGAGCCCCGCGGCGCGGGGGCCTCTCGCGCCCGCGGCTAGGCTCGCCGCATGAGCCCGAGCGCACGCGGCACCCTCGAGTGGCGCCCTGCATCCGAGCATCCCGAGCTGCTCGCCCCCGCCGTCGCGGCTGCGATCGGCGACGTGCCCGAGGCGCTCGTCGCCGCGATCGACGCCGACCTCGCCGACACGGCGGCGTTCTGCGCCGCGTACGACGTCGCGCTCGAGGCGGGCGCGAACTGCGTCGTCGTGGCGGGTCGGCGAGGGGACGAGACGCGCACGGCTGCCGTCATGGTGCTCGCGACGCATCGCGCCGACGTCAACGGCGTCGTGCGCAGGCGGCTCGACGCCCGCAAGGCGTCGTTCGCACCCATGGACGACGCCGTGCGCGACACGGGCATGCAGCACGGAGGCATCACCCCCGTCGGCCTGCCCGGATGGCCCATCCTCGTCGACGACGCGGTGGCGGATGCGGGCGAGGTCGTCATCGGCGCCGGCATCCGCGGCGCGAAGCTGCTCGTGCCCGCTGCGGCGCTCCTGCGCCTGCCGAACGCCGAGCGCCTGCTGCTCGCGACACCCGCGTGACGCGCTCGCCGCTGGCGCCGCTGCGTCGTGCGCTCGCGACGAGCGACCTCGGTCCGCGGTCGCGGCAGGAGCTCGAGGCCATCCTCGCCGCGCTCGTCGCCGCGGTGGTCGGCGTCGTCGGTGGGCTGCTCGTGCTCGTGGGCGACACGCATCCGATCTCCGCAGCCCCCGACGGCGGGCCCGACGCCACGGACGCGGCGGGCCTCACGGTCGCGACCGTCGCGTCGCTGCTCGCCGCGGCATCCGCATCCGTCACCTTCGCCATCGCGTTCCTGCGCTCGCCCACCCGCGTGCGCGTCGCCGACTCGCGCGGCCTCTCGCGCGTCGTGCACGCGACGGCCGCCGTGTCGCTGACGATCGTCTGCGCCGGCTTCGCGTACATCGCGGTGCAGGCGCTCGGACTCGTCTTCCAGGAGGGGTTCGTCGGGCTCGAGCTGGACGGGGTGGCGGGCTCGATCGCCGTCTCGCTCGCCTGCGCGGGTGCCGCGTACCTCGCGCGCCTGCTCGGCGAGGACGTCGACACGCGCGTGCTCGGCACCCTCGCGCCGTCGTTCCTCGCCGTGGGCGTGCTGTTCTCGATGCTCACCGCGTCGGACGACGAGTGGTGGCAGGTGCACTTCTCGTCGCTCGGCGCCGGCGGCGGCATCTCGGGGGTGGCCTTCAACGCGACGCTCATCGTGTCGGGCCTGCTCGTCATGACGATGGCCGCGTACCTCGGCCACGACCTCGAGCGGGCGATCGACGCCGGGCCGCGCTCGATGTGGGTGGGCAGGCTGCTCGCGCTCATCGGCCTGCTCATGCTGCTCACGGGCGTCGTGCACGTCGACGTCGCCGAGCTGCTGCACATCGCGCTCGCCGCGAGCATGGTGCTCGTCTTCTGCATCCTCTGCGCCCTCATGCCGTGGCTCGCGCCCAGGCTGCCGCGCGCGGTGCACGTGGCGTCGATCGTGCTCGTGGCAGCGACGTTCGGCGCCCTCGCCCTGTGGATCCCCATCGGGTACTACAACTTCACGGGCTTCGAGTTCGCCGCGTGCGGCTTCATCTTCGTGTGGCTCACGACGTTCCTGCGCGCGGTGTCGGCCGCGGCTGGCGATCGTGACGCGCGCCGCGCGTCCTAGCGGCTCGGCAGCCCGCCCTCAACCCGCTGGCACCCATCGGCCGCCCTCGGCGACGCTGACCTCCCGGCGCTCGCCGACGAGCGACGCGAGAGAGGATGCCCGTGCCCGACTTCGATCACGACCTGCAGGAGCGCATCGCGACGCGCGCCGCGGCCGACGGCGTGAGCCTCGCCGTCGCCGAGTCGCTCACCGGAGGGCTGCTGACGGATGCGCTCGCCACGAGCGACGGATCCGGCGAGTGGCTGCGGGGCGGCATCGTCGCCTACGCCACCGAGGTGAAGCGCGAGCTGCTGGGCGTCGACGGCCCGGTGATCTCGCAGCACTGCGCCGTGCAGATGGCCGACGCGGCCAGGCGGCTGCTGCGCGCCGACGTCGGCGTGGGCATCACGGGCGTCGGCGGCCCGGATCGGCAGGAGGACCAGCCGGTCGGCACCGTCTTCATCGCCTGCACCACCCATGACGGCTCGATCCTCGAGGAGCACGCGTTCGAGGGCGACGCCGCCGAGATCGTGGATGCGTCGATCGAGCACGCGCTGCGCGTGCTGCTGCGCACCCTCGAGGGCGAGACGGAGGTGCAGCGTGGCTGACCGCGAGGCGTCGACGAGGCAGCGGGCGATCGCCGCGGCGCTGCACGTCGAGCATCCCATCGACGTCGACGAGCAGATCGAGCGCCGCGTCGCCTTCCTGCACGACTACGCCCTCGCCTCCGGCGCCCGCGGCTTCGTGCTGGGCATCAGCGGCGGGCAGGACTCGACGCTCGCCGGCCGGCTGTGCTCGCTCGCGGTCGAGCGGCTGCGCGCCGGCGGTCACGACGCGACCTTCGTGGCCGTGCGCCTGCCGTTCCGCGTGCAGGCCGACGAGGACGACGCGCAGGCGGCCGTCGCGTTCACGCAGCCCGACGAGACGCTGACGGTCGACGTGCAGCCGGGCGTCGAGGGCGTCGTGCGCGCCGTCGACGCCGGCGGAGCGACGCTCGACGACTTCGCGCGCGGCAACGTCAAGGCACGCATCCGCATGGTCGTGCAGTACGCGATCGCCGGGCGCGACGGCCTGCTCGTCGTCGGCACCGACCATGCTGCGGAGGCCGTGACGGGCTTCTTCACGAAGCACGGCGACGGCGCCGCCGACGTGACGCCGCTCACGGGCCTCACGAAGGGGCAGGGCCGTGCGCTGCTCGCGCAGCTGGGCGCATCCGAGCGGCTCGTCATGAAGGCGCCCACCGCCGACCTGCTCGACGACGCACCCGGGCAGGCCGACGAGACCGAGCTGGGCCTCACGTACGTCGACATCGACGCGTACCTCGAGGGCCGCGAGGTCGACGCCGACGTGGCCGCCCGCATCGAGGACCGCTACGAACGCTCCCGGCACAAGCGTCACCTGCCCGCATCTCCGGCCGACGGCTGGTGGCGCGAGCGATGACGCAACCCGGTGGCGTCGGAGGCCGTCGCGGTGCCAGGGTGGGGGCATGACCGACGCCGACGCCATCGAGACCCCGCCCGACACCCCGGAGGGCACGGAGACGCCCGAGGAGGCGCAGCGGCGCAAGTTCCGCGAGGCGCTCGCCAAGAAGGGCCAGCAGCACCACGGTCAGGGCCAGCCGGCCGGGCAGATCCACAACGCCCACACCGGCCCCGCCGTGCAGAAGCGCGTGCACCGCAGGAAGTCCGGCTGACGCGCCGGCTGCACGTGAATCGACCGAACGAGAGGAGCGCGCCATGAGCGACGCACGACCGCACGACGAGGCCAGCGAGGTCGAGGCGCTGACCGAGCAGGATGAGGTGCAGGAGGGCGCGAGCCCCGATGCGCAGCACGACGCGGCGGAGACCGTCGTCGAGTCGGACGGCGGCGACGACGCCGACCGCGAGGCCGACCTCGGCGCGGGTGCGCCCGAGGAGCCGACGGCCGACGAGACGGGCGGCGGCTCGAGCACGGGGGCGGATGCGAGCGACGCGAGCGAGGACGCATCCGCGTCCGAGCCCGGCGCGGGCGCGACGGACGACACCGGCCAGGACGTCGAGGACGCCGGCACCGGCACCGCCGACACGACCGACGACCCGCAGCTGGACTCGCCGGACTGACGCCGCGTCGGCGAGCGACCGCGCTCGGCCCCGGAGCGATCGGGATGGGCAGCCCATCCCGATCGACCCGGGGCCGTCCGCGTGCGTGCGCTCGCCTCGCGATGCGGCGGCGGCTGCGGCCGCGCACCGCGGATCAGCCGCGCAGGTCAGCCGCGCAGGTAGTCGAGCTGCGCCGCGACCGAGGCCTCGACGGCCGCGCGCACCGACGTCGGCACGTCGGCGTACACGAGGTCGGCGACCTGCCCGACCGACGCCTCCGCGCCCAGACGGTCGAGGGCGTCGCGCACCTCGGCGAGTCGCTGCATGCGGTGCGTGCGGTAGGCGCGCACGACGTTCGCGAGCGACGGCAGCTCGTCGCCGTGCCCCGGCAGCACCCGGGCGTCGCCGAAGGCCTCGAGCCGGTCGAGCGTCGCGAGGTACTCGTCGACCGAGCCGTCGGGTCGGGCGATGACCGTCGTGCCGCGGCCGAGGATCGTGTCGCCCGTCACCATGGCGCCGTGCTCGCCGTGGTTCGCGATCCACAGCGCGATCGAGTCCGCCGTGTGACCGGGCGCCGCGACCACCTGCAGGGGCGCCTCGATGACGTCGAGCACCTCGTCGGCCGCGAGCGGATCGGCGCCGACGCACCATTGCGCATCCGCCCCGCGCAGCGGCACCCCCACCCGCTCGGCGAGCTCGACCGCGGCGTCGGTGTGGTCGTGGTGATGGTGCGTCACGACGACGAGGCGCACCGGCAGGCTCGCGAGGGTCGCGATGTGCGCCGCGTGGCGTGGGCCGGGGTCGACGACGACCACGCCGCGCATGTCGCCGACGATCCACGTGTTCGTGCCGTCGAGCGTCATGGGCCCCGGGTTGGGGGCGAGGATGCGGCGGATGCCCACGTTGGCGACCATGCGTCAACGCTAGTCGCGCGAGCATGCGGCGCGCATGCCCGCACGCGTCGACGGCGCGCATGAGATGAGCGTGGGCGAGCCGCCGAGTGGAATGCCCCCTCGACGAGCCGCTCAGCGTCATCCGGTGCGCGCGGGTAGCGTGAGCGGCATGGTCGACGCCGACGACGCCCTGCCCGCCGCCGCGACGGTCGTGCTGCTGCGCGACGCCGACGACCCGGTCGTGCCGGGCGTGGAGGCGCTGCTGCTGCGCCGCCCCGACCGCGGCTCGTTCGCGGGCGCGTGGGTGTTCCCGGGCGGCCGGGTCGATGCCGACGACGCCGGAGCCGACGAGGATGCTCGTGCGCTGTCGGCCGCGATCCGCGAGACACGGGAGGAGACCGGTCTCGCGCTCGCACCCGACGACCTCGCCGCCCTGTCGCACTGGACGCCGCCCGAGGAGACGAGCCGGCGCTACCGCACGTGGTTCTTCGTCGCCCGCGCACCGCAGGCCGAGGTCGTGCCGAGCCGCGGCGAGGTCGAGGAGCACCGCTGGCTGCGCCCGTCGGAGGCGCTCGAGGCGCACGCGGAGGGCGATCTGCTGCTCTTCCCGCCCACCTGGGTCACGCTGCATGCGCTCGTGGGCGCCGCATCCGTCGACGACGCCATCGCAGGCGCGCGGGCAGCCGGCGTCGACCGCTTCGTCACGGTCCACGATCCCGCCGCGGCGCGGTTCCTGTGGCACGGGGACGAGGCGTACGGCGGCGAGCCCGAGACGCCCGGCGGTGCCCGCCATCGCCTCGACACGGCCGAGCCGCGCTGGCGGTACGAGCGGGGGTAGCGCGCCCCTGCGTCGGCGCGCGGGCTCGCGCGGGCGGTGCCGCGCCTCAGCGCATGAGCGCGTGCAGGATGCAGAGCAGCGTCACGACGAAGCCGCACGCGTAGTTGATGCCGAGGAACCAGCGCCAGCCGCCGTTCGCACGGCCCGAGTCGGCATCCGACACCGACCGGTACGGCCATGCGGCGACGAGGTAGGGCACGGCGAGCACCGACGCCAGCACGCCCGGCCATCCGCTCGCGAGCATGAGCAGGCCCGCACCCGTCCACATGCCGAGGGCGAGGCGCGTCGTGCGCGCCGCGCCGAGGGCCGTCGCGATCGACGCGATGCCGGCGTCGCGATCGGGCACGACGTCCTGCACCGCGCCGAAGGCATGGCTCGCCATGCCCCAGAGGAAGAACGCGGCGAGCAGCGCCACGAGCTGCGGCGTCCACGTCGCACCGGCGAGCACGAGGGCGTACACGGCCGGCGACACGAAGTGCGTCGACGACGTGACCGAGTCGAGGAACGGGCGCTCCTTCGTGCGCAGCGGCGGCGCCGAGTAGGCGACCACGGCGACGAGGCTCACCGCGAGCACGATCCACGACGGCCACGAGCCGAGCGCCACGAGCACCACGACGAACGGCGCGCAGACGACGGCGGATGCGACGAGCGTCGGCCGGTGCAGCTCGGGCGCGAGCAGCGCACCCTCGACGCCGCCCTTGCGCGGGTTGCGCAGATCTGACGGGTAGTCGAAGACGTCGTTGATGCCGTACATCGCGAGGTTGTACGGCACGAGGAAGAAGATCGTGCCCACGACGAGCGCGACGTCGATGCGCCCCGTGACGAGCACGTACGCGGCGGCGAACGGGAAGGCCGTGTTGATCCACGACAGCGGCCTCGACGAGGCGAGCAGGCGACCGATCACGCGGCGTCCTCCGTCGACGCTCGCTCCGTCGCCGCATCCCCCGCGCGCCTCGGACGCGCCGGCACGAGCGACCACGCCGCGACGCCGACGAGCAGCGCCACGGCCGGGTACGCGAGGTCCTCGATGGGCGCGAGCCACAGGAAGACGCCCGAGATGCCGGGACCGTAGGAGAAGAGGTCGGCGGCGATCATGAGCGAGTCGAACACGATCGTGAGCGCCGCGAGCGCGACGAACGCGACGAGCATCGCCTGCAGCGAGCGCGGGGCGAGGCGGCGGCGCGCGACGAGCAGCAGCACGAGCGACGCCGCGCCGAAGATCGCGATGAGCAGCAGGTACGTCACGCCACCGGCTCCGCGACGGCGCGGTCGCGGGCCGCGAGCCCGTGCATCGCCGCGCGCCACAGCACCACGGCGACGTACGAGAGGAAGACGAGGAAGATCGGCTCCTCGAGCGGCAGGTGCGGCGCGAGCTCGATGCCCGTCATGCCCGCGCTGTCGCCGATGCGGAAGAGGTCGACCGCGATGGCGACGAGATCCCACACGAGCAGCACCGCCGTGGATGCCGCGACGGCGACGAGCGTGCGCCGCGGGTCGTGCCACAGCGCGAGGCGCCATCGCCTGTCGACCATCGCCATGCCCGCGATCGATGCCAGCAACGCCCCCAGGTACGCGAACGACAGCAGCGTCACGCGCCCGCCCCGGGCACGGCCTCGAGCGGCGGCTCGGGCAGCGGCCCCGCCGAGCGGTCGCCGCGCACGTGCTTCAGCACGAGCTCGGCGGAGATGAGGCACATCGGCATGCCGATGCCCGGCACCGTCGACTGGCCTGCGGTCAGCAGGCCGTCGACGCCCCGATACGCGGTCGTGCCGCGCAGGAACGCGCTCTGGCGCAGCGTGTGCGCCGGGCCGAGCGCGGTGCCGCGCCACGCGTCGAACCAGTCGGCGAAGTCGGCGGGCCCGATGGTGCGGCGCACGCGGATGCGGTCGGCCAGGTCGGTCGCACCCGTCCACGTCGCGATCTGGGCGATGGCGTCGTCGGCGATGCGCTCGACCGCGGCGTCGCCCGCACCGTCGATGCCGCCGTGCCCGATCGAGGCGTCCGCGGGCAGCGGCACGAGCACGAACAGGTTCTCGTGGCCCTCCGGCGCGACCGTCGCATCGGTGCGGCTCGGCGCGCACACGTAGATGTTGGCGTCGCCGCCCGGCCACGGCACCGTGCCGTCGAGCGCCCGGAACCCCTCGCGCCAGTCGCCCGTGAAGAGCAGCGAGTGGTGCGCGAGCTCGGGGAGGCGA
This sequence comes from Agrococcus sp. GCM10030265, assembly GCF_042666675.1. Lineage (NCBI taxonomy): Bacteria > Bacillati > Actinomycetota > Actinomycetes > Micrococcales > Microbacteriaceae > Agrococcus > Agrococcus sp. GCM10030265. The sequence goes on from NZ_JBHTCZ010000001.1 coordinate 437,036, forward strand.
CCCTCGACGCCCAGCAGCACGAGCACGGCGCTCGGGCCGGGCGTCGCCTTCTGCCAGCGCCGCTCACCGCGGGCGTGGAAGCGCTCGGGCAGCAGACGCGTCTCGACGGCGTGCATGTCGGATGCGGCGACGACGACGTCGGCGTCGATCGCCTCGGTGCCGCGCCCGCGGTCGACCTCGACGCCGACGGCCGTGCCCCCGACGACGCGGATGCGCTCGACGCGCGCGCCCGTCTCGATCGTCGCGCCGTGCGCGCGGGCGAGGCGTGCGAACGCATCCACGATCGTGCCGAAGCCGCCGACGGGGTAGCCGACGCCGTCGACGAGGTCGAAGTGGCTCATGAGGTGGTACATGCTCGGCGCCGCGTACGGGTTCGTGCCGAGGAAGACGGCCGGGTAGCCGAGGATCTGCCGCAGGCGCTCGTCGGCGACGGTGCGCTCGATGCGCCGCGACAGCGGCTCGAGCAGCAGCCGCCCCAGCGTGCCCGCCTCGCGCACGACGCCCGTGCCCCGCAACGACGTGGGCGAGTCGAAGCGGTTGTACAGCAGGCCGTCGACCGCGAGCGAGGCGATGTGCTCGGCCGAGTCGAGGTAGTCGCCGAGCGCCGCTCCCGCGCCGGGCTCGATGCCGTCGAACACGGCCTCGGCGTCGGCTCGATCCGAGCGCAGCTCGATCGGCTCGCCGCCGTCGTGCCACACGCGGTAGGCGGGGTCGAGCCGCACGACCTCGAGCTCGCGCTCCATCGTGGTGCCGAGCATGCGGAAGGCGTGCTCGAAGACCGAGCCCATGAGCAGCCACGACGGGCCGGTGTCGAACGTGAAGCCCTGCGACCGCCACGTGCCCATGCGGCCGCCGAGCTCGTCGCGCTGCTCGAGCAGCGTCACGTCGTGGCCGTCGCGGGCGAGCAGCGCCGCCGAGTGCAGGCCGGCGATGCCGCCGCCCACGACGACGACGCGCCGACGTGCGTGCGCACCGCGCCCGGGCGTCGCGACGCCCATCACCGCACCGCCGCAGCGGCGAGGATGCGCAGCTTCTCGGCACCCGGCACGCGCACGCGCTCGCGGCGCAGCCGCTCGGCGGGCGTCTGGCGCAGGCGGCGCGACAGGGCGGCGAACAGCCCGTGCGCCGCTCCCACGGCGCGGCGCGCGTCGCGCGGCAGCAGGGGCAGCGTCGCCTCGGCGGCGGCGAGGTCGGCATCGATGCGGTCGAGCACGGCGTGCTTCGCCTCCTCGGTCGGATGCGCGGGGTCGAGCCCCGGAAGGTATCGGCGGCCGAGGCCATCGGCGTCGGCGGCGAGGTCGCGCACGAAGTTCACGCGCTGGAAGGCGGAGCCGAGCGCGCGAGCGCCCGCGTCGAGCCGCTCGCGCTGCTCGCCGACGGGTGGTGCGTCGGCGAGGAAGGCCGCGAGGCACATGAGCCCGACGACCTCCGCGGAGCCGTAGACGTACTCGTCGAGCTCGGCCTCGTCGGTGAGGTCGACGGGGTCGCAGTCGCGGCGCATCGAGGCGAAGAAGGGGCGCGTGAGCTCGGGCCCGAAGGATGCGACGGCCGCGGCGTCCTGGAAGGCGTGCACGAGCAGGTTCGTCGAGAAGCGCCGCGTGAGCGACGCCTCGACCTCGGCCTCGAGCGCGTCGAGCATGCGCCTGCGCTCGTCGAGCGGCACGCCCGCAGCGTGCGCCGGGCCGTCGACGACCTCGTCGGCGAGGCGCACGACGCCGTAGATCGCGCCGATCTGCCAGCGCACGCTCGGCGACAGCAGTCGCGACGCGAGCCCGAACGACGTCGAGTAGTCGCGGATGACGAGCGCGGCCGAGCGGCGCGCGGTGCGCGCGTAGAGCTCGAGCCCCGTCTCCTCCGCCATCAGCGCCGACCCGCCGGCCGCGGCGTGCGACGCGTCATGCGGGCTCCACCGCGAGGTCGCGCTCCGCGTCGCGCTCGGCCTGCTCGAGCTCCTGCAGCTGCCATCCGAGCCACGGGCTGAAGGCGAACGGCGCGCCCGCGACGGCCGCGCGCAGCGCGGCAGGCGCGACCCAGGCCACCTCGGAGACCTCGTCGGGATGCGGCGTGGGCTCGCCGAGCGCGACGGCCTCGAAGACGGGGCACACCTCGTGCTCGACGATGCCGTCGGCGTCGACGGCGCGGTAGCGGAAGTCGGGGAGGATGGGCGCGAGCGGCCCGAGCTCGAGCCCCAGCTCGTCGCGGGCGCGGCGGCGCACCGCCTCCTCCATGTCCTCGTCGGGCGCGGGATGGCCGCAGAACGCGTTCGTCCACACGCCCGGCCAGGTGCGCTTCGCGAGCGAACGACGAGACACCAGCACGTCGCCTGCGGCGTTGCGCACGTGGCACGAGAATGCGAGGTGCAGCGGGGTGTCGGTCGTGTGCACCGTCGCCTTGGGGTGGCTGCCGATCGGCGTGCCCTCGTCGTCGACCAGCACCACGAGCTCGACCGGTTGCTCCATCCCCCTACGCTACCGCGAGCGGCCCGCGGCGAGCTGCTCCGCCTCGGCCGTGATCCGCTCCGCCATGCCCTGGAAGATGAAGTGGTGGAAGGGGATGAGCGCGGCCCAGTACAGGCGGCCCGAGAGCCCCTTCGGGAAGAACACGGCACGCTGCCGGTAGCGACTGCCGTCGCCGTGCGGCTCGACCGACAGCTCGAGCCAGGCACGCCCGGGCACGCGCATCTCGGCGCGCAGCCGCAGCGAGCGCCCGCGCTGCAGATCCTCGACGCGCCACCAGTCGAGCTGCTCGCCCACGCGGATGCGGCGCCGGTCGCGCCGCCCGGCGAGGCCGGCCCCGCCGACGAGCCGGTCGGCCCAGCCGCGCACGGCCCACAGCGGCGGCAGCGAGTACCAGCCGTTCTCGCCGCCGATGCCCTCGATGACCGTCCAGACGGCGTCCGTCGGCGCGCTCGAGTCGCGCTGGCGCTCGTCGTGCAGCACGAGCGTGCCCGCCCACTCGGGGTCGGAGGGCAGCGGATCCGACGGCGGTGCGTCGTCCCCCGCCGCGTCACGCCATGACGTCTCGACCTCGCCGTCCTCCTCGCGTGCGAGCGCCAGGGCGACCGCGCGTCGATACGGCAGCAGGCCGGCGGCCGGCTGCGGGATGACGTCGTCGATGCGGTGGTCGCGCATGACGCAGTCGTGCACGAGCGAGCCGATGAGCGGCATGGCGATCGAGCGCGGCACGGGCGTGACGAGGTTGACCCAGTGCGACGCGAGCCACGGCGTCAGCACCGGCAGCGGCGCGATGGGCCGCTGCGGCAGCCCGGCCTCCACGGCGTAGCCGTTCATCATCTGCCCGTAGCGCAGCACGTCGGGCCCACCGACGTCGAACGTGCCGTGCACGCCGTCGTCGACGGTCGCGGCCTCGGCGAGGTAGTGCAGCACGTCGCGGATGGCGATGGGCTGCACGAAGTTGCGCACCCATCGCGGCGCCGGCATGTACGGCAGCACCTCGGTGAGGTGCCGGATCATCTCGAACGACGCCGAGCCCGAGCCGATGACGATGCCCGCCTGCAGCACGATCGTCGGCACGCCCGAGCCCAGCAGCGCCTCGCCGACGGCGACGCGCGAGCGCAGATGCTGCGAGAGCTCGCCGTCGGGATGCAGCCCGCCGAGGTAGACGATGCGCCGCACGCCCGCATCCTTCGCCGCGGCAGCCACGTTGCGCGCCTCGACGAGCTCCTCGCGCTCGAAGTCGCCACCCGCCGACATCGAGTGCACGAGGTGGTAGACGACCTCGATGCCCTCCATCGCCGAGCGCACGGATGCGGCGTCTGCGAGGTCGCCGCGCACGACGTCGACGTCGTGCGACCACGGCACCTCCGCGAGCCGCTCGGGCGTGCGCGCGAGGGCGCGCACGTGATGCCCGCGCGCAGCGAGGCGCGGGGCGAGGCGCCCGCCGACGTACCCGGTGGCGCCGAGCACGAGGATGCGGCGCGGATGCTCGGTGCGCGGCGTCTCGCGGAGGTCGGCGGGCAGGGATGCGTCGTCCCCGAGCGCGGCGGCGCGCGCGGTGGCCTCCGAGGGCGTGCGGCGCGGGGTGGGCTCGGGATCCGCGGCGTCCGCCTGGGCGGGCTCGGGATCCGCGGCGTCCACCTGCGCGGGCTCGGGATCCGCGGCGTCCACCTGCGCGGGCTCGCGCGCCTCGACCTCCTCCGCGCCCTCGGCGTCGTCGGCAGGCTGCTGGGCTGCGTGCTTCGGCATGCGATCGACGCTACGCAGCCGCGGCCGCGCGCGCCCGACGCGCCTCGGGGCTTTACAAGCGACCGGGTTCGGTGCATGCGGCGCTCGAGCACGCCCGAGCCCGCGTCCGCCGGGCGTCGAGCGGTGCGACACGGGGTCGAGAGCGGGCCCATCCCGCCTGCACGATGCTTCGGCTCCCAAAGCAGATGAGAAAACCTCCGCTAGCGTGTGTATCCGACGATCCACCGTGGCCCGATGACCGGCCGACGCGTCGATCGCCGCCCGCTCGCACCACCCTTCGCACACCTCGCCGCCCAGGAGGTCGTCAGGCATGGCCACGCTGCACCTCGGTGCGACCGCGCGTCCGCACCCGCTCGAGCTCGAGCTCGACGACGCGACGCTGCTGCACGTCGCGCTCGTGCTCGTCACCCGACTGCGCGGCGGCGAGCCCACCCTCCTGCGCTGGCAGCTCGCCTGCGGCACCCCCGGCTCCGCGTGGATCGACGCGACGAGCGACGTGCGCCTCCGCTTCGACGACCCGGGCGACGTCGCGCTCGACCGCGCCCGCCTCGACGCGATGCTGCAGCACGTCGCCTGGCCCGGCGGACTCGAGCTCGGCGCGACCCGCGCGCTCGGCGCGACCGAGGCGGTGCACGGATGACGCCGCACCCGGATGCGCACGAGGTCGCCGAGGCGATCGCCAGCGCCCTCGACCGCCTGGCACGCACGCTCGGCACGTTCGGGAGCGACGACCTCGCCCAGCCCTCCCGCATCATCGGCACGACGCGGCGCGAGGCCGTGCAGGCGCTCCTCGGTCACGTGGACCGCACGGTCGCCGCGCTGCACCGGCGCCGTGCCGGGCGCGCACCCGCCGACCCGCGCGACGCCTCGCGACTCGCGTGCGGCGACGGCGGTGCGCTCGCGGACGCCGTCGCCGCGAGGGGCCCGAGGGTCGAGGCCGCCGCCCGCCGCCTCTCCGATGCCGCGTCGGACGAGCGGTGCGACGTGCGCGACGACCTCGAGGCGCTGCTCGCGCGGGTCGAGCTCGCGCACGTCGCCCTCGACGCCCGCTACGACCTCACCGACCTGCCGCCCGTGTCGGCCACCGCATGCGCGATCCTGACGCAGGGGCGCGAACGGCCGCAGGACGATGCGGAGCAGCGTCGCCGCGTCCGCGCCATCGCTCGCCGGCGAGGGGCCGTGGCGTCGCCGCGGGGCCGCCGCGCGATCTGACGCGCAGCAGCGCGCTCGCGCGGCAGCAGCGCGGTCGCCGCGGCCGGACCGACCGGGCGCCCGCTACCCGCTGCGCCCCACCGCCGTGGCCGCAGCCTCCTGCGCCCTCGTGCGCACCTCGGAAATGTACTCGCGCACCCGCTGGTCGACGATGATGTCGCTCGGTCGCAGCGGCCGCGACAGGTACAGGCCGTCGAGGCTCGTGAGCCGCGAGAGCGCGACGTACGTCTGGCCGGGGCTGAAGGCCCGCGTGCCGAGGTCGACGATCGCCTGGTCGAAGGTCGATCCCTGCGACTTGTGGATCGTCACGGCCCACGCGAGCCGCAGCGGGAACTGCGTGAACTCGGCGACGACGTCGCGTCGCAGCTCCTTCGTCGCCGGCGAGTACTGGTAGCGGTACCGCTCCCACACCGCCGGCTCGACCTCGTGATCCTCGCCGTCGACCTCCACCCACACCGTCGAGCCGATGTCGACGACGCGGCCGATGGATCCGTTCACCCACCGCTGCTGCGCGTCGTTGCGCAGGAACATGACCTGGGCGCCCTCCTTCAGCTCGAGCACCTCGTCGGCGGGCAGCGCACGCGGGCCGAAGTCGCCGGAGACCTCGGCGACGGCCTTGCGCACCGATCCCGTCAGCCGCGCGAGCTCGCGCGCGTTCGTGCGCTGCACCATGTCGTTGCGCGTGGCGAGGGTGAGGATGTCGTCCTCCGGCGGCGTGCGCGCGCCCGCGTCGTTCAGCAGCTGCGCGATGTCGGCCGTCACCGTGCCGTGACGCACGGCGTTGAGCGCGACCTTGAAGTCGAGGTCGGCCTGCCGGTGGATCTCGACGAGCTCGACCGTGTGCAGCTCGGCCTCGAGCCACACCCGCGCGTCGAAGAACCACATCGACCGGTAGTGGTCGGCGACGTAGGCGCGCTCGTCCGCATCGCCCGGCACGGGCGCGAGCTGGTACGGGTCGCCGAACATGACGATCTGCACGCCGCCGAACGCCTCAGCCGGGCGCTGCCGCGCCTGCCGCAGCGATCGGTCGATGCCGTCCATGAGGTCGGCGTTCACCATCGAGACCTCGTCGATCACGAGGGTCTCGATCGAGTTCAGCAGCTTGCGGGTCTCCTGCGTCTGGTCGATCGCGGCGTCGCCCAGGAGGCCGAGCGGCAGTCGGAAGAGCGAGTGGATGGTCTGCCCGCCGACGTTGAGCGCCGCGACGCCCGTCGGCGCGCAGATCGCGAGCGCCTTCGACGTCTGCCACGCGAGGTGCTGCAGCAGCGTCGACTTGCCCGTGCCGGCGCGGCCGGTGATGAAGAGGTGATCGCGCGTGAGCTCGATGCGCTCGAACACCGCCTGCTGCTCAGCGGTCAGCGACACCCCCATCCCTCCAGGGTACGCGCGCGTGCCGCCCACCCGGCCGAGCGGCTCGCGCGCGGTGGACGGATGCGCGCCCCACGCGTCCGTGGAGGACGCGCCGCCCGCTCGCGCGCGCCGCGCCGCATCCGCGCGCCCGTGCATCCGCCCATCCGCGCATCCGCGCATCCGTGCATCCGCGCATCCGCTCGCCCGAGCACCCGCGCATCCGCGTCCCGCGAGCGCTCCCGTCTGCGCCTCGCAGGCTCCCGAGCGCGTCTCGCGGCCTGCGACCCGCGTCTGTTGCGCCCCATGACGCTCGCGTGACGCGGGCGCCGCGCGAGCACGAGAGGATGGAGGGACGACGAAGGGGGATGCGCATGTGCCGACTGCTCGGCTACGCCGCTCCCCGTGCGACGACGGCCGCTGCCGTGCTCGGTGGCGCCGATGCGCGGGAGTGGCAGCGGATGGGTCGGCTGCACGCCGACGGCTGGGGCACCGCCTGGGTCGACGAGGCGGGCGCCGTGCGGCGCCACCGCGACCCGAGCGACGGCTCCGAGAGCGCCGAGCTCGCCGGCGCGATCGCCGACGACCCGGCCGTCGCCCGCATCGCGCACCTGCGCCTCGCGACCGAGGGCATGGGCAACGTGCTCCGCAACACGCATCCGTTCGTCGCAGACGGCATCGCGTTCGCGCACAACGGATCCATCCACCCCGTGCACGAGCTGCGCGCCATGGTGCGCCCCGAGGAGGTCGAGCGCCTCGGCGGCTCGACCGACTCCGCGATCATCGCGGCGCTCGTGCTGCGCGAGGTCGCACGCGGCGTGCCGCTGCTCGAGGCGACGACGTCGACGGTCGCGCGGCTGCGCGAGCGCTTCCCGACGTCGGCCATCAACCTCCTCGTGCTGTCGGCCGACGAGCTCGTGGCCGTGCACGCCAACGAGGGTGCGCCCGTGCCGCTCGACCTCTTCGAGTCGTCGGGGCTCGGCCCCGACCTGCCGCGCGATCACGTCGACCACTACTACCAGCTGTCGTGGCGGCGCGAGGCGGATGGCGCGGTCGCGTTCACGTCGAGCGGCCTGCCCGCCGAGGGCTGGCAGCGCATGGGCCAGCACACGGCCGCGCACGTCGACCTGCGCTCGCTCGAGCTGACGGTCGTCGACCTGCCGAGCGCGCAGCGCGTCGCAGCCTGACGCCGCTCAGGCGAGCTGGGCGGTCTCGCGGCGCACGAGTCGGTGCACCGTGGCGCGCCCGACGTCGTAGGCGAGGCGCAGCGCTCGCGGATCGCCGTCGGCCTCGTCGAGGAACGCGGCGGCGACCAGTGCGTCGACGACGTGGAAGCTGTCGACGAACGCCTCGCGGGTCGCGCCGCCCGTCGAGATGCCGTGCCTCGGGCCGAGCACGGCGAGCGCCGCATCCACGAGCGCGTCGACGACGACGCCGTGCGCCTGCTGCGGCGTCGGCAGGAGCTCGCCGGTGCGCACGCCCCGGTAGGCGGGCACCGTGCGGTAGACGTCGACGTAGGCGTCGAAGAGGGCCTCGAGCTCGTCCTCCACGTCGTCGCGCGGCGTCGCGATCGTGCGCTCGAGGCGGGCGACCAGCAGGTGCCGGTTGCGCTCGGCGATGCCCTGCAGGATCGCGAGCCGGTCGGGGAAGTAGCGGTAGACCGTGCCGACGCCCGCGCCTGCGCGCTCGGCGACGAGCGTGGTCGTGAGCAGCTCGGTGCCGACCTCGTCGACGACGGCGGCTGCCGCGTCGAGCAGCTCGTCGACGCGGTCGGCCGCGCGGCGCTGCACGGGCGCCTTGCGCAACGGCGAGCGGTCAGGGCTCACGGGGCTCCTCTCGTGCTGCAGGGGCGCCTCCGCGACCTCCCGGGCGTTGGTTGGACATCATGTCGCGCTTTTGGGCCTGTCCGACCCTAGTCGGCGCAGCCTGGGAGCAGCGTGCGCGAGACTCCCAGGGCACGTGCGGCCGACGGCTTCGATCGCCCTCTCCGGCCCACCGGCGCACCCGTGCCGGGCCGTGCCGCGAGCGCGTCACGGCAGGCAGCCCCACGGCCTCAGGCCGCGAAGGCCTCCGGGCGCTCGCCCACGCCCTCGAGCGTCCACGTCGTGCCGCGCAGTCGCACCGTCGAGATCGAGCAGTTCGGCAGGATCGTGTTCGGCGTCATCTCGGGCGTCAGCTGCCGCAGCAGCGTCGTGATGAACCCGCCGTGGCTCACGACGAGCACCGTGCGCTCGTCGCCGGGCTCGGCATCCGCCGTCGTCGAGCGGATGACGTCGGCGAGCGCCAGGTCGGCGCGCACGACCGTCTCGGCGGCCTTCTCGCTCTGCCCCGTGTCGTCGAGGTCGGCGATGCCGTCGAAGATGTCGCTCCATGTCATGCGCTCGGCGAGCACGCGCATCGCCGAGAGCTCGCGGTCGACCTCGAGGCCGTGCTGCTCGAACAGCCTGCCCCAGACGACGGCCGACGGCTGCTCCTCGTTGCCGCCGAAGTTCCACTCGCGGAGCGACTCGCGCAGCTGCAGCGACGGCGGCGAGGGATGCGCGGCGAGGATGCCCTCGGCGGTCAGGCGCGTGCGCTCGAGGTCGCTCGAGAACGCGGCGTCGAACGACACCCCGGCGAGGGCTGCGCCCGCCGCCGCGATCTGCCGCCGACCCAGCTCGGTGATGGGCGAGTTCGACCACCCCTGCATGACGTGCGCCACGTTGTACTCGGTCTCGGCATGCCGCACGATGTGCAGCGTGAGGCCGACGCCGTCGGCGAGGGCCCCGAGCTCGTCCGGCAGGCGCTGCCCGCCCGACGTGGCCTCCTCGGTCGTGGTCGCATCCGTCATCGCTTGGACATCCTCTCGAGCATCGCGTTGTACTCCTGCAGGTCGGCATCCCCATCGCGATCGGCCTTGCGGTCGATGCGGCGCTGCTCGCGGCCGTCGGTGCGCGCCCACATGATGCAGGTCACGAGCGCCAGGATCAGCGTGGGGAACTCGCCGATCGACCATGCGATGCCGCCGCCGACGCGCTGATCCTCGAGCGCGTCGACGCCGTTGCCCATCGCGCCGAACCAGTCGGCGAGCAGCAGGCCCTCGTTCGTCATGATCGTGACGCCGAAGAACGCGTGGGCGGCCATCGCCGCGAGCAGCATGACGAGGCGCATGGGGAAGGGCGTGCGGTGCGGCGACGGGTCGATGCCGATGAGCGCCTGCACGAAGAGGTAGCCCGACCCGACGAAGTGCACGACCATCCACACGTGGCCGAGATGGTTCTCCATCGCCCAGCGGAACAGCGGCGAGAAGTAGAAGATCCACAGGCTGACGACGAAGATGCCGGTCGCGACGATCGGATGCCCCAGCACGTGCATGTAGCGCGAGTGCACGATGGCGAGCAGCCACTCGCGCCCGCCGCGCGTGCCATCCGTGCGCCTCGCGATCGCGCGCATGCCGAGCGTCACGGGAGCCCCGGGCACGAGCAGCAGCGGCACGGCCATGCCGAGGAGCATGTGCCCGGCCATGTGGAACGAGAACTGGTAGTGCTCGTAGACCGCGAGCGCTCCCGACGTGACCCACCACAGCAGGCCGAGCCCCGCGAGCCACGACGCGGTGCGCAGCGCGGGCCAGCGATCGCCGCGGCGATGCAGGCGCACGACGCCGGCCACGTAGAACCATGCCAGCAGCGCGCACACCACCGTCCACAGCGGGTCGAGCGACCACTCGGTGAGCAGACGCGACGCCTCGAACGTCGGCGGCAGCGGCGACGACGTGAGGATCGTGGCGGGGCTCGAGTCGACGAGGGTCTCGGCGACGGGCGTCGGCGTCTGCGCCAGGCCGTTCGCGACGCCCATCGCGACGCCCATGAACGCGAGCTCGGCGACGAGGAACCAGCGCGTGCGGCCCGTCTCGATCGCGCGCGGGATGAGCCGCGTGCGCTGCCACGCGCCGAACCCGCCGAGCACGACGAGCAGCACGGTCTTCGCGATGACGAGCGAGCCGTACGGCGTCGCGAGCCCATCCCATCCCGTGCGCACCCACGCGCTCGCGACGCCCGAGAAGCCGACGACGGCGAAGCTGACGAGCGCGAGGCTCGAGTAGCGGCGCATGGCATCGCCGAGGCTCGGGCTGCGGTCGAGGCGCAGCACCGCGAGGTGGATGAGGCCGCCGACCCAGATGCTCACGAAGACGAGGTGCAGCCAGAGCGAGCTCGTGGCGAGGGTGTGGTTCTCGGCGGTGCCCGCGTGCCCGGCGGCGGCGAGCAGCACGAGCGGCGCGACGGATGCCGCGGTCACCCACGCGATGCCCGCGGCCGAGCGCACGACGACGAGCAGCGTCGTCACGACCGCGAACGCGAGCGTCGCGAGGCCCAGGTACTGGCCGCGCTCGATGCCGGTGAAGAAGTAGAGGAAGCCGTTCGTGAACTGCTCGTCGACCGAGAGCGGGTCGGTGTAGAGCGTGCGGAAGGCGAGGAAGGCGACGGCGGCCGATGCGGCGGTCGCGACGCCCGCGGCGGCCGCGCACACGTCGACCGCGCGATCCCACGCCTTCGACCCCGGCTGCAGGGCGAAGCATGCGAGCACGAGGCCGCCGATGAGCGTCGCCGTGGCGATGTCCTGCAGGGTGCGCGCGATGGGCGTGCCCCAGCGGACGCCGGCTCCGGGGTCGCCGACGGAGAGCGGCGCCGCTCCCCCGCCGAGCTCGAGCGCCACGATGACGGCGATCAGGGCTGCGGCGACGACGGCACCGGGACCGATCAGTCGCGCACGTGCCACCGCACCAGGGTATCGGCGCCACCTATGAGCGCCGACTGCGCACCGCACGCGCCCGCGCATCCACCCCCGGTCGCCCGCACTGGGCACTTCCTGTCCTCCGAGTGGGCAGAAGATGCTGCGAGACGGGCCCTCCCGCAGCATCTACTGCCCAGTCGACCGAGGGAAGAGGGCGGTGCGCGGGATGCGGGAGGGGGCAGGAGGGGATGGAGGGGGATGCCGTCGCCCGAGGGCGGGACGACGAAGGGCCCCGGCGTGACGCCGGGGCCCTTCGCGCGCTGAAGCGGTGACTACTTGACGGCAGCCTTGAGCTTCGAGCCGGCCGTGAGCTTGACGCGGTGGCCAGCGGCGATCTTGATCTCGGCGCCCGTCTGCGGGTTGCGGCCCGTGCGGGCAGCGGTCGCGGTGCGCTCGGCGGTGAGGAAGCCGGGGATCGACACCTTGTCGCCCTTGGCGACGGCGCCCGAGATCTCGGCGAACAGCGCGTCGAGCACAGCACCGACGGTGGCCTGGCTGGCGTCGGTCGACGCTGCGATCTTCGCGACGAGGGTCGTCTTGTTGATGGTCTCTGCCATGGTGTCCTCCTGGACTCGTTCTTCCCCGCCAGGCGGGTCGTGCACGGCGGCTGCGGGGCGAGCCCCGTTCCGCATCGCCACGGTACCCGCGCGACACGTCGCGGCCGCGCAGGCAGGGCCGACACGCCGAGGATCCCGCGTGATTCCGCGGGATTCAGGGTCGATTCGTGGCAATCCGGGCCGAATCGGCCCTCGCATGCATCTCGCGAGCCGTCGCGGCCGGGGTGCTGCTCCGGGTGCGCGCGACGGCGAGGAGGCCGCCCGCTCGCACCCCGCATGCAGCCGAGGCCCATCTTCGGCGGCGTCCACGGCGCTACCGTCGCCCCATGCCCATCCGCACCCGCCGACGACGACGCTCGAGCATCGTCGCGGCGATCGCCGTCTCCGCCGCGTCCACGGCGACGCTCGTCGCATGCGCGCCGGACGTCTCCGGCGCCGCGGCGCTCGCCGAGCGCTACGCCGACCTCGTGGCGACTGCCGATGCCGACGACCTCGAGACGCTGTGGTCGCTCTCGGCCGCCGAGCCCGTCGTCGGCAGGACGGCCGGGCAGCTGCTGCTCGAGGCGACCGAGCGCATCGAGGTGCTCGAGGTGGGCGAGGCGAGCGAGGCCGAGTCGACGACGGCGGACGCGGTGGGCTCGGACGTCGTGGCCTGGGAGGCCGTGCAGGTGCCCGTGCGCTACGCGCTCGCGGGCGAGGAGCACACCGGCACCGTCGTCGTCGCACCCCTCGAGGATGCGCCGCGCGGGCTCGAGAGCAGCTGGCGCGTCGTCGCTCCGCTCATGGGCGAGGCGCAGATGGCTGCGACGGGGCTCGCCGGCCTCGGCCCCGACGTCTTCGTCGGCGACACGCATCTCGAGCTCGACACGGCGTACACCGGCGCGGCCGTGCCCCTCTTCCCCGGCGTCTACGACGTGCAGCTGCGCGGCGATCCCTACCTCGCATCGGAGGTCGGGTCGCTCACGGTGCGGGCGGGCGCAGCGACGCCCCTGCCCGCCCTGCCGCTGCTCCCGACCGACGAGACCGCGAGCGTGCTGCAGGCATCGTCGGACGACCTGTTCGCGCGGTGCGCGCTCGACGTCATCGAGTGCCCGTTCGCGATGGGCGACCTCGCGCTCGAGCTCGAGGTGCCGTACCCGTGGCAGGCGCAGCTGACGGCGGCGCCCGTCGTGACGCTCGGCGACGGCGCGACCCTCACGCTCGAGGGCGGCGAGCTGCTCGTGCAGGGCGCCGACGGCCCGTTCACCCTGACGTTCTCGGGCACGGCGCCGTGGTCGATCGACAACCAGTCGTGGCGACCGTACCTGTCGTCCACCGACGTCGAGCTCACGATGGACGTCGCATGAGGCGCCTCGCGGTCCCCGCCGTCGCGTCGGCGCTCCTGCTCGCGGGATGCGGGGCCACGTCCGTCGAGTCCGATCCCGTCGTCGAGGGGGCGCGCGGCGCCGTCCAGGCGTACGTCGATGCGATCGGCGCGCTCGACCTCGACACGGCCACGGCCATGACGTCGCCCGAGGCGCTCGTCGCGCCAACGGGCCGCACGCCGCCCGTCGACGTCACGGCCGCGCTGCCGGAGGCGATCGCGGGCATCGAGGACGCCTGGATCGCCTACGACGGCACCGACTTCACGCGCCTCGACGAGGACGAGCCAGGCGACACGACCGACGTCGTCTGGTTCACGGTGTCGTACGCGGTCGACGGCATCGCGGGCGCCGACTCCGTGGAGGTCACGCGCATCGGCGACGATGCCGGCGACGTCGACGACTGGATCGTGACCGATGCGCTCGTCGTGCAGGCGGAGTCGTTCGTCGACGACGCGATCACCGAGTCGTCGTTCGGCGGCGTCGCGTTCGAGACCGACAGCCGCAACGCGTATCAGCCCGTGTGGGGCTACCCGGCGCTCTACGAGCACGAGGCGACGGCGTTCGCCGCCGACGTGCCCGCCGATGCCGTCGCGCAGCCGCTCGAGGTGCCGATCGGCGTGCTGATCGAGCCGCGCTGGGACGAGTCGCTGCGCGTCCTCGAGGTCGAGCTGCCCTAGCGCCGCAGCGCCCCCACGCGCTCGGCCTCGCGCGCCTCCGCGGCGCTGCGCCGACGCTCGAACCACGGGAGGAGCCAGCCGACGAGCGGTCCCACGCCGAAGGCGAAGATGACGGCGCCGATGCCGAGCGGCCCGCCCAGCAGCAGGCCCAGCACGAGCACCGAGCCCTCGATGAGCGTGCGGGCAACCCAGATGGGCCACCGCGTCACGCGCACCACGCCCGTCATGAGCCCGTCGCGCGGGCCGGGGCCGAAGCGCGCCGTGATGTACATGCCCGTCGCCGCCGCGAGCGTGACGAGGCCGAGCAGGAAGAGCGGCACGCGGAACCACCACGTCGCAGGGTCGGCCGTGGGCACGGGCGGCACGATCGCGAGCGTCAGCTCGGCGAACGGCCCGACGAGCAGGCCGTTCACGAGGGTGCCGACGCCCACGCGCTGCCGCAGCGGGATCCACAGCAGCAGCACGGCCGCCGACGTGAGCACGATGATGAGCCCGAAGCCGAGGCCCGTCCGCGACTGGATGCCGAGCGTCAGCACGTCCCACGGCGAGACGCCGATCTCGGCACGCACCATGAGCGCGATGCCCACGCCGTAGAGCCACAGCCCCACGACGAGCTGCACGAGACGACGGCCGAGGTCGCGTCGCGACACCGCCTCGACGGGCAGCACCATGCGCGTCATCCACGCCGGCATGGCGAGGCGACGACGTGCGGATGCTGCCGGCTGGGTCATGCATGCCAGCATGCGTGGCGAGTGGCCCGGGATGCGCGAGCCACCGCGCCGCAAGTGGCGCGTGCACGGCGGGCCACTCGGCGGCATGATGGGGCGATGGGATCTCGACTCGGTCGCCAGCTCGGCGAGTGGTACCAGGGCGGCGCCGTCGCGCAGTCGCTCGCCGACCGCATCCGCATGCTCATCCTCGACGGCCGCCTCACCGTCGGCGAGCGCGTGCCGAGCGAGCGAGCGCTCGCCGCCGAGATCGAGCGCTCGCGTGCCACGGTGACGAAGGCGTACGAGACGCTCGCGGCCGCCGGCTACCTCGCACGCGTGCACGGCTCGGGCACGAGGGTCGCGCTGCCGCACCGCTCGGCCGCCCGCGTCGCCGCCCCCACCGACGACGTCATCGACCTCACCATCGCGTCCGTCGGCTCGACGCCCGGCCTGCACGCCGCCACCGTGCGCGCCCTCGACCGCCTCGCGTCGCTGCTCGGCACGCCCGGCTACTCGCTCGACGGCCTCGCCGAGCTGCGCGAGCGCATCGCGGCGCGGTACACGGAGCGAGGGCTGCCCACCGACCCCTCGCAGATCGTCGTCACGAGCGGTGCGATGCAGGCGCTCACGCTCATCACGGCGGCCTTCGGCGAGCGCGGCCGCGCCGCGATCGTCGAGCAGCCCACCTTCCCGCACGCCATGGAGGCGCTGCGTCGCGTCGGCATGCGCCTCGTGCCGACGCCCGTGACGCCCGAGGGGTGGGATCTCGCGCACCTCGCCGGCCGCATCCGCGAGACGCGCCCGGCGATCGTCTACACGATCGCCGACCTCCACAACCCCACGGGCGCGACGATGCCCGACCTCGAGCGCGCGAAGCTCGCGGCGACCGCCCGCAGCGTCGGCGCCCTCGTCGTCGTCGACGAGACGTGCGTCGAGCTCGACGTCGACCGCGGATGGACGCCGCGTCCGTTCGCCGCGCACGGCCCCGCCATCAGCGTCGGCTCGATGTCGAAGCTCGCATGGGGCGGTCTGCGCATCGGGTGGATCCGTGCCGAGGCGGCGCACATCGAGCGCATCCTCGCCATCCGCCCCTCGTTCGACCTCGGCAGCGCGCTCCTCGAGCAGTGCATCGCGACCGAGCTGCTCGGCGACATGCCGGGGCTCCTCGAGCACACGAAGCGACGCCTGTCGGCCGGCCGCGACGCCGTGCGCCGCGGCCTCGCGGCGCACATGCCCGGCGTCGAGATGCCGCTCGTGCCCGGCGGCCTCGCCGCATGGGTCGACCTCGGCGCGCCCGTCTCGACGAGCCTGTCGCTCGCCGCGCGCGAGCACGGGCTGCTGCTGCCGCCCGGCCCGCGCTTCACGGCGACGGGCGTGCTCGACCGGTTCGCACGCATCCCCATCACGTGGGAGCCCGAGGTGATGGATGCGGCGATGGAGCGACTCGGTGCCGCGTGGCGCGACGTGCGGGCAGGCAGCTCGCCGCGCGGCACGTACGAGGAGCGCGCGGTCGTCTGACCCCGGGGTCGGCCGCCGTCGCGACGCCTGCACGCCGGCATCCATCGGGCACGCGCACGAGCGCGTCGGGCCGGATGGGCGTAGCGTCGCTCGGATGAGGACGCGAACCCTGACGATCCCCGCGCTCGCCGGCGCCGCGCTGCTGCTGCTCGGCGGCTGCGCCTCCGGCGACGACGCGACCGCCTCGAGCGAGCCCGCGCCGAACGGCTCCGCTCCGCCGACGGTCGAGTCGACGCCGTCCGCGTCTCCCGCCCCCTCCGAGATCACGCCGGGCGCCACCGCCGAGACCCTCGCGGGCACCTCGTGGTTCGGCACCGCCGAGGGGGTCGCCGAGGTCACCTTCTCGCTGAACGCCGACGGCACCGTCGACTTCGAGAGCTTCAACGGCGAGCCCTTCGACGCGCCGACCGACGTGTGGAGCGTCGACGGCGAGACCTTCTCGCTCACGGTGTCGCAGCTGCAGTCCCCGGCCGGCGAGGTCGTCGACATCGTCTTCACGGGCACCGCCGCGACGGGTGGCATGGAGCTCGTCGGCGACGACGGTGCCGGCAACCGGTACTCGATGACCATCGCCCAGGTCTGACGCGACCGTCGCGCGCACCTAGGCTCGACGCATGGCCATCGGCGCGACGATCCACACCTTCGACGTGTCGCTCGCCGACGTCGACCGAGGCGTCTACGACGACGTCACCGTGAAGGTGGCGCAGCATCCGTCGGAGACCCTGCCGTTCATGGCCACGCGACTGCTGGCCTGGTGCCTCGAGCACGAGGAGGGCATCGCCTTCGGCGACGGCATCTCGGGTGGCGACGAGCCCGCCGTGCTCGTCCGCGACCTCACGGGTGCGCTCGTCGCGTGGATCGAGGTGGGTGCCCCCGAGGCCGAGCGGGTGCACCGCGGCAGCATGGCCGCGGAGCGCACCGCCGTGTACACGCACCGCGACCCCGAGAAGGTGGCGGCGCGGTGGTCGGGCAAGCGCATCCACGAGGCGGAGGACGTGCGGCTCGTGTCGTTCGACGCCGGATTCGTGGATGCGGTCGCCGATGCCATCGCCCGGCGCACGACGATGACGCTGTCGCGCACCGAGGGCATCGTCTACGCCGAGGTCAACGGCGTCGCCCTGTCGAGCGCCGTGCACGAGCGCCGCGCGGGCTGACGCCCGAGTCGCGCGTCAGCCGCCGGCGGGCTCGACCTCGACCTCGCCCGACTCGAGCGCGACCACGGGCAGGTGCTGCGCGAGATGCGCGAGCGGCACGACCTCGCCGTCGCCGTCGACGAGCCGCACGGTGGCGAGGCAGCGCTCGTACGTCGATGCGACGCCGAGGTAGGCGACGAGCTCGTCGACGTCTGCCGCCGAGACGGCGGCGGGCGACTCCACCGATGCGATGGTGGTGCGGCATGTGCCGGGGAGGTCGCCCTCGGTCGTCGTGACCGAGGCGAACCGCTCGTCGAGCGAGGCTGCGAGCAGGGCGTCGAGCTCGGGGAGGATCGAGTCGTCGCCGACCTCGACGGCGCCCGCCTCGGTGGAGGCTGCAGGGATGGGCGCCGTCGGCGCCTCGGGCGCTGCCGAGACGCATGCCGTCAGGATCGTCGCAGCCGCGACGACGAGGGCGATGGCGAGCGGGGGTCGTGCTGCGGTGCCTGGCATGCCTCCCATCCCATCGCCCCGAGCCTGAGCGGCGCATCCGAGCGGGGACGACGAAGGCCCCCATCCGCAGGGGATGAGGGCCTTCGTGCTGTGCTGTGCGTCAGCGGCTGGTGCCTACCAGCTCGACTTCGTCACGCCGGGCAGCTCGCCACGGTGCGCCATCGAGCGGAAGCGGACACGCGAGATGCCGTACTCGCCGACGTGGCCACGGGGGCGGCCGTCGATGGCGTCGCGCTTGCGCACGCGCACGGGCGAGGCGTTGCGGGGCAGCTTCTGGAGACCCAGGCGGGCCTCCTCGCGCGACTCGTCGGTGCCGTTCGGGTCGACGAGCGCCTTCTTCAGGGCGGCCCGCTTCTCGGCGTAGCGCGCGACGATGACCTTGCGCTGCTCGTTCTTCGCGATCATGGACTTCTTGGCCATGTCAGCGCTCCTCTCGGAACTCGACGTGCTTGCGCACGACGGGGTCGTACTTCTTCAGCACGAGACGGTCGGGGTTGTTGCGACGGTTCTTCTTCGTCACGTAGGTGTAGCCGGTGCCCGCGGTCGAGCGGAGCTTGATGATCGGACGGACGTCCTGTGCCTTCTTGGCCATCAGAGCTTCACCCCCTTCTTCTGCAGGTCACGGACGACGGACTCGATGCCGCGCGCGTCGATCACCTTGATGCCCTTGGCGGACAGGGTGAGCGTCACGTTCTTGCGGAGCGAGGGGACGTAGTACGTCTTCTTCTGCACGTTCGGGTCGAAGCGGCGCTTCGTCCGGCGGTGCGAGTGCGAGATTGCGTGACCGAAGCCGGGAACGGCTCCAGTCACCTGGCACACTGCTGCCATGGTTCCTCCAGGGGTACCGTGAGGCCCTTCGGCCTCACCCAAGATCACTTGCCTGCGCGCCCAGTTCCCGTCCGGAGAAGGGCTTGGGATGCGCCGTGCGGCGATGCCGCACAAACGACCATCCTACGACACGCCCGGGCTCCCCGCCACCGCGGTCTCGGACGGGCGTGCCGGGCCTCAGGGCCGAGGCTGCGGCGGCTGCTGCTCGCCCAGCGGCGGGTGCGGGAGACGCCCCTCGGCGGGCGCTGGCTGCATCGGATTCGGCACCGCGCCCTGCTCGGGCCACGGCTGCCCTCGCCAGGGCTGACCGGGCATGGGCTGACCGGGCATGGGCTGACCGGACCACGGCTGCCCCTGCCACGCCTGACCCGGGGCGGGCTGCCCCTGCCACGCCTGACCCGGCGCGGGCTGCCCCTGCCACGGCTGCCGCGGCCACGGCTGACCCGGAGCAGGCGGCGCCGGCCAGGGCTGCTGGGGGCCTCCGGGCTGCGCCTGCGACGCCCTCGGCACGAGCTCCGAGCGCGGCTCGAGGTGGCGCCGGTTCCAGGCGAGCAGCGCCGTGATGCACGCCGCGAGCGCCGCGAGCACGACGGCGGCCACCGCGAAGCGCCAGTAGAGGTCGCCGACGTCGATGCCGAACGCGTCGATCGCGAGGTGCAGGGTGAGCAGCACCGCCACGAGACCCAGCAGCGATGCTGCGGCGAGACCGATGCCGCGCGAGACCGCCAGCCCACCCCGGCGGCCGAGCGCCACGAGCGCCCATGCACCGGCGGCGGCGGCCCGCACCACCACGAACGCCAGCACGTAGACGCCGAAGAGCGCGAAGCCGAGCGGCGGCTCGTAGTCGTAGGCGGAGCCGTAGCCGTACGGGTCGGTCTGGTCGACCATGGTGGTGCGCGCGTCGACCCAGGTGGCGAGCATCAGGATGGCGAGCAGGTAGACGTTGGCGGCGACGCCGACCACGAGCGGCACCGACGACCGGCGCGCGAGCGCGAGGTCGAGCGCGAGCAGCCCGGTGAAGCCGACGAGCGCGACGACCGTCCACACCACGCGAGCCGCCTGCGTCTCGATGTCGCCGACGAACACGAGCACGATCGTGAGCAGCGTCACGAGCACGAGCAGCACCATGCCCACGAAGAGCACGGGCTGGATGCCGAGCACCCGTCGCGCCGGTCGCGCCGAGGGCGCTGCGGGCTGGTGGATGGGCGGGGCGGCGTCGGTCACGCGGTTCCTCTCGACGCCATCAGCCCATCACGTCAGCCTCCGCAGCGCCTGCGAGCTGTGGAGAGCGGCGACCTCGAGCCACCTGTGGAGGCGCAGCGCCGCCGACTAGAGCCAGCGCTTGATGCGGAACACGGCGTAGAGCGCGACGCTCGTCGCCGCCATGAGCGCGAGCGCCATGGGGTACCCGAAGGCCCAGTGCAGCTCGGGCATGCGGTCGAAGTTCATGCCGTACACGGCGGCCACGAGGCTCGGTGCGAAGAGGATCGCCGCCCACCCGGAGATCTTCTTCACGCTCTCGTTCTGCGCGAGCGCCGTCTCGGTGTGCCGCTCGGTGACGAGCGTCGCGTTGACGGTGAGCGCGTTGTGCAGCACGCCGCGGAACGCGGCCGCACGCTCGTTCACCCGGATGACGTGGTCGAGCACGTCGCGCAGCGAGCGCCGCAGCTCGACGTCGACCTCTGCGCTCTCGGCGCCGTCGCGCAGCGTCTCGAGCATGCCGACGAGCGGCGTCGTCGCGCGCTGGAAGCTGACGATCTCGCGAGCGAGCTCGTAGATGCGGCGCGCGAGGCCCGCGTCGCCGCCCTGGAACAGCGAGTCGTCGATCTCGTCGATGTCGGCCTGCAACCCGTGCACCACCGGCGCGTAGTCGTCGACGACCTGATCGAGGATCGCGTACAGCACCGCCTGCGGGCCGAGGCGCAGCAGGTCGGGCTCGCCCTCCATGCGCGCGCGCACCGCCGCGAGGTCGGGGCCCTCGGCGTGCCGCACCGTCACCACGAAGTCGGCCCCGACGAAGACGTGCAGCTCGCCGAACTCGACGGCCTCGCGATCGTCGACGTAGCGCGCGGGCCGCAGGACGACGAAGAGCGTGTCGCCGTAGCGCTCGAGCTTCGCGCGCTGGTGGCCCTCGAGCGCGTCCTCGACGGCGAGCGGATGCAGCGACAGCTCGGTCGCGACCTCCTGCAGCTCGGCCTCGGTCGGACGCAAGAGCCCGATCCACGCCATGCCGCTCGCATCGCGCATGTGCTCGAAGGTCTGCTCGAGGCTCGCGGGGTCGTCGATCCGGCGGCCGTCGACGTAGACGGCGTTGTCGATGATGGGCACCGGCTCATCCTGCCGGTCGGACGGCGCGTCCATGCGCATCCTCACGGGATCCTGACGACGGAGGTCGACGTCCGCGAGCCCCCGACGGCCGCGCGTCGCGCTCGACCGAGCGTCGCGCTCGACCGAGCGTCGCGCTCGACCGAGCGCACCGAGGCGTCAGGCCGTCGCGAGCCCCGCGGTCGGCGGCACCTCGTCGGCGCGGCGCGTGAGCACGACCGGGCCGTCCTCCGTGATCGCGACCGTGTGCTCCGAGTGCGCCGTGCGCGAGCCGTCGGCCGAGCGCAGCGTCCAGCCGTCGGCATCCATGCGCAGCTCGTCGGTGCCCGCCATGACCCACGGCTCGATCGCGAGCATGAGGCCCGGGCGCAGCGCGTAGCCTCGGCCGGCGGTGCCGTCGTTCGCGACGTGCGGATCCTGGTGCATCGTCGAGCCGATGCCGTGGCCGCCGAACTGGCCGTTGATCGTGAAGCCCGCCCCGCGCAGCACCTCGCCGATCGCGTGGCTCACGTCGCCGATGCGGTTGCCGACCTGCGCCTGCGCGATGCCCGCCTCGAGCGCGATGCGCGTCGCGTCGACGAGCGCGACGTCCTCTGGGCGCGTGCCGCCGACGCCGAACGTCAGCGCCGAGTCGCACGCCCATCCGTCGACGATCACCGCGATGTCGAGCGTGAGCAGCTCGCCCTGGCGCACCACGCGGTCGTAGGGCTTGCCGTGCAGCACGGCATCGTCGACGGCGGTGCAGATGTGGTGGCCGAAGGGGCCGCGACCGAACGACGGCGCGTAGTCGACGTAGCACGACGTCGCTCCCGCGTCGCGGATCATCTCGGCGGCCCACGCATCGATCTCGAGCAGGTTCGTGCCGGGCACGACGCGCGACTGCAGCGTCGACAGGATGCGGCCGACGAGCTCGCCTGCGGGCTTCGCCGCCTCGACCTCGCGTGGGGACAGGATCTCGATCATGCGTCGCCTCCGGATGCGTGCCGGTCGCAGATGCCGGTGATCTCAATGGTGTGGTGGGGGTCGGTGTAGCCGTGCCTCGCGGCGACCTCGCGCGTCCACGCCTCCACGGGGTCGGCCTCGAGCTCGACCGTGCGGCCGCACTCGCGGCAGATGAGGTGGTGGTGATGGGTGGGCGTGCATGCGCGGTACACGGTCTCGCCCTCGTGCTGCACCGCGTCGGCCGCGCCATCCTGCTCGAGCGTCGCGAGCGCGCGGTAGACGGTCGCGAGGCCCACGGTCGAGCCGCCGTCGCGCATCGACGCGTGCAGCGACTGCGCGGAGACGAAGCCGTCGGCGGCGTCGAGCGCCTCGCGCACGGCCTCGCGCTGCTTCGTGGATCGTCGGCGCACGTCGGTCATGATGCGACCACGCTACCGGCGGACGCCGGCGCGGGCACCCGACGCCTGGGCACGAGATGCACGAGCCCGACGACCGCCGCGGCGATGAGGGTGATCGCGCCGCCCGCCGACACCGACCACGCGCGGGAGACGAGGAGCCCGGCGACCGCGCAGGCGATGCCGATCGCGGGCGCGACCCACAGCATCGTGGCGGCCGAGCGCACGAGCCTGCGCGCCGCGGCGGCGGGCGCCACGATGAGGCCGACGGCGAGGATGGCGCCGAGGGCCGGCATGATCGCGACGACGGTCGCGGCGATGAGGGCGAGCGACACGGCCTCCGCCCGCGCGGGCCGCAGCCCCGCGGCACGGAAGCCGGCCTCGTCGAACGACGCGAAGAGCAGATGGCGGCCGTAGACGCCCAGGACGACGATCACCACGACGAGCACCGCAGCGGTGAGCCACAGGTCGGCGGTGGACGTCGCGAGGATCGTCCCGGTGAGGAACGAGCCCACGTCGACGGGCACGTGCGCCGCGGTCTCGGCGAACGACCCCACCGCGAAGCCCGCGGTGAGCATGATGCCCGAGGCGACGGCGGAGCCCTGCGTGGGGATGCGGCCGACGAGCGTCGCGACGAGCACGAGCGCCACCGCGGTCACGGCCGCGCCGAACGGGATCGAGATGCCGAGGATCGCCGCGAGCACGGCGCCCGGGAAGGTCGCATGCGTGAGCGACATGGTGAAGAACGCGCGGCCGCGCAGCACGACGAGCACGCCCACGAGGCCCGCGAGGGCGCCTGCGAGGCCCGCCTCGAGCAGGGCTCGACCGAAGTAGTCGAGGCTCATGCGGCGGCCCTCCGCGCGAGCGCGCCCTCGCGCACGCCGCCCACGGCGAGCGCCACGAGGTACGCCGCGAGCATCGTGAGCGCCACGATCGACGACGGCGACGCCTGCACGCCCGCCGACGACGCCGCGAACGCCACCGACAACCCGAGCCACGAGGCGCCCGCTGCGACGAGCGTCGCGACGACGACGCCGGGCACCACGTGCCGCGTGACGGCGCGCGACGCGGCGGCCGGCACGATGAGCACCGCGAGCACGAGCAGCGTGCCGACGGCGGCGGATGCGGCGACGACGACGAGCGCGACCGCCACGTTGGCGACGACGTCGGTGCGCCGCACGGGCACGCCGGAGATGCGTGCCGCGTGCTCGTCGAACGCGCGCAGCACCTGCCACCGCCAGGTGACGACGACGCCAGCCACCGCGAGCGCCACGAGGCCGAGCGACAGCTGCAGCTGCGCATCCGTCACGGTGAGCAGGCTGCCGAAGAAGAACGACTCCATCTGGCCCGCCCACTCCGAGCGCAGCGACACGAGCACGACGCCGAGCGAGAAGCATGCGGTGAGCACGATGGCGACGCCCGTCTCGGTGCCCGTGCGGCGTGCGACGGCGACGAGCACGAGCGCCGCGACGACGGCGGCGACGAGCGCGCCCGGCAGGATGCCCGCGGCGCCCGCGACCATGAAGCCGATCACGAGACCCGGGAACACCGCGTGCGTGAGGCCGTCCGATGCGAACTCGAGCCTGCGCAGGTTGACGATCGTGCCGACGGTGCCCGCCGCGACGGCGAGGCCGAGCAGCAGCACGAGCGGCCGCAGCATGAACGGCAGCTGGAAGGGGGTGACGAGGTCGAGCACGTCAGCGGTGCTCGTCGTCGCGGGCGCCCTCGTGCTCGCGATGCGTCTCATGGCCGTGCTCGGCGGCGTGGTGCTCGGCGGTCGCGAGCGTGTGCCCGTCGATCTCGACGGCGTGATGCTCGAACGCCTTGCGCACCTGCTCGAGCGTGAGCACGCACGCGGTGTCGTCGAAGGCGATCTGCTCGCGGTCGATCAGCAGCGTGCGCTCGCACACGGCGCGCGCGAGCTCGAGGTCGTGCGTGGTGACCACGAGCCCGACCCCCTGCCGCTTGAGACGCTCGATCGCGTCGAGGAGCGACTGGCGGCTGGATGCGTCGAGCCCGTTGAACGGCTCGTCGAGCAGTAGCAGGGCTGCCTCGCCCGCGATCGCGCGCGCGAGGAGGCCGCGCCGCTGCTGGCCGCCGGAGAGGTCGCCGAAGCGCGCCTTGCGGTGCGCCGTGAGGCGCACGGTCTCGAGCGCCGCGTCGACGGCGTCGCGGTCGGCGCGCCCTGGCCAGCGCAGGCCGAGGCGCGCGGTGCGGCCCTGCATGACGACCTGCTCGAGCGAGATCGGGAAGGCCGCATCCGTCGTCGTCGACTGCGGCAGCATGCCGATGGCGCCGGGCCCCGTGGGCACGTCGAAGCGCTCGGCGTCGTGCGGCACGAGGCCGAGCAGCCCGTCGAGCAGCGTCGACTTGCCTGCGCCGTTGGGGCCGACGAGCGCGACGGCCTCCCCCGGCTCGACCGCGAACGTGACCCCGGACAGCACCGTGCGCCCTCCCCTGCGGAAGGACGCGCGTTCGATGCGGACGATGCTCACCTACGCGAGGCTATCCGGCACCGGCAGCGGCTCGGCGCCCCACGACTCGACGATGAGCGTCACGTTGTGCACGACGCTGCCGACGTAGGTCTCGCCGGGCGTGCCCTCGGCGCCGAGCGAGTCGGCGTAGAGCGCATCCTCGCCCGAGTACACCTCGACGCCGGCCTCGGACGCGATGGTCTCGGCGATCTGCGGGTCGATGCTCGTCTCCGAGAACACGGCGCGCACCCCGGAGTCGCGGATGGCCTGCACGAGCGCGTCGATGTCGGCGGCGCTCGGCTCGGCGTTGTCGTCGAACGCGGGCATGACCGAGCCGACGACCGTCATGCCGGTCGCCTCGGCGAGGTAGGAGAAGGTGTCGTGGTTCGTGACGAGCAGGCGCTGCTCTGCGGGCACCTGCTCGATCGAGCCGTGCACCCACGCGTCGAGCTCCTCGAGCTGCGCCACGTAGTCGGCCGTCGCGGCCTCGAAGGCCTCCGCCTGCTCGGTCGTCGCGGCCGCGGCGATGCCGCCGCCGATCGTCTCGGCCATGTGCACGACCTGGTGAGGGTCGCTCCACACGTGCGGGTCGCTGCCGCCGTGGTCGTGGTCGTCGTGACCCTCGTCGGCGTGCGCCTCGTCGGCGTGCTCGGATGCCGCGGGCTCTGCCGCCTCCTCGGCGTGCGCCTCGTCGGCGTGCGCCTCGTCGGCGTGCGCCTCGTCCCCCTCGCCCTCGTGGCCGTGGTCGTGCTCGCCACCCTCGTGCAGGTGCACGTCGGCCGAGGCGTCCACGAGCTCGCCGTCGAAGCCCGACGCCTCGATCGTGTCGTCGAGCCACTCCTCGAGCCCCGCGCCGTTGATCACGAGCACGTCGGCGTTCGCGAGCGCCGTGAGCGCCTCGGGCGTCGGGTCGTACGAGTGCGCCGACTGGCCGGGCTGCAGCAGCTGCGTGACCTCGGCGTCGTCGCCGACGATCTCGCGCACGACGTCGCCCATCTGGGTCGTCGTCGCGACGATCTGCAGCGTGCCGTCGCCGCTCGCACCTGCATCGGACGACGACGAGCACCCCGCGAGGGCGACGACGGATGCGGCGAGGGCCGCGGGCAGCACGAGGCGGGAGGAGCGGATCACGGACCCACGCTACGCGCGGATGAGAATCGTTGTCAAAGCGGTGCGCCCGGCAGCTGCGCTGCGCGCTCCGCGCGGACGACGTCGTAGGTGGTGCGCACGAGGCCGTCGTCGGTCGCATGGCTGCCGCGGACGACGAGCTGCACGTCGGCGTCGAGCTCGCCGAAGAGCGAGCGCCCCGAGCCGAGCACGATGGGCGCGACCGAGATCGTGAGCTCGTCGACGAGGTCCGCGCGCAGGAACGACTGGATGGTGCGACCGCCGTCGACGTACGCCTCGCGAGCGCCGAGGGCGTCGAGCAGGCGCGTGGCGTCGTCGATCGAGGCCGCGGTGCGGACGCGCGCGTCGTCGACGTCGCCTCGGGTGGTGAGCACGATGACGTGGCGGCCGCCGAACGGCCATTCGCCGAAGCCGAGGACCGAGTCGTAGGTGGCGCGACCCATGACGATCGCGTCGATCGTGTCGAAGAAGGTCTCCCAGACGAGCGCGGGGTGCGCGCTCGGCGCGTCGACCCGATGGTCGCGGGCGGGCAAGTCGGTGAGCCATGCGAGGGTGCCGTCCTCGCGGGCGATCTTGCCGTCGGCGCTCGTGCCGATGAAGACGCGTCCGCGCCAGGTTCGAGAGGTCATCGCCACATCTCCAGGAAGCGTTCGAGGGTGAGCAGGGGGGAGGTCTCGTCGAGGGCGACGGCAGCCCGGAACAGCGATCCGTGCAGCGCGTCGAGCAGCAGCATGCCGCCGACCGCCGGATCCTCGAGCCCGGGGAGATCCAGGGCGGCGAGCAGCTGCGCGAGCCTTCGGGCCTGGAGGCCCCATCCGGTCGCGAGCAGCGCGGCGAGCTCGGGATCCTGCAGCTCGCCCAGCACCTCGGAGAGGGCGTAGACGGCGCCGGCGGGCGAGCCCGCGCCGAACTCTCGACCGACGTAGCCGGTCAGGGCGGCGGCTGGGTCCTCGCCGCTGGCGAGCGGACCCTGCGGGATGCGCTCGATCCATCGCCGGGTGAGGGCGCGCAGCAGGCCCGCCTTCGACCCGAACCGCTTGACGAGGCCCGCGGGGCTCATGCCCGCTGCGGGTGCGACGTCCGCGAGCGACCAGGGCGTCAGCTCGTCGCGCTCCTCCAGCGAGGCCACGATGCGCGCGAGCAGCTCGTCGTCGTCGAGGCGTCTGGGGCGGACCATGTCATTAGTGAATCACAGTTCACTATCCGGTGGCGACATCGGCGGGCGGGCGCCGAGCTCGAGCGACGGCCCGCAGGATGCGGCGGGGGCGCCCGGCCGTGCGGCCGAGCGCCCCCGCTCCTGCGTGACGGCGTCAGGCCGCGCGTCGCCTCCGCGCCGCGAGCACGAGCGCAGCGCCCGCGAGCAGCAGGAGGAGCGTGACGCCGAGCAGCGCGAGCGCGAGCTCGCCACCCGTGCGCGGCAGCGGTGCGACGACGGGCGCCGCGAGCGGGAAGTCGGCCGTGAGCACCGACTGGCCGGGGCCGACCTCGACCGCGATCTCCGCCTCGCCCTGCGTGAGGACGTAGCCCGAGGGCACCGTCGACAGGTCGATGCGCACGACGTACGCACCGGGTGCGACGTCCTCGAACAGGTACGAGCCGTCCGCCGCCGTCACCGTCTCGGCCACGACGTCGCCGTCGGCGTCGACGAGTCGCACGGTGACGCCGCCGATGCCGGCCTCGCCCGCATCCCGCACGCCGTCGCGATCCTCATCGTGGAACACGAGGTCGCCGATCTCGCCCGTCGGCACGAGACCGTGCTCGACCGAGCCCACGCCGTCGATCGGCACCGACACGTCGACCGTGCCTGGCGTCGAGCCCACGAGGTGCGGCGGCACGGTGTCGAGGTCGACGCGCACCGTCCAGTCGCCCGCGGGCACGTTCGGCAGCGTGT
This sequence comes from Agrococcus sp. GCM10030265, assembly GCF_042666675.1. Lineage (NCBI taxonomy): Bacteria > Bacillati > Actinomycetota > Actinomycetes > Micrococcales > Microbacteriaceae > Agrococcus > Agrococcus sp. GCM10030265. Next base: position 465,025 of record NZ_JBHTCZ010000001.1, read on the forward strand.
ACGCGCCGTCCGCATCCGTCACGACCACGAGCGTGATCGGGCCCAGCGGGCCATCCCACGTCGCCTCGACCGTGACGCCCGGGATGCCCGGCTCGTCGGCGTCGCGCACGCCGTCGCCGTCCTCGTCGAGCCACACGACGCCCTCGATCGACTGCGTGCCGCGCACGGGGAAGTCGACGTCGTCGCGTGCCTCGTCGGCCTCGACCACGAGCTCGACGCCCGTGACCTCGGCGCCCTCGACGACGACGGGCGCGGTGCCCGCCGGCAGCGTCTCGGGGTCGTACGACACGCTCGTCGCGCCCGTCGGCAGGCCCGCCACGAGGTAGTGGCCGTCGGCGTCGGTCTCGACGACGATCACGAGGTCGTCGTCGGTGCCGAGCACGCCGTCGACGCCAGCCGACGTCACGGTGACCGTGACGCCCTCGACGCCCGGCTCGAGCGCCGACTGCACGCCGTCGCCATCGACCTCGAGCCAGATCGTGTCGCCGACGGATGCGGCGCCCACGAAGCCGAAGTCGAGCTCGTCGCGCTGCTGGCCCGGCTCGAGCGTCGTCGACGCCTGCGCGTCGTCGCCGCCGTCGGGGTCGGCGCTCGCCACGAGGCCCGCGGGCACGCCCGTGAGCACCACGTCGAACGAGCCTGCGGGCAGGCCGCCGACGCTCCACGCGCCGGCGTCGTCGACCGTCGTCGTCCACGTGCGCTCGTCGCCCGTGCCTGGCTCGCCGTCGGCGCCGTGCCACGTCACCGTGACCGTGACGCCCTCGAGCCCCGGCTCGCGCTCGTCGCGCTCGCCATCGCCATCCACGTCGAGCCACACGAGGTCGCCGAGCGAGCCGGAGCCCGCGAAGCCGAAGTCGACGTCGAGGTCGACCTGGCCCACGCCGTCGGTGGCGACCAGCGTCGTCGTCGCGGCACCGTCGGCACCGTCGACGTCGCCCGCGTCGACGCTCGGCGCGAGGCCCGCGGGCACGCCGCCCGTCACGGCCACCGAGTACGTGCCGTCCGGCAGGCCCGAGACGACGTAGCGGCCCTCGGCATCGGTCGGGAGCGTCGGGATGACGAGGTCGTCGGCCGTGCCGAGCTCGCCGTCGGGGCCGAGCCAGGTCACGAGCGTCGAGACGCCCGCGAGGCGCGGCTCGCCCTCGTCGTCGACGCCGTTCGCGTCGTCGTCCCACCAGATCGTGTCGCCGAGGGTGTTCGCGCCCCCGTACCCGAAGTCGACGTCGAGTCGCTCGCGCGCCTCCGCGTCGAGGGAGACGACCGCCGTCGACGGGTCGCCGCCGTCGGGGTCGGCGACGTTCGCGGCGACGTCGGCGATGCCGCCGACGACCGTGACCTGGAAGACGCCGTCCGGCAGCCCGTCGACGAGGTAGGTGCCCGAGGCGTCGGTCACGGCGTCGAACGCGAGGTCGTCGGCCGTGCCGAGCACGCCGTCGCGGCCCGCCCAGACGACGCGCACGGGCTGCGCGGGCACGCCGGGATCGGTGTCGGTGCGCACGTCGTCGCCATCGCGGTCGAGCCACACGAGGTCGCCGAGCGAGCCCGTGCCGCGGTAGCCGAAGTCGGCCGTGGCGTGTCGCTCGCCCTCGTCGAGCGTCACGAGCGCGACGCCCGAGGCGGCACCCGACTCCGCGAACGTCATCGCGAGCCCCGGCTGCACCGTCGCCGCATCCACGGCGACGACGTACTCGCCGGCGGGCAGACCCGAGAAGGCGTACGCGCCCGTCGCCGACGTCACCGTGGCGAACGTCTCGTCGTCGGCCGTGCCGAGCTCGCCGTCCTCGCCCTCCCACGTCAGGAGCACGCGCACGCCCTCGAGGCCGTGCTCGGTCTCGCCGAGCACGCCGTCGCCGTCGCGGTCGAGCCACACGAGGTCGCCGATGGTGCCGGAGCCCGCGACCCCGAAGTCGACGTCGGTGCGGATCTCGTCGGCGGCGAGCACGACCGTCGCGGTGCCCGCGGAGTCCCCCTCGACGCCGTCGACGTCGAAGGTGTGCTCGACGCCTGCCGGCAGCGAGTCGTCGTCGATCGCGACGACGTACGTGCCTGCGGCGAGGCCCGGGAAGGCGTAGAGGCCGGATGCGTCGGTGCGGGTGGTGAGCACGACGTCGTCGAGCCCCTCGCCGCGCTGCCACGTCAGCGTCACGAGCACGCCGGCGAGGCCGGGCTCGTCGACGCCCTGCTGGCCATCGCCGTCACGGTCGAGCCACACGAGGTCGCCGAGCGACGCGCCGCCGGCGTAGCCGAAGTCCTGCGCGAGCGAGCCGGCCTCCGTGAGCGTGGCGCTCGAGGTGCCCGGCGTCTCGAGGCCGTCGGCGTCGGACGTCTGCTCGACGCCCTCGGGGATGCCGGAGACGATGGTCACCGTCCACGCACCCTGCACGACCTGCGGGAAGAGGTAGCCGCCGTCGGCGTCGGTCACCGTCTCGAACGCGAGCCCGTTCGGGCCCTCGGCACGCACGGTGACGCCCTGGATGCCGGGCTCGCCCTCGCCCTGGATGCCATCGCCGTCGCGGTCGAGCCACACGAGGTCGCCGAGCACGACGTCGGCGTGGAAGCCGAAGTCGACGTCGAGCAGCTCCTCGCCGTCGCCGATCGAGCCCTCGGCGCGCGAGTCGCCCTCCTCGCCGTCGACCGCGTCCGGGTCGAACGTGTTCGCGACGCCGGCAGGCAGAGGCCCGACGACGCGCACAACGTAGTCGCCCTGCGGCAGGCCGTCGAAGGCGTACGAGCCGTCGGCTGCCGTGACGGTCGTGAACGTCGAGGCCGTGCCTGCACCGTCGGTGAGGACGAGCTCGAGCTGCACGCCCGCGAGGCCGGGCTCGCCGGCGTCGTCGACGCCGTCGCCGTCGCGGTCGAGCCACACGCGGTCGCCGATGACGCCCGCGCCCGCGAAGCCGAAGTCGAGGTCGGTGCGCGTCTCGCCGAGCGCGAGCGCCACGACGACCGAGCCGTCGACGACCTCGTCGAGCTCCGTCACGGGAGCGTACGACTCGAGCGCGGCGGGCAGCGACACCGAGACGCGCACGTCGCCGGCGGGCACGCCCGACATCGACCACGCGCCCGAGGCGGCGGTCGTCGTGGTGCGCACGACGTCGTCCGCCGTGTCCAGCTGGCCGTCGACGCCAGCCCAGCGCACCGTCACGCTCGCGCCGGCGATGCCGCCCTCGCCCGCGTCGCGCACGAAGTCGCGGTCGCGGTCGAACCACACGTCGTCGCCGATCGTGCCCGCGCCCCGCACGCCGAAGTCGGCGTCGCGGTGGGCCTCGTCCTCGGCGAGCGACACGACGAGCGCACCGTCGGCGACCCTGCCGTCGCCGTCGAACGACGGCACGAGGCCGCGTCCTGCGAGCTCGGCCGCGTCCGTCGCGATCGTCACGTCGTACTCGCCGGCCGGCAGGTGCTCCACGAGGTAACGGCCCTGCTCGTCGGTGAGCACCGTCCGCGGCTCCTCGCCGCCGCCGCGCCGCGTCACGGTCACGGCGACGCCTGCGAGCAGCGGCTCGCCGTCGTCGATCGTGCCGTCGCCGTCGACGTCGTACCAGACGGTGTCGCCGATGGAGGCGAGGTCGACCTCGACGCCGACGACGTCCTGCTCGGCGTCGTACGCCGGGTGACGCTCGGGGTCGGCCTCGCGCTGCGCAGCCGGCAGGCCGAAGCCCGTGACGTCGGCCGTGTTGACGACCTCCGGCCCGTCGACGATCTCCTGGCTCTCGTCCCAGTCGCCGGGGATGACGGCCGTGTAGCGCAGCTCGACGCTCGCGCCGGCGGCCAGCGGCCCGGCGATCGTCCACACGAGCTCGCCGTCGACGACCGTCGCGACGATGCCGCCGGCCTGCGAGAGGTCGGTGAGGTCGTCGACCGAGTCGAGCAGGCGCTCGTCGATGGCATCGGTCACGACGACGTCGTACGCGGGCGCGGTGCCCGTGTTCGACGCGACGATCGCGTAGGCGAGCGTGTCGCCCGGCTTCGCGCGACGCGCATCGTCGTCGCCCGTCTGGCCCTCGACGTCCTTGTCCACGGCGAGCACCGGCGCGATGACCGTGACGTCGTCGCTCGAGGGTGCGGATGCGTCGGTGAACGACGACGGTGCGGGCACCGACGTGGGGATGCCGGCGATGACGTCGGTCGCGTTGAAGTGCACGCGCGACGTGTTCACGAGCGTCTGGCCCGACTGCGCGGGCGCCGCGACGTACGCGTCGACCGTGATGGTGAGGGTGCGCTCGACCGGAGCCGACGCGACGTCGCCGAGGAAGAACCCGATGGTGCCGGTGGCGCCCGCGGCCTGCAGCGGCGTCGCGGTGAGCGCCTGGTCGCCGCTCGCCGAGGAGGATGCCGAGAAGCCGTCGTACACGATGCCGGCGGGCAGCGCGTCGCGCACCGTCACGTCGTGCACGGTCGTGCTCGCGGGGATGGTGACGACGAGGCGGTACTGGATCGACTCGCCGATCGTCGGCGTCTCGTCGAGCGCGGTCTTCGCGATCGTCGGCTCGGGCGCCGCGACGTCGATGCCGGTCGTGCCCGCGTAGCCCGTCGCCGAGCCGCCGCTCACGCGCTCGCCCGTCGCCGGTCCCGCCATCGACGTGCCGGTGACGGCGACCTCGTTGCGCAGGGTCGTGCCCGCGGTGAGGGGCGACGCCACCTGCACGCGGTACGCGTACGGCTGGCTCGCGTTCGGCGCGAGCGCCGCGAGCGTCCACGTGAGGGTGCGCGCATCCGCGTCCCACGCGCCGCCGTTCGGCAGCACGGCGCCGTCGGCGAGCGGTGCGCCGGCGTCGTCGATGGGGATGAGGTCGGCGGGCAGCGTGTCGACGACGACGAGGTCGTGCGCCGTCGCTGCGCCCTGCGCGTTCCGCGGCGTCACCGTGTACGTCAGCACCTGGCCGGGCGTCACGCGCCCGTCGGCGTCGTCGTGCGACTTCGCGATCGTGAGCTGCGGCTCGACGACGCGGACGTCGTTCGCGACGCTGGCGCGCGCCAGTCCCTCGGTCAGGATGTTCGCGGTGTTCCGGATGGTCGTCGCACGCGTGGTCTGCGAGATGTCGAGCACGCGAGCGGTCACGACGAGCTCGATCACGTCGTCGCCCGATCCCGCGACGTTCGTGTAGGGCGACGGAGCGGTCACGCGCGGGCCGGAGGCGGCCTGGCTGACCGTGAAGCCCTCCGGCAGCGGCTGCCCGTTCAGCGTGGCCGACGCACCCGTGACCTCGAGGCGAGACGGGAGCACCGGGAGCCTGTCCTCGACGACGAGGTTCGTCGCCGTCGTGCCGGCGGGGATCGTCGCGCGCACGGTGTAGGTCACGGTCTCGCCGATCGTCGCCTGGCCGACCTGCGCGTTGCCGCCCTCCGTGACGGACGTCGTGTTCGTCTTCGTCAGCCCGAACGCGCGCACGGAGACCGACTGGTCGTCGCGCGCCGCGGCGGTGCCCGGGGTGGAGGTGCGCGTCGGGTCGACGTTGCTCGCAGGCACGTGCATCGTCGGGACGCCCGTGTTGGAGGTCGTGACGTACTCGAGCACGCCCGCCGTGTTCGTGAGGGTCGTACCCGCACGGAACGTGTCGGGGATCGTCACCGAGTACGTGCGCGTCGCCGACTCGCCCACCGCGAGCGCGATGTCGTCCCACTGCAACTGCGCGCGGCCGTTCGCGGCCGTCGAGCATGCGACGTCGCCCGAGACCATGGCGCACGCGATGCCCGCGGGGAGCAGGTCGCGCACGTCGACGCCCGTGACGGGCACCGTGCCGGCGTTGCGCACCGTCACCGAGTACGGCACGACGTCGCCGCCCGAGACGGGGGTCGTGCGCGTCGTCGACTTGTCGATCGTGACGAGCGGGGCCGCGAACACCGCGGATGCGTCGTCGCGCAGCTGCAGCACGTCGCCGGCGGAGTTGCGGTACGAGAGCTTCGCGAGGTTCGCGGTGAGATCGCCCGCGGCGCGCGCGGTGTCGCCCGTGACCGTCGTGGGGATGATCGCGACGAACGTCTGGCCCGCGGCGGCGGCGCCGATCGTGCCGAGCTGCCACGTGATCGTCTGGCCGTCGACCGTCGGCTGGCCGCTCGGCTGCACCGAGCCCGGGTAGGTCGCTGCGCCCGCCTCGTAGGCGAAGCCCGCGGGAAGGAAGTCGGTGACGGTCACGTCGAGCGTGTCGAGCTGTGCGGGGAAGGCCGCCGTGATCCGCCAGCAGACGCGGTCGCCGACGGCGAAGGCGCCCGTCGCGGTCGTGTCGGACCACGAGCCCTCGGCGACGGTCGAGCAGTCGAGCGTCGCGCCGGCGGCGGGGGCGTTCGCGACGTCCTTGCGCAGCGTGACGAGGCCCGTCGACTGGCCGGCGCTCGACGCATCCACGATCTCCAGCTGCGACGTCGTGCCGTCGTTCGCGGTGATGACCGTCGCGGTGGTAGAGAGCTCGACGTCGTTGCTCCACGAGTCGGCGGCCGAGACGGGGCCGGCGCCGACGTAGTCGGTGCGCGTGGTGGTCGTGTACGTGATGGTCTGCGTGCCGTCGCGGTCCGTGAAGCCGGGGAGCACCCACGTGACGACCTCGCGGCCGTCGACGGTCGCGACGGCGTGCGGGGTCGCGCTGCCGGCGAAGTCGAGGGCCGTCGGCATCACGTCGGTCACGGTGATGGGGCCCGTGGCGGTGGCGTACTCGCTCGACTCGACCACGAGCGTCCACGTGCTCGTCGCGCCCTGCTGCGACGTCGCCTCCTGCACCGACTTGTGGATCGAGACGTCCTCCGCGACGACCTCGTGCGTCGTCGCGACGGTGCGCGCGGCGCCGAGCGTCGTGCCGGTGACGGCGACGTGGTTGACGAGCGACTGCTCGTCGGCGGTGAGGGCGCCCGTGTTGTCCTCGAGGTTCGACGTCGAGACGGCGGGTGCGGGCAGGGCGTTCTCGCGCAGCGGCACGGCGGCGGCGTAGTCGATGCGCACCTGGCTGTTCGCCTGCAGGGTGGTGGCGACGCCGGCGGCCGCGAGGGTCGCGGTCGTCCACTCGACGCGCGTGTAGACGTCGAGGGGCAGCGGGCCGTCGCCGTCGGGGTCGGTCTCGACGCTCGTGACGCTCGTGGGCACGACGCAGGGGTTCGCGAAGCGATCCGCTGCGAGGGCGGGGAGGCGCCCGGCGTCCGGGTACTCCTCGGTGCCCGCAGGGCTCGCGTCGACGGTGCCGCAGCCGAGGAACTCGAGCCCGGCGGGCAGGTGGTCGACGATCGAGATGCCCGACGTGGGCGTGGAGAGGTTGTTGCGCACCGTGATCGTGTAGACGGTCGCGTGGTCCTGCGCGCCGCGCAGCAGCTCGGCCTCGGCGTTCGGCTCGGTCTTCTCGACCTCGAAGGCTGCGAGCTCGGTCGTGCCCGTCGTGGTGTTCGCGCCCGTCTCGCCATCGAGGTCGGGTGCGCCGGTGGCCGTGAAGGCGGCGAGGTTGCGCGGGTTCGTCGACGCCGCGGCCGCGACGTCGATGGGCACGGATGCGCCGATGGTGAGCGCAGGGGGTGCGAGGAACGTGACGTCGAGCGACACGGTGGCGCCGGCGACGAGGTCGGCGACGTTCGACCAGACGGCCAGCACGCGCCCGTCCTGCAGCGTCGTCACCCTGGGGGTCGGCATCGTCGGCGACGCCGTCGCGACGCTGCCGGCGGGCGTCCCCGCGGGGAGGATCGCGCGGAAGGCGACGTTGTACGCGTTCGTCGACGTCTCGTTGGATGCGGTGAGCGTGAGTGCGACGCGGTCGCCGTACAGCGTCGTCGCCGAGACCTCGGCGCCGGCACCGATCTCGATGGCGCCCACCGGCGCCGCCTCGGCGCGCGGCGCGGGTGCCGCGAGCGGCACCACGAGCGTCGAGGCGAGCACCGCTGCCGTGACGAGGGCAGCGGTGATGGACATGCGGGCACGACGGCGCATGGGGCTCCGGTGAGGGGTCCGGTGCGCTCGCCGGCAGGTCGATGGGCGAACGCGAGTCGATGGATGCTCACCGAATGGTGATCATCCCTCACTCTAGGGAGACTCCACGTTGCTTCAAAGTCGAATCGCGTGTCGCGTGTACCCCGATGCGTCGGGCCGCGGGTCGACTCCTCGTCAGCGCGCGAGCAGCTCGTCGACCGTGAGGTCCGGCAGCGCGACCGTCACCTGCGTGCCCCACGGGTCGGCGACGATCACCCGCCTGCCGTCGGCGTCGAACGGGAGGCCCTGCGCGCGCAGCCGCGTCTGGAGCGCCTCGAGCCCCTCGGTCGTCGGCACCGTCACGGCGACGTCGCCGAGCCCGAGGCTCGCGGCTCGGGGCCCCGAGCCCGCGCTGTTCCACGTGTTCATCGCCACGTGGTGGTGGTAGCCGCCCGCGGAGGCGAAGAGGGCGCCGGGGTACGTCGACACCGTGGTCTCGAAGCCGAGCGCGTCGACGTAGAAGCGCCGCGCCCGCGCGACGTCGCCCACCTGCAGGTGCACGTGGCCGACGACGCCCGCGAGCGCGGGGCCGGCATCCATCGCACGCTGCTCGAGATGCCGCCGGAGGTACGCGTTCGGGTCGAGGTGCTCGGTCGCCATGCGGATCTGCTCGCCGTCGTGGATCCACGTCGAGCGATCGCGGTCGGCGTAGAGCTCGACGCCGTTGCCCTCGGGGTCGGTGAAGTAGAACGCCTCGCTCACGAGGTGGTCGCTCGAGCCGACGAAGCGGCTGCGGGGATCCTGCGCCGCGCGGTAGACCGTCGCGGCGAGCGCAGGCGCGTCCTCGAAGAGGAAGGCGGTGTGGAACAGGCCCGACTGGCGCGGATCGACCACGGGCAGGTCCGGCGTGTGCACGAGGCGCACGAGCGGCACCGTGCCGCGACCGAGCACGCGGTGCACCTCGCGGCCGCGCGCGGCCTCCTCGATCGGCTGCATCGCGAAGGCGTTCGCGTAGTAGTCGGCCATGGCGTCGAGATCGCCGACGCGCAGGGTGACGGCACCCATCGTGGTGTCGGCGTCGAGCACGCGCTCGTCGGTGGTGTCGCTCATGGCTCGTCTCCCATCGTGCCCGCGGGCCTCGAACTGCTTGCACCTGAAACTATCGCGCATTGCTTGCACCTGCAACCAATGGCTATCGTGAGGGCATGGAGCCCCTCCGCCACGCAGACCGCGTCGCCGTCGCGCGCCTCCATGCCCTGCTCGAGCTGCTCCCCACGGCGCTCGACCGCGAGCTCGCCTCCACGGGTCTCACGGCGTTCGAGCTCACGCTGCTCGAGGCGCTGCACGACGCCGACGCCGGGCGGCTGCGCCTCTCGGCCCTCGCCGCGCGCACGAACGCGAGCCTCCCCCGGCTCTCGCGCGTCGCCACGGCGCTCGAGCGCCGAGGGCTCATCGAGCGAGCCGCGTGCGAGGAGGACGGCCGCGCGACGAACGCCGTGCTGACGCGCGCGGGCCGCGACGCCTACCTCGCGGGCCGCCCCGTGTACGACGCCGCCGTGCGCTCGATGATCCTCGACGGGCTCGACGCCGAGCGCATCGACGACCTCGCCGCCATCGCCCTCGCCATCCTCGGCCGCCTCGACCCCGAGCGGCGCCTCGCGATCACGGCCGAGGGCGACGCGTGCCCGGCCGACCCGGTCGCCGACCGCTGACGCGCCGCCCCGAGCCCGCCCGCGATGCGCGCCCACGGCGGCCTCTCGTGCGGATCGGCACCCCGCCGTGACCCGCCGCGCGTCGACTGCCTATCCTGACCGCATGGACACGCGTCCCGTCATCCTGCTCGCCGCCCACGACTCCGCCGACACGATCGAGCGCGAGTTCCGCGCACGCTACGACCGCGACTACCGCGTCGAGCTCGTCGGCGACGCCGCCGCCCTGCTCGCCCGACTCGGCGACCTCGCCGACGAGGGCACGGCCATCGCGATGCTCGGCGCCGAGCGGATGCTGCCCGACGCATCCGGCCTCGAGCTGCTGCGTGCCACCCACGCGCTCGCGCCCGCGGCCCGCCGCGTCGCGCTGCTCATGCCCGGCCAGTACGTCGACGCGCTCGAGGAGATGCGGGTCGCGGTGCTGCGGCGCGAGATCGACACGTTCGTCGGCGTGCCGCGCGGCAAGCGCGACGAGGAGTTCCACATCGCCCTCACCGAGCTGCTCTCCGAGTGGGGATGGTCGGTCGCGGGCCCCGTGGTGTCGTCGGCCGACATCGTCGCCGAGCCCGGCGACCGGCGCGTCGGCGCGATCCGCGACCTGCTCGACCGCCTCGGCATGCCCAATCGCACGCTCGCACCCGACGACCCCGAGGCGCTGCCCCTGCTCGTCGCCGCGGGCGCCGATCCCGTGCTGCCGCTCGTGCGCTCGTTCACCGGCCAGGTGCTGCAGGACGCGACGCCCGCCGCCGTGAGCGAGGCCATGTACGGCGGCTTCGACGCGATCCCCGACGGCGAGGTGGCCGACGTCGTCGTCGTCGGCGCGGGCCCCGCGGGCCTCGCGGCCGCCGTGTACGCGGCGTCCGAGGGCCTGTCGACCATCGTGCTCGAGTCGGATGCGATCGGCGGACAGGCCGGGTCGTCGTCGATGATCCGCAACTACCTCGGCTTCCCTCGCGGCATCTCGGGCATGCGGCTCGCGCAGCGCTCCCGCATCCAGGCCTCGCGCTTCGGTGCCCGCTTCTACACGGGCCGCGCGGCCATCCGCATCGAGCGCGGCCCCGCGAGCGAGCCGGAGCACCACCACGTGCTCGTCGACGGCGCGCAGATGTGCGCACGCACCGTCGTGCTCGCGACGGGGGTGCAGTACCGCAGGCTCGACGTCGAGGGCGTGGATGCGCAGATCGGCAACGGCGTGACGTACGGCTCGGCGACGACCATGGCCCGTGAGATGCAGGATCGCGACGTCTTCGTGGTCGGCGCCGGCAACTCCGCGGGCCAGGCCGCGGTGCACCTCGCGAAGTTCGCGCGCTCGGTGACGATGCTCGTGCGCCGCGGCGACCTCGCCGAGACGATGTCCGACTACCTCGTGCGCGAGATCGCGGCCACCGCGGCGGTGCGCGTGCGCACCCGCACCGTGGTGGTCGACGGCGGCGGCGACGCGCGGCTCGAGCGACTCGTGCTCGAGGATCTCGACACCGGTGAGCGCGAGACGGTCGCCGCCGACGGCCTCGTCTGCATGCTGGGCGCCGAGCCCGCGTGCGGCTGGCTGCCGGACGACGTGGCCTGCGACGCGCACGGCTTCGTGCTGACGGGGCGCGACGTGCCGCGCGACGCGTGGATCGACGGCGTGCCGCCCGCGAGCCTCGAGACGACGGTGCGCGGCATCTTCGCCGTCGGCGACGTTCGCGCGGGCTCGATGAAGCGCGTCGCGTCGGCCGCGGGCGAGGGCGCGTCGGCGCTGCCGCTCGTGCACGCGGAGCTCGCGCGCCTGCGAGCCGTGCAGCTCGCGGGCTGAGCCGGCCGCGAGGCGTGCGCGTGAGCGGCTCGGCACCGTCGCATGCGCGCTGCCGGGCCGCTGACGTGCACATCTCGCCGAGGAGATGACCGTCACGAGCGGCGCTGACGACCCGCGTCCAGGATGGCTCGATCCCATCGTTCATCGGCATCCGTGCCACTCACGCCGTGCGTGGCGATCGTGGACGCTGGTCTCGTGGCGACCACCGCCCGCCTGACCGAGGGGATCCCATGACGTACACGCGCCGCGCACTCATCGTCATCGACGTGCAGCAGGAGTACTTCGATGGCCCGCTGGCCGTCCACCACCCCCCGCGCGAGGAGTCGCTCGCGAACATCGCGACGGCGATCGACGATGCCGAGGCCGCTGGCCTGCCCATCGTCGTCGTCCAGCACGAGGCGCCGGCCGGTGCACCGGTCTTCGCCGAGGGCTCCGAGGGGTGGCGGCTCCACCCCGTCATCGCCGAGCGCGAGACACCCGCATGGAAGCGCAGCACGAAGTCGGTCGCGAGCGTCTTCGCCGATGCGAGCGTCGTGACGTGGCTGCGAGACCTCGAGGTCGAGACGGTGACGCTCGTCGGGTACATGACCAACAACTGCGTCATCGGGTCGGCCGCGGCCGCCGAGCCCCTCGGGCTCGACGTCGAGGTGCTGTCGGACGCGACCGGCGCCATCCACCTCGCGAACGAGGCTGGCACCGTGTCGGCGCGGCAGCTGCACGAGACCCTCATGGTGCTGCTGCACTCGAACTTCGCCGCGGTCACGACGACGGCCGCGTGGTCTCGGGCTGCGTCGACGTCCACGCCCATCGCCAAGAGCGACCTCCTGACCTCGGCGACGCAGGGCGCTGCAGCCGCCTGACCGAGGGGGCGGACGCCGTGGCGGAGCAGCACCGCCACCGGCGGGACATGCCAGGCTCGGTCGCGCCGGATGGCATCGCGGGGCGGCAGGAGGTCGACGGGTGAGGATCGCGATCTACGCCTTCGACGGGATCACGATGTTCCACCTCGCGGTCCCGCAGATGGTGTTCGGCGAGGTGGCTCGACAGGGGATCGCCGACTGGGAGACGGTGCTCTTCTCGGAGCGCGCCGGATCGATCCGGACCGACGAGGGGTACTCGATCGGTCGTGTCGCCGGGCTGGACGCCGCGGACGACGCGGACCTCGTCGTCGTGCCGTCGTGGCTCGCCCACGCCCACCCTCCCCGGCCGGCGCTGCGCCGCTCCCTGCTCGAGGCGCACGCGCGGGGCGCGACGCTCGCGGGACTCTGCCTGGGCGCGATCGCCATCGCCGAGCTCGGCGTGCTGCAGGGCAGGCGCGCCGTGACGCATTGGCAGGCGGCCGCCGAGCTCGCGCGATCGCATCCCGACGTCGACGTCGACGCCGCTGAGCTCTACGTCGATCACGGGGACGTGCTGACCTCCGCAGGCACGGCCTCCGGCCTCGACGCGTGCCTGCACGTCGTGCGGACCCGGTTGGGCGCCGACGCGGCGAACAGGGTCGCGAGGAGCCTCGTCGTCGCTCCGCATCGGGAGGGCGGCCAGGCGCAGTACATCGAGCGGCCCGTGCCCGAGCGATCGGAGTCGGATCCGACCGCCGCCGCCATGGGCTGGGCCCTGGAGCACCTCGACGAGGAGCTGACCGTCGACCGCCTCGCATCCGCCGCGCTCATGAGCCGCCGCACCTTCGTGCGCGCGTTCCGCGCCTCGACCGGCACGACGCCCGCCTCCTGGGTGCGGTCGCGGCGGCTCGACGAGGCTCGACGGCTGCTCGAGGCGACCGACCTCTCCGTGGCGCAGATCGCGGCATCGTGCGGCTTCGGCAGCCCCATCACGCTTCGGCAGGCGTTCCGAGCCGAGTTCGGCAGCACGCCCTCCGACTATCGACGCCGCTTCAGCACTCGGGTGTGAACGGACGCGGAGTCGGCGGCGAGATGTGCACGTGAGCGACTCGGCACGGTCGCACGCGAGCTGCCGGTCCGCGCACGTGCACGTCTCGCCGAGCGGCGCGGGCTAGGAGCGCCGCCTCGCGGATGCGAGCGTCGCTGCGCGCGCCTCGATCGCGGCGATCATCGTGCGGCCGTCGTGCGGCCCGCGGTGCCGCGTGCCGTCGACGAAGAACGTCGGCGTGCCGCGCGCACCGCTCGAGCGGGCGCTGCGCACGTGCTTCTCGACGAGTCGCGCCGTCGCCTCGTCGGCGCAGTCGGCGTCGAAGCGCTCGAGGTCGAGCCCGATCTGCTCGGCGTAGCGCCGCAGGTCGTCGGCCTCGAGCGCCGACTGGTTGGCGAACAGCACGTCGTGCATCTCCCAGAACCGGTCCTGCCGCGCAGCCGCTTCGGCCGCGATCGCCGCCCCGCGCGCGTGCGGGTGCACGTCGTCGAGCGGCAGGTGCCGCACGACGTAGCGGATGCGGTCGCCGAAGTGGTCGCGGATGTCCTTCCACATCCCCGTCGCACGCGCGCAGAACGGGCACTCGAAGTCGAGGTACTCGACGATCGTGAGCTGCGCACCCTCCGGCCCCCGGGTGTGGTCGAGCTCGGGGTCGAAGGCCGGCTCGAGGGTCGAGGGCAGATCGGCCTCGGTCTCGCCGAGGCGCGTGCGCGCGACGCGGAACACGATCCAGCCGAGCGCCCACGACAGCACGAGGGCGATGAGCACGCCGACCGTGGCGGCATCCGCGGTCGAGCCCTCGAACGCGAGGGAGATGATGAGCAGCGACATCGTGAAGCCGATGCCCGAGAGCGCCGCACCGCCCGCGACGCTGCCGGGCCCCACCCCGTCCGGCAGCCGGCCGAGGCCCGCGCGCACCGCGGCCCAGGCGCCGAGCGCGATGCCGAGGAGCTTGCCGAGCGTGAGCCCGGCGACGACGCCCCACGTCACGGGGCTCGTGAGCGCCTCCCCCAGCACGCCGCCGCGCAGGTCGACGCCGGCGTTCGCGAGCGCGAAGATCGGCACGATCACGAGCGACACGGGCCCGCGCAGCACCTCGTGCAGACGCTGGTTGACGGAGATCGATCGCGCGAGCCCCCGCTGCACCGAGCGTGCGACGCTCGCGTCGGGCGACTGCCAGTAGTCGCGGAAGAGGTGCTTCGCGGCCACCACGTCGCCTCGCGCGGTGGCGGCGGCCGGCACGAGCAGGCCCGCCGCCATGCCCGCGAGGGAGGGGTGGATGCCCGACAGCAGCGTCGCAGCCCACAGCACCACGATGACGGCGACGTACGGGCTCGATCGCCACTGCCGCGCGCGCCCGAGCCAGAAGAGCAGCAGCAGGCTCGCCGCGGCGATGCCGAGCGGCACGAGCTGCACGTCGTCGGTGTAGAACACCCCGATGATCGCGACGGCGAGGAAGTCGTCGACGACGGTCAGCGTGAGCAGGAAGACCCGCAGCTGGCTCGACATGCGCGGGCCGACGAGGGCGAGCGCGCCGAGCAGGAAGGCCGTGTCGGTGCCGATGACGACGCCCCACCCGTCGGGCGCGTCACGCCCGGCGACGAGCAGGTAGATCGCCGCGGGCAGCGCGACGCCCACGAGGCCTGCGACGAGCGGCACGAGCGCGCGGCTGCGCTGCCGCAGCGATCCGACGGCGAGCTCCTCGCGCACCTCGAGGCCGATGAGGAAGAAGAAGATCACCATCAGGCCGTCGTTGACCCAGTGGTGCAGGCTCAGGTCGATGGCGAAGTCGCCGATCGTCACCGCCGCATGCGTGTGCCACAGGTCGACGTACGTCTGCGACCAGGGCGAGTTGGCCCAGAGCAGGGCGACGACCGACACCGCGACGAGCAGCAGCGCGCTCCCCGACTCCGTGCGCAGCCGATCGATCACGGCCTGCGCCCATCCCACGCCACGTGCCATCCGCATCGCCTCTCGCCGCAACCCGCCCGTGCCTGCACGGTACCCGTCGGCGTGGTCGAACGCGGTCGCGGCGTCGTGGCTTCCCGGCGACGGGGGTCCTGGCGGTGCCCTGCTCGGCGATCAGCCGTCGCGGTCGCTAGCCGTTGCCGTTGCCGTTGCCGTTGCCGTTGCCCGAGTTGCTGCCCGAATTGCCGCCGGAGCCGTTGCCCGGGTTGCTGCCCGAGCTGCCGCCGGGGCCGTTGCCGTTCCCCGCGCCGTCGCCGTTCCCGGAGCCGCTCGTCCCGGCGTCGCCAGCGTCGGTCACGGCGACGGTGCTCGCATCGGTGCCGGCGCCGCCGTCGGCGACGCCCGGCTCGACCGGTGCGGGCGCGGGCTGCACGGGTGCCGTCTCGACGGGCACCGCGGTCGGCTCGGGCGCCGCGACGGGTGCGCTCGGCGACGGCGCAGCGGGCGGGCTCGACTCGGCGACCTCGGCGGGTGCGCTCGGTGCCACGTCGCCGAGGGCCGGCTGCAACGCGACGGCGACGATGGCGACGGCCGCCGCGGCCAGCCCGCCCACGAGCCCCACGACCACCGCGCGTCGCGGGCGACGGCGGTGCGACGCGGCAGCCGGGGGCCGGGACGCGCGCGTGGTGCGAGCAGCCGACGAGGCCGCCGCTGCGACCGCTGCCCCTGCGGGCAGCACGCGCGTCGCATCGGTGCTCGCGGGCTGCTCGACGAGGATCGGGCTGCGTGCGGCCTCGAGCTCGGCGACGATCTCGACGACCTCCTCGGCCGAGGGCCGATCCTCCGGCTCGCGCGACGTCATGGCACGCAGGAGGGCCGCCCACTGCGGATGGATGGCGTCCGGCACGACGGGATCGCGCAGCACGCGGGCCGAGAGGGCCTCGAGCGCGGGTCCGGGGAACTCGCGCGCGCCCGTGATCGCCTCGAGCAGCACGAGCCCGAGCGAGTAGACGTCGGCGGCGGGCGTCACACGTCCGCCGAGGGCCTGCTCGGGGCTGAGGTACGCGGCGGTGCCGAGCACGGCGCCGGTGGCGGTGAGGCGCGCGCCGCCGTCGAGCGTCGCGATGCCGAAGTCGGCGAGCCGTGCGTCGAACTCGCGGCGCGACAGCGGCGAGGGGGCGAGCAGGATGTTCGAGGGCTTGACGTCGCGATGCACGACGCCGCGCGCGTGCACGACCGCGAGCGCCTCGCCCATGTCGATCGCGAGCCGCGCGAGGTCGAGGTCGCAGAGGGCCCCGCGCGCGCGACGCTGCGCGAGCGTCGGCCCGTCGATGAGCTCCATGACGATGATGGTGTGCATCTCGCCACCGAGCCGCACCGTCGCGACGTCGTACATCGTCACGAGCGAGCGGTGGCTCAGCGTCGCGAGCAGCTCGACCTCGGCGTGGCCTCGGCGACGGCTGGCGTCGTCGTCGCGCGGCGACTCGAGCACCTTGATGGCGACGTCGCGGCGCAGCACCTCGTCGGTCGCGCGGTGCACGCTCGCCATGCCGCCGGCACCGAGCAGCGGCCCGACCCGGTACCTGCCTGCGAGCAGCGAGCCGGGAGCGAGGCCGGATGAGTGATGCTCGACGTCCATGACTCGTCGAGGCTACGGCCTGCCCGCTCGCGCCTCGCGAGGGTTGCGCGAGACGGCCGCGGCGTGCATGCGGATGCTGGCGTCGACGGGGCTCGCCTACGGGGTCGACGTGGGCACGGGGTCGACGGGCGTCGTCTCCGTGGGCGCCGGCTCGCTCGGCACCGGCGCGCTGGGGACGGGCGTCGGGACGGGCTCGGGCGCGGGTGGCGGCGCCGGCTGGCTCGTCGTGGGTGCAGGCTCGCTCGGGGCCGGTGCGGGCTCGCTCGGGGCCGGCTCGGACGGCGGGGCGGAGGGCGGGGTCGAGGTGGCGGGCGCCTCGGTCTCCTCCGTCGGCGTGGGCTCGGGCGTCGGCGTCTGCGACGGCTCCGGCGAGGGATCGGCGACCTCGGCCGGGCTGCTCGGCGCGGGGTCGTCGCCGCGCTGGATCGCCTGCAGCGCGAGCGCGCCGATGCCGCCGAGCACGAGCACGCCGGCCGCGATGGCCGCGATGACCCCGAGCCTGCGTCGGCGCGCGCGCGTGTCGCCGAGCGCACCGCGGTCGGCCTGCACGGCAGGCATGACGGTCGTCGCCGTCGAGGCCGCTGCCGCGGCGGGCACGGCGGCGGTGGCGGCGGTGGGGTCGGATGCGGCGGCAGCCCCGGCGTCCGCAGCGCCAGCGGCACCCGCGACGGCGGCACCAGCACCGGCGGCACCCGCGACGGCGGCGAGCGGCAGCGTCGTGGTCGCCGCATCCGCATCGTCGCCCGCGTCGCCGACCGTGATCGGCACGCCGTCGAGCCGCGCGAGCGACTCGCGCACCTCGTCGATGGTCGGTCGCGCGTCGGGCTCGCGCATCGTCATGCTGCGCAGCAGCGTCGTCCAGCGGGCGTCGACGGTGGGCGGGATGACGGGGTCGCGCAGCATGCGCGCCGTGAGCGCCTCGATCGCGGGGCCGGGGAACTCGCGGTCGCCCGTGATCGCCTCGAGCAGCACGAGGCCGAGGGCGTAGACGTCGGCCGCGGGGCCGACGCGGCCGCCGGTCGCCTGCTCGGGGCTCAGGTAGGCGGCCGTGCCGAGCACGGTGCCGGTGGCCGTCATGGGCTCGGCGCCCTCGACGGCCGCGATGCCGAAGTCGGCGAGGCGCGCGTCGAACTCGTGCTCGGGCAGTGGCGACGGTGCGAGCAGGATGTTCGACGGCTTCACGTCGCGGTGCACGACCCCGGCGGCGTGCACGACGGCGAGCGCCTCGGCGACGTCCTGCGCCATCCGTCGCAGCTCGGAGGCGACGATGGGGCCCTCGGCGCGGCGAGCGCCCAGCGTCGGGCCGTCGACGAGCTCCATGACGAGCGCGATGCCCTCGACGCCGTCGATGCGCGTCGGCACCGCGTCGAAGATCGTGACGAGCGACCGATGGCTCAGCGTGGCGAGCAGGTCGATCTCGAGGCGCTCCCGCTCGGCGGTCGCGGCGTCCGTCGCCGTGCTCGCGACGGCCTTCACGGCGACGTCGCGGCCGAGCACCTCGTCGGTGGCTCGATGCACGGCGCCGCTGCCGCCACGGGCGATGCGCTCGCCGATGCGGTAGCGGCCGGCGAGGAGCGCGCCCGGCGCGAAGGCGTCGTGCTGGCTGTCGCCGTCCATGACCTCTGTCCCTCGTCGTGCCCCGAGCCGATGGTAGATGCGCCGCTCGCCGCGCGCGCCCGGTTGCGCGCGCGGCGAGCCGGCGGCTAGCGGTTGGCCGACGGCGCCCAGAGGTCGACGTCGACCGAGCCCGCGAGCTCGTCGATGCGGGCGAGCTCGTCATCCGACAGCGGCGCGCCCTCGAGGGCTGCGAGGTTCTCGTCGATCTGCTCGGGGCGCGAGGCGCCGATGAGCGCCGACGCCACGACCTCGTCGCGCAGCACCCACTGCAGCGCGAGCTGCGCGAGCGACTGCCCGCGCTCCTTCGCGATGCCGTCGAGCTCGCGCAGCGTCGCGACCGTCGAGTCCTTCAGGCGACCGCCGGGCAGGGATGCGCGCTGCTGCGCGCGGTCGGCCGTGCCGTCGCCGAGGTACTTGTCGGTGAGCAGGCCCTGCGCGAGCGGCGTGAACGCGATGGCGCCCATGCCGTGGGTGCGCAGCGAGTCGGTGAGGCCGTCCTCGACCCAGCGGTTCAGGATCGAGTACGCGGGCTGGTGGATGACGAGGGGCGTGCCGAGATCCTTCGCGACCGCGACGGCCGCATCCGTGCGCTCCGCCGAGTACGACGAGATGCCCACGTACAGCGCCTTGCCCTGGCGCACGAGCGCGTCGAGCGCGCCGATCGTCTCCTCGACGGGCGTCACGCCGTCGACGCGGTGCGAGTAGAAGACGTCGACGTGGTCGATGCCCATGCGCGTCAGCGACTGCTCGGCGCTCGCGAGCACGTACTTGCGCGAGCCCCACGAGCCGTACGGCCCGGGCCACATGTCGTAGCCGGCCTTCGACGAGATGACGAGCTCGTCGCGGTACGGCGCGAGATCCTCGCGCAGCATGCGGCCGAAGTTCGTCTCGGCCGAGCCGGGAGGCGGGCCGTAGTTGTTCGCGAGGTCGAAGTGGGTGATGCCGCGGTCGAACGCGTGTCGCAGCAGCGCGCGCTGCTTGTCGAAGGCGATGTTGTCGCCGAAGTTCCACCACAGCCCCAGCGAGATCGGCGGGAGGTAGAGCCCCGAGTCGCCCACCTGGCGGTAGCCGCCGCGGGCGTACCGGTCGGCGGCGGCCCGGTAGGGGGCGTGGAGGTCGTGCAGGTCCTGGGTCCAGCGTGCGTCATCGCTCACTCGTCCGACACTAGCGATCGCGGGTGTCGAGCCTGCGCCGCGCGGCTCGTCGGCGGTGCGACCGGCGCTCGTGGAACGCGGTCGTGTCACCCCTGGTTGCGAATCGGTCGCCGCAGCGCGTGGGCTGGGGCGCGGGAGGCGCACGATCGGAGCACACCCGACAACGAGGACCTTATGACTTCTTCGACCCCCTCCCTCCGCGAGCCCCGCCGCGGGATGCTCGCCGCTGCCGCACTGCTGCTCGGCGTCGCCCTCGCGACGGCGCCGGCGTCGACCGCCGACGCGGCGGCGCAACGCTTCCTCGCGACGAACGTGACGACCACGTCGTATGCGCTCGGTGGCGAGATCGCGCGATGCTCCGTCTCGTCGGACGGCGGGGTCTGCGCCATCACCTCCGGGCGCAACGCGACCCGCACCATCACCGCCGAGATCGGTGCGACGCGTGCGGAGATCGCCGCGAGCCTCGGCATCAGCGCTGCGACCACCGTGACCCTGACGGTCGGCTGCACGTCACCGCCGATGCGGGCCGGCCAGACGTGGCGCGCGCGGGCGATGGGCACGCGCTACGTCTACACCGTCGTGCGTCAGGAGCTGCAGCGCCCGCGCGTCGGCCCCTCCCGGTGGGTCACGGTGCGTACGAGCCCGAACAGGGCGCAGGCGTTCAGCCCGTCGTCTGGACAGCTCTCGTGCGGGTTCTGACGAGCCGTGCTGCGATCGCCGTCGCGGGGCTCGCATGCGCCCTCGCAGGATGCGCCGCGGACGACGACGTCGCCCCCGGCGCCCTCGTCGGTGAGCGGCTCGACATGCTGACCTCAGCCCTCTCCATCGACACCACGCTGCTCGTGCAGGACGTGTCCGTCCTGCTGGACGTCGCGCCCGCCTACGACGCGAACGACGACGGCTCCGCATGGGTGGTCGTCGCCGCATGCGCCGACGCGGCCGACGTCCTCGAGGCGGCGACCGTCGAGGTCGCCGTGCTCCCCGTGCTCGAGGCGCCGAGCGACCTCGACGAGCGCATCGACGCCGACGACTTCACCGATGCGGTGTCGTGCGACGACGGTCGCACGTTCCGCTGACCGGCTCGCGCCTCAGTCGCGGCGCACGAACCACTCGGTGAGGTCGCATGCGCGGCCGGCGTCGTCGAGCCGCACGACCCACAGCACGTCGTACGTCGACCCGTCCGCGTACGTCGTGACGCCCTGGATCACGGCGACGTCGCCCTGCTCGGCCACGACGTGCCACTCGAACGTCCATGAGCCCGGCGCGTCGGCATCCTCGTGCCACATGCGCACGATCGCGTCGATGCCGATCGCCGGCTCGTCGTCGGAGGGATGCCCGCGGTAGATCGCGTCGCCGGCGAACGCGGCGCGCACGACGTCGTCGTCCTCGGTGCGCCACGCCTCGACGTAGCGCTGCACGAAGTCCTCGGCACGCGTCATCGCATCGCCCTCCTGGTGGGGAGCGTAGCGAGCGACGGCGGCGGATGCCCTACCGCGCGGCCGGCGCCCGCTCGGCGAGCAGCGCCGCCGTGACGCCGTTCGTCCAGCCGAAGCCGTCCTGCAGCTCGTACTCGCCACCTCCGCCGAGCCCCGTCGAGTCGGCGGCGGCGGTGAGCTCGTACTTCTCGACGAGCATGTGCTCGCGATCGAAGACCGCCTGCACCGACGCGAGCCAGCGCTCGGCGATCTCGTCGCCGAGCGGCAGGTCGTAGCGACGCATCCCCTCGATCGCGAGCCACTGCAGCGGCGCCCAGCCGTTCGGGCGATCCCACTGGTCGCCCGTCTCGTGCTCGCTCGTGCCGAACCCGCCCGGCCGCAGGAGCCGTGCGCGCACGGCCTCCTCGGTGCGCCTGGCCTGCTCGTCGCTCGCGCAGCCGACGAAGAGCGGCGCGACGCATGCGCCGTTCACCGAGGCGCGCAGCCCCGACAGCTGCAGGTCGTAGTCGAGGAAGACGCCGTCCTCGTCGCTCCACAGCCAGCGGTCGATCGCGGCGGCGCGCGCATCCGCCGCCTCCGCGAACGCCTGCGCCGACGTCGCGTCGCCGTCCTCGTCGCTGAGGCGCGCGAGGAGCCGTTCGAGCACGAGCAGGAAGGCGTTGAGGTCGACGGGCACGATCGACGTCGTGCGGATGGTCGACAGGTCGCTCGGCTCGTCGTTCCAGCGCGACGAGAAGTCCCATCCCGACGCGGCGCCCGCCCGCAGGTCGCGGTAGACGTCGTGCGCGGGTCGATCCGAGGCCCGCGCCGTCGCGACGTCCTCGCGGTACGACTCCTCGCGAGGGGTGTCGCGGTCGTCCCAGTAGCGCTGCAGCACGGCGCCGTCCGGCATCGCGACGCAGTGGCGGTGCGTCTCCCCCGGGCGCAGCGCGTCGCCGCCGTCGACCCACCACGTGTGCTCGCGACGCAGCGCATGCAGCATGTCGAGGGGGTCGGCGGCGCCGCACCGCTCGGCGAGCTCGACCATGCAGGCGAGCATCGGCGGCTGCGACCGCGTGAGGTAGTACGTGCGGTTGCCGTTCGGCACGTGTCCGTAGCGCTCGATGAGCGAGGCGAAGCATGCGAGCGCGTCGCGGATCGCCTCGTGCCTGCCGCTCGTCGCGAGCCCGAGCATCGAGAAGTACGTGTCCCAGTAGTAGAGCTCGCGGAAGCGACCGCCCGGCACGGGATACGGCCTCGGCACGTCGATGAGCGAGCCGAGCCTGCGCGGCTCGACGTCGTGCGTCAGCGGATCCCACAGCCGCTCGATGTGGGTGGCGAGGTCGTCGCTCGCATGCGGCTCGAACGACGAGTGCGCCGTCCTCGGCTCGTCGAAGCGCTCGGCGACGAACGCGGCGAGGTCGAAGCCCTCGTCGTGCCGGTGCCTGCGGTAGTCACGCAGGATCTGCTCGGGATCCTCGAGCGGCACGCAGTCGACGAACGTCTTCGAGTCGGGGAAGATCTCGCCCGTCTGCACCGCGAGGAAGAGCTCCTGGTAGCGGTCGGCGGGCGAGAGGGTGTCGGCGGGCATCGGTCGGCTCCCTGGGTCGGCGTCCACCCAGTCAAGCAGGGCGGACGGATGCGGCAGGGCCGCTTGACGACGCCCGCCCACCGTCGTCAGTCGAGCAGCAGCGCAGGCTCCTCGAGGATCGACGCGACGTCGGCCACGAAGCGCGAGACGACGTCCCCGTCGATCGCGCGGTGGTCGAACGAGCCGCCCACCGTCGTCACGAAGCGCGGGCGCACCTCGCCGTCGACCACCCACGGCTTCTGCTTGATCGTGCCGAGCGCGATGATGCCCGTCTCGCCCGGGTTCAGGATGGGCGTGCCCGTGTCCATGCCGAAGACGCCGATGTTCGTGATCGTGATGGTGCCGCGAGCGAGGTCTGCGGGCTGCGTGCGGCCGTCGCGCGCCGTGAGCGTCAGGTGCTCGAGCGCCTTCGCGAGCTCGAGCAGCGACATGTCCTGCGCATCCTTGACGTTCGGCACGAGCAGGCCGCGCGGCGTCGCCGCCGCGATGCCGAGGTTCACGTAGTGGTGCACGACGAGCTCGTCGCCCGTGAACGTCGAGTTGACGTTCGGGTTGCGGCGCACGGCCCACAGCACGGCGCGCGCCATGATGAGCAGCGGCGACACCTTGACGCCCGCGAAGTCCGTCGACTGCTTCAGGCGCGCCACGAACTCCATGGTGCGCGTCGCATCCACGTCGACGAAGACGCTCACGTGCGGCGCCGAGTACGCCGACTCGACCATCGCCGCCGCGATCGCCTTGCGCACGCCCTTCACGGGGATGCGCTCCTCGCGGTCGCCCGACCACGCGGCCGGCGTCTCGAGGTTCTTGAAGACGCTCGGCTGCTCGGCGGCGCGCACGACGTCGTCGCGCGTGACCTCGCCGGCGAGCCCGGAGCCGACCACGGTCGACAGGTCGACGCCGAGGTCGCGCGCGAGCATGCGGATCGGCGGCTTCGCGATGATCGGCGACGCGGATGCGGCCGGCACGGACGCGGGGCGTGCGGGCTCGGTGCGCACGGGCGGCTGCTCGACGGTGCGTGGCTTGCGGCGACGGGTCTGCGCATCGCCGCGCACGCCGTAGCCGACGAGCACGGCGCCCGGCTCGTCGTGCGTGATCGAGGCGTGCGCGTCGGCCGCGGCCTCCTGCGCCTCGAGCGCCGACGGGTCGACGTCGACGGGAGCCGCCTCGTCGCCATCCGCGATGCGGATGATGGGTGCACCCACCTCCACGGTGTCGCCCGGCTCGGCGAGCAGCGCCTCGACGCGGCCGGCGAACGGGCTCGGCAGCTCGACGAGCGACTTGGCAGTCTCGATCTCGAGGATCACGTCGTTGACGGCGACCTCGTCGCCGACGGCGACCTTCCACGCGACGATGTCGGCCTCGGTGAGGCCCTCGCCGGGATCCGGCAGTCGGAACTCCTGCATCATGCCTCCATCAGTAGGCCAGCACGCGGTCGACCGCGTCGAGCACGCGGTCGGCGTCCGGCAGGTACACGGCCTCGAGCGCAGCCGGCGGGAAGGGTGCGTCGAAGCCCGAGACGCGCAGCACGGGCGCCTCGAGGGAGTAGAACGCGCGCTCGTGGATGGTCGCGGCGATCTCCGAGCCCACCGACACGTGGCCGGGCGCCTCCTGCGCGACGACGACGCGGCCCGTACGCTGCGCGGACTCGACGATGGGCTGCCAGTCGATCGGCGACAGCGAGCGCAGGTCGATGACCTCGCACGACGTGCCCTCGCCCTCGGCGATCTGCGCCGCCTGCAGCAGCACGTGCACCATGGCGCCGTGGCCCACGAGCGTGACGTCGGTGCCCGACCGCGCGACGACCGAGCGATGGAGGGGCCCGGGAGGCGCCGACAGGTCGACCTCTCCCTTCGCCCAGTACTTGGCCTTCGGCTCGAGGAAGATCACGGGGTCGTTGCCCTGGATGGCCTGCTGGATCATCCAGTACGCATCGTTCGCCGTCGACGGCGACACGACCCGCAGGCCCGAGGTGTGCGCGAAGTACGCCTCCGGGCTCTCCTGGTGGTGCTCGACCGCGCCGATGTGCCCGCCGTAGGGGATGCGGATGACGACGGGGAAGGTCACGGCGCCCTGGTGCCGCGACGTGAGCTTCGCCAGCTGCGACGTGATCTGGTCGAACGCGGGGTAGACGAAGCCGTCGAACTGGATCTCGCAGATCGACCGGTACCCGCGCATCGCGAGGCCGATGGCGGAGCCGACGATGCCCGACTCCGCGAGCGGCGTGTCGAGCACGCGCGACGATCCGAACTCGGCCTGCAGGCCATCGGTCACGCGGAAGACGCCGCCGAGCGGACCGATGTCCTCGCCGAGCAGCACGACCTTGTCGTCTGCGGCCATCGCCGCGCGCATGCCCGCGGTGAGGGCCTTCGCGATCGGCATCTGCACGGTGCCGGCCTGGGTGGCGCCCGCGGGGGCGGCGTGCGCGGGTGCGGTCTCGGTCGTCGTGTCGCTCATGCGTCCCCTCCGAACGATGCCTCGAACTCGGCGAGCGCGAGCTTCTGCGCGGCGAGCGGTGCGTGCGGGTCGGCGTAGACGTGGTCGAAGATGACGTCGCTCGGCGGCGTCGGCGCCTCGAGCGTGCGGCGGCGCACGTCGGCGGCGGTGTCGGCCGCCTCCGCGTCGATCTGCTGCAGCAGCGCATCCTCGACGCCCTGCGCGCGCAGGTGCGCCGCGAGACGCGCGATCGGGTCGCGGCGCTGCCACGCCGCCTCCTCGTCGCTCGTGCGGTAGCGGGTCGGGTCGTCGCTCGTGGTGTGCGCACCCATGCGGTACGTGTCGGCGGCGATGTAGCCGGGACCCTCGCCAGCGCGTGCGGCGTCGAGCTCGGCACGGCCGACCGCGAACGCGATGAGCGGGTCGTTGCCGTCGATCCAGTGCGCGCGGTGGCCGAAGCCCGCGGCGCGCAGGTGCAGCGGCGTGCGCGACTGCACGCGCGAGGGCACGGAGATCGCCCACTTGTTGTCCTGCATGAACGTCACGAGGGGCGCGTCGTACGTCTTCGAGAACACGAGGCTCTCGGATGCGTCGCCCTGGCTCGAGGCGCCGTCGCCGTAGCAGACAAGCACGGCCTCGTCGCGCTGGAGGTCGCCCGAGCCGACCGCGCCGTCCATCGTCGCGCCCATGGCGTACCCGGTCGCGTGCAGCGCCTGCGTCGCGATCACGAGCGAGTAGATGCGGCAGCCGCGGGTCTCGGACGGATCCCAGCCGCCGTGCCGCGCGCCGCGGAAGACGTCGATGATCTGCAGCCACTCGACGCCGCGCACGTGCGCGATGACGTGCTCGCGGTACGAGGGGAACACGGTGTCCTGCTCGCGCATCGCGAACGCCATGCCGACCTGTCCGCCCTCCTGGCCGACCGACGGCACCCAGAGGCCGAGCCTGCCCTGCCGCTGCAGGTTGCGGGCCTCCATGTCGACGGCGCGCGTCTCGACCATCGCGCGGTGCATCGCGATGCGGTCGTCGAGCGTCAGCTGCTCGGCGAGCGCGTGCCACCGCTCGGTGTCGGCGCTCAGCACGAGCGCGCCGTCGGCGTCGAGCAGCCGCAGCGGCTCGTCGCGATCGGTGAGCGCGACCGTCACGCGAGCTCCCGGATGCGGCGCACGGCCTCGACGATGCCGTCGTGGGCCTCGCGCTCGGCGACCGTGATGCGCACGCCGTCGGGGAACTGCCTCGCGACGATGCGCACGGAGTCGAGGATGTCGGCGATCGCCTCCGCCTGCTCGGGTCGCGCCGCGACCCAGACGAAGTTGCCCTGGGTCACGGGCACGGCGAGGCCCTCGTCGGCGAGGCGTCGCTGCAGGGCGTCGCGATCGGTGGCGAGCTGCTCGACGCGTGCGAAGAGCTCGCCCTCGGCCTCGAGGCTCGCGAGGGCGGCGGCGGTCGCGAGACCCGTGACCGACAGGGGGATGCCCGCGATCGTCGCGGGGCCGATGATCGCCGGGTCGCCGATCGCGTACCCGACGCGCAGGCCGGCGAGGCCGTACGCCTTCGAGAAGGTGCGCAGGATCACGACGTTGTCGTGGGCCGCCTGCGCGGCGAGGCCGTCGACCGTCGGCACCTGCACGAACTCGATGTAGGCCTCGTCGAGCATGACGAGCACGTCCGAGGGCACCTTCGCGATGAAGGCGTCCCACTGCTCCTGCGTGATGACGGTGCCCGTGGGGTTGTTGGGGCTGCAGACGAACACGGCGCGCGTGCGCTCGGTGATCGCGGCGGCCATGGCGTCGAGGTCGTGCTCGGCGGTCTCGGTGAGCGGCACCATGATGGGCGTCGCTCCGGCGACCTGCACGAGCAGCGGGTAGGCCTCGAACGAGCGCCACGCGAAGACGACCTCGTCGCCCGGCCCCGCGACGGCCGTCACGAGCTGCATGATGCCCGAGACCGAGCCGTCGGACACCATGATGCGCTCGGGCTCGACGCCGTGCTTCGCGGCGAGCGCCGCGACGAGGGCGGGCGCGCCGGCTGCCGGGTATCGGTTCACGGTCGACGCCTGGGCGACGACCGCGTCGACGACCGCGGGCAGCGGCGGGAAGGGGTTCTCGTTGCTCGAGAGCTTGAAGCCGCCCTCGGGTGCGGGCCTGCCCTGCTTGTAGGCGGGGATGGCCTGGATCGCGTCACGCAGTCGTACTGGCACCAACCCAGGCTAGGGCGATGCGAGCTCGGATGGGGCATGCACGCGGATGCACCGCCGGCTTCTCCGCCGGGTTCGGCGCGGTGGATGCGAGGATGGGCCCATGCGCTTCCTGCTGCGGCTCGCGGGCACGGCCCTCGCGATCTGGGTCGTCACCCTCATCGTCCCCGGCATCCACATCGTGCCGTGGGAGCCGGGCGTGGGGCCCGAGGTCGGCACCCTGCTGCTCGTCGCCGTCGTCTTCGGCGTCATCAACGCCACGATCGGCAACCTCATCCGGATCGTCGCGTTCCCCATCTACCTGCTGACGCTCGGCATCGCGGCGCTGTTCGTCAACGCGCTGCTGCTCATGAGCGTGCACTGGATCTCGGAGGCCGTCGGCTTCGGCCTGCGCCTCGACGGCTTCTGGTGGGGCTTCCTCTCGGCGATCCTCATCTCGTTCGGCACGTGGCTCGTGACGGTCGTCACGAAGCCGCTGTGGCGCAAGGACCGCAAGCGCGACCGCGACTGAGTGCGATGGCTGCCGCGGCAAGGGCTGGAATGCCCAGCCGCGTGCGTCGTTGGATGGCGGCATGAGCGACTCCTCCGTGCCCACGATGCAGGCCATGGTCTACGACGAGTTCGGCGGCCCCGAGCAGCTGCGGCTGCGCGACGTGCCCGCCCCGACCCCGGGGCCCGGCGAGGTGCGCATCCGCGTGCGCCGCGCCGGCGTGAACCCCGTCGACTGGAAGGTGCTGAGCGGCGGTCTGCGCGGCCTCATGCCGCACGCGCTGCCGATCGTGCCGGGCTGGGACGTCGCGGGCGTCGTCGACGCCCTCGGGCCCGACGTGCCCGAGCTCGCGGTCGGCGACGAGGTGCTGTCGTACGCGCGCAAGGACTGGGTGCAGCAGGGCACGTTCGCCGAGCTCGTCACGGTGCGCGTCGCCGACGTCGCCCGCAAGCCTGCTGGCCTGTCGTGGGATGCGGCCGGCGCGCTGCCGCTCGCCGGGCTCACCGCCGAGCGCGTGCTCGACGCCGCGGGCGTCGGCGCCGACGACGTCGTGCTCGTGCACGGCGCCTCCGGCGGCGTCGGCACCCTCGCGGTGCAGCTCGCTCGGCTGCGCGGCGCCCGCGTGATCGGCACGGGCTCGCCCTCAGGCCACGATCGGCTCCGCGCGCTGGGCGCCGAGCCCGTGGCGTACGGCGACGGGCTCGTGGATGCGGTGCGCGAGCTCGCGCCCGACGGCGTCGACGCGGTCGTCGACCTCGTCGGCGGCGTCATGGAGCAGACGCTCGCGGTGCTGCGCGAGGGTGGTCGGCACGCGTCGATCACGGACAGCTCGGCCGACGAGCGCGGCGGCCGCTGGGTGTGGGTGCGGCCCGACGGCCCGCGACTCGAGGCGCTCGCGCAGCGTGCCGCCGACGGCGAGCTCGACGTCGAGATCGCGGGCTCCTTCCCGCTCTCCGACGTCGCCGGTGCCTTCGCGCAGAGCATGACGGGCGCGACGCGCGGCAAGCTCGTCATCCACGTCTCCGACTGAGGGGCAGCGCGGCGACCGCTCACGGCGCGTCCCGCACGACGTCGAACCCGACGGCGCCGCTCGCCGTCGCGCCGGCGGTCGCCGCGCCCACCTCGCCCCACACGCCCTGCACGAGGTCGTCGTCGAGGGCGTCGAGCTCGGCGGCCGTCGCCGCGTAGGCCTCGGGGTGGTGCCCGCCGACGGGCACGGTCGAGAGCGGCTGCCCCGCCGGGTCGTAGCGGTCGGTCTCGATGCGCGCGAGGTCGGGCGATGCCTCGAGCACGAGCCGGTCGTCGCCGTGCACCCCGCCGAGGGAGGCGACCAGGTCGGAGTCGTGCTGCACGGCGACGGCGGTCGTGCCCGGCGGCACGGGCGTGGCGCCCACGGGTGCGCCGAAGGTGACGACGGCGTCGACGGCGTACGCACCGCCGGCGGCGGCCGCGACGGCCGCGCCACCCTGCGAGTAGCCGAACATCTGCACGACGTCGCCGGGCCGGGCGCCCGCAGCCGCGAGCGCCTGCTCGACCGCTGCCGCGCTGCCGACGAGCGGGCGACCCTGCGCGTTCGCGGCGTTCTCGATGTTGGCCGTGAGGTCGTAGGCGGTCGACGGGTCGTCGATCGCGAAGGACGCCGTGCCGCGTGCGAGCACCTGCCAGACGACGGTGCCGTCCGGCAGGGCGTAGCGCTGCACCTCGATCGACGGGCCGTCGGCTGACAGCCGCTCGAACGCTGCGGCGTAGGAGGCGATCGGCGGCTGCGGCGGTGGCGGCGCGGGCTGCGGCTCGGCCCGCGTGACCGCGGCGCCCGGCAGCCGCATGCCGTTGCCGGTGACGGCGAGCGCCACCGCGAGCGCGACGCCCGCCGCCGACGAGAGCCCCGCGTCGTCCGGCCGGCCCTGGGCGAGGAACGGCAGCAGCGGGTTCGCGATGCCGAGCCCTGCGAGCCCCGCGAGGGCCTCGTCGGCCGACTGCACCGCGAGCGCCAGCGCATCGACGAACGCAGGATCGTTCAGCAGCTCCGGCAGCGACGGCGCGAGCGGTGCCAGCACGCGCCCTGCCACGTCGAGCAGGAGGCCCGGGATGGGCGTCTGCGCGAGCCCGGCGGCGAGCAGGCACGCCGGCGCCGCCACGGGCAGGCTCGCGAGCGTCGCGAGCAGCCCCCCGAGCACGACCGTGCCGAGCCCCGCGGCCACGGCCCCGCCCACGGCCTGCACGGCGAGGGCGGTCGCCGCCTCGGCGGCGTCGTGCGCCCAGAACGCCGCGCCCGCGGCGACGCGCGTGTCCGCGAGCCTCCTGCGGGCGGCAGCGCATCCTGCCTCCGCGTCGTCGGCGAGCGCGAGCGCGTGCAGCACGGCCTCGCTCGAGTACGGCACCCCTGCCCCCATGACCGGGCTGCCGCGGCGACGCAGGATGCCCTGCGTGCGCTCGAGGTCGAGGTCGAGGGCGTCGAGCATGGCTGCGAGCGCCGCGCCCGCGCCGGGATCCCACGCCGTGACGCTCATGCGAGCTCGGACGCCACGATGGCCGACGCGGTCGAGAGGGCGTCGCGCACGGCGAGGGCATCGGCGCGGAGCCGCTCCATGACGCCGGCGAACGCCTCGGCGTCGATGCCCGCCCATGCGAGCGTCGTCGTCGGCACGGCGGATGCGGCGTCGCGTGCGGCGCCGGTGGCGGCGACGAGGTCGTCGCCGAGGGCCTGCAGCGACGCACGGGCTGCGGCGCGCACGGCCGCGATGGACGGGTCGGCGTCGGGGACGGGTGCGATGTGCATGGCGGCACCCTGCCCGGGTGCTTCGGGCGTCCCCCTCGAGCGCCGACCGACCTGTGGATGGCGGCAGGCCACTGCCGCCTGTGCGGGATCCTTGCCATGATGAGCACGTGCCCATGGACCGCGTCTCGCTCGACGACTCGCGGTTCCGCATCTGCTTCGTGTGCACGGGCAACATCTGCCGCTCGCCGATGGCGTCGGCGGTGCTGCGCAGGCTCGCCGAGGAGCACGGCGTCGCCGATGGCATCGTCGTGACGAGCGCGGGCGTGAGCGACTACCACGTGGGCGAGACCGCCGACGAGCGCACGATCGCCACCCTCGAGCGTGCCGGCTACCCCGCATCCGAGCACCGCGCGAAGCACTTCACGCGAAAGTGGTTCGATCGCTTCGACCTCGTGATCGCGCTCGACCGCGGCCAGGAGCGCGTGCTGCGGCAGCTCGCCCGCGACCCCGCCGCCCGGTCGAAGGTGCGGCTGCTCATGGCGTTCGAGCCCGACCCTCCGACGCTCGACGTGCCCGACCCCTACTACTCGGAGCCCGAGACGTTCGACGCCGTGCTCGCCCAGATCGAGTCGGCGTGCAGGCGACTGTTCC
The DNA here is from genome assembly GCF_042666675.1 of Agrococcus sp. GCM10030265. Classification (NCBI taxonomy): domain Bacteria; kingdom Bacillati; phylum Actinomycetota; class Actinomycetes; order Micrococcales; family Microbacteriaceae; genus Agrococcus; species Agrococcus sp. GCM10030265. The sequence continues at coordinate 496,115 of NZ_JBHTCZ010000001.1, forward strand.
GCCAGATCCATCCGGCGCTCGCCGCATCCAGGCGCGGCTGAGCGTCAGCCGCGGGCGCGCGCCCGATGGCGACGCACCCCGTCGCGGTTCGCGCAGCGCACCGAGCAGTAGCGCTGCCGACCGTTGCGCGTGACGTCGACGACGACGCGATCGCACGGGTCGCCGGGTGCGAGCCCCGCGGCGCAGCGCCCGAGGCGGTGCATGCCGCGCGTCGTCACGTGCAGCGCGGTGCCGACGGCGATGACGGCGCTCAGCACCTGCGGCAGTCGCTGGTCGTCGTCGCGGTAGTGCAGGTGCCAGGCGCCGTCGTGGTCGGTGAGCCTCGGGTATGCGGTCGCAGCGGCCATGCGTTCGTTGAGCAGCCGTGCGCGCTCGTCGGGATCGCGGGCGTCGACGACGGCGAGCCAGTCGTCGACGACGGCGCGCGTGCGCGCGTGATCGGCCGACGCGGCGGGTGCGTAGACGGCGGTCATGCCGTGCTCGTACGTGCGCGCCACGATGCCGTCGCGGTCGCTCGGCCAGTCGTTGGCGAGGGATGCGGCGAGCAGCACCGCGTACTCGCCGTAAGGGTTGAGTTGCACAACGGCATTACAGCACGCTCGCTCTCGTGACCTCCACCACCCTCGCCCAGCACCCCCGAACGCAGCCGATCGCCGTGCACGAGCACGGCTGGACGACCGAGTCGACGCACGCCACCTCCGAGGGCACCGTGCGCTACGTGCGCTGCGCCGCCTGCGGCGCACGCCGCGTCGACCTCGAGCCCGCGGCCTCCGCTCCCCCCGCGGCCGCGAGCACGATCGTCGCGCACCGCCGCTGACCCCGCGGCGACGTGGGCGATGGGATGATGGGGCACGTCCGCGCGCGCCAGCGCCCCAGGCAGACCCCGAGGACGTCATGACCCTTCCCCCGCAGCCCGTCTCCCCCCTCGACGGCCGCTACCGCTCCCAGGTCGGCGCGATCGGCGAGCACCTGTCGGAGGCGGCGCTCAACCGGGCGCGCGTGCACGTCGAGGTCGAGTGGCTGATCTTCTGCGCCGAGCGAGGCCTCTTCGGCACGCCGGCGATCGCCGAGGCGGATGCCGCGAGCCTGCGCGAGTGGGCGGCGGGCTTCGGCCAGGCCGAGATCGACTGGCTCGCGGCCAAGGAGGCCGTGACCCGTCACGACGTGAAGGCCGTCGAGTACCTCGTGCGCGACCGGCTCGCGACCCAGGGGCTCGACGCGCTCGCCGAGGCGACGCACATCGCCTGCACGAGCGAGGACGTCAACAACCTCTCCTACGCCCTCACGATCCGCGACGCCGTGCACGAGGTGTGGATGCCGGCGCTGCGCGAGGTCATCGGCCGCCTGTCGGGCCTCGCGGTCGAGCACCGCGACCAGCCGATGCTCGCCCACACGCACGGGCAGCCGGCCACGCCGACGACGCTCGGCAAGGAGATCGCGGTCTTCGCGTGGCGCCTCGAGCGCGTCGCGGGCCAGATCGAGGACGTCGAGGTGCTCGGCAAGTTCGCCGGCGCCACGGGCACGTTCTCGGCGCACGTCGTTGCCGACCCGCAGGCCGACTGGCCGAACCTCGCGAAGGAGTTCGTCGCGGGCCTCGGGCTCACGTGGAACCCGCTGACGACGCAGATCGAGAGCCACGACTGGCAGGCCGAGCTCTTCAGCCGCATCAGCCACGCGGGCCGCATCCTGCACAACCTCGCCACCGACGTGTGGACGTACATCATGATGGGCTACTTCACGCAGATCCCCGTCGAGGGTGCGACGGGCTCGTCGACGATGCCGCACAAGATCAACCCCATCCGCTTCGAGAACGCCGAGTCGAACCTCGAGATCGCGAGCGCGCTCCTCGAGTCGCTCGCCGCGACGCTCGTCACGAGCCGCCTGCAGCGCGACCTCACCGACTCGTCGACGCAGCGCAACGTGGGCGTGGCCCTCGGCCACTCGCTGCTCGCGCTCGACAACCTCCGCAAGGGACTCGGCGAGATCGCCGTCGCCCCCGCACGGCTCGCCGCCGACCTCGACGGCAACTGGGAGGTGCTCGCCGAGGCCATCCAGACGGTCATCCGCGCCGAGGTGCTCGCCGGCAACTCGTCGATCGAGGATCCGTACGCGCAGCTGAAGGGCCTCACGCGCGGGCACCGGGTCGGGCAGGCCGAGCTCGCCGAGTTCGTCGACGGGCTCGACATCTCGGATGCGGCGAAGGAGCGGCTGAAGACGCTGACGCCCGGCACGTACGTGGGGCTCGCGCCCGAGCTCACCGATCTCGCGCCGTGAGCTCGCCGCACCGATGAGGGCGGAGCGGGCCGAGCGCATCCGCATCGTCGGCTCGCGCTGCGTGCTGCGCGACTGGGCGCTCGGCGACGCCGAGGCGCTGCGGTCGCTGCTCGACCCGCGTGCGTCGTGGCACGACACGAACGGCCCGTACCTCGGCAGGCCGACCGCCGAGGACATGTCGCGCGTGCGCGAGGGCTACCTCGCCCTGGCGGCGATGCCCGCATCCGAGGTGCCGCTGCCGCGCGCGTCGCTCGCGATCGCCGACCCCGTGACGGATGCGGTGCTCGGCTGCGTCTCCTGGTACTGGGAGAGCCGCGAGACCGACTGGCGACGCATCGGCATCGTGCTGTACGACGACGCGGCCCGCGGCCGCGGCGTCGGCCGCGAGGCGCTGTCGCTCTGGACCGACCACCTCTTCGCCGTCACCGACGCGCTGCGCCTCGACCTCGCGACGTACTCGGGCAACGTCGGCATGCAGCGCGCGGCCGAGGCGGCCGGCTTCACGCTCGAGGCGCGCATGCGCTCGGCTCGCCGCTGGTCGGGCGGCGTGCACGATGCGCTCGTCTACGGCGTGCTGCGCGAGGAGCGCGTGCGTTGACGCGGACGTCCCGCACACGCTCCGTCCGTGGCGCCGATCACTCCATGCGGTCGATCGTGACGGTCGTCGTCGACCACCAAGGGCCCTCGATCGCCTGCCCCAGCACCCACGGGTGCTCGAAGCCGCGGATCCACATCCACGTCGCGGCGATGACCACGATCGGCACGAGCATCCCGGACGCTGCGAACGCAGGGCTCAGCCACCGCGGGATGCCGCGTGCATCGCGCGTCCACCACGCCACGGCGAGCAGCAGCAGCGCGAGGATGAGCACGAGCGGCGAGGGCGAGAGCACGATCGAGTACGTCTCGGGCGGGACGGTGGTGATGTCGCCGTTCGCGTCGAGCCATGCGCCATCGCCCGTGACGCCGCCCGATCCCCCACCGACGGAGCCGCGGGCTGCGATCCAGCACACCACCACGAGGCCGACGCCGAACGGCAGGAGCGCGCGTGGGCCCGAGGTCGAGCCCCAGGTCGGCCGTCGCTCGTCGGACTCCGCGGCGATCTGCTGGTCGGTGCTCATCTCGTCCCTCCCTGTGGCCCGTGATCGCGGTGCTCGGGGCGCGTCAGCGCGGCACGGCCACCGACAGCGGCGCTCCCGGCACGCGCTCGAGCGCGTAGCCGTCGAGGGCGCCCGCGGCGAGGCGGCGCTGCACGAGCACCGTCGGGTCGGTGGATGCGGCGACGCGGCCCTCGTCGGTCACGACGAGCGCGCCCTCTCCCGCCGCGCGCAGCGCATCCGCAACGGCGCACTCGAACGAGCGCACCGTCACGTCGGCTCCCACGACGCCCCCGAACGCGCCGTCGACGACGAGCGGGGTCGTGAAGGTGAGCGTCGCCTGGTCGGTGCACAGCAGGTCGACGTACGGGCCCGTCATGTGCGGCTCGCCCGTGCGCCTCGGCACGGCGTACCACTCGAGCTCCTCGTACGAGCGCACGGTGCCCGTGCCGGTCGCGCCGGCGTCGAGCCTGCGCACCTCGCGCGCGTCGCCGAGCGCCTGCCACCACGACATGAGCGCGCTGCCGTGGCGTTCGGGGGCGACGACGTAGCCCAAGCCGAACAGGGCGGTGCGCGCCGTGAGCTCCTCGGCCGCGACGTCGGCGACGACGGCGGATGCGATGACGGGATCCGACTCGACGCGGCCGACGTCGCGCAGCAGCCGCTGCTGCACCGCAGACACGTCGGCGATGATCCCCTGGATCGCCTCGATCGCGCTCACATGAGCCTCCGCTTCGTGTCGAGCAGCCACCGCACGCCGCGGTCCGCCGCGCGCTGCACGATGTCGCGTGCCTCGTCCGGGTCGCCCGAGCGCAGCGCGTGCACGAGCATGCCGGCGCCGAGGCGCGCGATGCGCCGCTCCTCGGCGTCATGGAGCGACGCCCACAGCATCGGCCCGTCGCCGTGCTGGAAGCGCACCTGCTCGCGCACGAGCCGCACCGACCTGCTGAGCGCCACGACCTGCAGTTGGAAGCCGCCGATGGCGCGGCGAGCGGCGAGCTCGTCGTCGAGGTCGATGGTCTCGGCGTCGCGGGCGAGCGCGTCGAGCTCGAACGGCGACGCCTCGCAGGCTGCGAGCGCCGCGGCCGTGCCGCCGATCGCCATCGCGTGCACGCCGATGTCGGCGAGCTCGTCGCTCGAGAGCGATCGGATGCGCTGCTCGACCGCGGCGACGCGATCCGCCTCGTCCATGGTCACGAACGAGCCACCCCTGCGGCCGCGCTGCGTGGTGACGAGGCGGCGCTCGCGCAGGTCGGCGAGCGCCTCCCGCACCGTCGCGGGCGCGACGCCGAAGCGCTCGGCGAGCGCGGACTCCGACGGCAGCCGCTCACCGGGCGCGAGCATGCCGAGCACGATCGCCTCCTCGAGGCGGGCGGTGACGGCCTCGCATCGGCCGAGCTCCTCGATGGGCGCGAAGACGGCGGACCGCGCCAGCGTCACCGGCTGCTCCATCGCACCTCCCATCCGAGGATCCGTGCGCTCACGCTAGCGCCGTCGACTGGGCGTCAGCGCAGCGCCACCATGCCGTCGACCCAGCGCTCGAGCCGCGCGTACGCATCCGCTCGTGCCTCGCGCCGCGAGATGAAGACGTCGTGCAGCGCACCCTCGATGCGCTCGATCGTCACCGACGGCCCCAGCTTGAGCGCTGCGCGCGCGACGGGATCGACGGCGATGACGGTGTCGACGCGCGTCAGGTCGCTCGACCAGCGCGTCGGCAGGATCGACCGCGTCGACAGCAGCACGAGCACCGGCACGTCGATCGCGAGGCCCGCTGCGACCCGCGCATGACCGGCGAGCACGGCGCGGATCCAGCCGGCGTGCGCCGTCATCGCGATCTCGGGTCGCCACGCATGGTCGACGACGTACGGGTCGTCGGCGTCGAACGTCTCGCGCTGCGCGCGAGCGTAGTAGCCGAGGTCGATCTGCGGCGCGGGGGCGAGCGGCGACATGCGGCCGCGCAGCTCGGCGACCGGCGTGATCGCCGCGCGCGAGCGGGCGCCGAACTGCAGCTCGAGCCACGGCGCGTTGAGGATGACGGCGCTCGCCACGCCGGGATGCCGGTGCGCCCAGAGGCTCAGCGTGAGGCCACCGGTCGAGTGCCCCATGAGCACGAGCCTGCGGCCATCCGCTCCTCCGCCCTCGCGCATGGCCGCGAGCGCGGCCTCGACGTCCTCGTCGTACGTGCCGAGATCGGCGACGAAGCCGAGGGTCTGGCGGGGCCGGATGCTGCGGCCGTACTTGCGCAGGTCGAGCGCGAAGAAGCGCGCGCCGCGGTCGGTGAAGAAGCGGGCGAGCCGCGACTGGAAGAAGTAGTCGGACCAACCGTGCACGTAGAGCACGTCGACGTCCTCGAGGTCGCGCTCGCGCTGCCACAGCCTGCGCCGCGTCGGCAGCGCTCGCACGAGCGTCGCGACGACGTCGCCCTCGTCATCGGGCCGGAGGTCGAGCGTGCGCTGCTGGAAGCCCGCGCCCAGCACGTCGTCGCGCCAGCCGCCCTCCATGACCGCCACGATAGCCGCGGCACCTGACGGGGCGGTCCTCGCGCCGCGGATGCGTCCTGCACGGGTTCGGCGGCCGGGCAGTTCTCCCCATGGTGCCCTCCAGCCGACCGCCGTACCTTCGTGCTCGACGGGAAGAGGAGGTGGCACGTGGCGATCACCATCCCCAGCGAGCTCGCCTGGGTGCTCAACATGCTCGGCTACGACTGGCCCGAGATCGACGAGGACGAGGTTCAGAAGGGTGCAGTGCTGCTGCGGCAGTACGGAGAGGACCTCGATGCCGCCATCCGCAGGGCCGACTCGATCATCAGCGACAAGATCGTTCCGGGCTATCGCACGCAGGCTGGGGCGAGCTTCGGTGGCGCTTGGACCGACAACCGGTCGAACAACATGCAGGGCTTCGTGGAGCTCATCCCGCCGGCTTCGACCGGCCTGGACGTGCTCGCGGATGCCGTCATCGCGCTCAAGCTGAAGGTCATCGCCGAGCTCGTGATCACGGCAGCGCAGATCGCCGCGGCGATCGCCTCGGCCGCCTTCACGTTCGGCCTCAGCGCTGCGGCGAACGTGGCCATCATCGCCGCCCGCAAGAAGGCGCTCGACTTCCTCACGAACGTCGCGATCGAGCAGGCGATGACGCAGATCCTCGGGCTCGTCGCAGAACCGCTCATGGGCGTGGGGGAGCACCTGATCCAGCAGATGTCCGACGCACCCCTCGTCCAGGGAGCGGTCGGCGAGCTGGAGGCGTTCGAGGCTGACCTCGCCGCGCTCGAGGACGCGGCCGACGAGCTCGACGAGAACGCCGAGGATCAGGGCCGGATCACCGACGAGTTCGTCGCCCAGTTCTCCGCACTCCAGTTCTCGACGGCAGGTTGACCCATGGCCAAGAAGTTCGACATCGATGCGGTGACCGACCCCATCATCCGGCAGATGATGCGGCAGGGCGTGGAGCTCAAGGCCGTCCTGAAGGCCGCGAAGGGCAAGACAAGGCAAGACATCGATCAGATCCGCAATTGGGATCGAGCACAGCGCGGCGCGACGCAGTCGAACTACCGGTACAACCCGGACGGAACTCGGGTGCCGCATACGGACCCGAACCGTCGGCCGCATCTGCCCGCGCAGACCGTGCGTAACGTGTGGGATCGCGATCGCAGCCGGCAGGTGGCGAACTGGGAGGCGATGGGACTCCCCCGCCGTCCGGGGCCTGACGAGATGTTCGTTCGCGACCGTCAGAACGAATGGGTCCCCGTCGATCGCGGCAGCTCACGGCGTCGACCATGGGACATGGGCCATCGACCGGGCTCGGAGTTCAGGGACCTGCATCGCCAGTACCTCGACAGGCTCGACGATCCGAGCTGGGACGACCAGGATGCACTCGACGACTTCTTGGCGGAGTTTCGGCGGGAGTCGAACTACACGGTGCAGGATCGATTGAGGAACCAATCCCACATGGATGAGGCCTGATGCCTCCCAGTCGAGACGGAGACGATGTCATGGCGAGCTACCCGACCTTCATCCCAGGCGCCGGAGCCTCGATCGCTACGAACAACGTCATGACCGGAGCCGGCAAGGTCCGCTGGCTCTCGCGAGAGGCCTCGCAGGACCCCGTCGACAACGGCTGGCGCGTGCTCAGCGACATCGACACCGACGACTACCTCGCGAACCCCGACAACTCCAGGGTCGTCGACTTCAACGAGCTCTGCGCCATCGAGCCAGCGCTCATCCCCATCTGGGACTTTCCGGTCGGCTCTCAGCTGCGGATCGACCGCCCCGGGTCGGGGGGCATCGCCATCGTCGATGAGGCGACGGGGCGCGCACTCACGCGCGAGCAGCTCTATCGCTGATTCGGCGCAGCCCGGCCCCGCATCGGTGCCGGGCCGCGGCGCGACTCACGCCTCGGCCGCCGTTCGCAGCGGGTTGCCGGGCTTCGTCTCTGCGAGCACGCGGTCCCTCAGGGACACGACCGGCGCGCCCTTTCGCTGCACGTGCACGTCGAAGTCGATGGCACCGTGTTCGACGAGGGCCTCGAGGAGGGGCGTGGCGGCCGGATTGGCCGCGACGAACTCGTCGAGGGCCACGACGACGGGCGTACCGAAGCGCGGTGCCATCGCGTTGACGTCCGCCCCGCCGGCGATCAGGCGGGTCACGAGCGGCGCCTCTGCTGCGAAGTCGTGATCGAAGGCACCGAGCAGGACGTGGAGCGCGTTCACCCCCGAGTCCGGGACGACGACCGCAGCGTCAGCCCCGTCGTCGAGGAGCCTGTCGGCGATCGCGACTCGCACTGCGGGATCGTCGTTCCTCAGAGCATGCATCAGGAGCGACCGACCCGAGCCCTCGACGAGGCCAGCATCCTCAGCGGTGTAGCCAGCGAGGAACTCCTCGAGGCTCCCCCGGCTGGCCAACGAGAACAACTTGGACATGCGCGCTCCTCGGTCGTCGTCGCGTTTCGTGCTCGATGCTACCGACGAGCGCTGCGACGGGCCTTGGAACGCACGCGATGCCGCGGGTGGAGGATCGTCGTTCGACGCTCGACGCTCGCTGCTGGGCGGGTGGGCGGCTCGTGCTCAGAACATGCAGCAGTTCGTGCAGCTGGTCCCCCGAGTACGTGCAGCGCACGAGGTCCGGTCTGTCCTTGATGTTCGAGCGAAAGATGCTCGACACCGTCTTCGTCAATGCCATCGAGCATGACGGCCTCACTCCCTATCCCGCTACGACCGGCTTCATCGACGGCGTCGATCTCGCTTCCTCGGGCCGGGAGGATGTGCGACCGGTCCTCGGCGAGCCCTATGTGTCCGAGGAGAACCTCGATCTCCTCCGCATCCAGGATCGGCGCGTCGTGCACGTGACCTTCGATGAGGGTCTCATCTGGCAGATCACCGTCGTGGCTCGCGACGTCAGCGAGCGCTGACGGGACCCAGACTTCAGCGCACACTCCTCGCCGATCAGCTCGGACGAGCGCGACGACCCTCACGCGTGGGCGAGGGGCATGACGGACGCATTCCGTGGCGCACCGGCTGCGCCGACGATGAACGACGACGAGGAGCGTCGAGCATGACGGACCGGTACGACGGCAAGCCCTTCCTGCGACTCGTGGACGCCTACGTGCTCGATCTCATCGGTGCCCTCGACGAGACGACCGCGACGGGCATGCGCGGCCTCGAGCCGCGCTTCCGAGCGACGTTCTCTGCGCCGGCCGACGCGTCGTGGCAGCAGATCGTTCGCGCGCAGATGCAGCTCGACGACGCGCACGTCGCCTCCATCCGGGAGGCATGGACGCGGCAGCTGCTCGAGGATGGCGGCTTCGGCCGAGCCCACGATCCCGTCGCCTGGGCCTACGCGGTGGCCGACCACATCACGCCCTGACCCGTCGCCGCTCGACGCAGCGGACCGTCGTCCAGGGTTGGGGGCGCCACTCATCCGCGAGGCCTGCGGCCGGTCCGGCCGGGAAGCGGCGCCTCATTCTTGCGCGGCAGCTCGTGCGGGACGCGGACCACCATCACATGGCGCGACCTGGCGGCGCTGCCAGTCGTCGTGTCTAGCCTGCGCCTCATGCCCGAGATCCCGGACTTCGTTCCCCACGCACCCATCGATCCAGCCGTCATCGACCACTTCCGGGGCGACGTCCCCGACGACGTGATCGAGCTCTGGGAGCAGTACGGACAGGGCACGTGGGCGGACGGCTTCCTGCGCGTCATCGACCCCAAGCAGTACCCCTGTGCCCGATCGAGCCCGCGCTCATCGCGGTCTACGACATGCCGATCGGAACCCGGCTCGAGCTGGTGCACAGCGAGGGCGAGCGCTACTTCGTCGACAGCACCACGGGCGAGCGGATCGCCAGTCGGTCGGACGAGTCGGGGACGAGCTGACCCCGACCGGCTCAACCCATCGCCCGAACGCGTTCCTTCAACAGCGGGCACTTCCGACGGACGGGTCCTTCGAGCAGCCACTCGCGGAACGACTTCCCCGAACCATCCTTCGACACGTCGAAGTCGAGATCGAGGTCCTTCGCTTCGAGCAACGCGTCGTACATGGGCACCGCGTCCGCATCTGGGTGCGAGATCAGCGTCAGCTGCTGGATGGGGCGCTCGCCACGTCGCGAGCGGAAGTTGACGTCGAGGCCACCCTCGATGAGGCGTCGGATGAGCGCAGCCTCCTCCTGCGGGAGATGCTCGAGCTGCCCGAACAGCAGCGACAGGGCGTTGTAGCCATCGGACACGAAGGCAGCGTCCGCGCCATCGTCGAGCAGCCTGTTCGCGATCGCCACGCGAGCGACAGGGTCCGTGTTGCGGAACGCCTCTTCGAGCAGCGCCGTCGGATCGTGTCCTTGCCCATCTCCGTACGCCTCGACGAACTCGTCGTAGGTCCCACCCAGCGCAGCTCCGACCGCCATGGTCATCCCTTCGTCGATCACCTGAACGTACCCGTGCCCTCGGACGGGCTCGGCAGTCCGCTCCCCAGGCCTCAGGGTCAGGAGTGGGCGAAGGCGTAGAGATGGTCGCCCTCCGCCACCGCGACCTGAGCGTGCACCACGGCCTGCTCGAGGCCGTTCGACGGCGCCTTCCGGACGACACGCAGCTGCGACTCCGCGCCCTCGTCGAGCCAGCCGCGATCTGGAGCAGCGAGCGCCCTGACGAGCGGGTCGGGAACTCGAGAGAGGACGACGAGCTGACCGATCCGACTCTCGGCCAAGCGACGCACCTCGAGCCTCCGTCCTCGACGCCCAAGGAGCACGGGCGCGAGGCTCATGAGGTCGTCCGCGGCCTGCGGTCCCCGGACGGGGAGCGCGCTGAGCTGCGCTCGCAGTTCCGGTGCCGCGCGGAAGAGCCCGCCGCTCCACGACAGCGTCGAGATGGCGATGGAGTCGGATGGTGCCACGAAGTACCAGGTCTCCATGGCCCCACCCTAGACAGGTCGCTTCGCGGCCAGCGGCCAGGACATCCGATGGGACCACGGGAACCATGACTCTCTCCGGCGACGTTTCCGCGTCTCTCGACGCACCCGGCTCTCCAGCCGACCATCCGGAGGCGCTCGGCAGGGCGATCGGGCTCGTCGGCCCCGACCTCGAGATCGAGGCGTTCGATCGGCATCTGGCAGATCACCGTCATGGCTCGCGACGTCAGCGAGCGCTGACGACACCCAGACTCCGGGCGCGCGACCGCCAGATTTGCGCGGCTGGCACGGCGCATTCCATGGCGCACCGGATGCGCCGACCATGAACGAGGAGGAGGAGCGTCTCGCTTGACGGACCGGTACGACGGCAAGCCCTTCCTGCGTCTCGTGGACGTTTATGTGCTCGATCTCATCGGTGCCCTCGACGAGACGACCGCCACGGGCATGCGCGGCCTCGAGCCGCGCCTCCGAGGGACGTCCTCTGCGCCGGTCGATGCGTCGTGGCAGCAGATCGTCCGCGCAGATGCAGCTCGACGACGCGCACGTCGCCTCCATCCGGGAGGCATGGACGCGGCTACTGCCCGAGGATGACGGCTTCGGCCGAGCCCACGACCCCGTCGCCTGGGCCTACGGGGTGGCCGACCAGATCACGTCCTGACCCCGTCCTCGCTCGACGCGGCGGACGGCGGTCGAGGGACCTGCGCCGCTACTCACCCGCGAGGCTAGGGCCGGTCCGATCGGGAAGCGGCGCCTCATCCCTCCGCGTCAGCTCGTGCGGGACGCGGACCACCGTCGCATGGCGCGACGTGGCGGCGCTGCCAGTCGTCTCGTCTAGGCTGCGCCTCATGCGCGAGATCTCGGACTTCACACCGCACTCATCCATGGATCCCGCTGTCATCGACCAGTTCCGCGGCGTCGTGACCGACGAGGTCGTGGAGCTGTGGGAGCGGTACGGCCAGGGCACGTGGGGCGAGAGCTTCTTCCGCGTCATCGACCCGAGGCACTACGCGGACGCCCTCGCCGACTGCCTCGGCAAGGTCACCGGCCAAGCCATCGCCATCCCGCTCATGGTCACCGCCCTCGGCGACCTCGTCACATGGGATCCTGGCGACGGCATGACCGGCATCATCTATCGACAGGAGCGCGTCGTCGGACTCGGCAGCACGCTCGACAAGTTCGTGCGCCTCACCGTGATGGACGGCGCCGAGCAGATCGACGACGACTTCGACTGGGCTCCCTACCAGGACGCGGTCGCAGCACACGGCCCGCTCCCCTTCGACGAGTCATTCATCCACGTCCCGCTGCTCTCCCTCGGCGGCACACGCACCGCCGCAGGCGTCAAGCCGCGCGACACCATCACCGGCATCCAGCTCATGGTCGAGTTCCAAGGCGTCATCGAGCACTGACGCCGACGAGCGCTTCTTATCGAACGCCGCACCATGCAGACCGTCACCGGCCACATCGCGACCATCGCCGCCGCGTTCGACCTCCCCGAGGATAACCGGAGGTGCAGGCGATCGTCGACGGCTACGACGGGACACCGGAGCGCGCCTCGTTCACCGGCCCCACCGTCGACTTCGTCAAGTTCATGGACGCGGGAATCTCGCTTCGCTTCAACGCCAAGCGGCTGTCCTCCGTGTTCATCTATGCCCTCGACGACGACGGCTTCACCCCGTACGCCGACACCACCGGCTTCATCGATGGCATCGACTTCGCCTCCTCGGATCGGAAGGACGTGCGAGCCGTGCTCGGCGAGCCCTACCGGTCGGAGGAGAACTTCGACCTCTTCCGCATCCAGGATGGGCGCGTCGTGCACGTGACCTTCGATGAGGGTCTCATCTGGAAGATCGTCGTCATGGCGCGCGACGTCAGCGAGCGCTGAACCCGCTCGGTCCCGGCGCCGTCATGCCTCCGCTGCGGTGCGAAGGGGATTCCCTGGCTTCGTCTCTTGGAGGACGCGCTCACGGAGGGTCGTGACGGGTGCCCTTCTCATCGTGGCGTCGGTTCGCATGGGTCGAGGGTCATCGGACGGACGCCATGGAAGCGCAGCGGCGACCGACCGGCGCGTTCGTCAGTCGCCGACGGCGACCGGGCGGCCCGAGTCGGCGCGGCCCCACTGCGACCACGAGCCGTCGTAGACGCGCACGTCGTCGCGGCCGGCGAGGGTCGCCGCGAGCGCGACGACGCACGCCGTCACACCCGAGCCGCACGTCGTGATGATGGGCGCGTCGCCCGCGGCCTCGTCGAGGCGGTCGGCGAGGCTGCCGACCTCCTGCATGCGGCCGTCGCACTCGAGCGCCGCGTACGGCAGCGAGACGCTGCCGGGGATGTGCCCGCCGCGCAGGCCCTTCCTGGGCTCGGACGCGATGCCGGCGAAGCGCTCGAACGATCGCGCGTCGAGCACGACGGCGTCGTCGGCCGCGATCGCCCGCGCCACGGCATCCGCGTCGACGAACGCGTCGTCGCGCCAGCGCACCGTCACGTCGCCCGCCGTCTCGGCCCGCTCGCGCGTCGGCTCGGTCGTGCCGCCCGCATCCACCCATCCGGGCAGGCCGCCGTCGAGCACCGCCGCGTCGAGGCCGGCGGCCTCGAGCATCCACCACGCTCGCGCGCTCGAGAAGATGCCCTGCGCGTCGTAGGCGACGACACGGTCGCCGTCGCGGATGCCGAGCTCGCGGAGGCGCTCCTCGAACTCGGACGGGTCGAGCATGTCGTGCACGCCGTCCGTGTCGTGCCGCGACATGACGCCGTCGAGGTCGAAGCGCAGCGCGCCGGGCGGGCCGTCCGCGCCGCGGAAGCCGCCGACGGACGCGTCGACGAGGACGAGGTCGGCGTCGCCGAGGTGCGTCCGGAGCCAGGCCGGGGAGACCAGGTCGGGAAGGGTCAAGGATCCACCTCATCGGGGAAGGACGTGATGATGCTGCTCGACCCGAGACCGTAGCCCACCGTGACGATCCATGCACGTTCGACGTCGCCCGCGTCGCCGACGAGCTCGACGCGCACGTCGTAGTTCACGATGTCCGAGCGGTACTCCTCGACGCGCGTGGGCGCCTCGAGCGCCTGGTCGATCGCGAACCAGGCGACGTCCTCCCACGACGCCCCGACCTCGTCGGCGAGCTCGCCGAAGTCGCCCGTGTGGCCGTCGGCGATGTGCCGCCAGCCGGAGCCGTCGGCGTTGCCGCACGTGAGCGTCGCCTCGCCGGCCGCGACGCCGAGCTCGGGCCATGCGGCGCGATCGAAGACCTCGAGCGCCTCGCGTCCGGACAGGCCGTCGCACGCCTCGGTGCCCGCGACGTCGCCGGCGACGGGGTCGAAGACGGCGGATGCGGTCCGCAAGGTGGGGCCATCGGTTGCGGATGCGTCGGGCTGCGGCGCCACGAGCCCCACGGGTGCGCACGCCGTCAGCGCCGCGGTCGCGACGAGCGTCGCAGCGGCGAGCAGGCGCATCCGGCCCCCTCGAGCGCGCATGCGCTCAGTGGCCTCGCGGCCGGTCGTCGCCCTGGTCGCGGTCCTCGGGCTTCGGCGGCTGCATCATGAGCGTCAGCGTCGCGATGACGACGAGCGACACGATGAACGCGATGCCGCCGACGACGACGGCGTGGACGGGCTCGCGGATGACGAGCATGACGACGAGCGCCGAGAAGATGCCGATGCCGCCCGCGAAGGCGAGGTACTCGACGGGCTTCAGACGGTCGCGGCGCGAGGGCTTCATGGGGTGGCCTTCCGGGCGTCCTTCGAGGCGATGCGCGCCGACGAGGCGGCGATGCCGTGGAAGACGCCCACGATGATCGCGTACGCGCCGAGCAGGCCGACGAGCACGACGTCGTGGCTCGGCAGCAGCGCGAAGACGATCGCGGCGACGAGCGTGAATGCGGCGACGAAGCGCCAGTCGGCGGCGATGCGACGCGCCGCAGGGTCGGTCGTGGCCCGTAGCGTCCACCACGCCCATCCCTCGGCGAGCGCGGCGACGAGCGCCCACGCGGCGACGACGAGCTTGAGCGCGAGGCCCGACGGAGCGGCGATCGCGAGCGCAGCCGCAGCGATGCCCACCGCGACGCCCGCGGCGCCGGCGACGAGCGGGAAGCGGCGCACGGGCGCGTAGACCGAGCCGCGGAGCGCCAGCAGGGCGATGCCCGTGCCGAGCGCGAGCACGGCGGCGCCGACGAGTCCCACGCGCGCGTCGTGCGCCTGCAGGAACGTGAGGGCGACGCCGACGAGCACGCCGGGGACGGCGCGCGCCGCCGGCAGCTGCCAGACGGGGCGGTCGCTCGGCGTCGACGGCGCGTGGCCGCCATGCTGCTCGATCGTGCTCACCGCATCCCAGGCTACCGGCCCGCGTGGGGTGCGGCGGGTCGCGAGCGCGTCACCCGGCCCGCTCGAGCAGCCTGCGGTGCACGCGGTCGTCGCCGACGAGCTCGGGATGGAAGGCGATGCCGATGACCGCTCCCTGCTCGACCGCCACGATGCGCCCCTCGTGCTCGCCGAGCACCGCCACGCCCTCGCCGACCTCCTCGACGACCGGCGCGCGGATGAACGACGCCGCCACGGGTCGCTCGCCGAGCACCGGCATCGGCACCGACGTCTCGAACGAGTCGACCTGGCTGCCGTACGCGTTGCGGCGCACCGTCACGTCGAGGCCGCCGAGCGTGCGCTGGCCGGGCGCCGCGTCGAGGATGCGGTCGGCGAGCAGGATGAGGCCCGCGCACGTGCCCAGCACGGGCATCCCGCCCGCGATGCGTTCGAGCAGCGGGTCGCGCAGGTGCAGGATGCGGGTCAGCCGATCGATGACCGACGACTCCCCGCCCGGGATGACGAGCGCATCCACGTCGTCGAGCTGCGCGGCGCTGCGCACCGGGCTCGCGTCGGCGCCGAGGCCCGCGAGCAGGGCGAGGTGCTCGCGCACGTCGCCCTGCACCGCGAGCACGCCGACGCGCGTCACCAGCCGCGCTCGGCGAGCCGGTGCGGCGCGGGCAGGTCGGCGACGTTGATGCCCACCATCGCCTCGCCGAGCCCGCGCGACGCCGCGGCGATCGCGGCCGGGTCGTCGAACTGGGCCGTGGCCTGCACGATCGCCGCGGCACGGCGCTCGGGCTCGCCCGACTTGAAGATGCCCGAGCCCACGAACACGCCGTCGGCACCGAGCTGCATCATCATCGCCGCATCCGCGGGCGTCGCGACGCCGCCGGCGACGAACAGCACGACGGGCAGGCGGCCCTCGCGCGCGACCTCCTCGACGAGCGCGTACGGCGCCTGCAGCTCCTTCGCGGCGACGTACAGCTCGTCCTTCGACAGCGACGCGAGCGCGCGGATCTCCTTGGAGATGGTGCGGATGTGCTTCGTCGCCTCCGACACGTCGCCCGTGCCGGCCTCGCCCTTCGAGCGGATCATCGCCGCACCCTCCGTGATGCGACGCAACGCCTCGCCGAGGTTCGTCGCACCGCACACGAACGGCACGTCGAAGCGCCACTTGTCGATGTGGTGCACGTAGTCGGCGGGGCTCAGCACCTCGGACTCGTCGACGTAGTCGACCTCGAGCGCCTGCAGCACCTGCGCCTCGACGAAGTGGCCGATGCGGGCCTTCGCCATGACGGGGATCGAGACCTCGGCCTTGATCGCGTCGATGAGGTCGGGGTCGGACATGCGCGCGACGCCGCCCTGGGCGCGGATGTCGGCGGGCACGCGCTCGAGGGCCATGACGGCGACGGCGCCCGCATCCTCGGCGACGCGCGCCTGCTCGGGCGTGACGACGTCCATGATGACGCCGCCCTTCAGCATCTCGGCGAGGCCGCGCTTGACGCCGTCGGTCGCGCGCGCGGGAACCTGATCTTCACTCATGGGCCGGACGCTACGCGGGGTGCCGCAGGCCATTCGAGCCGCAGTGGCTGCGAGTGGCTCGGCCCGCGCGGTCCACTTGCGGTGATGAGGTCTCGCCCCGTGCTCGCGCGCTCTCCAATCGATCCCTGTGAGGTCTTCGGCCGCTTCGGAGGTGAAGAGCGGCCGAGAACCTCACATCGCGGGGGCGAGGGGCGAGAGGAGGAGGGACTGGGCGATGCGGCCGACGGGGCCGCGCTCGTCGTGCACGATCGCCTGGCTGAGGCCCACGCCCTCCGAGCCGATCGACGACTCCGCCTCGATGCCGACCCACTCGCCCGTCGGCCGCTCGAAGAGGTGGATGGCGAGCTCGGTGTTGATGAACGTCCACGCCGACGTGTCGAGCCGCGCCCCCACGCCGTTCGCGGCGTCGATCGGCAGGATCGCTCGCAGCGACGCGCTCGGCTCCTCCCCCGCGACGAACGGCATCCGCAGCCGCGCCCACGCGACCGTCGGGGCGCCGCGCTCGCCGAACGTCGTCGCGAAGCGCCAGTCGAGCGAGCCGACGAAGCCCTCGAGCCACAGCCGCGGCACCGGCGCGTCGTGCAGCGTCGGGGCGCCCTCGGGCGGCAGCGTCACGGTGCAGCCCGCACGGTCGGCGACGGACGCGGTGTCGAGCGTGCGCATGCGCCACCCGCGCCCGCGCGCCACGGCACGCCACGCGCCCGACCGATCGCGCTGCCGCACCTCGGCCTCGACGAGGTCGGCCGAGCGCCCCGAGCGCACGACCTCGGCACGCACCGCCACCTCGTCGACGGCCACGGGGCCGAGCAGCTCGACCGCGAGCCGCACGAGCATCCGGCCCTCCGCGCCCGGCGCCCGTTCGCATGCGCGCCACAGCAGGCCCGCCACGGGTCCGCCATGCTGCAGCCCTGCGCTCCAGGGGCTGCCCGTGTGCGCGGTGGGCCGCAGCAGCTCCGCGTCGTCGAGGGTGCCTCCGGGCAGGAAGTAGGCGTCGTCGCTCATCGCCCCTCATCCTGGCGGGGCGCGGCCGCCGGGGCTACCGTTCGGCCATGGACATCCGGTTCGTCAACGTCGGCATCGCGGTGCGCGACCTCGACGCCGCCGTCGCGTTCCTCACCGACCTCGGCCTCGAGGAGCTCGGCCGCGACGAGGTCAGCGGCGACTGGGCCGACACCGCCGTCGGCCTCGACGGCAACCATGCGCGCATCGCGATGCTGCGGACGCCGAGCGGCGACGGCACGATCGAGCTCTTCGAGCCCATCCACCCCGCGGGCGTCGAGCAGGAGCCGGCGATGGCGAACACGATCGGCATGCACCGGATCGCGTTCCAGGTCGACGACCTGGACGCGGCGCTCGCCATCGCGGCACGCCACGGGGTGCGACCCCTGCGCGGCGTCGCCCGCTACGAGGACGCGTACCTGCTCACGTACCTGCGCGGACCGAGCGACATCCTCGTCATGCTCGCGCAGGACCTGCAGCGAGACGCCCTCGGCGACTAGCCGACGCGACCGAGGTGCACGGCGACGTGCAGCAGCGCCGCCATCGTCTCGGCGTCGGTGATCTCGCCGCGCGCGACCATCGCGAGCACCTCGGCGAACGGCACGCGGCGCACCCGCGCGATGCCCTCCTCGGCCTGCGTCGTCGCCGCATCCCCCTCGAACGGATGCAGGTCGCGAGCGAGGAAGACGTGCTCGGGTGCGTCGCAGATGCCGTTCAGCGACGACATGTCGCCCACGTGCGTCCACTCGGATGCCTCGAGCCCCGTCTCCTCCGCGAGCTCGCGCCGGGCGGCGACGAGCGCATCCTCGCCATCGGTCGATCCGGCGGGGATCTCGGTCGACCATCGCCCGGTCGTGTAGCGGAAGAGGTCGACGAGCACGACCTCGTCGGCATCGGTGAGGGCCACGACGAACACCGCGGGGTGCGCGACCTCGACGACGCCGTAGATGCCGGCGCCACCGTCGGGCCGGACGACCTCGTCCTCGCGCAGCCGCATCCACCGGTTCGCGTACACCTCGCGGGTCGAGGTCGTCGTCCAGCCGGTCTCGCGCGCGTCGGTCACGCATCCATCCTGCCGCGCACGCGCATCCGGCCGAGGCTGTCAACCGCCTGCAGCGCCCGCGTGGCCTGCTCGTATCGTCGCCGTCCCGGCCCGCAGCAGCGCGGGCTCGACGAACGGAGCATCTCGTGGACCTCGGCGCCTACTCCTCCTACCGCCTTCCCCCGTCGATCGCGGGCGCCTTCGGCGTGACCACCGCGCAGGAGCTCGCCGACCAGGTGGGCGCGACCGGCACGTTGACGCCCGACGTCGTCCACGAGGCCGAGCGCGCCTACGAGGCGTGGCGCACGGGTGACCGCGCGCCGGCACGCGCGCTGCTCGTCGGCAGCGCCGGCCTCGACGGCGACGCCGCGGACGCCGTGCTCGAGCGGGTCGCGCAGCAGTCGTAGTCGACCTCGGTGGCCGCCCGGATCGTCGGGCGGCTACCGGAGGAGCCGCGACAGCACGCGATCCGACAGCGGCTTGCCGCCGGTCTGGCAGGTGGCGCAGTACTGGAAGGTCGAGTCGGCGTACTCGACCTGCCGCACCACGTCGCCGCACACCGGGCACGCCTCGCCCGCCCGGCCGTGCACGCGCATGTCGGAGCGCTTCTCGGACTTCAGGCTCGACGCGGGCACGCCCTCGCGGGCCGCGACGGCGCCCTGCAGCGTCGCGCGCATCGCGGCGTAGAGCCTGTGGCGGTCGTCGGCGCCCATCGATGCGGGATGGAACGGCGACATGCGCGCGACGTGCAGGATCTCGTCGGAGTAGGCGTTGCCGATGCCCGCGATGCGGCGCTGGCTGCGCAGCACGCCCTTGATCTGCGCGCGCCCGGCCTCGTCGAGCACGGCGGCGAACGCCTCCTCGGTGAAGTCGTCGGCGAGCGGATCGGGCCCGAGCGTCGCGATGTCGCCGACGTCGTGCGGGCTGCGGACGACGTGGATCGCGAGGCCCTTCTTCGTGCCGGCCTCGGTGAGGTCGAGACCTGCGTCGTCGTCGAGCATGAGCTGGGCCGCCAACGGCCCCTTGCCCATGCGCGGCCTCGTCTTGGGCGCCTCGTCGCGCCAGCGCAGCCAGCCGGCGCGGGCGAGGTGGATGCACACGTGCAGCGTCTCGGGCGGCGCGCCGACCGTCGCGACCGAGAGGTCGAGCCACTTGCCGTGCCTGTCGACCGCGACGATCTCGCCGCCGTCGAGCGCGCGGAGCGGCGGATCGAACGTCTTGAGCGCCGAGATGGCGTAGGCATCGAGCCGGCGCACGCGCCGCCCCACGAGGCGCCCGCGCAGATCGGTCGCGAGCGCCTGCACCTCGGGCAGCTCCGGCATGGAAGCAGTCTGCCCGCGACCACCGACCGCCGCGACCCCTGGCGCCTCCACCGCCGCCGTGGCAGCGGGGCCCGGGCGGGATGCGCCCGGGCCCGCGTCGCTCAGCCCTGCACGAAGGGCAGCAGGATGGCGTTCACCTCGTCGGCATGCGTCCAGAGCATGCCGTGGGGGGCCCCGTCGATCTCCTCGTACTGCGCCTCGGGGAAGGCTGCGTGGAAGGGGCGCCCCGTCGCGTCGATCGGCAGGATGCGGTCGGCCGTGCCGTGCACGATGAGCGAGGGGATGCCGCTCGCGCGCACCGCCGCGACGTCCTCCGTGAAGTCCTCGATCCAGGCGGGCACCACGGCGTAGGCGGCGACGGGCGCGCTGCCGATGGCCGTGCGCCAGCTGGCGTCGACGGCCTCCTGCGAGATGCGCGCCCCGAGGTTCTCGTCGAGGTTGTAGAAGTCGGCGTAGAACTGGGTGAACCACGCGAAGCGGTCGCCCTTCGCGGCGGCGGCGATGCCGTCGAACTGCGACTGCGGCACGCCCTGGCCGAGCATGCCCGGCTCGAGGGAGCCGAGGAACGCGAGCCTCGCGACGCGGTCGGCGCCGTGGCGGTGCACGTAGCGGGCGAGCTCGCCCGTGCCCATCGAGAAGCCGACGAGGATGACGTCGCGCAGGTCGAGCGTCGTGAGCACGGCGTCGAGGTCGGCGGCGAACGTGTCGTAGTCGTAGCCCGAGGCGACCTTCGAGGAGCCTCCGAACCCGCGGCGGTCGTAGGTGATGACGCGGAAGCCGGCGTCGAGCAGCTCGCGCGTCTGGCGCTCCCACGAGGTGCCGTCGAGCGGGTAGCCGTGGATGAGCACGACCGGCTGGCCGGAACCCTGATCCTCGTAGTGCAGCTCGATGGGGGTCGAGTTCTGCTGGCCGACGGTGATGGTGCCCATGGCGACTCCTGACGATCCTGGCGAGAACGATCGTTCTCGCTCCGACCGCTACGATAGAGAACCGACGTTCTCGATGCAAGTGGAGGTGCGAGATGGCGACGGACGCGAGCGACGACCGCGATCGCATCGTCGAGGCAGCCGACCGCCTCTTCTACGGCCGCGGCATCCAGGCGGTCGGCATGGATCTCGTGCGCTCCGAGTCGGGCGTGCCGCTCAAGCGCATCTACGCGCGCTTCCCCTCGAAGGAGTCGCTCCTCGAGGCCGTCATGCGCCACCGCATGGGCATCTGGGCCGACGGCATCGCCGCCGCCTCCGCCGACGCGACGACGCCGCAGGCTCGGCTGCTCGCGATCTACGACTTCCTGGGCGTCTGGTTCCGCGACGACGCGTTCCGTGGCTGCGGCTTCGTCAACGCCTTCGGCGAGCTCGGCGCCGTCTCCCCCGCGGTCGCACGCATCGCGCATGAGCAGAAGTCGGGGTTCCAGGCCTACGTCGCACGGCTCGTCGACGAGCTCGGAGCGCCCGCCGAGCTCGCGCCGCAGCTCTCGCTGCTCGCCGAGGGCGCGCAGACGACCGCCGCGATCGACGGCTCCCCCGACGCCGCTGCGCACGCGCGGCGCGCGGCCACCGTGCTCATCGAGGCGGCGCTCGCACGGCATGCCTGAGGACGACGCAGGGAGTGTGCATGCCGAGCGCGATGTGCGCGACCCCTGCCACGATGGGCACCGCACGCGACAGGCTGGGTGCGACGTCGGTCGTCCACCGACGCATCGAGAGGATCCCGTGCAGGCACGAACACCCGCGATCGTCGCGATCGGCACCGCAGTCCCGGCCGCCCGGCTCGCGCAGACCGCCGCGCGCGACCTCATCGGCGCGCAGCCCGGCCTGACGCCGCTCGGCAGGCGACTCGTGCGCACCGCCTTCGACGCCTCGGCGATCGACGCGCGCCACGTCGTGCTCGACGAGCTCGTCGACGGCAGCGAGTCGCCGTTCCTCGACGCCGCGACCGGCGAGCTGCGCAGCCCGGGCACCGGCGTGCGCAACGCGCGATTCGTCGAGCGCGCTCCGGCGCTCGCGCTCGAGGCGGCAGCGGCCGCGATCACCGAGGCCGGGCTCGACGCGAGCGAGGTCACCCACGTCGTCACCGCATCCTGCACCGGCTTCTTCGCGCCCGGGCTCGACCACGTGCTCGTGCGCGACCTCGGGCTGCCCGTGCAGACGCCGCGCCTCGCGATCGGCTTCATGGGATGCTACGCGGCCTTCCCCGCGCTGCGCGCCGCCGACGCCATCTGCCGGGCGGAGCCGGACGCCGTCGTGCTCGTCGTGTGCGTCGAGCTGTGCTCGCTGCACCTGCGATCGTCGAGCGACCCCGACACCATCGTCGCGTCGAGCGTCTTCGCCGACGGCGCCGGCGCGGCGCTCGTCACCGCGCGGCCGGGCTCGCGCGGCCTGCGCATCGACGCCCTGGCCTCCACCATCGCACCCTCGAGCGAGGAGGAGATGGCGTGGACGATCGGCGACGAGGGCTTCGAGATGGTGCTCTCGGGCGCGGTGCCGAGGCTCGTGGGCGCGAACGTCGTGGAGGCCATCGAGCCGCTGATGCGGGCACGCGAGGCCGCCGCCTGGCCCGCCGTGGCCGGATGGGCCATCCACCCAGGCGGGCGCGCGATCCTCGACACCGTGCAGTCCACCCTCGAGCTCGACGACGCGCAGCTCGACTCGTCGCGGGCCGTGCTCGCCGAGCGGGGCAACATGTCGAGCGCGACGGTGCTGCACATCCTCGAGCGCGAGCTGCGCACGCGACGCGACGGCGAGCAGGTGTGCGCCATGGCGTTCGGGCCCGGCCTCACGATGGAGTCGGCGCTGCTCACGATGCAGGGCGTCGGATGAGGTCGCTCGCGCACCGCTCGCACGAGCTCGAGCGCATGGACGACCCCGGCGTCGACCTCGCGCTGCTCGAGCGCACCTACCGGCAGTTCGACACCGTGAACGCGCTCGTCGCGCGCTGGCGGGCGCTGTACGTGCAGCGCATCCGGCCCGCGCTGCCCACGACGCGCACCGCGACGGTGCTCGACGTCGGCTCGGGCGGCGGCGACGTCGCACGTCGACTCGCGGGATGGATGCGCCGCGACGGCATCGACGCGCGCATCACGGGCGTCGACCCCGACCCGCGCGCCCATGCGTTCGCCACCGCCCGGCCCGTCGACGGCGTGCGCTTCGAGCTCGCAACGAGCACCGACCTCGTCGCCGCGGGCGAGCGCTTCGACGTCGTGCTCTCGAACCACGTGCTGCACCACCTCGACGACGCGGCCCTGCGCGCGATCGTCGCCGACAGCGAGGCGCTCACGACGAGCCTCGCGCTGCACGCCGACCTCGAGCGCGCCCGCGTGCCGCACGTCGCGTTCGGCATCGCCACCGCGCCGCTGCGCCGGTCGTCGCTGCTGCACGACGACGGCACCGCATCCATCCGCCGCAGCCACCGCGCCCACGAGCTGCGCGCGCTCGTGCCCGCCCCGTGGCGCGTCGAGCGGCAGTGGCCCTTCCGCCTGCTGCTCGTGCTCGACCGCAGGAGCGAGCGATGACGGCCGCCCGCGGCCTCGCGGTGGGCGCGCTCGCCGTGTACGCGACGACGGCGACCCTCGGCATCGGGCTCGCCGCCGGCTGGTGGCGCAACGAGCGGCACCGCTGGGTGCACCACGTCGGGTTCATCGGCGCCAAGACGCTCACCGCCGCGACCGTCGTCGCGAACGCCGCGAGCGGCGACCGCGCTCGCACGCTGCTCGCCGCCCCCGCGCTCCTGCCGCTCGCGCTGCTGCCGCGCATCCCCACCCGCTCGCGCCGCCACCCGCTCGTGGCGGTCACCATCGCGCCGTGGCTCGTCGCCGCCGCCCTCCTCCCCGACCGCAAGGACTGACCCATGGAGCTCTTCGACGCCATCCGCCGTCGCCGCACGACGAACGGCGCCTTCCTGCCCGATCCGGTGCGCGAGGAGCATCAGCGGCTGCTCATCGAGATGGCGGGGCGCGCGCCGTCGCAGCTGAACAGCCAGCCGTGGCGATTCGTCATCTCCGAGGATCGCGACACCATCGAGCAGGTCGCGGCGATCAGCGGCGGCAGCATGACGGAGGCGATGTCGAACGGCTCGTTCTTCGAGCGGTATCGACGGTACTTCCGCTTCTCGAAGCGCGAGATGGAGGAGCGTCGCGACGGCATGCTCTTCGACCGGCTGCCCGCGCCGCTGCGCCCCTTCACGGGGCAGGCGATGACGCCGCGCGGTCAGCGGCTCATGAACACGCTCAAGGTGCCGCAGACGCTCGGCGAGGAGAACCGCAAGCTGGTCGCGGGGTCGCCCATGCTGCTCGGCGTCATGCTCGACCGCGCCGAGCACCGCCCGGGCGAGCTGTCGTCGTTCTACTCGCTCTTCAGCATGGGCGCCGCGATGGAGAACCTCTGGCTCTCGACGGTCGAGCTCGGTCTCGGCATCCAGTTCGTGTCGTTCCCGATGGAGGTGCCGGGCCAGTGGGAGCGCATCGTCGAGCTCTTCCGCGTGCCCGACGACCTCGAGCTCATGGCGGTGTACCGCATCGGCTACGTGCCCGAGGAGGCGCGCAGGCCGCGCATCGACTGGTCGAGCTCCGAGCGCAAGCTGCCGTCGCAGATCGTCTTCCGCGACACGTGCGAGACGCCGCAGCTGGGTTGGGACGACGCGCCCGGCGACGCCGGGCACCGGCCGTAGGCTCGCACCATGATCGCCGTGCACCTGCGCTACACCGACGCCCCGGGCCGCCTCGAGCTGCGCCCCCGCCACCGCGAGCTGCTGCAGGGGCTCGTCGACGACGGCGTGCTGCTGGCCGCAGGCCCCTACGAGCACGGCGAGGGTGCGCTGCTGCTCTTCTCCGCGTCGCGCGAGCGCGTGCAGGAGGCGATCGACGCCGACCCGTACATGACGCATCCGGGCGTGGTCATCACCGCGATCGAGGAGTGGAACCCGGGCATCGGCGGCGTGCGCGCCCTCTGACCCCGAGCCCTCGTGAGGCTCTCGGCCGCTCGTGAGGTCGATGGCGACCGAGAACCTCGAATGTCGGAGGGTAGGTTGACGGCATGCGCGTGCTCGACGACCTGGCCTCCGTCCGCCCGTTCACCGAGGAGCTCTACCGGCACCTCCACGCGCATCCCGAGCTCTCCGATCGCGAGCACGAGACCGCCGCCCGCATGGCCGCCGAGCTGCGCGCCACCGGCGTCGACGAGGTGCACGAGGGCGTCGGCGCCTCCACGGGCGTCGTCGGCATCCTGCGCAACGGCGACGGCCCCACGATCCTCGTGCGCGCCGACATGGACGGCCTGCCCGTCGTCGAGGACGACGTCGTGCCGTACCGCTCGACGCAGACGACCGAGGCCGACGGCGGCACCGTCGGCGTCATGCACGCGTGCGGCCACGACGTGCACATGGCGAGCCTGCAGGGCTCGGTGCGCCTCCTCGCGCAGCACCGCGACGCGTGGAGCGGCACCCTCGTGATCGTGCTGCAGCCCGCCGAGGAGACCGTCGCCGGCGCCCGCGGCATGACGGATGCGCTGCGCGCCATCGCGCCGTCGATCGACGTCGCGCTCGGCCAGCACGTCGCGCCCTACCCGGCGTCGCAGGTGCGCCTGTCGCCCGGCCCGATCATGGCGGCGTGCGACGAGCTCATCGTCACGGTGCACGGCCGCGGCGGCCACGGCTCGCAGCCCGAGACGACGGTCGACCCCGTCGTGCTCGCCGCATGCATCGTGCTGCGCCTGCAGACGATCGTGAGCCGCGAGGTGCCCTCGAGCGCGCAGGCCGTGCTCACCGTCGGCACGATCCACGCGGGCACGAAGTCGAACATCATCCCCGACTCCGCGCGCCTCGGCCTCTCGATCCGCACGTACGACGAGGCGCTGCGCACCCGCATCCGCGAGGCGGTCGAGCGCATCGTGCAGGCCGAGTGCCAGGCGGCGGGCACGCCCCGGCCCGCGACGATCGAGCGGACGCTGTGGGCGCCCGTCACCGACAACGACCCGGGCGTCGCAGCCACGCTGCAGCCGGCGTTCGAGGCGGAGTTCGGCGACGACGTCGTGCCGATGGAGCGGCTGTCGGGCTCGGAGGACTTCTCGGAGCTCGCCGCCGCCTACGGCGCTCCGTACGCCTTCTGGTTCACGGGCGGCATCGAGGATGCGCGCTACGCAGCCGCGGTCGAGGCGGACGCCGTGCTCACCGACATCCCGACGAACCACTCCCCCGCCTTCGTGCCCGTGCTGCAGCCGACGCTCGACACGGCCGTGCGCGCGATGACGACCGCGGTGCTCGCGCACCTCGGCCGCTGACGCGGAGCGGATGCGCCCGCAGCGGGCGGGCGCGCCGCCTCAGCCCTCGACGGGCGTGAGGCGGAAGATCGGGAACACGCGCCCCTCGGCCGTCGCCTCGTAGCCGGCGAAGCTGCCGCCCGTGGCCTTGAACGCCTCCCACAGGTGGTCGCGCTCGGTGCCCTCGAGCTCGTCGACGCGCACCCGCACGACGCGGATGGGGTCGCCGAGGTCGCCTGCGACCTCGAGGTCGATCTCCTCGACGCGGCGCAGGCCGAACACCCATGCCGGGTGCTTCGGGGACCCGGCGGCGCTCGCGACGACGTGCCACGCCCCACCCTGCTCGAGCGCGAAGAGGGGCGTGAGGGCGACGGTGCCGTCCTTCTTGGGGATGTGCAGCAGGCCGAGGTTCCTGCCGAAGTCGATGGGCTCGCGCACGACGCCCTCGCCGGAGCGGAACGCGTCGATGATCATGTCGTTGAAGGCCATGTGGGGTGAACGCCGCGCGGGCCGCGGGTGTTCCGCGAGGGAGGAGCGCCGCGCCGGCGCCCCTCCCTCGCGGTCCGAGATCAGGCCCGCGTGCGAGTGCGTGCCGCGACGAGCACGCCGTCGATGACGACGAACGCGGCGAGCGTCCACCCGACGAGCGGCAGGAGCACGCCGATCACGACGCCCGCGGCGCCGACGACGAGCAGACCCCACCACGGCGCGGCGGCGAGCGCCCCCGCCTCCGGCGCGCGGCCCGGGCGGCGTCGGTAGGGGCTGCGCGTCCACCACATCCGGTAGCCGAGCACGACGAGGGTCGCGATGCCGAGCGCGATGGCCGCCATGACGATCTGGTTCGCGACGCCGAACATCTGCCCCATGTGGATGTCGATGCCCCACCGCGCGAGCTTCGCGACGAGGCCGTAGTCGGCGAAGTCGGTGCGCGAGACGACCTCGAGCGTGGAGCCGTCGACCGCGACGCCGTCGACCTCCGTCGGGTACCAGCGCTGGATCTCCTGCACCACCCACGCCTGCCCATCCGCCGACGGAGGGCGGATCTCGACGGCGCCCACGTCGACGTTCACGTCCTGCGCGACGGCGAGGACGTCGTCGAACAGGGCGACGTCGACGCCCGCGGCTGCAGGCCCCGCCGCGTGACCGCCGTGTGCGGCGTGCGGATCGGCGGTCGCCGCCGTGCCGTCCAGCTCGGTCGTGAGCGACGGCGTCGTCCAGCCGAGCGTCGCGCGCAGGTCGGTGACGTGCGCGCCTGCGTGCTGCGACCACGTGATCCCCGTCGCGGACAGGAACAGCGCACCGAGCGCGACCCAGATGCCGATGGCCGCGTGCCACGACAGCAGCCGACGAGGACCCCTCGCGCGCACCTCGGGCCGCACGAGCTCCCTCCGCCGCCTGCCGGTGCGCCACCGCACGATCCACAGCGCGACGCCCGCGAGCACGACGATGCCGAGCCAGCTCGCCGCCAGCTCGGAGTAGAGCCGGCCGACGTCGCCGAGCCCGAGACCGCGATGGAAGTGGTCGATCGCCGCGCGGAACGGCAGGGCGCCGCTCGTGCCGTAGACGGTCATGTCGCCGCGGACCTCGCCCGAGACGGGGTCGACGAAGACTGCCCGCGACTCGCTCTCCTGCAGCCCATCCGCGGCGAAGAGCACGCGCGTCGTGTCCCCCGCCTCGGGTGCGGGTCGCACGGCTGCGAGCGGTGCGTCGTCGCCCACGACGTCCTGCGCGATGGTCACCTGCTCGGCCAACGGCATCCGCTCACCCTCCGCCGGCGCCGTGAGTGCGTCGGCGTAGAGCACGCGCTCGACGGATGGGGCGACGGCGTACGCGGCGCCGGAGAGCGCGGCGACGAGGATGAAGGGGCCGACGAGGATGCCGGCGAGCCAGTGCAGGCGACGCAGCAGCTGCGAGACCCACGGGCGCCGGGCGCCCGGTGGCTGAGGCGCGCGCGGGGCGCGCTCGTCGATCGCCGCGGTCATCGTGCAGCCTGCTGCCTGCGCAGCGCGATGGTGGCGAGCGCCGTCGCGGCGACCGCGGCGACGAGCGCTGCGATGCCGAGCGGGCCGGCATCCGACGACTCGGCGGCCGGTGCCTCCTCGACGGGAGCGGCGACCGCGAGCAGCGGCGCCGGGTAGGCGGCGTCCGGCTCGAGCGAATCCCACGACAGCGAGCCGACCTCGCACGTCTGCTCGACGGGGAAGGCGAGCACCGTGCCGTCCGCGACGTCGTCGGGCAGCGTCACGTCCATGACGAGTGTGTCGTGGATGGCGGACGGCAGCGGCGTCTGCGCCGTGTAGGTCATGGTGCGGCCCGGTGCGGTGAGGTCGTATCCGATCGACCAGCCGGCGTTGGCGACGGGCGTGACGGCGGCCACCTCGTCCGGGACGGCGATGGTCACGGCCGTCGTCGGCGACGCATCGCAGCCGTGCTCGATCGTGAAGGACAACGTGGATGCGGTGCCGGGGGCGGTGCTCGTGCCGTCGACGGTCACGTGCGCGACCGCGGCGGCCGGGGTGGACAGCGCGAGCAGCGCGACGGCGACGCCGACGCTCGCGCCCGCGAGGATGCGGGATGAGGACATGGGTGGAGGACTCCTGGGCAGTGCGCGCCGACGCGGGCGCGATCGTCTGAGATCCGGCGTCCGCGAGCGGTCGCCGGGTGTCGTGGCATGCGGCCACGCACCTCGCCCGATGGCGAGGTGACGGTCAGACGGCCAGGAGCGGTGGCCCGCGGCGCACCGCGGGCGTGCGCAGCACGGCCTGCGCCGAGCGCACGACCGGCCGTGCGGCGGTGACGGCCGCGGGCCCGGTGACGCCGAGCGGCACGACGAGCGCGACGACCCGCACGAGTCGGTCGCCGCGCACCGCGCCGAGCACGGCGGCGACGACGGCGGCACCGGCGTACGACGCCGCGAGCGCGAGCGCGCCGGCGAGCACGTGCGCGAGCAGCATGTCGCCGTGCGCGTGCGACGCGGCGCCCGAGGCGATCGTCGGCAGCGCCTCGGCGCCGTGGTGCGCATGGCCCTGCACGGGGGATGCGGTCGGCTGCGGCAGCGAGTAGAGGCCGTGCTGCAGGACCTGCGCGGCCGCGATGGCGACGACGCGCCGATGCCATGGCGCGCGAGCGCCGAGCACGGGCGCGAGCAGCACGAGCGTGACCATGGAGGCCACGCCGAGCAGCAGGAGCGACGGCGCCGAGCCACCCGCGAGCGAGTGCGCGCAGCCCGTCACGGCGGTGGTGAGCCCCGTCAGGATGGCTGCGTGCGCGAGCGCCCGCCGCCGTCGGTCGAGCCGCGCGCCGTGCGCGGTGCGGCTCGACGAGGACATGCCTCGAGGGTACCGGCGGGCGGGGCCGCGGAGCGGCGGAGCCGGATGCTCCGCCGCCCCATCGGCGCCTGCGCTACGCCGTCGCGACGTGCGCCGTCGCCACCCGCCGCAGCAGCGGCCGCGTCGACAGGAGGCCCACCGCGACGATCGCGACGCCCAGCACGACCGTGCCGCCGGTGATGAGGATCGTGAGGGGCTCGAAGAGCAGCGCCATGCCGAGCAGCGGGATCACGAGGGTGCCCGCGGCGATCGCCGCGACGGCCACGACGAGCAGCAGCGGCGACAGCACCGCCCAGCGGCGTGCCGCATCCATCGTCGCCACGTCCATGCCGCCGTGGTGCAGCGCCCGCGAGAGCGACCGCCCGTCGAGGATCGACGCCGCCTGCTGCAGCCCCACCGTGCAGGCGACGGTGAGGAACGAGCCGACGACCGTGATGATCAGGCCCGTGCGGATGTCGGCGGCCAGGTAGACCTCGCCGCCGCCGGAGCCGAGCAGGGCCGAGCCGACGCCCGCGATGACGCCGACGAACGTGACGAGCGCGACGCCGCCGACCTGCCGCCACGCCGCCTTCGGCGACTCGAGCACCGTGCGTGCGGCGATGAGTCGCGCGGGCGTCGACGCTCGACGCACCTGCATGCGTGCCTGCACGCCGAGCATCCACGGCCCGAGCAGGTTCAGCACGAGCATCGTGACGCCGAAGCCGATCCCGAGCACCGCGATCGTCGCGGCGATGCCGAGCGCCATGGCGACGCTCGAGAACGACGCGAACACCGTCGCGACGATGCCGACGAGCACGACGCCCACGATGACGACGATCCAGTGCACCCGAGCCGGCGCGTCGCGCCGCGCGACGCCGAGCGGCGACACGACGACGCTGCGCATCGACAGCAGCGCGCTCGCTGCGGCGAGCAGCGTCACCGCAGCCACGAGCGCGACGATCCAGCCGATCGGCAGCATGGCGGATGCACCCAGCGGCACGCCCGCGAACGGGATGAGGCCGATGAGCGGGCTCGTCGCCGCAGCGCCCACGGCGCCGAGGACGGCGCCGCCGAGCGCGAGGAGCGTCGCCTCGCCGACCGCGAGCGCCAGCACGGTGCCGCTCGTCGCGCCGAGGAGTCGCAGGGCGGCGAGGCGGTCGTCGCGGCGCCGAGCCGAGAGCCGCGCTGCCGAGCCGCCGAGCGTCGCGAGGGGCACCGCGAGCAGCGCGAGCGCCACGACGGCGAGCATCTGGTAGGTCGCGGCGTCGTACGACGTCCAGGTGAAGAATGCGCGTGCGCCGCCGACGACGATGCCGAGCAGCCACGTCACGACGCCGAACGCGACCACGGGCAGCGCGAGCACCGCGGCGCCCTGCGTCGACGGTCGCAGCAGCATGGGGGCCAGTCGCAGCGCGCTCATGCGCGCACCTGCCATGCCTGGTCGGGGGTGCGCTGCGCCGGGGCGCCGTACGCGGGATGCGGCTGCGCACCGTGCACGGGATGCGGCTGCGCCCCGTACGCCGGATGCGTCTGCGGGCCGAGGTGCGTGGCGTCGGCCGGGTGGGGCGGAGGCACCGCCGTGCCGGGAGCGGGCGGCGGGAGCGTGCCCGTCGGCTGCGCCATCGGCGCACCCTGCGCGACCGGCGCACGCTGCGGCAGGTGAGCGCCCTGCGGCGCGTGCCCACCCTGCGCGACCCCGGCATCCGCGAGCAGCCCGTCGCGCATGCGCACGATGCGCGTGCACCGGGCGGCGACCTGCTCGTCGTGCGTCACGAGCACGAGCGTGCGGCCACGGCCGACGGTCGCGCCGAGCAGCGCCGACATCACCTCGCCGCTCGTCACCGAGTCGAGGGCGCCGGTCGGCTCGTCGGCGAACACGATGGATGCTCCCGTGACCTGGGCGCGCGCGATGGCGACGCGCTGCGCCTGCCCACCGGAGAGCTGGCCGATGCGCCGATCCTCCATGCCCGCGAGCCCGAGCGATCCGAGCCACATCGCGGCCTCCTGGATGGCCGCTGCCCGCGTCGAGCCGACGAGCATGAGCGCGAGCGCCACGTTCTCGACGGCGGTGAGCTCGGGCACGAGCATCCCCTCCTGGAACACGAAGCCGAAGCGCTCGCGTCGCAGCCGGGTACGCTCGCCGTCCGAGAGCCGGGCGACGTCGACGACGCCCATGGGCGTCGCGAGGTGCACCGTGCCGGCGTCGGGGGTCACGATGCCCGCGAGGGCGTGGAGGAGCGTCGTCTTGCCCGAGCCGGACGCCCCCATGATCGCGACGGCCTCGCCGGGCGCGATGTCGATGTCCACGCCCGCGAGGGCGGTGGTCGGTCCGTAGGTCTTGCGCAGTCCGCGCGCACTGATCGCCTGCATGCTGCAAGCCTCGCCGCGAGGCGCGCTCGGCCGCGTCGGGCTGCCGGAGGATCCCGCCGACGCCGCGTCATCCGCGCGGATGACGGGCGCGGCACCGCGGGACTAGTCCTTCGTGCGCAGGCGGATGAGCCGCGCCTGGCCGTCCTCGCGCAGCTGCGTGAGCTCCTCGTGCGCCGTGACGAAGTCGGTGAACGAGCGGTACCCGAGGGTCTTCTCGTTGAACGAGGGATCCATGCGCTTCATCTGCGCCTTCACGACGTTGGCGTGCAGCCACTCGTCGTCGTCCTTCGCGTGGCTCACGCGCATGGCCCGCTCGAGCAGCGCTGCCGCGGCCTCCTCGGCGTCGCCGATCGGGTCGTCGGCACCGTCGTCGTCGTCCTCGTCGTCGATGTCGACGATCTCGCGCTCGACGGGCTTCGACGCTGCGGGCGCCCGCGTCTCGGGCGGTGCCGCGGCGACCTTCGGCTCGGCCTGCTGCTCGGGTGCACCCGCACCCGCCTGCTCGTCGGTCGTCTTCGGCTTGCGACGGCGGCCGGCCGCCTTGGGCTGCTCCTCGGCGGGGGCCTCGGCCCTCGCCACCTCGGCGGCTGCCTGCTCGAGCGCATCCGCGGCCGCCTGCGCGGCCTTGGCGCGATCGGCCTTGTCCTGCGCCTCGCGCTCGGCCCGCGTCGGGATGACGGGGCGCTCGATGCCGGGCAGCGCGTCGTAGTCGGCGAACTCGTCGCATGCGGCCGCGAGCGACTTCGACGTCGACCCGGCCACGCCGATCCCGACGACGAAGCGACCGAGGCGCTTGGCCTTCTGCGCGAGCGCGATGTAGTCGGAGTCGCCGGCCACGATCACGACGTGCGTGATGTCGGGCAGGCGGAACAGATCCTCCATGACGTCGACCGCGAGACGGATGTCGGCGCCGTTCTTGATGCCGCGCGTCGTCGGGAAGAGCTGCACGAGGTCGACGGCCCTCGAGAGCAGCTGCTGCCGGTAGCCCGCGTTGACCGCGACCGACCAGTCGGCGTACGCCTTCGAGATCACGGGCGTGCCGAACGACGCCGCGTAGTCGAGGATGGCGCCGACGTCGACCGTCGCCTGCTCCATGCGTGTGACGATCGCCGCCTCCGACGACCCGCGCTGCACCGACTTCACGCGCTGCTGGTGGAACGTGCCGCGCCCGTGGAGCTGGTCGTAGCGCGAGATGACGATGTTGTCGAAGTCGATGTAGACCGCGACTCGGCTGTCCGCCGGATCGATCATGGAGCTCCTCTCGGCGGCTCCAGTCTCGCATCCCGCGCCGACCGGGCCGCGCGGACCGGCCGTGGGCGATGGCATCGCCGAGTCCCGGCGTGCTCCCAGCGGGCGCGGGGTAGCATCCCGTCCGAGCCGTCGAGCAGCCGACGGCCGTCTCGACGTCGCCGCGGCGACGATGCGCATGAGGAGACACGCAGTGAGCACGACGCCCGCCGGCTGGTATCCCGATCCCGAGCGCGAGGGCGCCACGCGCTGGTGGGACGGCTCGCAGTGGGCTCCGTCGCAGGAGCCCGCCGCGACCGACGACCGCTTCCGGCCGCGCGACGACGCGGATGGCGCAGCGTCCTCGGGTGAGGGCGACTGGTCGCCGACGCCGTTCGAGAGCTTCTCGCCGAGCGCGGCGAGCGGCCAGCAGGCGGGCGACGGCGCAGCCGCGTCCGCGCCCTCCGACGCGGCCGCATCCGACGCGTCCTCGACGTGGCAGCAGCCCGGGTCGGCGCCCGCCTGGGGCACCGCGTCGACGCCCGCGGCCGAGCCGTCGTGGAACCAGCCCGCCGCATCCGCACCCGCCTGGGGACAGCAGGATGCATCCGCACCCGCCTGGGGGCAGGGCTCGACGCCGCAGCAGGGCGGGCCGCAGGACTTCGGCCAGACCGGCACGCAGCAGCAGTGGAACCAGTACGGCCAGTCGCCGCAGCCCGCGAAGAAGTCGCGCACCGGCCTCTTCATCGGCATCGGCGCCGGCGTGCTCGTGCTGCTGCTCGTCATCGGCGGCCTCGGGATCTGGGCTGCCACGAGCCTCCTCGGAGGGGCGCAGACGCAGACCCAGACGCAGGGCGGCGGCGGCGGCACGGGCGGCGGCGGCGCGCAGGGCACCGGCACGTACGAGGTCACGGTCGGCGCGAACGGCCAGTCCGTCACCGAGATCGAGATCACGACGGCCGGGCAGTACCAGATCGACGTCGTGCCGACGAACGACGGCGACCCGCGCATCGAGCTCACCGGCAACGGTCAGTCGTGGAGCGACGACGACAGCGGCGACGCCACGTGGGCGTCGCGCCTCAACGAGTACCTCGACGTCGGCACGTACACGCTCATGGTCGAGGAGTACAGCGGCGACCCGCTCGTCGCGACGGTCACGGTCGCCCAGGGCTGAGGCCCGGTCGACCCTCGGGCGACACGCCCGAGGTCGCTCCGCGGGGGTTGCGTGACGCGCGCATCCTCGGCATCGTGGCCTGCTCGCGATCCGAGAGGAGCACCCATGCTCACCCTGACCGAGACCGCCCAGACCGTCATCACCGGCATCGTCGGCCAGTCCGACGCCGCCGAGACCGGAGGCCTCCGCATCAGCGGCGCCGACGGCGACCAGCTGAACGTGGGCGTCGCGCCCGCGCCCGTCGCGGGCGACCAGGTGCTCGACGCCGAGGGTGCCCGTGTCTTCCTCGACGAGACGGCGACGACCGTGCTCGACGACAAGGTGCTGGATGCCGCGCCCGACGACGCGGGCCGCGTGACGTTCACGATCGCGCAGCAGGCCTAGCGCCACCGCATCGTGCGAGAGGGGCGCCGACCATCGCGGTCGGCGCCCCTCTCGCACGTCGATCACAGGATGGCTCGCTCCCACCGGAGCGTCCCGTGCATCCGCGTGCGGGCCGAGTCGATGCGCCACTCGCCAGCGCGGCGAAGGCAGACGAAGCTCCACTCGTCTTCGTGGACGACCGCCATCGGGTGCGGATGTCGCACGAGCAGCTCGCAACGCGTCGACGAGGGCATCGTGACCTCGAGCAGTGCGTGCTTCGGGGTGAGCAGGGGCGGCCTGCTGAACCCCCCGCGCTGCGAGGCGCGCGGCCTGTCGGTGAGGTGCAGTGCGGACAGCAGATGCGCGACCGCGAGCGCGGCCCGCAGATCGGCGACCGAGCCGTTCGGCTCGACGGTGCGAAGCACCTCGACCTCCCATGCGTGGAGCGCCTGGATGTAGCTCGTGACGACCTGCGCGGGCTGGGCACCGGGAGGCAGCGTGGAGGCCTCGCGCAGCCGCGTCGGGTCCCAGTGCAGTTCGGGCCACGGCATCGACGGGGGGAACGGCGCGAGAACAGGATCGGTGGCTCCGGCGGCGATGAGCGTCTCCACGACCTCCACCTCGGCAACGGTCGATGCCCGCAGCGGCGGCTCCACAGAGGGTCGGTCGAAGCGGTCGACGGTCAGGGATGGCCTCGGACGCGCCAGTGAGAGGGCGTTGTCACCTCGGCGGTCGACCCGCCCTGGGTCAGCGCCCGCAGCCATGAGGACGCGAACCATCTCGACGTCGCCGATGAGGGCTGCCTCGTGCAGGGGTGTGCGTTCCAGGAAGCTGTCCTCGGGGACGTGGTCGACGTCCGCGCCGCGGCGGAGCAGGAGGCGGGCCATCTCGATGGCTCGTCCGCCGACCGCGTACCCGAGCGCGGTTCGACCGCGCGCAGTGCATGCCGCCTCGAGGTCGGCACCTCGATCGATGAGCGCCGAGGCCACCTCGAGATGCCCGCCGATGACCGCCTCCATCAGCGGCGTGGTGCCCTTCCAGGAATGACGATGCTCCACGTCGGCACCGGCATCCAACATCGCCGTGACGCACGCGAGATCTCCCCTCGCAGCTTCGCTCAGCAGTCGTCGTCCGGTCATGTCGCTCCCCTCGGCCGCTCGAGTCTTGCGTCGAGTCCTTCGTCGGCCACTCCGGGAAGACTTTTCGTCAACGACAGAGCACGAGTCCCTCGCCGCGACCAGCCCTGTCGCGCGGGCGACGAGCGCGCCACCATGGAGGCATGCTGACGATCCCCACCGTCCCCCTCGCAGACGGCACCGCCTTCCCCGAGCTCGGCTTCGGCACCTACAAGCTCGACGGCGACGACGGCGTCGCCGCCATCCGGTCGGCGATCGACGTCGGCTACCGCCTGCTCGACACCGCCGTGAACTACGGCAACGAGGAGGAGGTGGGCCGCGCCGTGCGCGACAGCGGTGTGCCGCGCGACGAGATCCTCGTGACGTCGAAGGTGCCCGGCCGCGACCATGGCTTCGACGAGACCCGACGGAGCGTCGAGGGCTCGCTCGAGCGGCTCGGCCTCGACCGCATCGACCTGCACCTCATCCATTGGCCGAACCCGTCGGTCGACCGCTACGTCGACACCTTCCGGGCGCTCGTGGCGTTGCGCGACGAGGGGGTGCTCGGCTCCGTCGGCGTCTCGAACTTCACGGAGGAGATGCTGACGCGCGTCGCCGACGCGACGGGCGTCATGCCCGCGGTGAACCAGGTCGAGCTGCACCCGTACTTCCCGCAGTCGCACCTGCGTGCCTTCCACGCCGAGCACGGCATCCGCACCGAGTCGTGGAGCCCGCTCGCTCGCCGCAGCGAGCTGCTGACCGAGCGCGTCGTCGCCGACGTGGCGGGCACGCACGGCGTCACGCCGACGCAGGCGGTGCTCCGCTGGCACACGCAGCTCGGCACGACGCCCATCCCGAAGTCGGCGAACCCCGAGCGGCAGCGCGAGAACGCCGACGTCTTCGGCTTCACGCTCGACGACGCCGAGCTGCGCGCCATCTCGGGCCTCGCCCGCGGTCGCCTCTGGGGCGGCGACCCCGAGACGCACGAGGAGCAGTAGCGCGCGGCGCTCGCGCACCGCGGCCCGCGCGGGGTGGTCGGCCTAGAAGCCGCCACCCGTCGTGGGAGGCGCGCCGACGCCGCCGGGCTGGCCGCCCATCGGCGGCATCGCGGGCGGGCCGCCGCCGAACGACGGCGCATCCTGCGCCATGTCGACGAAGCGCGCCAGGTGGCCCTGGAACGACACGGCGATCGTCGCCGTCGGGCCGCCACGGTGCTTGCCGACGATGATGTCGGCCTCGCCGGGGCGGATGTCGGGCGCGTAGGCGTCTTCACGGTGCAGCAGGATGACCATGTCGGCGTCCTGCTCGAGCGAGCCCGACTCGCGGAGGTCGGAGACGGCGGGCTTCTTGTCGGCACGCTGCTCGGGGCCACGGTTCAGCTGCGACAGCGCGATGACCGGCACCTGCAGCTCCTTCGCGAGCAGCTTGAGCGACCGCGAGAACTCGGACACCTCCTGCTGACGCGACTCGACCTTCTTGCCGCTCGTCATGAGCTGCAGGTAGTCGACGACGACCATGCCGAGGCCGATCTGCTGCTTGAGGCGGCGGCACTTCGCACGGATCTCGACGAGCGTGAGGTTGGGGCTGTCGTCGATGTACAACGGGGCGTCGTTGATGCGGCCGCGCACCTGCGCCAGCGTCGTCCAGTCGCGCGACTCGATGGAGCCCTTGCGCATCTTGTGGTGGTGGATGCTCGACTCGGCCGAGAGCAGCTTCATCGCGATCTCGGACTTCGACATCTCGAGCGAGAAGAAGCAGGTGGGCACGTCGTTCTTGATCGCGGCGGCGCGGGAGAAGTCGAGCGCGATCGTCGACTTGCCGAAGCCGGGTCGGGCGGCGACGATGATGAGCTGCCCCGGGTGGAAGCCGTTCGTCAGCTCGTCGAGCTGGCGGAAGCCCGTGGGCACGCCGGTCATCTGCCCGTCGAGGCCCTTCGCGGCCTCGATCTCCTCGATGGCCGAGACCATCGCGACCGAGAGGGGCACGTAGTCCTCGGACTGCTGCCCGCCGTTCACCGCGTAGACCTCGGCCTGCGCGTTGTTCACGAGGTCGACGACCTCGCCCTCGGACGCGTAGCCCATCTGCACGATGCGCGTGCCCGCCTCGACGAGGCGGCGCAGCACGGCCTTCTCGGCGACGATCGTCGCGTAGTAGCCGGCGTTGGCGGCCGTGGGCACGACCGACGTGAGCGAGTAGAGGTACTCGATGCCGCCCACCCGCGACAGGTGGCCCGCCTTCGTGAGCTCGTCGGAGACGGCGATGACGTCGGCGGGCTCGCCGTGGGAGTAGAGCGAGAGGATCGCCTCGTACACGAGCTCGTGCTTCGGCAGGTAGAAGTCGGGGCCGCGCACGACCTCGATGCAGTCTGCGATGGCGTCCTTCGAGAGCATCATGCCGCCGAGCGCCGACTGCTCCGCCAGCACGTCGTGCGGCGGCGTGCGATCGCGGCGGTACTCCTCCGTGCCGAGCTCTGCGACGTTCGTCACTGCGACTCCTGCTCCCCTTGCTCAGACACGGACACGTCACTGTAGGAGGCACCCCATCGCCTCGCCAAGCCGAGCCTGTTGACGACACGCGGTGCGCCTGTGGATGACATGTGGACAACGGTGGGTGGAACCACCCACATCATCCCCACTCCTGTGGACAACGCTGTGGGAACTTCTCGCTGACAGCGCCCGTATCGGCTACTGACCGGTGATTTCTCTTTCCACAGGTCGACTGTGGGAATCGACCTTCAGTCCACGTCGAGGGTTGCCGCGTCGAGGGACATGGGGATGAGGGATGTGGACAGCAGCGTCCAGATCCACGCGGCGGCCTGCGTCGGAGCGGGCATCGGGCGCATGTGCAGCCAGGCGTCGACGGCTGCGATCGCCGCGCCGGACACCGCTGCGACCTCGACCTCGACCGGCACGGCGTTCGCCGGCACGGTGCCCGTCGCGCGGGCGCGCTCGACGCCCTCGCGCACGATGGCGTCGATGCGCTCGCGCATGCGCGCGGTCGCGCGGGCCGAGCCGTGCGGGCCGAGCACGCGGCGGAAGAGCGACGCGTTGGCGCTCGCGTGCTCGAGGAAGACGGTGAGGGTCTGCAGGATCTGCTGCTCGTCGGGCGTCGACTCCCCCGCGCCGGATGCGAGCTCGCTCGCGAGCGAGCGCTCGGCGGCCTCGTCGGTGGCGGCGTCGATCGCGTCGGCGAGCAGCGTCTCCTTGTCGGCGTAGTGCTGGTAGAAGCTCGAGCGGTGGACGCCTGCGCGGGCCGCGATGTCGGCGACCGAGATCGCGTCGAGCGGCTGCTCGCGCGCGAGGGCGAGCAGCGCCTGCTGCAGGCTCTGGCGCGTGCGCGCGATCCGCGGATCCATGGCTTCGAGCATGCCATGCGTCTTCGACAGGTGTCGCCTTTCCGACACCTGTCGGTTAGGCTCGTGGATGGCCCGCCGTCGTGCCGCATGCATCCGCCTCGCCGTCGAAAGGCATCCATGGCACTCCTCCTCGCCCGACTCGGGCGCTTCGCCGCGCGCCGAGCGTGGGTCGTCATCGCCGCGTGGATCGTGATCCTCGCCGGCGGCGTCGCCGCCTTCCTCGGCTTCGGCGGCACCCTCGCGACCAACGTGACGATCCCCGGCACGCAGACGCAGCTCGTGGGTGACGAGATCGCCGACGAGCTCGGCGGGCAGAGCACCGGCACCGCGAACGTCGTCTTCTCGACCGACGACGGCTCGGCCCTTACCGACGAGCAGCGCGACGGCATCGCCGACTTCCTCGGCGACATCGGCGAGGTCGGCTCGGTCGAGACGACCGTCGACCCGTTCGAGACGCAGCAGCAGCGCGCCGACCAGGCGTCGCAGCTCACCGCATCCGCCGACGAGCTGGAGGCGGGGCGTCAGCAGGCCGACGCCGGCCAGGCGCAGCTCGACGCCGGGCAGGCCGAGCTCGACGCCAACCGCGCACAGCTCGACGCCGCCCTGCAGCAAGCGGCCGGCACGCCCCTCGAGGCGCAGCTGCTCGCGCAGCAGCAGGAGCTCGAGGCGGGCCAGGCGCAGCTCGACGCGCAGCAGGCCGAGCTCGACGCGGGCCTCGCCGACATCGACGCCGGCGCCGAGCAGCTCGAGGCGGGCCAGACGCTGCTCGAGGCTGCCGACGCGCTGCAGTTCGTCGCCGCCGACGAGAGCGCCGCGATCGCGGTCATCCAGTTCGACACGAGCGCCTACGAGGTGCCCGCGGAGGACAAGTCCGAGATCGTGGAGATCATCGAGGGCGCCGACATCGACGGCGTCACGGTCGACGCATCCGCAGAGCTCACGACCAACGTCTCCGACCTCGTCGGCCCCGCCGAGATCATCGGCGTCGCGGTCGCCGCGATCGTGCTGCTCGTGATGCTGCGCGGCCTGCTGCCCGCGATGCTGCCGATCGTGTCGTCGCTCATCGGCGTCGGCGTGGGCGTCACCTCGGCCCTCGCGCTCTCTGGCGTCGTCGAGATGACGTCGATCACCCCCGTGCTGGGCGTCATGCTCGGTCTCGCCGTCGGCATCGACTACACGCTCTTCATCGTCAACCGCCATCGCACGCAGCTGCGGCGCGGGCTCGACGTGCGCGAGTCGATCGCGCTGGCGAACGGCACCTCCGGCACCGCCGTGGTGTTCGCGGGCTCGACCGTCGTCATCGCGCTGCTCGCCCTCAACGTCACGGGCATCGGCTTCCTCGGCGTCATGGGCTCCGTCGGCGCGTGGTGCGTGGCCGTCGCCGTGCTCATCGCCATCTCGCTGACGCCCGCCGCGCTGTCGCTCATGGGCACGAAGGTGCTCACGCGCAAGGAGCGTGCGGCGGCAGAGGCCGCCACCACCACCGCCGTCGAGGAGCCGAAGCCCATGCGATCGGGCGTCGCCGTGCTGCGCGTCGTCATCGCCGTCGCAGCCCTCGCCGTCATCGCGATCCCCGCGCTGTCGATGCGCCTCGGCCTGCCGGACGGCTCGGCCGAGCCGCAGGACTCCACGCAGTACGCCGCCTACCAGACGACCGCCGAGGAGTTCGGCGAGGGGCTCAACGGGCCGCTCGTCGTGTCCGCCCGTCTGGATGCGCCGATGGCCGAGGACGAGGTCGTCACGACGCAGGCCGACGTCGCCGAGCAGCTGCTCGACGTCGACGACGTCGAGGCGGTCGCACCCGTGGGCGTCGGCGAGGGCGACGACTTCCTCGTCTTCCAGATCATGCCCACCGAGGGCCCCGCATCCGTGTCGACCGAGCAGCTCGTGCACGCGCTGCGCGACCTCACGCCGATCGACGGCGTCGAGGAGTACGGCGTCGCGGGCACCGCGAGCGGCAACATCGACCTCTCCGAGACGATCGGCGGCGCGCTGCCCGCGTACGTCGCGATCGTCATCGGGCTGTCGTTCCTCATCCTGCTGCTCGTGTTCCGCTCGATCCTCGTGCCGCTCATCGCGACGATCGGCTTCGCGCTGTCGCTCTTCGCGGCGCTCGGCGCCGTGACGGCCGTCTACCAGTGGGGTTGGCTCGGCGAGGTGTTCGGGGTGCACGACCCCGGACCGGTGCTGAGCTTCGCGCCCGTC
Source organism: Agrococcus sp. GCM10030265 (assembly GCF_042666675.1). Taxonomy (NCBI): domain Bacteria; kingdom Bacillati; phylum Actinomycetota; class Actinomycetes; order Micrococcales; family Microbacteriaceae; genus Agrococcus; species Agrococcus sp. GCM10030265. Next base: position 537,434 of record NZ_JBHTCZ010000001.1, read on the forward strand.
GTCATCACGGGCGTGCTCTTCGGCCTCGCGATGGACTACCAGCTCTTCCTCGTGTCGGGCATGCGCGAGGCGTTCGTGCACGGCTCGCGAGCGAAGGTGGCGGTCGTCGCCGGGCTGCGCGGCGGCGCACCCGTCGTGACCGCTGCGGCGATCATCATGATCTCCGTCTTCGGCGGCTTCGTCTTCTCGCACATGGCGATGGTGCGGCCGTTCGGCTTCGGCCTCGCCATCGGCGTGCTCTTCGACGCGTTCGTCGTGCGCATGCTGCTCATCCCCGCAGCGATGCACCTGCTGGGCCGCTCGGCGTGGTGGATCCCCGCCTGGCTCGACCGCATCCTGCCGAACGTCGACGTCGAGGGCTCGAGCCTCGAGCGCGACGGGGGCCGCACGCCGCATCCCACGACCGCGGAGCTCGCGGCGGCCGAGGTGCGCTCGGCGCCGACGCGCGACTGAGCGTCGCCAGCACGAAGGGCCCCGACCGTCTCGGTCGGGGCCCTTCGTGCTGTGCGGATGCCGCGCGTGCCGTTCCGTCTTGCAGGCGATTCGCGGTGGCGGAGGGGAGATGCCCCTTCGCTCCCCGGGATCGCCTGCGAGACGCGAACGTGCAGGGGGGAGGCGGCGGGGCGCGGGTCAGCGCGCGAGCAGCCGCTCGATCGCGTCGACGACGCCGTGCTCGGCGTTCGAGCCGGCCGTGTGGCGGGCGCGCTCGCGCACGGTCGGATGCGCGTTCGCCATCGCGAACGAGTGCTCGGCGGCGTCGAGCATCTGCAGGTCGTTGAGGTAGTCGCCGAACACCGCGGTCTGCGCGGGCGTGACGCCCAGGCGCTCCTGCAGCGCGCGCACCGCGACGCCCTTGTCGACGCTGCGGGACATGATGTCGACCCAGCGGTCGCTCGACACGACGATCTGATGCGTCGCCGAGAACGCCGAGAGGGCGGCGGCGACCGCCGCGGGGTCGTGGAAGTCGATGACCGCGAGCTTCAGGATCTCGTCGTCGTGCTCGAGCACGTCGTCGACGACCTCGAAGGCCGCGAAGTACTGCCGCGTCGCCTCGAGGAACCCCGCATCGCCGCGCTCGACGACCGCACCGCGCTTGCCGCACAGCACGATGCCGAGGTCGGCGCCGTCTGCGGCGAGCTGCCGCAGGGTCCGCACGATCGCGGCCGCGCCCTCCCGCTCGATCGTGACCGACGACAGCTCGACGCCGTCCTGCATGACGATCGAGCCGTTCTCGGCGATGACGACCATGCCGTCGATCGCACGCTCGAAGAGCTCGCGCAGCGCCGCGTACTGCCTGCCGCTCGCGGGTGCGAAGACGATGCCGCGCTCCCGCAGCCCCTCGAGCTGCTGCCACAGGCGCTCGGGCACGGCACCGTGCTCGTCGAGCAGCGTGCCGTCCATGTCGGAGACGATGAGGCGGATGTCGGCGTCGTCGAACGGGTGCGCGCCCGTCTGGGCGGCGAGGGAGTCGGTCGTCATGGAGGCGCTCCTGGCTGCGGTCGGCGGATGGGTGCCCACGGGGTCGGTGCCTGCGCCCTCGCAGCCGGGGTCTCGCATCCATCGTCCCATGCGTCCCGAGTCGGATGCCCGGCACGGATGGGATGCTGGAGGGCATGGCACGGGACAGCGGCACGACGGCGCTCGAGGGCGTGCGACGCCTCGCGACGGCGCTCGCTCCCGGCGAGCTGCTGCCCTCGGAGCGCGCGCTCGCCGGCGAGCTCGGCGTCGCGCGCATGACCGTGCGGGCCGCGATCGACGTGCTGGAGCGCGAGGGCCTCGTGCGCACGCGCCGCGGCGTCGGCACCGAGCGCCTCGCGCCGCCCGTGTCGCTGCAGGTGCGGCTGCGGTCGTTCGCGAGCGCGGTGCGCGAGCACGGCATGCGCCCCGAGACGCGCGTGCTGTCGTACGTTCGCAGCACCGAGCGGCCCGCCGAGGTCAGCGCGCACCTGCGACTCGACGACGAGGCCGAGACCGTGCACCTGCGCAGGCTGCGGCTGGGGGACGATCGTCCGCTCGCGCTCGAGGACGCGTGGCTGCCGGTCGCGCTCGTGCCGACCCTCGACCGCCAGGCCGCCGAGGGCAGCCTCTACGAGCTGCTCGAGGGCCTCGACCTGCTGCCCACCGAGGGCGTCGAGGTGGTGACGGCGGCGCTGCCGACGCCCGAGGAGATCGACGTGCTCGAGATCGCCCCGACGTATCCCGTGCTGCGGCTGTCGCGCACCGCGGTGTCCGACGGCGTGCCCGTCGAGTTCTCGCGCGTGACCTTCCCGGCCGACCGGTACGAGCTGACGTTCCCGCTCGCCGAGCGGCTCACGCTGCCGCTCGGCTGAGCGCCTCCGCCCCGACCCGGGTCTCCGGCCCGGACCCCCGGCCCGTCATGGCTGCGACGCTCGAGCGCGATGCTCGGAGCCCGATGCTCGGAGCGCCGTCGGGCTCCTCCTGCTCGCGGGCATGCCGTCCTCCCTCGAGCTGCTGCTCATCGTCCTCGTGGCGTCGCTGGCCCTGCGGATCGTGGCCGTCTCGACCATCCGGCGCCGGCGAGCCCGTCGTGCGCGGGATCTCTCCGTGGTGCCGGACGAGCACTGATCGCAGCGGCATCGCGAGCCGACGAGCCCCCGCCGGCGGTGGTCTAGACCAGAACCCCGCTGCGGTATAGAGTCCGTGCATCCCTCCCCCTCACCATGGAGCACGCACGATGAAGTTCTTCCAGAGGCTCGGCAAGTCGCTCATGCTGCCGATCGCCGTCCTGCCCGTCGCGGCGATCCTCTCCGGCATCGGCTATTGGATCTCCTCCGTCGCCGGCGCGAACGTCGCCTCCGCGTTCTTCGCGGCGGCCGGTGGCGCGCTGCTCGACAACCTGCCGCTGCTCTTCGCCATCGGCGTCGCGTTCGGCATGGCCTCGAAGTCCGACGGCACCGCCGCCCTCGCCGGCCTCGTCTCGTACCTCGTCATCACGCGCCTGCTCTCCCCCGAGACCGTCATGGGCCTCACGGGCGCCGCCGACGTGGAGTCGGTGAACCCTGCGTTCGGCAACATCGAGAACGCCTTCATCGGCATCCTCGCCGGCCTCATCGGCGCGGTCTGCTACGACCGGTTCAAGGACGTCAAGCTGCCGTTGGCGCTCTCGTTCTTCTCAGGCAAGCGCTCGGTCGCGATCGTCACCGCGGGTGCCTCGCTCGTCGTGGCGCTCGTGCTCTTCTTCGTCTGGCCCCTCGTCTTCGGCGGCCTCGTCGCGTTCGGCGAGCTGCTGCTGGGTCTCGGCCCGGTCGGCGCCGGCATCTACGGCTTCCTGAACCGGCTCCTCATCCCGACCGGCCTGCACCACGCGCTCAACTCGGTGTTCTGGTTCGACGTCGCCGGCATCAACGACCTCGGCAACTTCCTCAACAACACGGGCACGTTCGGCGTCACGGGCCAGTACATGACCGGGTTCTTCCCCATCATGATGTTCGGCCTGCCGGGCGCCGCCCTCGCCATGTACCTCACGGCGAAGACCACGCGCCGCAAGGTGACCGCGGGCATCCTCATCGCCTCGGCGTTCGCCTCGTTCTTCGTCGGCGTCACCGAGCCGCTCGAGTTCGCCTTCATGTTCCTCGCACCGCCGCTGTACCTGCTGCACGCGGTGTTCACGGGCATCTCGATGGCGATCAGCGCCATGCTGCCGGTGCGCATGGGCTTCGGCTTCTCCGGCGGCTTCATCGACCTCGTCGTGAACCTCGCCAACCCGCTGGCGCAGAACCCCTGGCTCATCCCCGTCATGGGCGTGTTCTGGTTCGTCGTCTACTTCGTGGCGTTCTACCTCATCATCAAGCGCTTCGACCTCAAGACCCCCGGTCGCGAGGACGACGACGTCGAGATCGCAGGCGGCGGCTCGAAGGGCTCGAGGTTCCACGCCCAGGCGTCGGCGATCCTCGACGGCCTCGGCGGCTCGTCGAACGTCGTCGAGCTCGACAACTGCGCGACGCGACTGCGCATGCAGGTCGCCGACGTCTCGAAGGTCGACGATGCGGCGATCCGCCGCGCGGGCGCCGCGGGCGTCATGAAGCCCGGCGGCAAGTCGGTGCAGGTCATCTACGGCCTCGAGGTGCAGTTCGTGAAGGATGCGATGGACGATCTCATCGCCGGCCGCGTCGCCGCGCCGTCGGATGCCGAGGTCGAGGCCGTCGTCGAGTCGACCGGCGCTGCCACCGGCGGCGTCGCGACCGCGACGGTGATCACGGTGCGCCAGCCGGTCGAGGGCAGCGTGGTGCGGCTCGCCGACGTGCCGGATGCGACCTTCGCCCAGGGCATCATGGGCCCCGGCCTCGCCATCGAGCCCACCGGGTCCGTCGTCGTCGCACCTGCGGACGGCACCGTCGCCCACGTGTTCCCCACGGGCCACGCGGTCGCGATGGTGCTCGGTGACGGCACCGAGCTGCTCATGCACGTCGGCATCGACACCGTCGAGATGGAGGGTCGCGGCTTCACGACCCTCGTGGCGGTCGGCGACCAGGTGACCGAGGGCACGCCGCTCGTCGAGTTCGACCTCGCCGCCATCCGAGCCGCGGGCCACCCGACGGTGACGCCCATCATCCTGCTGAACGGCGGCGACGCCGAGCTGCGCTTCCGCTGACCCGCCGAGAGGGCCCCGTCGACCGAGCGGTCGGCGGGGCCCTCTCGCGTGCGCGGGGCGAGGTCCGGCGGGTGGGCGCTGGCCGGGTGGGGTGGATGGGTGACGTGACCGGGGCGCTCGAAGCGGACTGTCAGGGGTCGGGTTCACACTGCGACTCGGCGCCGCAGCACACGACGCCGACGAAGGAGCCCCCATGCACATCCCTCGCACCGCTGCGGCGGTCGCCGCGCTCACGATCGCGGCACTCACCGGCTGCGTCGCCCTCCCACCGACCATCGCGCCGCCCGCGGCCACGCAGCCGACTGCGGCTCCCGTCGAGGAGGTCGTCGAGACGACGCCGGTCGCGACCACGGAGCCGGAGCCCGCGGCAGCCGCGCCCTCGCCGCCGGCCGAGACGCCCACCCAGGCACCCGCGCCTCCGACGCCCACCCAGCCCCCGGCCCCACCGGCGCCGACGCTGTCGGTCGCGCAGCAGAATGCGATCGGCAGCGCCCAGGACTACCTCGACTTCACGCACTTCTCGCGGAGCGGCCTCATCGACCAGCTCGAGTTCGAGGGCTTCTCGACCGAGGACTCGACGTTCGCGGTCGACTCGCTGGCCGTCGACTGGAACGCGCAGGCCGCGGGATCTGCGCAGGACTACCTCGACTTCATGTCGTTCTCGCGCCAGGGCCTGATCGACCAGCTGCTGTTCGAGGGGTTCAGCCAGGCTGAGGCCGAGTACGGCGTGACGGCAGTCGGCTACTGAGGAGCGCTCGGCCGTCGCAGGGCGAGCCGAGGGCTCGCAGGCGCCGGCGGGCACCGGACCCGCGGGGTGACGCGGCGCCGCCGCCGTGCCACGCTGACCGCATGACCGAGCCGCCTCCCGACGTCGCCGCCTACCTCGACGGCGTCCCGCTGGAGGTCGCCGACCGGCTCCGGCAGGTGCGCGCCATCGCGCTCGCCGTGGTGCCGGATGCGGAGGAGCGGGTGCGCTACGGCATCCCGGCCGTCATGCTCGGCGGCCGCTACGCCATCCACTACGCCGGGTGGAAGGCGCATGTCGGCCTGTATCCCGTGCCCGTGCTCGACGACGCCCTCGAGGCCGAGGTCGCACCGCTGCGGAAGGGCAAGGATGGCGTCGTGCTGCGCCACCGCGACCCGCTGCCCACCGACCTCATCTCCCGCATCGTGGCCGCGATCGTCGCGATGCGCACCGCAGGCTGACGTCCCACCGTGCGACTGGTCGCCCGTCGGGGTGACTGGTCGCTCCTCGGGGTGACTGGTCGCTCCTGGGAACGACGAGCGACCAGTCGGGCCCGGGGCTACGCGTCGACCAGCTCGCGCTCCCTCCGAGCCCGACGCCGCGCGACGATGCGCCCTCGCACCGTCACCGCCAGCACGACCGCGAGCACCGAGTACAGCATGATCGGGATGGGCTGCTGCACGAGCACCGTCAGGTCGCCGTCGGCGCTGAGCGCCGCGTCGCGCAGGCTCGTCTCGGCCAGCGGACCGAGCACCATGCCGATGATGAGCGGCGCCAGCGGCACGTCGAGCGCACGCATGAGGAAGCCGACGAGCCCGAGACCCAGCAGCATCAGCAGGTCGAACACCGAGCCGCTCGTCGCGTAGATGCCGAGGCCGCAGAACACGGCGATGCCCGCGTAGAGGTACGCGCGCGGGATGAGCAGCAGCTTCGCCCACACCATCGCGAACGGCAGGTTGATCGCCAGCAGCACGACCATCGCGATGAAGAAGCTCGCGAGCAGCGCCCACACGAGGTCGGGTGCGCGGTCGAACAGCAGCGGCCCCGGCTGCAGCCCGTACTGGCGGAACGCGGCGAGCATGATGGCCGCCGTGGCCGAGATGGGCAGGCCGAGCGCCAGCAGCGCACCCATCGCCATGCCCGTCGTCGAGTTGCCTGCGGCCTCCGGCGCGGCCAGGCCCCGGATGGCGCCCTTGCCGAACTGCGGATCCTTGCGCCGCGCATCCAGCCGCTTCTCGAGGCCGTAGGCGAGGAACGTGGGGATCTCGGAGCCTCCGGCGGGCACGACGCCGAACGGCAGGCCGATCGCGGTGCCGCGCAGCCACGCGGGCGCCGCCTCGCGGAACTCCTTGCGCGACAGCCACGGCCGACCCTTCGGGCGCACGATCGCGCCGTCCTTCAGGTGGCGGGCGAGGCACGCGACGTAGATGACCTCGCCGAGCGCCAGCAGCGCGACCGTGACGGTCACGAGCGAGATGCCGTCGAAGAGCTCGGGCACGTCCATCGTGAAGCGCGGGGCGCCGGAGATGCCGTCGACGCCCACGACGGCGATGCCGAGCCCGAGGCACAGCGAGCCGAGGCCCTTGAGCGCGTCGTCGGTGACGACCGACGACGTCGTGACGAACGCGAAGAGCGCGAGCGCGAAGAACTCGGCGGGGCCGAAGCTCGACGAGAACGAGGCGAGCGCCGGCGCGAGGAAGACGACGAGCACCGACGCGATCATGCCGCCGACGAATGCGCCGATCGCCGCGGTCGCGAGCGCCTGCGCCGCCCGCCCGTGCAGCGCCATCTTGTGGCCCTCGAACGTCGACGCGATCGCCGACGCCTGGCCGGGCGTGTTCATGAGGATGCCCATGGTCGAGTCGCCGAACAGCCCACCGAAGTAGACGCCCGCGAACATGATGAACGCGGCCGTCGGGTCGAGCGAGAACGTCACGGGCAGCAGCAGCGCGACCGCCATCGACGAGCCGAGTCCGGGGAGCACGCCGACGGCGGTGCCGAGCAGGCAGCCGACGACGACCCAGATGAGGTTCTGCCACGAGAGGGCGCCGGCGAAGCCGTCGCCGAGGAGCGCGAGCACGTCCATGTCAGAACCCCCAGCCGATGATGCCCGACGGCAGCGACAGCTCGAGGAGCATGTCGAACGCGATGTAGCTGAGCGAGCTCACCGTGAGCCCGACGAGCAGCGGGCGCAGCCAGCCTGCGGCGCCCAGGCCGCGCGCGACGCCGACGAAGAGCAGCCCTGCGGCGACGATCCAGCCGAGCACGTCGAGCAGCAGCGCGAAGCCCGCGAACGACAGCACGACCCAGGCGAGCGAGCGCACGTCGACCCGCACCGCGCGCGCGGCGGGCTCGGGCTCCGCGGGCTCGCGCACCGCGGCCTCGTCGTCGAGCAGCACCGCGCGGGCGACGGCATCCGCCGCCTCCGCCTCCGCGGCGCGACGCTGCCGCACGACCCGCACGACGAGCAGCGTCGCCAGCACCGCGAGCGCGGCAGCGATGAGGCCGGGGAAGAAGCGGGGGCCGGGGAAGGCCGTGCCGTCCGGCACCCGCATCGTCACGATGCCGACGAGGAGGTAGGCGGAGGCGGCCAGCAGCAGCACAGGCACCGTGAGCTCCTTCGCGAGCCCGGCGAGGCGGCCGGGGCCCGCACCGAACGCGAGGCGTTGTCCGACGACGGCCGAGGCGGACGTGGGATTGCTCGGATGCGTCATCGGCCCAGCTCCTCGTACAGCGCGGTGATGCGGGTGCGCTCCTCGTCGAGGAACGCCTCCAGGTCGTCGCCCGTGATGACCCGCTCGGTCCAGTGGTAGCGCTCGCGCGCATCCGCCCACTCCGGCGTCTCGATGGTCTCGAGCACGATGCTCGTCAGCGCGTCGACCTGCGCGTCCTCGAGCCCGCCCGGAGCGGCGACCATGCGCCAGTTCGTGAGCGTCACGTCGTAGCCCTGCTCGGTGGCGGTGGGGATGTCGATGCCGTCGATGGGCTCGGATGCGACGAGCGCGAGGGCGCGCAGGCGACCCGACTCGATCTGGTCGATGTTGTCGGGGTAGCCGCCGGCCGCGGCTGCCGCCGTGCCGTTCAGCAGCGCCTGGATGGCCTCGCCGCCGCCGTCCGACGGGATGTAGTTCGTGTCCGTGGGCTCGACGCCTGCGGCGACGGCGAGGTCGGTGACGACGAGCTGGTCGAACGATCCTCCGCCCGTCCACGGCACCGAGCCCGGCGCCTCCGCCCACGCTGCGACGAGGTCGTCGAGCGTCTCGTACGGGGAGTCGGCGGGCACGACGATGACGTCGTACTCCTCGACGGTGACGGCGAGCGGCGTGATGTCGTCGTGCGTCACGGCCGAGCCGAACTGGATCTCGGCGGCGAGCAGGCCCGTGCCGCCGACGAGCAGCGTGTCGGCCTGACCCTCGAGCCGCGCGACGTTGCCGAGTGCGATCGTGCCGCCGGCGCCAGGCATGTTGACGACCTGCACCGAGTTGACGATGCCCTGGGCGCGCTGCGCCTGCTGCATCTCGCGCGCGACGCCATCCCAGCCGCCGCCGGCGGCCGCGGGGGCGACGATCGTGATGGCACGCGTCGGGTCGCCGCCTGCGGCAGCCGAGGTGACCGAGCCGTAGCAGGCGACGGCGATCGATGCCGCGGCGACGAGGCCGCCGGCGATGCGCAGCGCCATGCGCCTCGAGGTCGGCGGCGCGGCCGCCACGCCGTCGTCTGGGATGCCCGGGTCGGTCATGGGTGCTCCTTCGTGCTCACGTCGTCGTGCGCTGCGTCTCGGTACGATGGCACCCGCCGCCGCGCCATGAGGGCGCAGCGGCCGTTGTGCTCATTGACGCTCACGGATGCGGCAGGAGGTGCGCCCATGCGGCTCCCGGCCCGCGCCGCCCGGCTGGCGCTGCTCGCCCTGCCGAGCGTCATCGTGCTCGCGGCGACCGGCGTCACGACGCTCGTGGCCGCCGCGGTGCAGGAGCAGAGCATCCGTGCCAGCGTCGTCGAGCAGGTGCACGGCGTCGCCTCGAGCCTCGCCGCGCTCCCCGAGGTGCGCTCGGCCGTCGCGGCGGCGACCGATGCCGGCACGGCATCCGACCCGGCTGACGCCGAGGGGCTCGCCGCGGCGACGGCCTCGTTGCAGCCGCTCGCGTCGCTCGTCGAGGATGCGTCGGGCGTCTCGTACGTCGTCGTCACCGACGACGAGGGCGTGCGCATCACGCATCCCGATGCCGACGAGCGCGGCGAGCTCGTCGAGACGACGACGACCGAGGTGCTCGCGGGCGAGGAGTTCGTCGGCACCGAGACCGGCCCCTCCGGACCGACGCTGCGCGCGAAGGTCCCGGTCGTCGTCGACGGCGCCGTCGTCGGCATCGTCGCGGTCGGCGTGCTCGAGTCCGAGATCGCAGCGGACCGCGAGCGTGCGTTCGGCGGCCTGCTGCCGTGGAGCGTCGGCGCGCTGCTCGTCGCGACGCTCGCGAGCGCGCTGCTGTCGGTCTCGATCGCACGCAGGCTGCGTCGCGCCGACGCGGTCGATGCCGAGGCGCGGCAGATGCGGCGCACCACGGATGCGCTGCGCGAGCAGGCGCACGAGTTCGGCACGCGCCTGCACGTCGTGCGAGGGCTCGTGGCCCAGGGGCAGGGCGATGACGCCGTCGCCTACATCGACGGCGTCGCCCCGACCCTCACCGGCGCCGCCGGTGCCTCGGCGCGGTCGGGCGCGGTCGTCGCCGCGACGATCGAGGCCGTGCGCGGCGAGCTGGAGGCCCTCGGTGCGCAGCTGGAGATGCGCGTCGGCGACGACGTCGCGCTCGACGACGATGCGCTGCTCGTCGTCGCGAATCTGTGCCGCAACGCGGCCGAGGCCGGTGCTGCGCTGGTGCGATGCACGCTCTCGGTGCGCGACGGCGTGCTCGTGGGCGTCGTCGAGGACGACGGGCCGGGCATCGACCCGCGCGATGCGCATCGCGTGCTGGAGCGCGGATGGTCGTCGAAGCACGATGCGACGGGCCTCGGCCGCGGGGTCGGACTCGACCTCGTGCGCCGCACGGTCGCCGATCGCGGTGGCTCCGTCGTCGTCGGCAGGTCGACGCTCGGTGGGGCGCGCTTCGACGTCGACATGGCGGTGCGCTCATGACCGCCTCCATCGCTGTGCTCGTCGTCGACGACGACGCGGGCGCGCGAGCGCTGCACGCCCGCTGGGTGTCGGCGGTCGACGGCTTCTCGGTCGTCGGCACGGCGGCGTCCGGCACGGCTGCGCTCGCGCTCGTCGAGCACGGCGTCGACCTCGTGCTGCTCGACATGCGCCTGCCCGACGTCAGCGGCATCGAGGTGCTGCACCGCATGCGCACGCTCGCGGCGCGCGGCACCGACGTGCTCGTCATCAGCTCGTCGCGCGACCAGGTCACCGTGCGGCAGGCGCTCGCCGCGCACGTCATCGGCTACCTCATCAAGCCGTTCGACCAGCAGGTGCTGCAGGAACGGCTGCGCACCTACGCGGCCGAGCGGCGCGAACGGTCGCTCGAGCGCGACGTGCCGCTCGGACAGGGCGAGGTGGATCGGCTGCTCGCCACGGGATCGCTGCGCACCGTCGCGACGCCGACGGCGGCATCCGCATCCGCGGCGGCAGCGGCATCCGCATCCGCGGCGCTGCCGAAGGGGCTGAGCGCGCCGACGCTCGAGCGCGTGCTCGCCGCGCTCGACCCGGTCGTCGCGGTGTCGGCCGTCGACGTCGCGGCGTCGGCGGGCGTCTCCCGCGCGACGGCACGGCGCTACCTCGACCACCTCGTCGCGACGGGTGTCATCGACCTCGCCCACCGCTACGGTCGCCGCGGTCGCCCGCAGGTGCTCTACCGCCTGGTGCCGGCCCCCGGTGCGTGACCGTGCGCATCCGACCGGTCGCTCGTTGGGTCTGACTGGTCGCTCGTTGCGTCCACGAGCGACCGATCGCCCCAACGAGCGACCAGTCGCACCCCAACGAGCGACCAGTCCCAGCCCACGAGCGACCAGTCGGGCCGCCGCACACGACGAGGGCCGCACCCCCTCGCGGGAGTGCGGCCCTCGTTCGTGCGGTGTCGCCGACTACTTGGCGGCGACGACCTCGAGCGTGATGCTCGCGACGATGTCGTCGCGCAGACGCGCCGTCGCCTGGTGCTTGCCCACGACCTTGATGGCCGACGGGATGGTGATGACGCGCTTGTCGAGCGAGCCGAGGCCCTGCGACGAGACGGCGTCCGCGATGTCCTGCGTCTGCACCGAGCCGAAGAGACGACCCTCCTTGCCGGCCTTGACCGACACGCGGAGCGGGTTGGCCTCGAGCTTCAGCTTGAGGTCCTGCGCCTCCTCGATCGTGGCGTGCTCGCGCGCGGCGCGGGCTGCCTTGATCTGCTCGACCTGCTTCTCGCCACCGCGGGTCCACGGCGTCGCGAAGCCCTGCGGGACGAGGTAGTTGCGGGCGTACCCGTTCTTCACCTCGACGACGTCGCCGGCGGTGCCGAGGCCCGAGACCTCGTTCGTGAGAATGACCTTCGCCATATCAGATCCTTCCTCAGCGGCCCGCGCCGGAGTACGGCAGCAGCGCCATCTCGCGAGCGTTCTTGATCGCCTTCGCGATGAGGCGCTGCTCCTGCACCGATGCGCCGGTGATGCGACGGGCACGGATCTTGCCGCGCTCCGAGATGAACTTCTTCAGCGTCGCGACGTCCTTCCAGTCGATGACGCCGACGGTGATGGCCTTCGCCGGTGCGACCGGCTTCCCGCCCTTGGGTCCACGACCCCGGCGACCCTGCGGCTTTCCAGCCATAGTGCTTCCTGCTCTCTTGTCTTCTGCCGACGCGCCTAGAAGGGCGTCTCGTCGTTGTAGGAGGTGCCCGGCGCGCCCCAGACGTCGCCGCCCTGGTTGCCGCCCGACTGCTGGCCTGCGGGCTGACCCCACGGCTCGTCGGCGACTGCGCCCTGCTGCTGACCGCCGCCGAACTGGCCCTGGCCGCCGCCACCGCGGTTGCCGCCGCCGCCACCCGACGAGCGGGTGACCTGCGCGGTCGCGTAGCGGAGGCTGGGGCCGATCTCGTCGACCTCCAGCTCGATGACGGTGCGCTTCTCGCCCTGCTGCGTCTCGAACGAGCGCTGCTTGAGGCGGCCCTGCGCGATGACGCGGCTGCCCTTCGTGAGGCTCTGCGAGACGTGCTCTGCGAACTCGCGCCACACCGACGCGCGGAGGAACAGCGCCTCGCCGTCCTTCCACTCGTTCGCCTGACGGTCGAACGTGCGCGGCGTCGATGCGATCGTGAAGTTCGCGACCGCGAGACCGTTCTGCGTGTACCGCAGCTCGGGGTCGGCCGTCAGGTTGCCGACGACCGTGATGATCGTCTCGCCGGCCATCAGGCGGCCTCGGTCGCCTTCGCCGCCTGGCGGGCAGCCTTGGCCTCGTCCTTCGCGGCCTTCACGGCGCGCTGGGCGATGACCTCGTCACGACGGAGCACCTTGGTGCGGATGACGGCCTCGGACAGGTTCAGCTGTCGGTCGAGCTCGCGCGTCGCCTCGGGCGTCGCGGTGAAGTCGACGACGGCGTAGATGCCCTCGGTCTTCTTGTCGATCTCGTATGCGAAGCGACGACGGCCCCAGATGTCCACGTTCTCGATCTCGCCCTCTGCGGTGCGGATGACACCGAGGAACTTCTCGAGAGACGGGGCGACGGTGCGCTCGTCGATGGCCGGGTCGAGGATGACCATCAGCTCGTAGGGATGCATGCTTCACCCACCTCCTTCGGACTCGAACGGCTGCAGACGATCTGCAGCAGGAGGGTATGCATGGTGCCCGGCGAGGCCGGACAACCTGGCAAGGCTACCGGATCCCGGGCGCGTCGCGCCACCCGTCATCGCCGAGGCCCGTCGGTGGTCGTCGGGCTGGCCGACGCCCGCGCCGCCTCAGTCGGTCGAGCGCGCCGCCCACCACTCGCGCAGCATCGCCTCGGCGCGCTCCGGGTCGAGGGGGCCGTGCTCGATGCGGGCATCGAGCAGCATCCGGTAGGCCTCGCCCACGGCACGCGACGGGCCGATCCCGAGGATCGCCATGATCTGCTCGCCGTCGAGGTCCGGGCGCAGGGCGTCGAGCTCCTCCTGCTCGGCGAGCTCGGCGATGCGGCGCTCGAGGTCGTCGTAGGCGAAGTCGAGGCGCTCGGCCTTGCGGCGGTTGCGCGTCGTGACGTCGGAGCGGGTGAGGATGTGCAGGCGCTCGAGCAGCGGGCCCGCGTCGCGCACGTAGCGACGCACCGCCGCATCCGACCACGACGCATCCATGTACCCGTAGAAGCGCAGGTGCAGCTCGACGAGACGTGCGACCGCCTTCGCGGTGTCGTTGTCGAAGCGCAGCGCCTTCAGTCGCTTCGCGGCGAGCCGCGAGCCGACGACGTCGTGGTTGTAGAACGTGACCGCGCCGCCCTCGACGTGCCGCGTGGCCGGCTTGCCGATGTCGTGCAGCAGCCCCGCAAGGCGCGACACCACGTCGGGAGCGGCGCCCGGATGCCGCGACGCCTCCAGCGCGATGCCCTGGCGCAGCACCGTGAGCGAGTGCTCGTAGACGTCCTTGTGGTGCGCGTGCTCGTCGACCTCGAGCCGCAGCGCGGGCACCTCGGGCAGCACGTGGTCGAGGATGCCGGCGTCGGTGAGCAGGCGCAGGCCGCCGGTGGGGTCGGAGGTGCACAGCAGCTTCACGAGCTCGTCGCGGACGCGCTCGGCGCTGATGTGCGTGATCGTCGCCGACGCCTCCTGCATGGCGTGCTGCACGCGCTCCGCGACGCGGAAGCCCAGCTGCGCCTCGAAGCGGGCGGCGCGCAGCATGCGCAGCGGGTCGTCGCGGAACGACGTCTCCGGCGCCTGCGGCGTGTCGAGCACCCCGGCGAGCAGGTGCTCGAGCCCGCCGCCGACGTCGACGAGGCGCGGGGCGATGCGCTCCACCGCCCCCGGCCCGGTGCGAGCGACGAGCTGCAGCGCCATGGCGTTGACCGTGAAGTCGCGACGCACGAGGTCGTCCTCGAGGCGGTCGCCGAAGGTCACCGCCGGCTTGCGCGTCGCACCGTCGTACACGTCGGCGCGATACGTCGTCACCTCGACCGTCTGACCGTCGATGCGGCAGGCGATGGTGCCGAACTCGCGCCCCACGTCCCACTGCGCGTCGGAGATGCGGCGCACGATGCGCAGGATGTCGTCGGCGAGCGCGTCCGTCGTGTAGTCGAGGTCGGACGTCGCGCGGCCCAGCAGCGCGTCGCGCACGGGGCCGCCGACGAGCGACAGCTCGAAGCCCGCGGCGACGAATGCGTCGGCGAGCGCCGCCGTCGGTCCGGATGCCGCCACCTGCTGCAGGCGCGCAGTCGCCTCGGCCATGCTCGTCACGGTCAGCCATCCTGCCAGGGCGCGCGCATGCGTGCCGCGCGAGCGCTCGGGCGCGCGCTCGTAGACTGTCGAGCATGCTCGCGGCGGGTGGGCGCGTGCGGCGCGCACTGGCGATGACGATCGCCTCGCTCGGCGCGCTCGGCGCCGTCGCCCTCGTGCCCGCACCGGCCATCGCCGCAGCCGACGACGCCGACCCCGTCGTCGCGGCATCCGACCCCGTGCTCGCGAGCGACCAGGACCTCGTCGTGGAGGTCGAGCTCGGTGCCGACGTCGCCGTCGACACCGCCGTCGAGGTGCGCGTCGGCGCGCGAGCCCTCGCGACGCGCTCCGCGCTGACGCAGTGGCTCGACGGCACGTCGTCTCCCCCGCTCTCCACCGTCGCGTCGGCGGCGATCCCCGCCGGGTCGTCGAGCGTCGAGATCACGGTGCCCGTCGCCCAGCTGCCGTGGTCGGCATCGACGAGCGGCGCGATGCTGCTCGCCGCCGACGTCGACGGCGTCGAGGAGACGCTGCGCTCGCTCGTGACGCGCGACCTGCCGGAGGGCGGGCCCACGGGCCTCGCGCTCACGATGCAGTCGACGGCTCCAGAGACGGCGACGGGCCTGCTGACCGCCGACGAGCTCGAGGCTGCCGTCGCGCCCGGCAGCGTGCTCGCCGAGCAGCTCGCCGTCGCCGAGACCGGCGTCGCCCTCGGCATCGACCCCATCCTGCCTGCGAGCATCGCCGCGCTCGGCGACGACGCCCCGGATGGCGCGCAGGCCTGGCTCGACGCCGCGAGCGCCCTGCCGCAGACGTTCGCGCTGCCGTACGGCGGCGCCGATCCCGTCGTGCTCGCCCGCTCGGCGGCCCCCATCCCGGCCCTCGCGGGCATCCCGGGGCCCGACGGCGCCGTGCTGCCCGCCGCGCTCGCCGAGGTGCCCACGACCCTCGGCACCGTCGTCGACGCCACGGACGCCACCCTCGACACCACGCTGCTCGGCTCGCTCGCCGCCGGCTCCACCGTGGTCGTCGAGACCGACGCCCTCGACGAGCAGCTCGATCGCGTGACGCCCGGCGCCCACGCCACCGTCGCAGGCGCATCCGTGCTCGCGGCCGACGCCGAGCTGCAGCAGCTGGTGCGCACGGCGGTGCGCGCGCAGGGCACGACCGCGGAGGACGGCATCGCGCGCGTGCTCGCGCTGCTCGCCACCGTGACGCGCGAGGCGCCGTCGCTGCAGCGCACCCTCGTCGCCGCGCTGCCGTTCGACGCCGACCCGTCGTCGGCGCTCGCGTTGCAGACGGCCGTCGCGTCGGCCGGATGGCTCGAGACCGCCACCGTCGCCGACGCGCTCGCCGAGCCTCCGCGCGACGCCGAGCTCGTGTCCGCATCGGCGAGCGACGCCGAGTCCGACGCCGCGTCGCGCGTCGCCGCGCTCGTCGCGGCATCCGCGATCGCCGAGTCGGTCGCGACGACGCTCGAGGATCCCGTGTCGCTCGTCGCGCCCGTGCGGCTGCAGGTGCTCGCCGCGATCGCCGCGACGTCGCGCGACGAGGATGCGGGAGCCGTCGAGCGCTTCGACGCGCTGGTCGCACCGCTGCGCGCCCCCGTCACGATCGTCGAGGGCGGAGACGCCGCGCTGCTCGGCAGCCCCTCGGAGCTGCCCGTGACGCTGCAGAACGCGCTCGACGTCGACGTCTCCGTGCAGCTCGTCGCCCGCGCCGGCACGAACGCCGTCTCGCTGCCCGACGACCCCATCGACGTCGTCGTCCCCGCCGGCGGACGCGTGCGCGTCGCCCTCCCCGTCGACGTCATCGCCGCAGGCGACGGCGTCGTGCGGCTGGAGGTGCGGACGCCCGCGGACGTCGTGCTCGACTCCGCGTCGCTGCGCATCGTCGCGCAGCCGGCGTTCGAGACGATCCTGCTCGTCGTCGTCGGCCTCGCGGCGGCGCTGCTGCTCGGCTTCGGCATCCTGCGCTCGGTGCGCGGCCGCCGCGCGGGCACCGCACGCGGCGACATCGACCCCCGCACCGAGCAGCTCGCCGTCGCCGACGCACGCGACGCCGCAGCAGCCGCACGACGCGGGGAGCTCCCCGCCACCGACGACCCAGGAGCACGTGGATGACCGAGGGCATGACCGATGGCACCGCGTCGCCCGGCGCGGCTGCACCCGGGGCAGCGTCACCCGGGGCGGCTGCGCCCGCGAAGGGTCCGAGCGTGCAGCGCTCGAGCGCGATCCTGGCCGCGGGCACCGCGGTGTCGCGACTGCTGGGCTTCGCGAAGGCCGGCCTGCTCGCCGTCGTCATCGGCAACACCGGCTCGGAGGCGGCTGCGGCGTTCGGCCTCGCCAACCAGCTGCCGAACAACGTCTACATCCTCGTCGCCGGCGGCGTCATGTCCGCCGTGCTCGTGCCCGCGATCGTCAAGGCCAGCCTCGGCGACGACGGCGGGCAGGCGTTCGTGCGCAAGCTGCTGACGCTCGGCGGCACGATCTTCCTGCTGCTCGCCGTCGTCGCGACCATCGCGGCCCCGATCCTCGTCAACCTCTACGCGTCGAGCAGCGACGGCGAGGGCGGCGGCTTCAGCGGCGAGCAGATGGCGCTGGCGATCGCGCTCGCGTACTGGTGCCTGCCGCAGATCCTCTTCTACGCGCTGTACACGCTGCTCGGCGAGATCTTCAACGCTCGCGGGCAGTTCGGGCCGTACACGTGGGCGCCGGTCGCGAACAACGTCGTCTCGATCGCGGGCCTGCTGGTCGTCCTCCTCCTCGTCGGCGACCGCACCGAGGATCCCGCGCTCTGGACCCCCGACCGCGTGGCGATGCTCGGCATCGCCACGACGGCGGGCGTCGCCGTGCAGGCACTCGTGCTCGTGCTGCTGTTCCGCCGCACCGGCATGACCTTCCGGCTCGACTTCGGATGGCGCGGCGTCGGCCTGCGTGCCACGGGGCAGCGCGCCGGCTGGCTGTTCGGCGTCGTCATCATCGGCCAGATCAAGGGCCTCGTGCAGGCGCGCGTCGTGACGCTCGCTGACCCCGACGGCGCGAACCTCTTCACGATGCAGAACGCCTGGTACGTGTTCTCGCTCCCCCACTCGGTCATCGCCGTGTCGATCGCGATCGCCTTCTTCACCCGGATGTCTCACCATGCGTCCCGCGGCGACCTCCCGGGGATCCGCACCGACGTGAGCGCGGCGCTGCGCGGCGTCGGCATGCTCACGACCATCAGCGCTGCCGTGCTCGCCGTCATCGCCGTGCCGTTCTTCCGCTACTTCGACCGCGGGTTCGAGGACATGCTGCAGTCGGCCTTCGTGCTGTGGGCCATGCTCATCGGTCTCGTCGCCTTCAGCGCCGAGTACGTGCTGCAGCGCGTCTACTTCGCCCTCGAGGACACACGCACCCCCTTCCTCTACGCGCTGTTCGGCATGCTCGTGACGTTCGCGCTCCTGTGGGCCTGCACGCTCCTGCCGGGGATGTGGATCGTCGCGGGCGCGTCGCTCGCGGTCACGATCGCGAACCTCGTCTCGTGCACCGCGTGGATCTGGCTCGTACGCCGCAAGATCGGCGCGTTCGGCTTCCGCCTCGTCGCCGTGCGCCACCTGCAGTACCTCGCCTATGCGCTCGTCGCCGCGATCCCCGGCGTGCTCGTCGTCTGGGGCCTCGGAGGCTTCCAGGAGGGCGGATGGGCGACGACCGCCACCGTGCCCGCCCTGGCGACCGCATCCCTCGCGGGCGCGGCGATGGGCGTCGTCTACTTCGGGCTGCTGTTCCTCACGCGCAACCCGGACTTCCGGTCGACGCTCGACATGGTGCTGGCGCGCTTCACAGGCCGCCGCCGTAGCGTTGGCGGCGACGCCGCCACCACGCGTCAGGACTGATCGACTCGGGAGGCACCATGCCGCATCCGCTCGCCAGGCTCATCGTGCCCGTGATCGTGGGCGCCGCGGCAGGCGTCGGCGCCATCGTCGCCCAGGGCGCGCTCGTGCGCCGCGGGCCTGCGCAGCCGTCGCTCGGCGCTCCCGAGCGTCCGCTGCCGTTCCGGGGCTGGTGGTCGTCCGACGAGTCCTCGCCCATGGCCTACGCGCATCCCGCCGTCGTCTTCGTCGACGGCGCGACGGGCACCGTCGTCGACTCCTGGGACAGGCGCACGCGATCGCGGGTGCCGAACGCTCGCGTCGTCGGCTCCGAACACCTCGCGACCGATGGCATCTCGGTGCTCGACGCCTCCACCGGCGACGTGCTCCAGACCCTGCCCGTCGAGGGAATGGCCCGCGGCTAGCATCGGTTGATCAGCAGTGAGCGCCACCGTGGCGCCCAGCGAAAGGCATCCGTGCACGACGTCATCATCATCGGATCCGGCCCGGCCGGATACACCGCGGCGATCTACGCCGCTCGCGCGAACCTGGCCCCCGTGGTGCTCGCGTCGAGCGTCGAGGCCGGCGGCGACCTCATGACGACGACCGAGGTCGACAACTTCCCCGGCTTCCCCGAGGGCATCATGGGGCCCGACCTCATGTTCAACATGCAGCAGCAGGCCGAGCGCTTCGGCGCCGACGTGCGCCTCGACGACGTCACCGAGCTCGAGCTCGACGGCCCCGTGAAGAAGGTGCACGTGGGCGGCGAGGTGCTCGAGGCTCGCACCGTCATCTTCGCGACCGGCTCCGCCTACCGTCGTCTGGGCCTGCCCGGCGAGGACCGCCTCTCGGGCCACGGCGTCTCGTGGTGCGCCACATGCGACGGGTTCTTCTTCAAGGAGAAGCACCTCGTCGTCGTCGGCGGCGGCGACTCGGCGATGGAGGAGGCGACCTTCCTCACGAAGTTCGCCGCGACCGTCACGATCGTGCACCGCTCCGAGACCTTCCGAGCGAGCGCTGCCATGCTCGACCGCGCCGAGGCCGACCCGAAGATCTCGTTCGTCACGAACGCCGTCGTCACCGACATCCTCGGCGACACGTCGGTCACGGGCGTCGCGCTGCGCGACTCCGTGACGGGCGAGGAGCGCGAGCTGCCCGTCGACGGCGTCTTCGTCGCCATCGGCTCCGACCCGCGCACGCATCTGGTGCACGGCAAGCTCGAGCTCACGACCGAGGGCACGATCGCGGTCGACGGCCGCTCGTCGCGCACGAACGTCCCCGGCGTCTTCGCTGCGGGCGACGTCATCGACCCCACCTACCGACAGGCCATCACGGCCGCCGGCTCGGGCACCGTCGCGGCGCTCGATGCCCAGCACTACCTGGCGGAGCTGCCCGAGGCAGTCACCGTCTGACACGAAGGAGATCGCATGAAGAACGTCACCACCGACTCGTTCCAGGCCGACGTCCTCGACGCCGACAAGGCCGTCCTCGTCGACTTCTGGGCGGAGTGGTGCGGCCCGTGCCGTGCCGTGGGCCCCATCCTCGAGCAGATCGACGGCGAGACCGACAAGCTCGACGTCGTGAAGGTCAACGTCGACGAGAACCCCGACCTGGCGATGCGCTACGGCATCACGTCGATCCCCGCGATGAAGGTCTTCGTGGGTGGCGAGGTCAAGAAGGAGCTCATCGGCGCGAAGCCGAAGGCGGCCCTCGAGGCCGACCTCGCAGCATTCCTCTGATCGACTGATCGCTCCCCCACCGCGGGAGCACGCGAAGGGCCCCGGGTCTCCCCGGGGCCCTTCGTCGTGCGTGCGGCTACTCGGAGAGGCTCACGGCGTCGCCGAACGGCGGCTCGCCGAGCTCGGAGAGGATGCGGTTCAGGTCGGCGACCGTCGCGAAGTCGACGACGATCTGGCCCTTCGTGCGGCCGAGGCTCACGCGCACTCGCGTGTCGAGTCGGTCGGTGAGCCGCTCGGCGACCTCGTCGAGGCCGCGCTGCACGCCGCCGCGCTGCGGCGTGCGACGGGGCACCTTCACCTGCACGACGCTCGCCGCGTGCTCGGCAGCGCGTACTGAGAGTTCCTCATTCACAATGCGGTCGGCGAGGCGCTGCATCGCGTCCTCACCGTCGACCGAGAGGATCGCACGAGCGTGCCCCGCGCTCAGGACACCGGATGCCACACGGGTCTGGATGGTCTCCGGCAGCCGGAGCAGACGGATCGTGTTCGAGATCTGCGGGCGGCTGCGGCCGATGCGCCGCGACAGCTCCTCCTGCGTGATCGAGAAGTCGGCCATGAGCTGCTGGTAGGCCGATGCCTCCTCGAGCGGGTTGAGGTCCGCACGATGGAGGTTCTCGAGCAGCGCGTCGCGCAGCATCGCCTCGTCGGAGGTCTCGCGGATGAGGGCAGGGACCGTGGCCTTGCCCGCCCGTCGCGATGCACGCCACCGACGCTCGCCCATGATGAGCTCGAACCGCTCGGCGTCGCCCGGCATGGGCCGCACCACGATCGGCTGCAGCACCCCGAACTCGCGGATCGAGTGCTCGAGCTCGGTGAGGTCGTCCTCGTCGAAGACGTCGCGCGGCTGCACGTGGTTGGGCACGATGGCGTCGAGCGGCAGCTCTGCCAGGCGCGCGCCGGGGACGGCGGCCAGCTCCTGACCGTCCGTGGTCTTCGCAGCCGGGAAGAAGACGTCGACGGGCCGCTCGCGCGGCTGCGCGGGCTGTGTCGGCGCCTCGGTGTCGACCGGAGCGGTCGGGATGAGCGCGCCGATGCCGCGGCCGAGTCCCGTGCGCTTGCTCATCGTGCTCCTCGCTGTGCGATCTCGGCGGCGGCCTCACGGTACGCGAGCGCACCAGGCGAGTTCGGGTCGTAGGCGAGCACCGTCTGCCCGAAGCCCGGAGCCTCCGAGATCCGCACCGTCCTCGGGATGATCGTGCGCAGCGCGACGTCGCCGAAGTGCTCGCGGACCTCGTCGACGACCTGCCGCGACAGCAGCGTGCGGCCGTCGTACATGGTGAGCAGCACCGTCGACAGCGACAGTGCCGGGTTGAGGTGCGCCTTGATGCGCTCGATGGTGTCGAGCAGCTGCGTCACGCCCTCGAGCGCGTAGTACTCGCACTGGATGGGCAGCAGCACCTCGGTCGCCGCGGCGAAGGCATTGATCGTGAGCAGGCCCAGCGACGGCGGGCAGTCGATGAAGACGTAGTGCACCGGCTCGTCCTGCGAGGCCAGGTACTGCTCGAGGGCGGCCCGCAACCGGAACTCCCGCCGCTCGAGGGGCGCGAGCTCGAGATCGGCACCCGCGAGGTGGATGGTCGAGGGCACGCCGGCCAGACGCTCCGCGTCTGCGCTCGGCTGCACCGCGTCGGCCAACGGCGTCTCGTCGACGAGCACGTCGTACGTGCTCGTGACGTCCGCGTGATGCGGGATGCCGAGGGCGGTGGATGCGTTGCCCTGCGGGTCGAGGTCGACGACCAACGCGCGCGCGCCCGCGCGTACGAGCGACGACGCCAGGTTCACCGCCGACGTCGTCTTGCCGACGCCGCCCTTCTGATTGACGACCGCGATGATGCGGGTCGTCGTCGGCAGCGGATGCTCTGCATTGGCGAGTGCCGTGCGTCGCTTGGCCAGATCCGCCATCTCGCGTGCGATGGGCGTGGTGTCGAATCGACCCGTCGTCTGCACTGGAACCCCGTCCTCTCCCGGTCGTGTTTCACGTGAAACATCACGCGCGCGTCCGTTGCTCCGAAGCCATCTTCCGGCATGCGGGCTGTGTTCGCCAACTCCTTCGGCGCGCCCCTCCACACGCACGTCTGTGGAGAGCTGTGGAGAACACCACGGGATTGGCTCAGTCGCGCTGGGCGCGCGCGCTCACGCCCATGACCCCCGAAATCCCGCGGAAACACTGGGCAGTCGCGCTCCGACGCGCCGAGACTGCGTCGCCGCGACGCGCCCGAGCGCGTCGCGTTCTCCACAGTTCTCCACAGGACGGGTGGCTCGGCACCGATGCACGGCGGTCCCGCTCGGGAGGGGCTTCACGAGGACGTCGCCTCTCTCCGCAGCGGGCGACACCTTCGGTGGGCGGCCGGATCATCGGCTGCGGGTGCGCCGAGAGCTGTGGACGTGACTGCGACCCGGGCTGGGCCTTCGTTTGGGCCAGCGTGTACGAGTACGACTGCGACTGCGTCACCGCAACTGCCTGCCGGCCACTGCGCGACTGGGTGACTGCGACCGAGACTGCGTGACTGCGATTGGAACGGCGTGACGGCCACCGAGACGGGGCCTTGGACTGGGGCAGCGCCTTCGTCTGACGCTGCGACTGCGGCGGCTCCGCCGTAATGCCACGACGTACGGCCGTGGCGCCCGCCTCGATGTTCCACGTGAAACATCCGCCACGGTCGGTTCAGCTGCGATGCCTGCTGACCACCGCACCGGCGCACCGGCACCAGGAGCGCGTTCGTCGCGGCGCGCCCGAGCCCCGGTGCGCCTGCGCCTGTAGACGAGTCATGGCTCCATCCCCAGCACCGTCCTGTCGAAGACCTCCGCTACGCGGCGGCGCACCACTCGACGGCTAGCCGTCCGGCATTCCATGACGACGCGCGTGATGCGCAGCGACACGGAGTGGCGGCGATGGTGCCGCGTTGGCCGCGGGACCCCCTCACGCAGGAGCATGCCAACGCCGAGCTCGAGCCTCGCAGACTGCTGCAACGCCTACGCTCCCAACCGTGCGCCGTCGCACAACATCACTTGCCGCACGGATGCCATGCACATGCTTCGCAGACATGTGCGCACCACTCGCTCGCCTGACGACCCCAGCATCGTCCGCTGTTTCACGTGAAACATGCCAGTCTCACGACGACGGGGTCACTCGCTGGCTCTACCGCCGGCGCCCGCTTCTCCTCGGCGCGATGGCGCACGGCGCCGGGCGCGCTTCGCGGCCGCGATCGGATCGACCCAACTCGGGCCTCAACCCTGCCAGTTCCCTACGAGGCATCGGTCTTGGACGCGCGTCCCGACCGGTTGCGAGGGCTGACGCCACCGAACTCTGCACGCTCGCCCGTCGTGAACACGGAACGCGGTTGCCCCGTGTTCTCCGATCGACAATGGAGCTGAGTACAGCGGTCCCTTTCGAGCCCGAAGATCCGGGTTGGGTTTCACGTGAAACGTCGAAGGACTATGTGGAGGTGGCTGGAGCCGGGGCGCTCGCATGTTCTGAGCCGCGCATAGGACGCCGCGATGGTCGGACCCGTTCACCCGTGACCCTGGAACCCCGCCTCGGCCCGATGTTTCACGTGGAACATACTGGTCGTAGGCGGCCCAGGTGCGGCGCGCGGGCGTGCACACCATCCGAACACAGTCGTCGACGGCTCCGGAGCACTCGACCCCTTGAGCTCGTGACGATGACCCTGACGTTGGCGTCTGAGGCGGCCGAGATGCGACCGGCTGCACGAGCTCGGCCGCTCCGCGCGGCAGCGCCGGCCCGGAGCAGCGGGTGCAGGCCTGGTCATCCCGCTCGGGCAAATCGACGGCGCTGAGCTGGACCCGTCGTGAGGCAGACATGCACTCTGCCTGCGGCCGTCCATGGGAACGGCATCGCGGTGCTGGTGTTTCACGTGGAACACACGCGCGACCGAGATCGCGAGGACGGCGCGATGGCCGGCCCGCCACCCGTCGCCCGACCCTTCGATCACCGACAGAGAGGCGCGGACGGCAAGGAACGACGACGTTCCGTCCGCGAGCGATCATGCGTGCGCAGCAACCCCGCCCGCTCGGCATCACGGATCCAGAGCCTGCTATGCCGCGATCTCACGCTTCGATCACGGGTGAATCCGTTCGCATGCGGCGTCACCAGATCCCGCACGCCCGTGTCGCCGGCGAGCGGACACTGGCGCATCATGCTCTCGATGGCTCCTGACGCACGTAGCCACGTGCTCCAACGGGTCGACCATTGCCAGATCGCGCCAGAACGGGCCCGGCCCGACGCCCGTCAGCACGCAGCGCGCACCAGAAGACGACCGCCACCGCGCCAGAACGGGCCCGGCCCGACGCCCGTCAGCACGCAGCGCGCACCAGAAGACGACCGCCACCGCGCCGGCCGCATCGCCGGCACCCCGGCGCCACGGCCGGGGAGCATCGATGCTGCACCCACCCAGCCGCGTCGGATCCATCGCTCGATCGGACATGCTCGGATGACTCGGTCGCCCAGCACCAGCCCGCGTCCAGGCGCTCACGCAGAACGTTCTCGCCGACAGGACGAAGACATCGTGCGACATGAGGGTTGACCGCGCCACGCACGGCTCGCCCATGGGAAGCACCGACCCGACGCGGGGACGCGTCGGCGACGCCGACGTCAGCCGCGAACGACGGCGCGCAGCACGCGGGTGACGTCGCCGTCGCCCGCGTCGAGCTCGAGCACCTCGGGCGCGCCCACTCGGTGCT
Source organism: Agrococcus sp. GCM10030265 (assembly GCF_042666675.1). Lineage (NCBI taxonomy): Bacteria > Bacillati > Actinomycetota > Actinomycetes > Micrococcales > Microbacteriaceae > Agrococcus > Agrococcus sp. GCM10030265. Next base: position 562,440 of record NZ_JBHTCZ010000001.1, read on the forward strand.
TGCGCATCGCCTTCTCGGCGGCCGCGAGCTCGTCATGCACCCGGGCGCCCTTCAGCAGCACGAGCTCGCCGCCGTCGGCGACGAGGGGAGCGGTCCATGGGATCAGGGTGCGAAGGGCTGAGACGGCGCGCGCAGTCACCTGGTGGAACGCCCGAGTGCCGTGCACCTCCTCGGCGCGCGCTCGCACGACCTCGACGTTGGTGAGGCCCATGCGCTCGGTCTCGGATCGCAGCCAGTCGCAGCGGCGCTCCATGGGCTCGATGAGCGCCATCGACACGTCGGGGCGTGCGATCGCGAGGACGAGCCCGGGCAACCCGGCACCCGAGCCCACGTCGGCCACGAGCGCGTTGCGCTGCAGCAGAGGAGCCATGACAGCAGAGTTGAGGATGTGTCGGCTCCACAGCTGGTCGAGCTCACGAGGTCCGATCAGGCCGAGGGTCTCACCGTGCTCGGCGAGCGAGGCCGTGTACGAGCGCGCGACCTCGATGCGGTCGCCGAACATCGCCGCCGCAGCAGACGGCTCGGCCTCGTACGTGGTCACTTGGGAACGACGACCGCGTGGCGGTCGCGCCCCTCGCCCTCGGACTCCGAGTGGTAGCCGGCCTCGGCGACGAGGTCGTGCACCAGCTTGCGCTCGTACGACGACATCGCGGGGAGCGCGGCGCGGTCCTCGCCACCCTCGATGCGCGCGATCGCGCGATCGACCAGCTCGCGCAGCTCGACGGTGCGGGCGTCCTGGCTGCCTGCGACGTCGAGGACGACGCGCGAGAACTCACCGGTCTGCGACTGCACGGCGAGCCGAGTCAGATCCTGTAGCGCCGCGACGACCTCGGGAGCGCTCAGCACGGCCAGCGAGGCGTCGCCGGGCTCGCCGACCTTGAGCGTCGTGCGGGTGCCGGTCTCCTCGATCTCGATGTCGCCATCGACGTCGGCGATGTCGAGCAGCGCCTCGAGGTAGTCGGCGGCGATCTCGCCCTCGTCGACCTCGGTCTGCTCGGGCGCCTGGGTCTGCTCGTCGGTCACTTCGGTCCTCCATCGCGCTGCGACTTGGGGCCCTTGCGCTTGGGCTGCTGCCGCTGGGTGTTCACGATCACGGGCTGCTCGACGGCACCCTCGCTCGTCGCCTGCTCGGGCTCGATGCCCATGCGCTGACGCTTGCGAGCAAGGCGGGCCTCACGGGCGAGCGCCGCATCCGAGCCCGGGTTCGGCAGCTTGGCGATGATGATGAGCTGCTGCACGAGCGTGTAGATGTTCGAGACGAGCCAGTAGAACATCGTCGCGAGCGGGAAGGCCCAGGCGGAGATGAGGAGGAACACCGGGATGACGTACAGGATGATGCGCTGCTGCTTGTACATCGGCGACTCCTTCATCTGAGGAGTCTGGTTCTTCGACATGATCTGCAGCTGCGTGTAGAACTGCGTCGCCACCATGATGAGCGTCATCAGCACGGCGGTGATGATGACGGGCACGTCGCCCTGCTCGAAGCCGTGCTGCATCGTCATGTTCAGGTCGACGAGGTCGAACAGCGACGCCTGCCGGAACTGGTCGGCGAGCGCCTCGCTCATGAAGCCGACGCCGGCATTGCCGCGGTTCGCCTCGGTGAGCACCGTGACGAGGCCGAAGAAGATCGGCATCTGCACGAGCAGCGGCAGGCAGGAGGCGAACGGGTTGGTGCCCGCCTTGCGGTACGCCTCCATGGTCTCGCGCTGCATGGCCTCGCGAGAGAACTGATCCTTCTTGCCGCGGTACTTGTCCTGGATGCGCTTGATCTCGGGGGCGACCTCGAGCGCCTTGCGAGACGAGAGGATCTGCCGCACGGTCAGCGGGATCATCGCGGTGCGCACGATGAGCGTCAGGGTCGCGATCGACAGCACCCAGACGAGTCCGGACGAGCCGTCCATGCCCAGCTGCTCGAAGACCCAGTGGCCTCCGGCCAGGATGGCCTCGAGGACCCACTTGATGGGCCACATGAGCAGGCCGATGATGTCGGGCATCAGCGATTCCTCTTCTCGTTCGTCATGCGGCTCCCGTCACGAAGCCGAATCTCGTCGTCGCCATCGATCGGCGCGGGATGGGGATGTCGTCCACGCCGCCCGCAGCCCACGGGTGGCACCGCACGATGCGCCGCGCCCCCATCCAGATGCCCCGCACCGCACCGTGCTGCTGGATGGCCTGCAGCGTGTACGACGAGCAGCTCGGGTAGTAGCGGCAGACGTCGCCGTACAACGGCGACACCACCGCGCGGTACGCGACGAGCATCGCGATGCACACGTTGCGCGGCATCAGCACGAGCGCGCTCATCGTGACCTCAGCAATGGTTCGAATGCAGCGGTCAGCGTACCGTAGTCGGCTATGCCGGCGGCAGGGAGCGCCCGGACGACCACGTCGACCGGGGGATCGAGCGGCAGCACATGCTGCCGGACGTGCTCGGACATGCGGCGTCGGATGCGATTGCGCACGACGGCGTTGCCTACCTTCTTGGACACGACGAAGCCGAAGCGGCTGGTGGCCGCTTCGGCTTCGGTGACGTGGAGCACCGCGACGGGGGACGAGTGTCTCCTGCCCGCGCGGACGATGCGCCGGAAGTCCGCCGCGTGCACGACGCGGTTCGGCTTCGGCAGCACCGCGGCTCAGGCGGAGAGCTCGGTGCGCCCCTTGCGACGGCGCGCAGCCAGGATGGCGCGGCCGGCACGCGTGCGCATGCGGAGGCGGAAGCCGTGCTTCTTGGCGCGGCGGCGGTTGTTCGGCTGGAACGTGCGCTTGCTCATGAGACTGTCTCCATGGGTATCGGCCGATGCGGCCGGAAGTCGTCGCTGCCGCGAACGGCAACCTGGCGATCATACGCGAGAACCGGAGCGAGGGTCAACCGAGCCTCGAACCGTGTCGCACGCCACGCCGCCCCCATTCTGGAGCGACTTGCAAGGAGTGCGCTATGCGTGCAGACTCAGTGAATCCTCCGGGCGGATGGGGCCTGCACGGCCGCCTCCCGGAGACCACCCACCGATCCATCCACCTGTGGACAACGGTGTGGAGAGACCCACGCACCCCACGGGACGGAGCCTGCGCATGAGCGGTGGTGGCGACGCCCACCAGCTCTGGGCATCGGTGATCGCGACCCTCGCGACCGATCCGCGCATACCACCCTCTGTCCGGGGATTCCTCGACCTCGTGGAGCCTCAGGGCACCATGGGATCCGTCCTCTACCTCGACGTCCCCAACGACCTGACGCGCGACATGATCGAGCAGCGGCTCCGCATCCCGGTGACCGAGGCGATTGTGGAGAACGCTGTGGAGATCACGTCGTTCAAGATCGTCGTGAACCCCGAGCTCGAGCTCGGCCACGCGCTCGACGAGACCCCCGAGGTGTCGACGCCGTACGTGCAGCACGAGGTCATCTCGGCGCCGTCCGCCGTGACGCGACCCTCGCCGGCCGGACGCGTCGACTCGCGCCTCAACCCGAAGTACGTCTTCGACAACTTCGTCATCGGCGGCTCCAACCGCTTCGCGCACGCTGCCGCGCTCGCCGTGGCCGAGGCCCCCGCGAAGGCGTACAACCCCCTCTTCATCTACGGCGAGTCCGGCCTCGGCAAGACCCACCTCCTCCACGCCATCGGCCACTACGCCGAGAACATGTACCCGGGCATCCGCGTCCGCTACGTGTCGAGCGAGGAGTTCACGAACGACTTCATCAACTCGATCGCGAACAACCAGGGGCAGGCGTTCCAGGGCCGGTACCGCGAGGTCGACGTCCTCCTCATCGACGACATCCAGTTCCTGCAGGGCAAGGAGTCGACGCAGGAGGCGTTCTTCCACACCTTCAACACGCTCCACGACCACGACAAGCAGGTCGTGATCACCTCCGACGTGGCGCCGAAGCACCTCACGGGCTTCGAGGCGCGCATGGTGTCGAGGTTCGAGTGGGGCCTCATCACCGACGTCACGGCACCCGACCTCGAGACGCGCATCGCCATCCTGCGCAAGAAGGCGCAGGCCGAGCGCATGGATGCGCCGGACGACATCCTCGAGAAGATCGCCGAGCGGGTGACGACGAACATCCGCGAGCTCGAGGGCACCCTCATCCGGGTGACGGCGTTCGCGAGCCTCAACCGGCTGCCGGTGACGCTCGATCTCGCGCAGACCGTGCTGAAGGATCTCTTCTCGCAGTCGAGCGAGGTCGCGGTCGGCCCGAGCGACATCATCACCCACACGGCCGGCTACTTCCAGCTGACCGAGGAGGACCTCTACGGCTCCTCCCGCTCGCAGACCGTCGCGCTCGCCAGGCAGATCGCCATGTACCTGTGCCGCGAGATGACGAGCCTGTCGCTGCCGAAGATCGGGCAGCTGTTCGGCAATCGCGACCACACCACGGTCATGTACGCGAACAAGAAGATCGAGAAGCTCATGAAGGAGAAGCGCTCGGTCTACACGCAGGTGACGGAGCTCACCGCGCGCATCAAGTCGGCGCCCAGCCGCTGACGCGCGCGCTCCTGCGAGGAGCACCTGCGCACCCGCTCGCTCGCTCGAGCAAGGGGTCTCGCGACGACCGCGCCCCGCTCGGGTGGCATCCCCCGCCTGCGTCCGGCATCCGTGCTGCTGCGGCGTGCGCTCGGTGCCGTTCGGCGTGCGCTCGGTGTCGTTCGGCGTGCGCGCGGTGCCCGATCGACCTGCGTGCGCGACGGATCGGGCACCCGACGCGCGCCTCGGCGCCCCGGCTGCGCTCGGCGACGGCGCCCATCGAGCGGGATGACACGTCTCGGAGGGTGTGCACTTCGTGTTGGCAACCGTGTGCGCCGCGCCGGAGGGGGTGTGGACAAGCCCGCCATGCCCTGTGGAATGACAGGAATGTCATTCGAGGCGGTCCGCACAGGCACGTCGGATCCGCGCACAGCGGCTCCACATCTCACAACCGTGTAGTTCCCGCTGGATGACAGGAATCCTGTCATCCCTCCACACCTTCCACACCGGTTATGACCATTCCTGAGAGAGATGTCATTCCACGCCCCGATGACCGTCGCCGGCCGGCTCCGGCCCGCCGCTGGCTCGCCGCTGCGCTGTGACACAATGACCGGGCTGGATCGAAGGAGTGCGCCGTGAGGTTCGTCATCCACAGGGATGTCTTCGCAGAGGCCGTGTCGTTCGCGGTGAAGCTGCTGCCGCAGCGCTCGACGCTGCCCATCCTCACGGGTGTGCGCATCGAGGCCGCTGCCGGCAAGGTCACGCTCTCGACGTTCGACTACGAGGTGTCCGCCACGACGTCGGTCGACGCCGACGTCGAGACCGAGGGCACCGTGCTCGTCTCCGGCCGTCTGCTCAGCGACATCGCCGGTCGTCTGCCGCAGCGCGAGATCGTGGTCGAGGAGGCCGACGGCATCGTCAAGGTGCAGTGCGGCTCGGCCAAGTTCACGCTGCTGAAGATGCCGATCGAGGAGTACCCGACCCTGCCCGAGGTCGCCGGCCGCACGGGCGTCGTGCCCGGCTCGGCGTTCGCCGAGGCCGTGTCGCAGGTCGCCGTCGCCGCCTCCCGCGAGGACGTCACCCCCGTCATCACCGGCGTGCAGCTCGAGGCGTCGGAGACGACGCTGTCGCTCATCGCGACCGACCGCTACCGCGTCTCCGTGCGCAGCATCCCGTGGGATGCCGGCGACGACACCGAGGTGCTCACGGCGCTCGTGCCCGCGCGCACCATCTCCGAGGTCGGCCGCACGTTCGGCTCCGCGGCGCAGATCTCGGTGACGATGTCCGAGCCCGGCGAGCGCCAGCAGATCGCCTTCTCGGCCGGCGACAAGACCGTCACGAGCCTGCTCATCAAGGGCAACTACCCGCCCGTGCGCCGCCTCTTCCCGACCGAGACCCCGCACCACGCCGTGCTCAACACGGCCGACCTCGTCGAGGCCACGCGTCGCGTGCAGCTCGTGCTCGAGCGCGAGGCCGCGCTGCGCTGCACCTTCGAGGACGGCCAGGTCACCCTCGAGGCGATCGGCTCCGAGCAGGCGCAGGCGCAGGAGTCGGTGGATGCCGTGCTCACCGGCGAGGACATCGTCCTGTCGATCAAGCCGCAGTTCCTGCTCGACGGCCTCGGCGCGACGCACTCGGAGTTCGTGCGGGTGGCGTTCACGCGCTCCGAGACGACGAACAAGCCCGGCCCGATGCTCATCACGGGCCAGACGTCGCGCGACGACGCCGGCGCGACCGACTTCCAGTACCTGCTGCAGCCCAACCTGCTGCTGCGCTGATCGGAGCGAAGCCATGACGCAGCTCGGCATCGTCGGACTCGGCCGCATGGGCGGCAACATGCGCGAGCGCGTGCGCGCCGCGGGCATCGAGGTCGTCGGCTACGACCGCAACCCCGAGGTCACCGACGTCGCGAGCGTCGAGGAGCTCGTCGCGTCGCTCGCAGCCCCGCGCACGATCTGGGTCATGGTGCCCGCCGGCGAGATCACGGCGGCCGTGATCGCCGACCTCGCCGAGCGCCTCGAGCCCGGCGACCTCGTGATCGACGGCGGCAACTCGCGCTTCACCGAGGATGCGACGCATGCCGCGCTGCTCGGCGAGCGCGGCATCCGCTTCCTCGACGTCGGCGTCTCGGGCGGCATCTGGGGGCTCGAGAACGGCTACGGCCTCATGGTGGGCGGCGAGACGGACGACGTCGAGCGCACCATGCCGATCTTCGACGCGCTGCGGCCGGAGGGTCCTCGCGAGGAGGGCTTCGTGCACGCGGGCGGCGTCGGCGCCGGCCACTACGTGAAGATGGTGCACAACGGCATCGAGTACGGGCTGATGCAGGCGTACGCCGAGGGCTTCGAGCTGCTCGAGAAGTCGCCGATCGTGTCGAACGTGCCCGGCTCGTTCAAGGCGTGGCAGCGCGGCACCGTCATCCGCTCGTGGCTGCTCGACCTCATGGTGCGCGCGCTCGACGCCGACGACGACCTCTCCGACATCGACGGCTACGTCGAGGACTCGGGCGAGGGCAGGTGGACGGTCGAGGAGGCCATCGCTAACGCCGTGCCGCTGCCGGTCATCTCGGCGGCGCTCTTCGCGCGCTTCGAGTCGCGGCAGGACGACAGCCCTGCGATGAAGGCCGTCGCGGCGCTGCGCAACCAGTTCGGCGGCCACGCGGTCAAGCCGGCGGAGTGAGCGTGGCGGCGTCATGCACGTGAGCCGCCTCGAGCTGACCGACTTCCGCAACTACGAGCGCGCGATCGTCGAGCTCGAGCCGGGCGTCACGCTGCTCATCGGCCGCAACGGCCAGGGCAAGACCAACCTCGTCGAGGCGCTTGTCGTCGCCGCGACGGGCGCGAGCCACCGGGTGAGCCATGACGCGGCGCTCGTGCGCGCCGGCCACGAGCAGGCGTTCGTGCGCACGAGCCTCACGAACGGCGAGCGCACCATCGGCGTCGACCTGCAGATCCAGGCGAAGGGATCGAACAAGGCGCAGGCCTCCGGGCATCCCGTGCGCATGGGCGAGCTGCCCCGCTACCTGCGCACCGTGCTGTTCAGCCCGGAGGATCTCGCGCTCGTGCGTGGCGATCCCGGTGGCAGGCGTCGGATGCTCGACCAGCTCATCGTGCAGCGCAGCCCGCGCATGGGGTCGGTGATGAGCGATCTCGAGCGCGTGCTGCGGCAGCGGTCGAGCCTGCTGAAGTCGGCGAGGTCGTCGCGGCTGAAGCCCGACGACCTCACGACGCTCGACGTCTGGGACGAGCGGCTCGTCGCCCTCGGCCTCGAGGTGGAGCGCGCGAGGCGGGCGCTCGTCGACGAGCTGCAGCCCCACGTGGCAGCGGCGTACCGCACGGTGGCGGGCGACGAGCACGCGACCGAGATCCGTCTCGTCTCGGAGGTGCCGGAGGACGAGGCCGCGTACGCCGAGGCGCTCCGAGCCCGTCGGCGCGACGAGCTCGACCGCGGGGTCAGCCTGCTCGGCCCGCATCGCGACGACCTCGACCTCGACCTCGGCGGCCTGCTGGCGCGCCACTACGCGAGCCACGGGGAGTCGTGGTCGTACGCGCTCGCGCTGCGGCTCGCGGCGGCCGAGCTCATCCGCCACGACGCGGCAGGCGACCCGGTCGTGATCCTCGACGACGTGTTCGCCGAGCTCGATGCCGGCCGGCGCGAGCGGCTCGCGGTCGCGGTCTCGGGCTTCGAGCAGGTGCTCATCACCGCCGCGGTCGACGACGACGTGCCGGACGTGCTCGCCGGCCGCCGCATCCGCATCGCCGCGGGCGCGGTCGTCGAGGACTCGGCTGCGGGGGCTGCATGAGGGATCTCGACGCCGACCGCGACGAGCCCGAGCGCGTGTGGATGCGCATCCGGGCCCGCTTCGGCGACCCCGCGATCACGACGAAGGACGGCCGCACGCGCGCGCGCCGTGCGATCGGCTCCGAGCCGTTCACGGCCGGTCGCGACCCCGTGGGGCTCGGCGGCGTGCTCGACCGCATGGTGGCCGACGCGGGCTGGCAGGGCGAGATGGCGCAGGGCGGCGTGCTCGCCGAGTGGCCGCGCATCGTCGGCGCCGAGAACGCCGAGCGCACGACGCCCGAGGGCATCGAGGACGGGCTCCTCGTCGTGCGCTGCGTGTCGACGGCATGGGCGCAGCAGATGCGGCTCATGCGCGCCGACATCACCTCGCGAATCCTGACGACCTTCCCGGATGCCGGCGTCGTCGGCATCCGCTTCGTCGGGCCTGAGCAGCCGACGTTCCTGCGCGGGCCCCGCGTCGTGCGCGGCCGCGGCCCGCGCGACACCTGGGGATGAGCGGCGCGACGCGCCTTCCGTAGGCTGGTCGGGAGCCCTGCCCGGGCCTCCACCCCGTCCCGAGGAGTCGAACCGTGCACGTCGACGAGCTGCTGGCGGGCGCTCCCGCGCCCCTCGCCATCCCCGCATCCGACGTCGCGGCCGCGCTCGATCCGGCGCTGGTGCAGATCGTGCTCGACGACGACCCCACGGGCACCCAGTCGGTCGCCGACCTGCCGGTGCTGACGCGGTGGGAGGCCGAGGATCTCGACTGGGCGCTCGCGACCGGCGCACCGGCCGTGTACGTGCTGACGAACACGCGCTCGCTGAGCGAGGAGGATGCCGCGACCCGCAATCGCGAGGTCGTCGCCGTCGCGCTCGCGGCCGCCGAGCGCGCGGGGCGGCGCGCGTCGTTCGTGAGCCGCGGGGACTCGACGCTGCGCGGCCACTTCCCGTTGGAGACCGACGTGCTGCGCGAGGCGATCGTCGCCGCCGGCGGCACGGCGCCGCGGCTGACGGTGCTCGTGCCCGCCTTCCCCGACGCGGGGCGCATCACGGTCGGCGCCGTGCACCACTGGGTGGTCGACGGCGAGGCGACCCCGGTGGGGGAGACGGCGTTCGCGGGCGATCCCACGTTCGGCTTCGCATCGTCGGACCTGCGCGACTGGGTGCAGGAGAAGACCGCGGGGCGCATCGGCCGCGACGAGGTGCTCGCCCTCACGCTGCCCATCATCCGCTCGGGCACCGACGCCGTCGTCGAGGCGCTACGACCGCTGCCCGACGGCGCGGTCGTCGTGGTCGACGTCGTCGACGAGGCCGACATGCGGCAGGTGGCGCTCGCGCTGCACGCGCTCGAGCGCGAGGGCGTGGGTGCGCTCCTTCGGGTCGGCCCGCCCTACCCCAGAGCCCACATCGGCCAGGAGGTCGCGCCGCCCGTCGCCGCGAGCGACGTCGCGTTCGCGCACGATCGAGGTGGGCTCGTCGTCGTCGGCAGCCACGTGCCGCTCACGACGCAGCAGCTCGAGGCGCTCCGCGCCGCCCGGCCCGAGACGGCGACGATCGAGCTCGACGTGCGAGCGCTCATCGGCGACGACCGCGACGCCCATCTCGCCGAGCGCACCGCCGCCGTGGCCGAGGCGATCGGCACGGGCACCGTCATCGTGCACACGACGCGCGAGCGCATCGACGGGGCGGACGGCGACGCGAGCCTCGAGATCGCCCGCCGCGTGTCGTCGGGCGTCGTCGAGCTCGTGCAGCGCGTGCTGGAGGTCGCGCCGCCGCGCTTCGTCGTGGCGAAGGGCGGCATCACGTCAAGCGACGTGGCGTCGGAGGCGCTGCGCATCCGCCGCGCACGCGTCGTGGGCCCGATGCTGCCCGGCATCGTCTCGCTGTGGCAGCCGGACGGCGGACCGGCCGACGGCATCCCGTACGTCGTCTTCGCCGGCAACGTCGGCGACGCGGACTCGCTCGCGAGGGTCGTCGCGACGCTCGCCGACTGACCTCGTCGGCGCCGCTGCCGCGACGCCGACGTCTCGGACATGCTGCGTGCGCAGGCGTCGCCCCGGCCCCTGGCGTCGCGCCGAGCGCGAGATCGGTGCGACGACGGCCCGCCGACCGCAGCATCCCCCTAGATACAAGGTAGAATCGTAGGGTTGCGCGCGCGTGCGCGCGCGAGGGATTCCGAGGGAGCTGCAGGACGCATGGCGGACGAGACGCAGGACGAGTACGGGGCCGATCAGATCCAGATCCTGGAGGGCCTCGAGGCCGTCAGGAAGCGTCCAGGCATGTACATCGGGTCGACGGGCCCGCGCGGCCTGCACCACCTGGTGTACGAGATCGTCGACAACTCCGTCGACGAGGCGCTCGCCGGGTACTGCGACCTCATCGCGATCCGCATGCTCGCCGACGGCGGCATCGAGGTCGTCGACAACGGGCGCGGCATCCCCGTCGATCCGCACTCCTCCGACCCGTCGAAGTCGACGCTCGAGGTCGTCCTCACGGTGCTGCACGCCGGCGGCAAGTTCGGTGGCGGCGGCTACGCCGTCTCCGGCGGCCTCCACGGCGTCGGCTCGTCGGTCGTGAACGCGCTGTCGTCGCGCCTCGAGGTCGAGATCCGCCGCCAGGGCAACCTCTGGACGCAGGCGTTCGAGGTCGGCGAGCCGATGGGGCCGCTCGTCAAGGGCGAGGCGACCGACCAGACGGGCACGACCCTCCGGTTCTGGCCGAGCGCCGACATCTTCGAGACCACCGAGTTCGACTACGACACGCTCGCGAAGCGCTTCCAGCAGACCGCGTTCCTCAACAAGGGCCTGCGGATCCACGTGACCGACGAGCGACCCGAGCACGGCGACGTCGCCGACGACGGGTCGGTCACGCCGCGGTTCGAGGAGTTCTACTACGAGAACGGGCTGCGCGACTACGTCGAGCAGCTCAACCGCACGAAGAAGGTCGAGCTCGTGCACGACGAGATCATCGACTTCGAGACGGAGGACGTCGAGCGGCGCATGTCGGTCGAGATCGCCATGCAGTGGACGACGGGCTACCAGGAGGCCGTCTACACGTACGCGAACGTCATCAACACCCACGAGGGCGGCACGCACGAGGAGGGCTTCCGCGCGGCGCTCACGAGCCTCGTGAACCGGTACGCCCGCTCGACGAACCAGCTGCGCGAGAAGGACGAGAACCTCTCGGGCGACGACGTGCGCGAGGGCCTCACCGCCATCGTCTCCGTCAAGCTCGGCGAGCCGCAGTTCGAGGGCCAGACGAAGACGAAGCTCGGCAACACCGAGGCGAAGTCGTTCGTGCAGAAGGTCGTGAACGAGCAGCTCGGCGACTGGTTCGAGCGCAACCCGTCCTCCGCGAAGGACATCGTGCGCAAGGCCATCCAGGCTGCGACGGCGCGCATCGCCGCCCGCAAGGCGCGCGAGCAGACGCGACGCAAGGGCCTGCTCGAGTCGGGCGGCATGCCCGGCAAGCTGAAGGACTGCCAGTCGCGCAACCCGAACGAGTGCGAGATCTTCCTCGTCGAGGGCAACTCGGCAGGCGGCTCGGCCGTGCAGGGGCGCGACCCGCGCACGCAGGCGATCCTCCCGCTGCGCGGCAAGGTGCTCAACGTCGAGAAGGCGCGCCTCGACCGCGCGCTGCAGAACACCGAGATCCAGTCGATGATCACCGCGTTCGGCGCCGGCCTCGGCGAGGACTTCGACCCCGACAAGGTGCGGTACCACAAGATCGTGCTCATGGCCGATGCCGACGTCGACGGTCAGCACATCACGACGCTGCTGCTCACGCTGCTCTTCCGCTACATGCGCCCCCTCATCGATCGCGGCTACGTCTACCTGGCCGCGCCGCCGCTCTACAAGATGAAGTGGACGCAGGGCGAGCCCGACTACGCGTTCTCGGACCGGGAGCGCGACGAGCTGCGCCGCATCGGCGAGGAGGCCGGCCGACGCCTGCCGAAGGCGAACGACGGCGGCATCCAGCGCTACAAGGGCCTCGGCGAGATGAACTACTCCGAGCTGTGGGAGACGACGATGGACCCCGACACCCGGGTCCTCAAGCAGGTGACGCTCGAGGACGCCGCCGTGGCCGACACCGTCTTCTCGACCCTCATGGGCGAGGACGTCGAGTCGCGCCGCACGTTCATCCAGCGCAACGCGAAGGACGTGCGGTTCCTGGACATCTAGGCGAACGCCTGCATCCACGAACCCCACGCCACGAATCCAGGACGCGAGCATGACCGACACCACCACCAACGAGCCGAACCACGGCCGCATCGAGCAGGTCGACCTGCAGCTCGAGATGCAGCGGTCGTACCTCGACTACGCGATGAGCGTCATCATCGGGCGCGCGCTGCCCGAGGTGCGCGACGGGCTGAAGCCCGTGCACCGGCGCGTGCTGTACGCGATGTACGACGGCGGCTTCCGCCCCGACAAGGCGTTCTCGAAGTGCGCGCGCGTCGTCGGCGACGTCATGGGGCAGTACCACCCGCACGGCGACTCGCCCATCTACGACACCCTCGTGCGCCTCGTGCAGCCCTGGGCGATGCGGCACCCGCTCGCGCTCGGGCAGGGCAACTTCGGCTCGGCAGGCAACGACGAGGCGGCCGCGCCCCGGTACACCGAGACCAAGATGGCGCCCATCGCGATGGAGATGGTGCGCGACATCGACGAGGACACCGTCGACTTCCAGGACAACTACGACGGCTCCACGCAGGAGCCCATCGTGCTGCCCGCGCGATTCCCGAACCTGCTCGTCAACGGCTCCGTCGGCATCGCCGTCGGCATGGCGACGAACATCCCTCCGCACAACCTGCGCGAGGTCGCCGAGGGTGCCATCTGGCACCTCGAGCACCCGGAGGTGTCGCAGGAGGAGCTGCAGGATGCGCTGATCGCGCGCATCAAGGGGCCCGACTTCCCGACGGGCGCGCAGATCCTCGGCACGCGCGGCATCCAGGAGGCGTACCGCACGGGTCGCGGCTCGATCCGCATGCGGGCCGACGTCTCGGTCGAGGAGATCCACGGGCGCACGTCGCTCGTCGTCACGTCGCTGCCGTACCAGGTCAACCCCGACAACCTGGCCGTGAAGATCGCCGACCTCGTGAAGGATGGCAAGATCTCGGGCATCGCAGACCTGAAGGACGAGACCTCGGGCCGCACGGGCCAGCGCCTCGTCATCACGCTGAAGCGCGACGCCGTCGCGAAGGTCGTGCTCAACAACCTGTACAAGCACACGCAGCTGCAGGACAACTTCTCGGCCAACATGCTCGCGATCGTCGACGGCGTGCCGCGCACGCTGCCGATCGACGGCTTCATCACCCACTGGGCGGCGCACCAGGTCGAGGTGATCGTGCGCCGCACGCAGTACCGCCTGCGCGAGGCCGAGAAGCGCATGCACATCCTGCGCGGCTACCTCGCGGCGCTCGACGCGCTCGACGAGGTCATCGCGCTCATCCGCCGCTCGCCGAACGCCGACGAGGCGCGCACGGGCCTCATGGAGCTGCTGTCGATCGACGACGTGCAGGCGCGCGCCATCCTCGAGCTGCAGCTGCGACGCCTGGCGGCGCTCGAGCGCCAGCGCATCCAGGACGAGGCGACCGAGCTCGAGGAGAAGATCGCCGACTTCGAGGACATCCTCGGCGACGACGCACGACAGCGCTCGATCATCGTCGACGAGCTCACCGAGATCGTCGACAAGCACGGCGACGACCGACGCACGCACATCGTGCCCGGCGGCGACGGCGACGTCTCGATGGAAGACCTCATCCCCGAGGAGCAGATGGTCGTCTCGCTGACGCGAGGCGGCTACGTGAAGCGCACCCGCATCGACAACTACCGGGCGCAGCACCGCGGCGGCAAGGGCGTGCGCGGCGCGCAGCTGCGCGCCGACGACCTCGTGCAGCACTTCGAGGTCACCTCGACCCACAACTGGCTGCTGTTCTTCACGAACCTCGGCCGCGTGTACCGCGCGAAGGCGTACGAGATCGTCGAGGCCGGCCGCGACGCGAAGGGCCTGCACGTCGCGAACCTGTTGGCGATGCAGCCCGACGAGACGGTGCAGCAGGTGCTCGCCGTGCGCGACTACCAGGCGGCCGAGTACCTCGTGCTCGCCACCCGCGACGGCCAGGTCAAGAAGACGCGCCTCGAGCTGTACGACACGAACCGCACCGGCGGCATCATCGCCATCGACCTGCGCGACGGCGACGAGCTGGTGTCGGCGATGCTCGTCGACCAGTCGGACGACGTCCTCGTCGTGTCCCGCGCGGGCCAGGCGGTGCGCTTCACCGCATCCGACGAGAAGCTGCGCCCCATGGGTCGCAAGACCGCAGGAGTGAAGGGCATCACGCTCGTCGACGGCGACACGGTGCTCAACGTGATGGTCGCGCCGCACGACGGCTACGTCTTCGTCGTGACCGAGCACGGCTACGCCAAGAAGACGCTCGTCACCGAGTACCGCCTCACGGGGCGCGGGGCGAAGGGCGTCGGCACCTACAGCCGCGGCGCCGAGGACCGCGGCGGCCTGGCGGGCGCGCTCATCGTGCGTGCCTCCGACGAGGTGCTCGTGATCCGCGCGAGCGGCAAGGTCGTGCGCTCGTCGACGGGCGAGGTGAACGCCACGAGCCGCATGACGAAGGGCGTGCAGTTCGCGTCGGTCAGCGACAAGGATCCGATCGTCGCGATCGCCATCAACCCGGAGGCCGAGATCGAGGAGGCCGTCGAGGAGGCGGTCGAGCTCGCCGACGAGCAGGGCGTGCCCGCAGCATCGCTCGCTGCGGCAGGCATCGCGGCCGACGAGCCCGGCGACGCGACGTCCGACGACGATGCCACTATCGTGGACGGGTCCAGCGGCACGGATGCGCCTGCTGAGGGTGACACGGAGGAAGCATGAGCATCGCGGAGCGACTGCAGGGCAAGGGCCCGCGACGGTCGGGCGGCAAGCAGGTGCGCCTGCGGCTCGTCTGGATCGACTTCTGGTCGGCGCTGAAGCTGTCGGCGATCGTCGGCCTCATCGCGGGCATCGTGCTCGTGGTCGTGGCGTTCGTGCTGTGGTCGCTGCTGAACCTGCTGGGGCTCTTCGGCCGCATCGACGAGACGCTGTCGGACATCCTCGGCGACTCGTTCACGGTGATGAGCTTCCTGTCGCTGCCGCAGGTGCTGCTGTTCTCGGTGATCGTGGCGCTGCTCAACTTCGTCGTCATCACGGTGCTGGGCGCCGTGTTCGCGACGCTGTACAACCTGTCGGTGCGGTTCACGGGCGGTCTGCTCGTGGGCTTCTCGAACCAGTAGGTCGGGATCCGCACCGAGGGTGTGCATGTGCACGCTCGACGCATGGTAATGTCGTTGATCGTGCGCGCGGGGCTATAGCTCAGGCGGTTAGAGCGCTTCGCTGATAACGAAGAGGTCCATGGTTCGAGTCCATGTAGCCCCACCACGCGCCACACCGGGGCCTTAGCTCAGTTGGTAGAGCGCCTGCTTTGCAAGCAGGATGTCGGGAGTTCGATTCTCCCAGGCTCCACCCCTCGAACCCCGTCCGGATCGGACGGGGTTCTTCGCGTCCCGGGAAGACGCGCGGCGATTGCGGCCGGGCGCCGCGACGGCCAGGATCGGAGTCGTCGGCGACCATGGGCCCCGGCGCCGAGAGGATCGCATGGCCGTGCACGAGGCGTCGCAGCCGTATCAGCCGCCCATCGCGCATCCGCTGCGCGCGATGGGCACCCACACGTTCGACCTCGATCGGCAGGTCGCGGTCGTCGCGATCATCGACTGCACGCCGGACTCGCCGTCCGAGGCGGGGCGCACCGTCGGCCTTGACGTCGCGGTGCGGGCGTCGATCGACGCCGTGGCCGCGGGTGCCGACTGGGTCGACCTCGGCGGCGCATCGGTCGCCGCGGGGGAGGACACGGCTGCGCACGAGGCCGAGCGCGTCGTGGCCATCGTGCGCGAGCTGCGCGCCGCATCCGACGTCGTCATCGCGGTCGACGCGTCCGACGCCGGCGTCGCGTCGGCGGCGATCGACGCGGGCGCCGACGTGATCCGCGTGGGCGGTGCGCAGGGGCCGGACCTGATCGGCGCGATCGCCGCCTCGGATGCGACGCTCGTGCTCGCGCACTCGCTCGATGCCGAGGTCGACGCGTCGACCGCGGAGGCCGCGGTGGAGGACGACGTCGTGGCGCTGCTGGAGGCCCGTGTCGCGCAGGCGCTCGACGGCGGCGTGCGTGCGGACCGCATCCTGCTCGACCCGGGGCTGGACCTCGACGGGCATGCCATCGACAGCCTGCGGCTCGCGCGGCGGCTGTCGACGGTCGCCGACCTCGGCTTCCCCGTGCTGGCGACGATGTCGAGCGCGCCGCTCCTCGGTGCCGCCGCCGACGCCTCGTCCTCGGAGCGCGGCGATCGTGCGCTCGCAGCCACGGTGTTCGCGATCACGCGCGGGGCGCGCATCGTGCGCACGCACGACGCGGCACGCACGCAGGTCGTCGTGCGGGCGACGGAGGCGCTCATGGGGTGGCGGGCCCCGGCCGACCCCATCCGCGACCTGTCGGCGTTCGACGTCTGACGCGACGCATCCGGCCGCATGGTCGGCGGATGGGCCTCCGCGCGGCGAGCAGGCGGGCCGAGACCCTGTGGATCGCCCATGCGCTCGACCATCCGGGATCAGAACCCGGTCCGAACGCGTTGTCCATGGTGTGACGCGGCGAACCTGCCGCGCGTAGCATCGCGAGCGACCGCGAAGGAGACCGACATGACCGACACCGGCACCGTCACCCAGATCCCCGGCACCGAGACCGCCGTGCTCGCAGGCGGCTGCTTCTGGGGCATGCAGGACCTCATCCGCAGGCGCCCCGGCGTCGTGCAGACCCGCGTCGGCTACACCGGCGGCGACAACGACCACGCCACGTACCGCAACCATCCCGGTCACGCCGAGGCGATCGAGATCGTCTTCGACCCGACGCAGACGAGCTTCCGCGAGCAGCTCGAGCTGTTCTTCCAGATCCACGACCCTTCGACGATCGACCGTCAGGGCAACGACATCGGCACGAGCTACCGCTCGGCGATCTTCCCCGTGACGCCCGAGCAGGAGCGCGTCGCACGCGACACGATCGCCGACGTGGACGCATCGGGCCTGTGGCCGGGCAAGGTCGTCACGACGATCGAGCCGCTCGGCGCCTTCTGGGAGGCCGAGCCCGAGCACCAGGACTACCTCGAGCGCATCCCCAACGGCTACACGTGCCACTTCGCACGCCCGGGCTGGGTGCTGCCGCGCCGCGAGGCCGACACCACGGCGTAGTCCGCCCTCGACCAGCGCATGAGACGAGCCCCGCGCCGCATGAGCGGCGCGGGGCTCGCCCGTGCCCGACGCGTCGGCGTCGCCGAGGCGCCCACGGCCGCGACTAGGCTGACCGGATGCGCATCCGAGCCGCCGCGTACTGCGTGATCCGACGGGGCGAGGGCGACGACGCGCAGCTGCTGCTCTCGCACTGGCGCGACGGCAGCCGCCACGGGTGGACGCTGCCCGGTGGCGGCATCGATCCCGGCGAGCATCCCGAGGCCGCCGCGATCCGTGAGGTGCTCGAGGAGACCGGCTACCACGCGCGGCTCACGGGCCTCCTCGGCGTGGACTCGATCGTCATCCCCGTCG
This sequence comes from Agrococcus sp. GCM10030265, assembly GCF_042666675.1. Lineage (NCBI taxonomy): Bacteria > Bacillati > Actinomycetota > Actinomycetes > Micrococcales > Microbacteriaceae > Agrococcus > Agrococcus sp. GCM10030265. Next base: position 580,308 of record NZ_JBHTCZ010000001.1, read on the forward strand.
CCGACAGGCTGCGCGGCGAGGGCGAGCCGCTGCACGCCATCCGCGTGGTCTACGCCGCCGAGATCACGGGCGGCGCATTGACGATCGAGGTCGACGGCTCCTCCGACGACGCGGGCTGGCATCGCGTCGCGGACATCCCGAGCCTGCGCCACGTCGGCCTGGTCGACGTCGCGCTCGGTCTGCTCGACGGCTGGCGACCCGCCGCATCATGATCGAGCGCCGACGCGGCATCGTCGACCGCCTCCTCGGGATCGTGCGGGCCGACCCCGAGCTGCCGCACACCGAGATGCTCGTGGTCGTCGATCGTGCGATGGCCCTGCGGGTGCTCGACCTCGCGGTGCGCGTCGCGGAGGCGATGCTGACGACGGGTGCGTCGGCGAACGACGTGACCCTCGCGTGCACGCGCATCGCCGCCGCATACGGCGTGCGCCCCCTGCACGTCGACACGACGTACAACTCGATCACGATCTCCTGGCAGCGCACCGTCGACCGCGAGCCGACCACCCTGCTGCGCGTCGTGCGCGCCCCCGCACCCGACCACGCGAAGCTGCAGCGCCTGCAGGCCCTGCTCGCCGACGTCGAGGCCGGCATGGCGCTCGACGACGCGCTCGCGACCTTCGACCGCATCCGCCGCACCGCCTTCACCTACCGGCCCGCCCTCGTCGTCGCCGCGCAGGGCTTCGTGACGCTCGGCGTGTGCATCTTCATGGGTGCGAGCTGGCTGCTGACGATCATCGCGTTCGTCGCCGCCGTGCTCGCGGCGGTCACGCAGCGCGGCATGGCGCGCATCCGCGTGCCGTTCTTCTTCTCGCAGGTCGTCGGCGCGCTCGTCGTCACGGCGGCGGCGGCCGCGACCGCCGCCGCGGGGGAGATGGGGATCGGGCCGTTCGTCGACATGCGCGCCTCGCTCATCGTCGCCGGCTCGATCGTGCTCATGCTCTCGGGCATGTCGGTCGTCGCGGCCGCGCAGGACGCCATCGACGGCTTCAGCCTCACGGCGCAGGGCCGCGTCATGGAGATCGTGCTGTCGACGGTGGGCGTCGCCGCCGGCGTGCTCGGCGGCCTGCACCTCGCGTCGGTCGCCGGCATCGCCATCCCCATCGCCACGGCCTTCCCGCTCGGCACCGTGTGGGAGCAGTTCGCGGGGTCGATCCTCATCGCCGTGGCGGTCGCGGTCGTCTTCGGCTCGAGCGTGCGCACGATCGTGCTGAGCGCCGGCCTCGGCGCGCTCGCGTGGGCCGGCTGGTGGGTGGGCCTCGGGCTGGGCCTCGGCGCCCCGGTCTCGAGCGCGTTCGGCGCGCTCATCACCTCGTTCGCCGGCATCCTCGTCGCCCACCGCCTGCACGTGCCGTCGATCGCGGTGACGACGGCGGCGATCGTGCCGCTCGTGCCGGGCTACGCCGTGTTCAGCGGCCTCGTGGCGCTCGTCGACGCGGAGTCGACCTCGAGCCTCGTCGGCGGCGTCGTGCAGCTGGCCGGCGCTGCGGCGATCGGTCTCGCGCTCGCCGCCGGCGCATCCCTCGGGCTCCTCGCCGGCGCACCCGTGCGGGACACGGTCGAGTCGGTCGTGCGGGGCCGCGCGCGGTTGCGCTGAGCCCGCGGGCGACTCCTCGCCCCGAGGGATCCTCCGAGCGGTTGCTATCGTCGGAAGGTTGGCCGTTCGCGGCCGACCTTCCGGAGCACGACACGCAACCGACTGGGATTCGCAACCGAACATGACACGAGACACGCACTCCGACGCGCCCGACGCGTCGACGACCGCGGAGACGAGCTCCGCACCGAGCGGCGCCAGCACCGCCGCTCCGCTGCAGGCGCAGCCCGCCACCGCGGTGCCCGACGTCACGGCGCAGCACCCCGCCCTCGAGCCCATCCCGGGCCGCAACCCGAACGCGCGCAAGGCGCCGCTCGACAGGATCGTCTTCTTCGTGGCCGCCGCGGTCGCCATCGGATTCGTCCTGTGGGGCACGCTCGCGACCGGCTCGCTGACGATGGCCGCGCAGACCGGCTTCGACTGGGTCATCCACGGCACGGGCTGGCTCTTCGCCCTCGCCGGCACGGCGTTCGTCGTGTTCGTCGTCTGCATCGCGGCGGGCCGCTACGGCACCATCACCCTCGGCGACGACGACACGAAGCCCGAGTTCTCGACGATCTCCTGGATCGCGATGATGTTCTCGGCCGGCATGGGCATCGGCCTCGTCTTCTACGGCGTCACCGAGCCCGTGAGCCATCTCGTCACGCCCCCGCCGGGCACCGAGGGCGGCGACCAGGCCGAGGCGGTGCGCACCGCCATGGCGACGACGATGTTCCACTGGACGCTGCACCCGTGGGCCATCTACGCCGTCGTCGGGCTCGCCCTCGCCTACGGCGTCTTCCGCAAGCGCCGCTCGCTGCTCATCTCGTCGGCGTTCACGTCGCTGCTGGGCAAGCGGCGCGTCGAGGGCCCCGTCGGCAAGGCGATCGACATCTTCGCGATCTTCGCGACCCTCTTCGGCTCGGCGACCTCGCTCGGTCTCGGCGCCCTGCAGATCAGCACGGGCCTCGAGATCGTCGCGGGCGTCGGGCCTCTCGGCAACGCCGCGATGGTCGGCATCATCGCCGTGCTGACCGTGCTGTTCGTGCTGTCCGCCGTCTCCGGCGTCGCGCGCGGCATCAAGTGGCTGTCGAACATCAACATGGTGCTCGCGGGCGTGCTCGCGCTCTTCGTGTTCGTCGTCGGCCCGACCGTCTTCATCCTCAACCTGCTGCCCACGACCATCGCGGGCTACGCCGAGCAGCTCGCGATGATGGCGGGTCGCACCGAGGCGGCGGGTGGCGCCGCGTTCGCCGACTGGCTCGGTGGCTGGACGATCTTCTACTGGGCGTGGTGGGTCAGCTGGACCCCCTTCGTCGGCATGTTCATCGCGCGCATCTCGCGCGGTCGCACCATCCGCCAGTTCGTCGTCGGCGTGCTCGTCGCGCCCTCGCTCGTCTCGCTCGTGTGGTTCGCGATCTTCGGCGGCCTCGGCATCCAGCAGACGATCGACGGCGTCGACGTGCTCGGAGCCGGCGGCCAGGAGGCGACGCTGTTCGCAGCGCTCGGCGAGCTGCCCCTCGGTCAGGTCACCTCGATCCTCGTCATGGTGCTCGTCGCGATCTTCTTCGTGTCGGGCGCCGACGCCGCATCCATCGTCATGGGCACCCTCTCGCACCGCGGATCGCTGACCCCGTCGCGCTGGACCGTCGTGTTCTGGGGCGTCGCGACGGGCGCCGCCGCAGCGGTCATGCTGTCGATCGGCGGCGAGGATGCGCTGAGCGGCCTGCAGCAGATCACGATCATCGCGGCGCTGCCGTTCATCGTCATCATGATCGGGCTGTGCGTCGCGCTCACGCGCGACCTCAGCCAGGACCCGGTCGTCGTGCGCAGGCAGTACGCGATCGCCGCCGTCGAGCACGCCGTCGTCGCCGGCGTCACGTCGCACGGCGACGACTTCCAGCTCGCGGTCGAGCAGACCGAGCCGGGCGAGGGCGTCGGCGAGCTCGTCGACACCCCCGAGCCCGACCTCGATCCGGCCGACGACTCGTCGCTCGAGATCGAGGAGCGGCGCGCGCTCGACGCGCAGCAGCGCATCGAGCGCGAGCGGACGTCGGATGCGTCGGCGGCCGAGCGAGGCGAGTCGGACGCGGCGGCGCAGCGCGGCTGACGCCCCTCGTCGCGACATGACGAAGGCCCCCACCTCGCGGTGGGGGCCTTCGTCGTGCCTCGACGAGCGTCAGACGCTGGGGTCGACCTCGTCGGAGTCGGGGATCCACAGGTCGTCGTCGGCGCGCAGCGTCTGCCACGCGGCGTACGCGGCACCTGCGACCGCGACGGTGCCGACGCCGATCAGCACCCACTGGAGGGCCGAGGGGCCGCTCTTCTTCGCGGGCGCCACCTCGGGCAGGCGCAGTCGCTGCACGTTGGAGATGGCGTCCTTGACGCGCTGGTCCTTCGCGATCTGCGCGTACGCGGCGAACGAGCCGAGGCCGCTCGCGACGGCGGGCAGCACCTTGTCGTTCCAGCCGTGCGTGGCGCCTGCGACCGCGTCGCGGCCCTTGTCGACGCCTCGCTTGGCGTAGCGGCGGGCCTCCGGCACGAGGGTCTCGTTGCCGTAGGCCTTCGCCTGGTCTGCAGCCTGCTGCGCGAGGAGGCCGGCACGCTCGCCGACGTCGCGCTGCACCGTCCACAGCTTCTCTGCCTGCTTGCGCAGCTTCTTGATCTCCTTCTCGCGCTTGCGAGTGAGCGTCAGCGACATGATTGCCTCCCGGGTCGTGTCTGCTCAGCATCCTGGCATGGACTCCTGACGGGCGCATGGAGAGAGCCCATGGGTTTCGCTGTGGTCGAACGGGTGCTAGCGCAGGGGTGCCGCGTGCGAGGATCGAGGCATGGCCCTCCACACCGCAGTCGCGACGATCTCCACCAACCTCGGCGACATCGAGGTCAACCTGCTCGGCAACCACGCACCCAAGACGGTCGAGAACTTCGTCGGCCTCGCGACGGGTGGCAAGGAGTGGAAGCACCCGGGCACGGGCGAGACCTCGTCGGCGCCGCTCTACGACGGCACGATCTTCCACCGCATCATCCCCGAGTTCATGATCCAGGGCGGCGACCCGCTCGGTCAGGGCATCGGCGGCCCCGGCTACCAGTTCGACGACGAGATCCACCCCGAGCTGTCGTTCGACGCCCCCTACGTGCTCGCCATGGCGAACGCCGGCATCCAGGGCGGCCGCGGCACGAACGGCTCGCAGTTCTTCATCACGACCGTGCCCACGCCGTGGCTGCGGGGCAAGCACTCGATCTTCGGCCTCGTCGAGGACGCCGAGAGCCGCAAGGTCGTCGACGCCATCCAGGCCGTCGACACCGACGGTCGCGACAAGCCCCTCCAGGACGTCGTCATCACCGGCGTCACGGTGACGCCCGTCTGAGCGTGACGCACCACCAGCCCTGCCTCGGCGCCGGGAGCCGCTCGTGACGAGCGCTCCCGGCGCCGAGGCGTGCTACCGGCACCCGAGTCGTCAGAGCTGGACGCTGTGCCAGCGCTGCGGCCGCACGATCTGCGGCTCCTGCCAGATCCAGGCGCCCGTGGGCGTGCAGTGCCCCGAGTGCGTGCGCGAAGCGAAGGTGACGTCGATCGCCTCGCATCGCCAGCAGCGCAGGCTGGCCTACGGCGGCCCCGTGCGGCGCGGCGTGCGTCGCTGGCTCGGCATGCCGACGCCCGTCACGACGTCGATCATCGCCCTCACCGCCGCCGTCGGCATCCTGCAGCTCGTCACGGGTGGCATGCGGGGCGTCGTCACGCAGTCGCTGCTCTTCTACGCGCCCTTCGCCGTCGCCGAGCCGTGGCGCTTCGTCACGGCAGCGCTCGTGCACGGCGGGCTGCTGCACTTCGTCTTCAACATGCTGACGCTCTACCTCGTGGGTCGAGGCATCGAGCAGCGGCTCGGCAGGCTGCCCTTCCTCGCGATCTACCTCGTGACCGCCGCATGGGGATCCCTCGCCGTCACGCTGCTGTCCGGCTCGGCCGTCGTCGGCGCGAGCGGTGCGATCTTCGGGCTCTTCGGCATCTACATCGGGCTGCAGCGCATGCTCGGCGGCCGCTTCGATCCGCAGATCCTCATCATCGTCGGCGTGAACCTCGCGATCGGCCTCTTCCTCTCGGGCGTCTCCTGGCAGGCGCACGTGGGCGGGCTCGTCGCCGGCGTCGCGCTCGGCTTCTGGATCGGCGCCAACCTGCGGCGGCGCGAGACGCGCCGCTCGTCGTGGGTGCCCATCGCGGTCGTCGGCGGCGCGGCCGTCGCGACGTGGATCGGCTTCCTGCTCGTCGTGCTCTGACGGCCGGGTCGCAGCCGCGACCCGCTCCGCCCGCCCCTGCTGCGGGAGCGGGCCCTCGCCGACCCGGAGCGCGCCGCGTGCCAATCCGTCGAGCGGCATGGCGACGGACCCTCGGCAGGGGAACCGCGGTGCGCTCGCCCGCCCGCGGTTCTCCACAGACTTATCCCCACCTGTGCACAACTGACAGGCGTGTGATTCGAGCGTCTTCGAACATTCGCTATGCGCGTCGCCCTCCATGCGACGCGCTGCGAACGCAGCAGGCCCGCACCGAGACGGTGCGGGCCTGCTGGCGAGGCGAAGGGGCTGGCTAGCGCCAGCGCGTGGTCATCAGGAAGCCGATGAACATGATGCCGAAGCCGATCGCGATGTTCCACGGACCGATCGACTGGATGGGCAGCGTCGAGCCCGAGATGTAGAAGACGATGACCCACAGCAGCCCGACGATGATGAAGCCGAGCATGACCGGCACGTACCACTGCGGATTGCGCGACTCCTCGTGATCGCGCGATGCGCGCGAGCGGGCGATGCTGTTCCTGGCCATGATCCGCGAGTCTAGCGCAGCGTCCCGCGTAGAATGCTCGAGTGCCGAAGCCACCGCGTCCCCGTCGTCGCACGACCGTCGGCGGCGTGCTCGGGGAGCTGCTCGTCACCGTCGGGGTGCTCGTGCTGGGCTTCGTCGGCTGGCAGGTGTGGCTGAGCGACGAGATCATGGGTGGCCAGCAGCAGGACGCCGCAGAGACGTTCGCGCAGTCGCTCACGGGTGGCGCGCAGGGCGAGCCCGCCACCGAGCTGCGCACCGATGAGCCGCCCGTCGCCGCGGCTCCGGCAGACCGCGAGGCGTTCGCCGTCGTGCACATCCCCCGCTTCGGCGACTTCCAGCGCGTCGTGGGCCAGGGCACCAGCCGATTCGTGCTCGACTCGCTCGACCTCGGCCTCGCGCACTACGACACGTCCGCCATGCCCGGCGAGGTCGGCAACTTCGCGATCGCCGGGCACCGCAACGGTCAGGGCGGCCCGTTCACCCGCCTCGACGAGCTCGTCGTCGGCGACCGCATCTACGTGCAGACCGCGGGCGTCTGGTACGTGTACGAGTACCGCGACAGCGAGTACGTGCAGCCCACCCAGGTCGACGTCGTCGCGCCCGTGCCCAACCAGCCGGGGGCCGTGCCGACCGACCGCATCATGACGATGACGACGTGCCACCCCGAGTGGTCGGCCGCGACGCGACTCATCACGTACTCGGTGTACGTCGGATGGTCCGAGACCATGCCGGCCGAGCTCGCCGCGATCCAGGGAGGTGCCTGATGTACGGCGCACTGTGGAGGATCCTGCCCGGCCCGTGGCCCGTGAAGGCGATCATCGCCCTCGCGCTGCTCGCCGGCGTCGCCTACGCCCTCATCTGGCACGTGTACCCGTGGATCATGCAGACGTTCCTGCCGACGCCGGATGCGACCGTCGCATGACGCGCATCCTCGTCGTCGACAACTTCGACAGCTTCGTCTACACCCTCGCCGGCTACCTCTCCGAGCTGGGCGCCGAGGTCGACGTCGTGCGCAACGACGTCGTCGACCCGGCGACGATCGGCGAGTGGGATGCCGTGCTGCTCTCTCCCGGGCCCGGCACGCCCGCCGACGCGGGCGCATCCATCCCCATCGTGCACGAGGCGATCGCGCACGACGTGCCCCTGCTGGGCGTGTGCCTCGGGCATCAGGCGATCGCCGAGGCGCTCGGCGGCGTCGTGACGCACGCCGAGCAGCTCATGCACGGCAAGACGTCGCAGGTCGTCCACGAGGGCTCGCCGGTCTTCGAGGGCGTGCCCTCGCCCTTCACCGCGACGCGCTACCACTCGCTCGCGGTCGTCGACGGCACGGTGCCCGACGCGCTCGCCGTCACGGCCCGCACCGAGCAGGCCGACGGGCCCGGCGTCATCATGGCGCTCGAGCATCGCGAGCACCCGGTGTGGGGCGTGCAGTTCCACCCGGAGTCGGTGCTGACCGAGGGCGGCTACCGCATGCTCGGCAACTGGCTCGAGCGCGCGGGCCTCGAGGGCGCGGCCGAGCGTGCGCACGGCAAGGCACCCCTCGTGTCGTTCGGCGACTGACGCCGACGGGTCGTCGAGCAGGCTCGGCGAGGCAGCCGGGCCGCACTCGCGCCTCGCGAGGCACCCACGCGGGTGAGCGCGGTCGCGACGAACCACGGCGATCCGCCGCCGCTGGCGTCAGTCGCCGTCGCCCTCGCCGCCGCCGTCGCCCGGAGGCGGCGCGTCGCCGCCCTCGGTGGGAGGCGTCGTCGGGGCCGCGGGGGGCGCAGGCTGGCCGTTGCAGTACGTGAGCGTGATCGTGCCGCCCTGCGGGTGCGAGCCGGGCGCCAGATCCTGCTGCACGACGCGGCCGCCCTGACACGACTGCACGAACAGCTGCCGCACCTGGTAGCCCACGTCGGGGCTCTGCATCGTCGCGACGGCGTCGGTGATGCTCTCGCCCACGACGTCGGGGATCTGCACCTCGCCGCTCGAGACGACGAGCGTGATCGTGTCGCCCTGGGAGACGAGGGTGCTCGCGGCCGGCTCGGTGCGCAGCACCGTGCCGGCAGGCAGCGTCGGGTGATCGCTCGTGATGACTGACTCCGCGACGACGAGTCGCGCGCCCTCGAGCGCAGCGGTCGCCTCGGAGACCGAGTTGCCGAGCACGTTGACGAGCGCGAACGGCGGAGGGCCGCTCGAGACGAAGATCGTGACGGAGGTGGCAGGCGACACGGTGGTGCCCTCCGGCGGATCGGTGCGGAGCACCTCGCCGGCGTCGGAGTCCTCGTCGACCGTCTGGCGCACGCTCGGCGAGAGCCCGGCCTCCTCGACCGCGGCGACCGCCTCCTCCTGCGTCAGGCCCGTCACCGTGGGCACGGTGGCCGACAGGCCGGCGATCGGCAGGCTCGGGCCCTGGCTCGCAGCCCAGAAGACGATCGCGACCACGAGCACGCCGATGAGGGCGATGCCACCCCACAGCCACGCGACCGGCGGCCGCGCCTGGGGCGCCGGTCGATAGTCGTCGACGTCGAGCACCTGGAACATCGTCGTCGCGGCGCCGCCCTGCACGCCCGTCGTGAAGATGGCCGCCTCGTCGTCCTCGACGTCGACCGCCTCGCCCACGAGCGCTGCCTCGAGCGCCTCGCGGAACTCGTCGGCGGTCTGGAACCGCTCCTCCTTGCGCTTCGTGAGCGCCTTGAGCACGACGGAGTCCATCGCGGGCGAGATGCCGTCGCGCAGCGTCGACGGCGCGACCGGCTGCTCGGAGACGTGCTGGTACGCGACGGCGACGGCGGAGTCGCCGAGGAACGGCGCGCGGCCCGTGAGCATCTCGAAGAGCATCACGCCCGTTGAGTACAGGTCGGTGCGGGCGTCGACGACCTCGCCGCGAGCCTGCTCGGGGGAGAAGTACTGCGCCGTGCCGAGGATCATGCCGGTCTGCGCGACCGAGGTCGACGTCTCGCTCACGGCGCGGGCGATGCCGAAGTCCATGACCTTGATGTGGCCGCCCGGCGTCACCATCACGTTGCCGGGCTTCATGTCGCGGTGCACGATGCCGGCGCGGTGCGAGTACTCGAGGGCCGTGAGGATGCCCTTCGTGATGCGCACGGCCTCCGACTCGGTGAGCGGGGCCTCGGCGATGATGTCCTTCACCATGCGGCCGTCGACGTACTCCATCACGATGTAGGGCACCGACACGGTGCGACCGTGGGCGTCCTTCGTGACCTGCTCGCCGGCGTCGAACACGCGCACGACCGTCGGATGCGACATGCGCGCCGCCGACTGCGCCTCCTGGCGGAAGCGCACGCGGAAGTCGTCGTCCTCGCCGAGCTCGGGCTTCAGCAGCTTGATGGCCACGAGCCGGTCGAGGCGGCGATCGCGGCCGCGATGCACCTCGGCCATGCCGCCGCGACCGATGAGCTCGCCGATCTCGTAGCGGTCTCCGAGCACGTCGAGGGATGCGATGACGTCGGTCATGCGCACCCCCTCTCGGACCGGTCGAGTCTAGCGGCCGAGAGGGGGTGCGGACCTGTGGTCGCGCTGGCGTGCGTCAGGGCGTCGGCAGGATCGTCGGCTCGGGATCGGCGGGCGGCTCGGTCGACGGCGGGGTCGACGGCTCGGGCGCCGTCACCGTGAACGTGAGCGGCTGCGACGGCTCGCTCGTGAGCTGGTCGCGGCCCTCGGCCTCGCACGTCACCGTGTACGTGACGATGACGGAGCCCTCGCCGTTGAACGTGACGTCGGCCGTCGATCCGGTGACGTTGCCGACGCCGCCCGGACCCTCGAGGAACACGCGGTAGGAGGCGTCGTACCCGGCCGGGCATCCGTACGTGTCCCACGTCACCGTGGCGGCATCGCCGGGCTGGACGTCGGTCGAACCGCCGCCCTGCACCGTCGGAGCGGCAGGCTGGTCGAGCGTGGGCAGGGGGGCGTAGATCGTCGCGGAGATCTGCGTGCCCGGGGCGACGGGGCCCGTCGGGTTCACGGCGTACACCGTGCCCGCCTGCGCGGCCGTCGGGGCGGCCTCGCCACCCGTCTGCACGTCGGCGACGAGGTCGAGGTTCGCCATCGCGTCGCGGAACTCCGCCTCGGTCATGCCGAGGTAGTCGGCCTCGTCGATCTGCACCGTCTCGATCGTCTCGGACGGCGTCGGCTCGGGGCTCGTCGACGGCTCGGGCTCGTCGGCACCCTGGCCGATGAGCGCCCACGCGAGCGCGATGAGCCCCGCGATGAGCAGGCTCGCCGCGATGACGATGACGGGGATGACCCACGGCTTGCGCCGCCCGCGCTCGTCGACGCGCGTGTCCTCCTCGATCGCGACGGGCAGCGCCGCCGTGGCCGGATGCGACTGGGTGCCGATGACGCGCGTCGTCGCCTGCGTGGGCGCGTCGATCGTCGCGAACGAGTCGGTCGAGGCGATGCCGGGCACGATGGCCGCGGCGCCTGCGATGTCGCCGCGGCGCAGCATCGTCGCGGCGCGCGAGAGGTGCGCGGCCGACGTGGGCCGATCGGCGGGCTTCTTCGCGATGCACGACAGCACGAGGTTGCGCACGGGCTCGGGCACGGTGCCGGGCAGCTCGGGCGGCGCGTCGTTGATGTGCGCCATCGCGATCGCGACCTGCGACTCGCCCGTGAACGGCCGACGGCCGGCGAGCGCCTCGTAGGCGACGATGCCCAGCGAGTAGATGTCGGTGGCGGGGGCGGCCGGCTGGCCGCTCGCCTGCTCGGGCGACAGGTACTGCACCGTGCCCATGACCTGACCCGTGGCCGTCAGCGGCACCTGGTCGGCGATGCGCGCGATGCCGAAGTCGGTGATCTTCACGCGCCCCTCGGGCGTGATGAGCAGGTTGCCGGGCTTGATGTCGCGGTGCACGAGCCCCGCCTGATGCGCTGCGTGCAGCGCCGCAGACGTCTGCGCGACGATGTCGAGCACCTTGTCGGCAGGCAGCGTGCGGTCGCGATCGAGGATCGCGCTCAGCGGCTCGCCGGGCACGAGCTCCATCACGAGGAAGGCGCTGCCCTCCTCCTCGCCGTAGTCGAAGACGTTCGCGATGCCCTCATGGTTCACGAGCGCAGCGTGCCGGGCCTCGGCGCGGAAGCGCTCGAGGAACCCGGGGTCGCCCATGTACTCGTCCTTGAGGATCTTCAGCGCCACCGTGCGGCCGATGACGAGGTCGCTGGCCTGCCAGACCTCGCCCATGCCGCCGATGGCGATCCTCGACGTGAGCTGGTACCGCCCACCGAAGGTGAGTCCGCTCGTTGGTCTCATGAGTTCAGCACCGCCTCGATGATCGCTCTGCCGATGGGTGCGGCGACCTCGTTCGAGGTGTCCGCCGCGATGTTCTGCTCAGGGACGACGACGACGGCCACGGCGACCTGCTGGCCGTCCGTCCCCTCGCCGAAGCCCGTGAACCACAGGTTGAAGGGGCTGTCGCCCGACTCGTCGTTCTCGGCCGTGCCGGTCTTGCCGCCGACCGTGACCCCCGGGATGGCCGCGTTCGACGCGAGTCCCTGCTCGACGCCCTGCACCATCAGATCCTGCATGGTCTGAGCCGTGGACTCGCTGACCGCCTGGCCGAGCTCGGCAGGATCGGGGTCGGCGATGACGTCGAGCGACTCGGTGTCGATGACCTGCTCCACGAGCTGCGGCTGCATGAGCATGCCGTCGTTCGCGATCGCCGCCGTCGTCATGGCCACCTGCAGCGGCGTCACGCGCACGTCGTACTGGCCGAACGACGTCAGCTGCAGCTCGGAGGGGGCGAGGCCGTCGGGGTAGGTCGACGCCGTGACCGACATGGGGATCTGCAGCGCCTCGCCGTAGCCGAACGCCGCAGCCTGCTCGGCGAGGGCATCCTCGCCCAGCTGCTCGCCCAGCTCGGCGAACGGGATGTTACAGGAGTAGATGAGCGCGTTGACGAGCGACACCTGGTCGCCCTCGCCACCGCGGCACGCCTCGCGAGTCGAGTTGTAGATGGGCGTGGAGGTGCCCGTGAGATTCAGCTCGGCCGGGTTCGCGAACGTCGACTCGGGCGTGTAGTCGCCGGACTCGATCGCCGCAGCCGCCACCACGAGCTTGAAGACCGAGCCGGGGAAGTACAGGTCGCCGCCGATCGCGCGGTTGACGAGCGGATCCCCCGGATCGGCGATGAGCTGGTCGTACGCGGCGATGACGGCCTGCGTGTCGTGGTTCGCGAGGACGTTCGGGTCGAACGTCGGGTTCGAGGCGAGCGCGAGGATGTCGCCCGTCGCCGGGTCGATCGCGACCGCGGCGCCCGTGGCACCCGGGCCGACGCCCTGCAGCGCCGTCATCGCGGCCTCCTGCGCTGCGGGGTCGATCGTGAGCTCGACCGACGAGCCCGACGGATCCTGACCCGTGATGAGCTGCTCGACCTGCTGGAAGAACTGGCTCGAGGCCTGCCCCGTCAGCTCGTCGTTCATGGCGCCCTCGATGCCGCTGTTGCCCTGTCCGAGCGTGTTGTAGCCCGTGACAGGAGCGTAGAGCGCACCCTGCGGGTACTGGCGCTGCCACTCGTAGACGTCGCCGGACTCGACGCTCTGCGCGACGGCCGTGCCGTCGACGAGGATCGAGCCGCGCTCGGCAGCGAACGACGCCAGCAGCGTGCGGGAGTTGCGCGGATCGTCGCGCAGCGCATCCGCCTGCGCCCACTGGATGATCGACGAGGAGCCGAACAGGGCCACGAACATGCACAGCAGCAGCACGCTGACCCTCGAGAGCTCGCGGTTCATGCGGTCACCACCCTTCGTTGCATGCGCACGGTGTCGCTGAGGCGCAGCAGCAGCGCCACGATGATCCAGTTCGCGACGAGCGACGAGCCGCCCGCGGCCATGAACGGCGTCGTGAGGCCCGTGAGCGGGATGACGCGCGTGACGCCGCCCACGACGATGAACACCTGCAGCGCGATGACGAACGCGAGGCCCACGGCGAGCAGCTTCGTGAAGTCGTCGGAGCCGAGGTAGCCGATGCGGATGCCGCGCGACACGAGGACGAGGAAGAGGGCGAGGATCGCGAAGAACCCGACCATCCCGAGCTCCTCGCCCATCGACGCCATGATGAAGTCGGACTCGGCGTGCGGCACGAGCCCGGGGCGGCCGAGGCCGAGGCCCGTGCCGATGAGCCCGCCGGCCGCCATGCCGAAGATGCCGGTGACGAGCTGGTACGAGCTGCCCGACTCGCGGGAGAAGACGTCGTCGTCGAACGCGCGCAGCCAGCCCTCGACGCGCGACTCGACGCGACCGATGCCGAGGCCCTCGAGCGACGCGGGGTCGAGGCGCAGCAGCACGAACGCCACGACGAGGCCTGCCACGGCGGCGACGCCGCCGGAGACGATCCAGCCGATGCCCCCGTCTGCGCGCCAGCGCTGCAGGGACATGACCGCGAACGCGCCCATGATGCCGACGACGGCCAGCACGATGACGCCGATGCCGACGCGCTGCATCCACTCCGCCTCGCCGCGCGTGAGCAGCCACAGCATCGCGCCAGCGGCGACGACCATGACGAGGCCGATGATGATCCACGAGCGCCGACCCGTCGCGACGTAGAGCATGACGGTGAAGAGCCCGAAGTACAGCAGGCCCGTGCCGAGGTCGCCCTGCACGACGAGCACCATCATGCACATGGCCCACACGAGCGCGATGGGTCCGAGGTCGCGCAGGCGCGGCAGCTGCAGCCCGAGCACGCGGCGCCCGGCGATCGACAGCGAGTCGCGGGCCGTGACGAGGTAGCCGGCGAAGAAGACCGCGAGGGCGATCTTCGCGATCTCGCCGGGCTGGAACGAGAAGCTGCCGACCTGGATCCACACCTGCGCGCCGTTGATCGTCGCGCCGAGGCCGGGCAGCATCGGCAGCACGAGCAGCACGAGCGCCGCCGCCATCGCCGTGAAGCGGTACCGCAGCAGCACGCGATGGTTGCGGATGACGAGCAGCACGACGACCGCTGCGACGAGCGCGATGGCCATCCAGACGATCTGGCGCACGCCCGCCGCATCCCATCCGAGATCGCCGCGACCGATGTCGATGCGGTAGATCATGGCGATGCCGAGGCCGTTGAGCGCCGTCGCGATCGGCAGCAGGAACGGGTCGGCGTCGCGCGCGACGAAGCGCAGCACGACGTGCACGACGAGCGTCATCGCCGCGAGGCCGCCGAAGAGGTAGAGCAGCGTGAGGTCGACGGCGCCGAGCGCGCCGATCTGCACGAGCAGCATCGCGCCACCGCCGATCGCCCACGCGATGACGAGCAGCAGCAGCTCGAGCGCTCGCAGCCTCTGCGGATTGCGGATGCGCACGCGGATGGCCTGCGTCGCGTCGCGAAGCTGGATCATGCCGGTCTGCAGGGCGTTGCTCATGGCGCCGCCACCTCCAGCCGGTCGACGATGCGCTGCGCGGCTCCCAGGTCGTCCGCGTTGATCGTCTGCTCGATGCGCTGACGCTCGAAGTCGCTGAGCTCGTCGAGCTCGATGTCGGTGACCTGCACCTCCGACGACAGCGAGATCGGGCCCACGTCGCTCTGCACGCCCTGGTAGATGGTGACGTAGCCCTCGTCGTTCGCACCCACGAAGTAGCGGGTCTGCGTCCACGCGTAGAAGCCGAGGCACGCGGCGACGACCGCGATCACCGCGAGGGCGACGCCCACCGTCCAGGTGATGCGGCGGCGCAGCTTCCACCTGCGGTGCTCGGCGAGCAGCTCGGCGAGGTACTCCTCGCTCTCGGGCTCGAAGTGCTCGTACGCGGGCTGCTGCCTCGCCTGCACGGGATGCAGCAGCAGCTGCGTGAGGCTCATGGGGGTGGCCTCGGGCTCGGCCGCCGCGTAGTCGATCTCGCTCGCGGCGCTGCCGACGGTCTGCGGCTCGACGCCCGACGAGCCCGACTCGTCGACGTCGACGATCACGACGGTCACGTTGTCGGGCGCGCCGTGGCTCAGCGCCTCCTGCACGAGCCGGTCGGCGGTGGCGCCCGCGTCGCGCCGGTGGCCGAGCAGCTGCGCGATGCGCGCCTCGGACACGACGCCCGAGAGACCGTCGGAGCACACGACCCAGCGGTCGCCGGGCAGCGTGTCCTCGACGAGCCCGTCGACCTCGGGATGCGTCTCGATGTTGCCGAGGACGCGCATCACGACGTTGCGCCGCGGATGCGTCTCGGCCTCCTCGCGCGTGATGCGGCCCGCCTCGACGAGCTTCTGCACGAAGGTGTGGTCGGTCGTGATCTGCGTGAGCGCGCCGACGCGGTAGCGGTAGATGCGCGAGTCGCCGATGTGCGCGATCGCCATGCGGTCGCCGACGCGGACGATGCCCGACACCGTGGTGCCCATGCCGGCGAGCTCGGGGTGCTCGCGCATCGTCGACTGCAGCTGCTCGCCGGCCGACTGGATCACGCCCTTGAGGTCGTCGAGCGCCTCCTCGGGCGTCGCGTGCTCGCGATCGGCGTCGCGCAGTCGGCGGACGGTCAGCGCGGAGGCGACGTCGCCGCCGGCGTGCCCGCCCATCCCGTCGGCGACGACGAACAGGTGCGCGCCGGCGTAGCCCGAGTCCTGATTGTCGCTCCGGACCCTGCCCACGTGGCTGCGCGCTGCGGCGAGGGCCACGTCACCGCCTCAGCTCGAACGTGGTGGTGCCGATGCGCAGCTCCACGCCCGGGGTCACGGACGCCGAGCCCTGCACGCGACGACCGGCGACGAACGTGCCGTTCGTCGAGCCGAGGTCCTCGATGCGCCACTCGCTGCCGCGCAGCACGAGCCGGGCGTGGTTGGAGGACGTGTAGTCGTCCTTCACCTGCAGGCCCGAGCTGCTCGAGCGGCCGATCGTGAGGCCCGTGGCCGGGAGGTCGATCTCGACGCCGGAGCGCGGGCCGCCCGTGACGACGAGCCTGCGGGCAGGCTGCGCGACCGTCGGGGCGGGTGCGCTGCGCGAGCCACGACCCATGTGGGTGACGGTCGTCGCGGCGTCGGGGCTCGTGGAGGGCGCCGGTCGCGCAGGCGCAGTCGGTGCGGCGGAGGAGGCAGCGGCGTCGCCGCCCTGCTGCAGCCGCGTGATGCGCGACGCGAAGAGGTCGCTGCGCAGCGAGTAGATGACGATGAAGATGAAGACCCACAGCAGCACGAGGAAGCCCACGCGCAGCAGGAGGAGGGTGAGATCGCTGATGTCGCTCATCGGGCATCCCTCGACTCCGCGAGCACGCGGTACACGAGCCGCGTCGAGCCGATGTCGATGATCGAGTCGGGCTCGAGCAGCGACTTCCTCAGCGTGCGGCCGTTGAGCAGCGTGCCGTTCGTCGAGCCGAGGTCGGTGATCTGCGCTCGCGAGCCGTCCCAGACGATCTCGGCGTGCGCGCGCGACGCACCCGCGTCGTCGATCGTGATGTCGGCGTCGGAGCCGCGACCGATGACGGTGCGGCCCGTGCGCAGCGAGACGCGGTTGCCCTTGATGTCGACGACGGCTCGCCAGGCGACCTCGCCCTTCGCGAGCTCGGCATCGACGGCGAGGATGCCCGTCGACAGGCCGTCGTCGCGCTCGAGCGTCAGGTCGAGGCCGCCCGCGAACGAGTACTGGTTCTCGGCGGCGTGCCGCTGCAGCGCAGAGCGCAGCTCGTCGGTGAGCGAGTCGCCGAGGCGCTGCATGCGCGCATGGTCCTCGGGGGCGAGCCGCACCGTGAGGCGATTGGGCACGAGGATGCGGTCGCGCGAGACGACGGAGGCGTTGGTGTCGAGCTCGCGCCTCAGCGCAGCCGCGATCTCCAACGGCTCGACGCCGCTGCGGAACGTCTTGGCGAATGCGCCGTTGACGACCCGCTCGAGCCCACGCTCGAAGCTGTCGAGGATTCCCACGTGTCCGTCATGCCTCTCGTCGATGCGCCACCCAGGGTACGGGACGAACGCAGCCGTCGCGTCGCAGGCGCCTCGGAGGGTGCTAGAGTCGCGTGGTTGGCTCGCAGCGATGCGGCCCATGCGCGAGTGGCGGAATTGGCAGACGCGCTGGCTTCAGGTGCCAGTGCCCGCAAGGGCGTGGGGGTTCAAGTCCCCCCTCGCGCACGGTGTCCCCTCGGGGAGACGAGGAAGGCCCCGGAGGAGACTCCGGGGCCTTCTGCGCGTCTCGGGGGACGCGCCGCCGCCGCCCGATCGCCCGCTTGACCCGGCCCCGAGGGCACGGTGTGGCATGGATGCGTCTGGTCGGGGCTCGCTCGGCCCGGGAGGGATGCACCGTGGACGACGACCTGCTGCTCGTCGAGGACTTGCTGCTCGTGCTGCTCGACGACGACGGCGGCCACATCCTCGGCGAGGGGATGCTGTACGCGACGCTCGGCGGCGCCGTGATCGTCGAGCTCGCGCAGCGCGGGCTCGTGCGCGTCGCCCCGGGCCAGGGCGTCGAGGCCGTGCCGGGCGCGACGCCACCCGCCGACCCGCTGCTGCGCTCGGCGTTCGACGTGATCGCGACGCAGCGTCGTTCGGTCGTGGCACGCATCGCCGAGATCGGGCCGCCGCTGCGCGAGACCGTGCTCGACCGGCTCGAGGAGCGCGGCATCCTCCGCCGCGAGCGCGACCGCGTGCTGGGGTTCATCCCGGTCACGCGAATGCGCACCGTCGACACGACGCACGAGGACGGCGTCGTGTCGCGGCTGCGCGCCGTGCTCGTCGACGGCGTCGACCCCGACCCGCGCTCCGCTGCGCTCGCCGCGCTGCTCTGGGCGAGCGACCAGCTGCCCGCCCTGCACCGTCGCATCCCCTGGACGAGCACCGTCGCCTCGCGCGCGCTCGCGCTGCAGCAGGGCGACTGGGGCGCGACGGTCGTCGACCGGCACGTCGCGACCGTGCTCGCCGCGACGACCGCGGTGTCGACGGCGGTGTCGACGGCGGTCGCGGCCGGCGCGGGCAGGGCGTAGCGGGCACGGCGGCCGATGGCCACGGCGCGTGCGAGGCTCGCAGGGTGACGATCGACCTGCGACCCATGCTCGCCACCGACTGGGCTCGCGTCGAGCGCATCTGGGCCGAGGGCATCGCGACGGGCCTCGCGACCTTCGAGGCGACGACGCCCGCCGCGGAGGCCTTCCTCGCGAGCAGGGTCGAGGGCCTCAGCCACGTCGCCCTCGACGAGCGGCACGAGGTCGTCGGCTGGGTCGCCGCCTCCCGGGCGTCGGCGCGCGACGCCTACCGGGGCGTCGTCGAGCACTCGATCTACGTCGCCACGGAGGCCGCCGGCCGCGGCGTGGGCTCCGCCCTGCTCGGGCTGCTCGTCGAGGAGTCCGAGCGACTCGGCATCTGGACGATCCAGTCGGCCATCCTCGTCGAGAACGCCGCGAGCATCCGACTGCACGAACGGGCCGGCTTCCGCGTCGTGGGCACGCGCGAGCGCATCGCCCGCACGCCCGACGGCGTCTGGCACGACACGGTGCTGCTCGAGCGGCGCAGCGCTCGCGACTGAGCCGTGGGCGCCGACGCCGGCGCTCGCGGATGCGACGCACGGCTCGCGAGCCGCAACGCGCATCCGCGGCTCACCGCTCGGTCGTCGCCCTCGCCGGCTCGGCGTCGTGCGTCGCGACCCACGACGCCAGCAGCCGCAGCCCGTCGGCCGACGGGGAGCCGGCCGGCGCGGTGTACACGTTGAGCACGAGCCCGGGCTCGCTCGGCAGCTCCATCGACTCGTAGTCGAGGTCGAGGTCGCCGACGACCGGATGGTGCAGGCGCTTGCGACCCGAGCGGTGGAGATGCACGTCGCGCGACGCCCAGCGCTGCCGGAACACCTCGCTGCGCGTCGACAGCTCGCCCACGAGGCGGATGAGGTCGGGATCGTGGGGTGCGCGGCCGGCCTCGAGACGCAGCATCGCCGCAGCGGTGCGCTCGGTCTGCTCGTAGTCGCGCCAGAACGTGCGCGCCGCGGGATTCAGGTAGATGAACCGCGTCGTGTTGACCGGGCGGTGCGGGTCGTCGAACACCGGCTGGTACAGCGCGCGGCCCATGGCGTTCGCCGCGATGATGTCGTGCCTGCTGTTGCGCACCCACGCGGGCCCAGCGAAGGCGTCGAGCACCTGCAGGATCACCGGACGCACGCTCGTCGCGGGCGGCGGCGGCGGCGTGCGCGTGGGCGCGACCGACCGCGCGAGGTCGTGCAGGTAGGTGCGCTCGGCCTCGTCGAGCTGCAGCGTGCGGGCGAGGGCGTCGAGCACCGACTCGGAGGCGCCGCCGAGGCTGCCGCGCTCGAGGCGCACGTAGTAGTCGACCGAGACGCCCGTGAGCATCGCGACCTCCTCGCGGCGGAGCCCCGCGACGCGGCGGTTGCCGCCGTACGCGGGCAGGCCCGCCTGCTCGGGCGTGATGCGGGCGCGCCGTGACGTGAGGAACTCGCGGATCTCGCGACGCATGTCTCCCATGCGCCCACGCTACGACCGTGGGCCCGCGCCGTGGGAGGTCCTGGAAGACCCCGCCGACCGCCCGGCGCCGCGGATCCGAGGTTCTCGGCGCTTTCTGACATCAGAACGGGCCGAGAGCCTCAGGACGGGGATCGCGGTGCGCGCGAGCACCGCGGCGTGGGGTCAGGGGCGCACGATCACCTTGATCGCGCGGCGCTCGTCCATCGCGCGGTACGCCTCCGCGACGTCGTCGAGCGGCACCTCCATGTCGAAGACGCGGCCCGGGTCGAGCGAGCCGTCGAGCACCTCCGGCAGCAGCTCGTCGAGGTACGCGCGGACCGGCGCGATGCCGCCGCGCACGCCGACGTTCGTCGAGAACAGCTGCCGCACCGGCAGCTCCGGCCCGCCGGCGGGCACGCCGACGAAGCCGACCTGGCCGCCCGGCCGCGCCGACCGCAGCGCCTGATCCATCGACTCCTTCGTGCCCACGCACTCGAGCACGACGTCCGGGCCGATGCCGTCGAACATCGCGTGGAGGCGCTCGACGCCCTCGTCGCCGCGCTCGGGCACCACGTCGGTCGCGCCGAGCTCGAGCGCGAGGCGCTGCCGGTCCTCGTG
The DNA here is from genome assembly GCF_042666675.1 of Agrococcus sp. GCM10030265. Classification (NCBI taxonomy): domain Bacteria; kingdom Bacillati; phylum Actinomycetota; class Actinomycetes; order Micrococcales; family Microbacteriaceae; genus Agrococcus; species Agrococcus sp. GCM10030265. The sequence goes on from NZ_JBHTCZ010000001.1 coordinate 600,650, forward strand.
ACGCGACATCGCGACGATGCGCGACGCACCGAGGCGCTTGGCGGCGAGCACGGCGGACAGACCCACGGCGCCGTCGCCGACGACCGCGACGGTCGACCCCTCGCGGACGCCGCCCGACACCGCCGCGTGGTGGCCCGTCGGCAGCACGTCGGAGAGCGCGAGGAGGCTCGGGATCAGCTCCGGCGCGGGCTCGCCGGGCACGACGACGAGCGTGCCGTCCGCGAGCGGCACGCGCACGCGCTCGCCCTGCCCCGCATCCGCGAAGCCCTCCTCGCCCTCCCAGCCCCAGCCGCCACCGTGCAGGCACGACGTCGTGACGCCGTTGCGGCAGTTGACGCACTCGCCGCAGGAGATGACGAACGGGGCGATGACGAAGTCGCCGGGCTGCAGCGTGCGCACCGCGCTGCCGATCTCCTCGACGACGCCGACGAACTCGTGGCCGATGCGCCGCGGCTCCTCGATGGGGCGCACGCCGCGGTACGGCCACAGATCGGAGCCGCACACGCACGCCGCGACGACGCGCACGATCGCGTCGCGGCCGCTCGCCTTCGGGCCCGACGCGAGCACGGGATCCGGCACCTCCTCCACGCGGACGTCGCGCTCGCCGTGGATGATCGTCGCTCGCATCGTGGTGCTCCTCGCGTCGGTGGGGTGTGCATCCCAGCCTGGCACGCGCCCGCACGCGATGAGCGTGAGCGGACCGCCGAGGGTGCATGCCGCTCGGTGGCCCGCTCACGCTCATCGCGTGCGCGGCGTCAGTCGACGATGGCCTCGACCTCGAGCTCGATGAGCACGTCGGGCTCGAAGAGGATGTCGACGCCGATGAGGGATGCCGGCGGCAGCGGGGTGGGCAGGCCCAGCTCGTCGGCGACGTCGGCGACGCCCGCGAGGAACGCGTCGTACAGGTCGGGTCGCCAGCCGGCCGCGAAGAACCGCAGACGCACGACGTCGTCGAACGTGGCGCCCGCGCTCGCGAGGCCGCGATGCGCGTTGCGCAGCACCTCGGCGACCTGGCCGCGCAGGTCGCCGACGGCGAGGGCACGACCCTCGCCGTCGCGGGCGATCTGCCCGGCGACGTGCACGTGCCGCGAGCCGGTGCCGACGGCGACGTGGTGGTAGGGGACGGGCTGGAACATGCCCTCGGGGGAGTGGAGCAGTGCGCTCACGGGTGCCTCCTGGATCGGATCGCTTGGTGGTATCCCATGGAACCCTGGTACCCCGCAGGCACTGCAACGAGACTAGGTGTCATGCAGGAGACCGCCATCGACCCGACCACCATCACCGGGGCCCACCGCGAGCTGCTCGACCAGCTGCTCGACAAGTGGTCGCTCGAGGTGCTCGACCGACTCTGCGAGCACGGGGCGCTGCGCTTCAACGCGCTGCGTCGTTCCATCCCCGCCATCACGCAGAAGTCGCTCACCGCGACGCTGCGCAGGCTCGAGCGCAACGGCATGGTCGAGCGCGTCGTCGTGGGCGATCGGCCGCTCGCGGTCGAGTACCGCATCGCGCCCGTCGGCAAGGGGCTGCAGGATCTCATCGACGCGCTGCTGCGCTGGACGACGACGCACATGGCCGACGTCGAGGCCGCGCGCGAGCGGTTCGACGACGCGGAGGCCGCGCGCGCGTGACGCGCGCACGCACGCCGGCACGCACGCCGGCACGCACGCCGGCACGCACGAGATGAGCCCGAGCGGGCCGCCGAGGGTGCATTCCACTCGGCGGCCCGCTCGGGCTCATCTCGTGCGCGGCGTCAGTGCGCGAGCACCCGCTCGTCGCGGGCCGTGCCGCCGCGCACGAACGCCGCGAGCACGACCGCGGCGAGCGACAGGCTCGCGCCGACCACGAACGCCGAGTGCACGCCGGCGCTCGTCGCCGCGGCGGCATCGGTCGTGCCGCTGGCCACCGCCGCCGACGCGCCGACGGCCATGAGGGTCACGAACAGCGCCGTGCCGGCCGCGCCTGCCACCTGCTGCAGCGTCGACATGATCGCGGAGCCGTGCGAGTAGAGGTGGCGCGGCAGCGAGCCGAGCGCGGAGGTCAGCAGCGGCGTGAACATGAACGCGAGGCCGAGGTTCAGCGTGAGGTGCATCGCGATGATGGTGGGCACCGTCGAGTCGGCGTCGAGCGTCGTCATCCACCACAGCGCGCCGCTCGTCACGATCGCGGCGGGCAGCACGAGCGGACGCGGGCCGAAGCGGTCGAACAGCGCACCCACGATGGGTGCGGCGACGCCCATGAGCACCCCGCCGGGCAGCAGCATGAGGCCCGTGGCGAGCGTGTCGAGGCCCAGCACCTGCTGCAGGTACAGCGGCAGCAGGATGAGCGTGCCGAGCAGCACCGCGAACACGACGATGACGAGCACGACGGCGAGCGAGAACGCGCGGGTGCGGAAGACGCCGAGGTTCAGCAGCACCCGGTCGGTGCCGCCGAGCGCGAGCTGACGCCACGCGAACGCGGCGAGGGAGACGACGCCGACGACGATCGGGATCCAGACCGGCACGGGCGCGTGACCCTCGGCCGACTCGCCGATCGAGGCGAGGCCGAAGACGAGCGCACCGAATCCGACCGCCGACAGCAGCACGGAGGCGACGTCGAGGTGGGCGCGCTGCGTCTCGGTGAGGTTGCGCACGAACACGGCGCCGAGCACGAGCGACGCGATCGCGATGGGCAGCACGAACACGAACAGCCAACGCCAGTCGAACGCCGACAGGATGAGGCCGGACACGGTCGGCCCGACGGCGGGTGCGACGGCGATCACGATGGAGATGACGCCCATGAAGCGGCCGCGGCGCTCGGCAGGCACGACCGAGAGCACGGTCGTGAACAGCAGCGGCATCATGATCGCCGTGCCGGACGCCTGCACGATGCGGCCGACGAGCAGCAGGCCGAAGCCCGGCGCGACCGCTGCGAGCACGGTGCCGACGGTGAACAGCCCCATCGCGACGAAGAAGAGGGTGCGCAGCGGGAAGCGCTGCAGCAGGAAGCCCGTCGTGGGGATGACGACGGCCATCGTGAGCAGGAAGCCCGTCGTGAGCCACTGGGCGGTCGAGAGCGTGATGTCGAGCGCGGTCGTGAGCTGCGGGATGGCGACGCCCATGATCGTCTCGTTGAGGATGACGACGAAGGCGCTCGCGACCAGGAGCGCGAGCACGGGGCCCGGGCGCGGCGCTGCCGCCGGCCGCTGCTCGTCGCCGGCGGTGGGGATGGGGGTGGATGCGGTGTCGGTGCTCGTCATGTCGTCCTCGTCTGCGCTGCGTCTGCTGCTCGCGCGCGAGGGCGCGAGCCGTGCGAGCCCCGATGGGCTCGCGTGCGCCGATCGCCCTCGTTCCGCGCATGCTCGCCAAGTTGGCAGTGACTGCCATCTTGACGCGGACTACCGTAGCATGACTGCATGACCATCGAGGAGCGAGCAGCCAGCGACCTGCGCGAACGCCGTCGCTCGCAGACGCGCTCCGAGATCGCCGAGGCCGCGCTCGACCTCTTCGAGCGCCAGGGCGTCGCCTCGACGACGGTCGAGGACATCGCCGCCGCCGCCGGCATCTCGCCGCGCACGTTCTACCGCCTGTGCGGCACGAAGGAGCAGGCGGTGCTCGACGACGGCGAGATCGCCGGCGCGCTCGCCGACGCCGCCGACGCCATCGACGCATCCATGCCGCTGCGCCCGCAGCTCGTCGCCTTCTGGCGCGAGCGCATGGCCGACCTCGAGGCCGACGTCGCCGGGCACCACCGGCACCTGCGCGTGCGCCGCCTCATCGCAGACGAGCCGGGCCTGCTCGCCGCCGCGCTGCGGCAGGAGCACGGCCGCGACGAGGCGTTCGTCGCCGCGCTCGTCGAGACGAGCGGACGCGACCCGCTCCACGTGCGAGCCCTCGTCGAGTGGCTCTCGGTGCTCATCCGCCTCTCGATCGAGGAGTGGCTGCGCGTCGCCGACGCCGGCGACGACGAGCGGCTGCAGACGATCTACGACCGCGCGCTCACCGCGCTCCAGGGGTGCGAGTCGGTCTGAGGCCGCGCACGCGTCACGCCCGGCGACGCGTCAGCCCTCCTGCCGATCGCGGATGCCGTCGCCCTCGATCGTCCAGCGGCGCGTGACGCCGACGTCGGCGAGGAAGCGCTCGTCGTGGCTCACCACCACGAACGCGCCCTCGTAGCCGGCGAGCGCCTCGACGAGGTGCCCGATGGCGTCGACGTCGAGGTCGTTCGTGGGCTCGTCGAGCAGCAGCAGCCGCGGCGCCGGGTCGGCGAGCAGCAGCCGCGCGAGCGACAGTCGCAGGCGCTCGCCGCCGGAGAGGTCGGCGGCACGCCGCTCGCCCTCCGCGCCGCGGAACAGGAACCGGGCGAGCATCGCCCGCGCCTGCAGTGGCGTCGCGTGCGGATTCGCCTGCCGCAGCACCTCCACGAGCGTCGCCGAGTCGTCGAGCTCGGTGCGCTGCGCGAGCATGCCGACCTCGCCGATGCGATGCACGACCTCGGCCACGGGCACGCGGTCGGGCGCCGCGGGCCACGCCGCGATCGCATGCAGGAGCGTGCTCTTGCCCGAGCCGTTGCGGCCGGCGAGCGCGATGCGCTCCGGGCCGCGCACCGTGCGACGGCCGTCGGGCGCGTCGAGCTCGAGCACCGTGGTGCCCTCGGGCACGCGCGTCTCGGGCATGGGCACGCGGATCGAGCGGTCGTCGCGCACCGCCTCCTCTGCGGAGGCGATCGCGGCGAGCGCGCTCGCCTCGCGACCCTGGTGCAGCCGCCTGCTCGCCGCCGTCGACGCCTCCGACTGGTTCTGCAACGCGTGCACCACGATGCGCGGGATGCCGCCGGCGGCCTGCCTGCGCCGCCCGGCGGCCTCCGCCCGCTGCCGTCGCTCGTGCGCGTCGATGCGATCGGCGCGCTCGCGGCGATGCAGGGCCTCCGCATCGTGCAGGCGACGACGGGCGGCCGCCTGCTCGATCGCGATCGCCTCCTCGTACGTCGACCAGGGGCCGTCGAACGTACGCAGCTCGCGACCGTGGATCTCGGCGATGCGATCGACGTGCTCGAGCAGCGCACGGTCGTGGCTCGCGACGACGAGGGTGCCCGACCAGTCGCGGATGGCCGCGATCAGGTCGGCGCGCGCATCGGCGTCCAGGTTGTTCGAGGGCTCGTCGAGCAACGCGATCGGCGCCCCCGAGAGACGGATGCCCGCGAGGCCGACGCGGATGGCCTCGCCACCGGAGAGCGACCGCATGGGCCGATCGAGCAGCGCCTCGTCGCCGTCGAGCCCCGTGGCGGCGAGCGCCGCGACGGCCTCCGCGTCGATGCCCCAGCGGTCGCCGACGGCATCGAATCGCGCGGGGTCGACGTCGCCGCGCTCGATCGCGGCGATCGCGGCGCGCACGCGCGCGATGCCGAGGGCATCCGCGACGGTTCCGGGATGCGTCGGCAGCGACTGCGGCAGCGTGGCGGCGCGGCCCGTGGCGGTGACGGTGCCGCTCGTCGGGGCGAGGTCGCCCGCCACGAGTCGCAGCAGGGTGGTCTTGCCGGCGCCGTTGCGGCCGACGAGCCCCGTGCTGCCTGCGCGGAACGTGCCGGTGACGTCGTCGAGCGCGACGGAGCCGTCTGGCCAGACGACGCCGGCATGGGAGAGATGGATGGTCGAAGACACGGTGTCCTCCAGGAGCGCTTCGCTGCGCGCTGAGGACCGATGCGGTGCGTGTGCCGCTCTCAGCGCGCGATGGTCGCGTCGCGGAGGATCTCCGTCATGCTCTCGTCTTCTGCTCGTGCTGCATCCGCGCTCTCACCGCGGGCTGGACGGGAGGCGACGATACCCGTCGGATGCGGTGCGCGCCAGCGCGGATCGCTCGGCCTCAGGTGAGCAGCGACATCCCCGTGCGGGCGGGGGCGACGTCGTCGAAGCCGTGCGCCTCGTACAGGCGGCGCCCGGGAGGGTCTGCCGTGAGGGTGACGTACGCGCCCGGCTCGGCACGGTCGCGGATCTCGGCGAGCAGCGACCGCAGCACGGCCCTGCCGATGCCGCGGCCCTGATGCTCGGGCAGCGTCGCCATGTCGGCGATCAGGAAGTACCAGCCGCCGTCGCCGATGACGCGGCCCATCGCGACCGCCTCGCCCGCGCCGTCGTCGACGCGCACGGTGCGCCACGACCACGTGCCCGCGATCGCGCCCTCGGCCTGGCCGACGGACTTCGGCGAGAGCCCCGAGACGGCCCGCAGGGCACGGTACTCGTCGACGGTGGGCGCCTCGAGCAGCATGCGGTAGCCGGCGGCGAGGGATGCCTCGGGAGCTGGGGAGTCGGTCACCGGGCCACCGTATCCGTGCCCCCCGACACGTCGGCGGGCGCCGACTGGTCGCTCGTGGGGACTGACTGGTCGCTCGTGGGGGTCACGAGCGACCAGTCGGGCCTACCGCATCCGATGGCAGCCCGCCACCGCAGCGCGTCCGGGGGCCGCACCCGGGTGGCCGGGCTAGCGTGGGGCCCACGCGAGGAGCGCGGATGGCCCCGGCCGCCGCGCGAGGAGGATGCGATGGGACTGTTCAGCAAGGCGTCGAAGGCGCCGACCGAGGTCGTCCAGCGGCCCTCCCGACCGCCGTGGTCGCAGTGGACCGACTCGTTCGGCAGGCTCGCGACGCGGTCGCTGCAGCTCATCCTCGTGGTCGTCGTCGTCGCGGCCGTCGTGTTCGCGATGATGCAGCTGTCGCTCGTGATCATCCCCGTGATCATCGCCCTCATCATCGCGTCGGCGTTCGAGCCCGTCATGTCGTGGCTGCGGCGCAAGGGCGTGCCGTCGGTGCTCGCGACCGTGCTGTCGCTCGTCGCGCTGGTCGGCGTGCTCGGCGGCGTCGTCTTCCTCATCGTCAACTCGGTGCAGCACCAGTGGCGCAGCCTCTACGACCAGGCGCGCGAGGGCATCGACCAGGTGATCGAGTGGGTGGCCACCCTGCCGTTCGCGCCGAGCGACGAGCAGATCGGCGAGTGGCGCGACGCGATCATCGACTTCCTCACCTCCGCGCAGTTCGGCTCCGGTGCGCTCGCTGGCGTCGGCGTCGCGGCGAACCTCGTCACGGGCATCGTGCTGATGGTCGTCGTGCTGTTCTTCTTCCTGAAGGACGGACCGCGCATCTGGGAGTTCCTGCTGCGCCCCTTCCAGGGTGAGTCGTATGCGCGGGCGAAGCGCGTCGGCCGCCGCTCGGTCGACACGATGGGCGGCTACGTGCGCGGCACGGCGACGGTCGCGCTCGTCGACGCCGTGGTGATCGGCATCTTCCTCGCCATCTTCCAGATCCCGCTCGCGCTGCCGCTCGCGGTGCTCGTCTTCCTCTTCGCCTTCATCCCCATCGTCGGCGCGACGCTGGCGGGCGCGCTCGCGACGCTCGTGGCGCTCGTGTCGACCGACCTCGTGACGGCGCTCATCATCCTCGGCATCGTCGTGGCGGTGAACCAGCTCGAGGGCAACTTCCTGCAGCCCGTCGTCATGGGCCGGTCGCTCAAGCTGCATGCGCTCGTCGTGCTCATCGTGCTCACCGTCGGCACCGTGCTGGGCGGCATCCTCGGCACGCTGCTGGCCGTGCCGCTCGCCGCGGTCGCGTGGGGCGCCGTGCTCGTGTGGGACGGGCCGGACACCCCGGCGCGGATGTTCAGGCAGAAGCGGCCCGAGGTCGCCTGACGCGTCCCCCTCCGGGGGCACGTCGCGCAGGCGCGTCCCCCGCGGAACGACGTGGGAGCGTCGATCGTCGCTCGGTGAAGCATCTTCGACCCGCAGGTGTCAACGGCTGGCGGGTGTCGGTGGTGCGCGCTTTGCTATGAGTCGGTAGCAGCCTCGGAGTCGTCGAGCATCGTCCGACTCGTGCCAGGCACCGCACCGGACGCGGCGTCGCATCGGCGACCGCGTCTGACGAAGGGGGTCCGAGATGACGATGGCACCGGAGCAGGAGTCCATGCACCGCGCCGACCCCGAGGCCGCCCTGCTCCTGCAGCAGGTTCGCCTCTCGACGCATCGGCTGCTCGGCGCGACGATGCGCCTGGGCGACGTCGAGCTGCTGCACCCCGCGGCGAGCGGGCTCGGCACGCGCCGTCACGTGATCGCGCGCCTCATCAGGCACGCGCGCCGCATCACGGCATCGCCCGGGGAGGACGCCACGCAGCGCCTCGCGAGCGACTCGCTGCTGAAGGCGCCGGCGACCGAGCTGATCGACGCCCTGTCGACCACGCTCACGATGGTCGTGCGTCGCCTCGACGTGCAGCCGGGCGTGCGCATCCCCGCCGACGACGGCGACGAGCTGTGCGCTCGCGACCACCTCGCGTGGCTCGAGCTCACGCACGTCGACCTCGGCGTCGGCTTCGAGATGCACGACATCCCCGAGGCGGCGCTGCCCGCCATCGCCGCGCACCTCACGCGCTGGACGACGCCCGACGCCCCGTCCACGACCGCCGCGGGCAACAGCCCGTTCGCGCTGCTCTTCTCCGGCGACCGCGCCTCCGAGCGCCGCTGACCCCGACCCCGTCCGCGCCCCATCGGCGCCACGACGCGAAGCGGCCCGGCAACCCCGAAGGGATGCCGGGCCGTCGCTCGTGGGGGTCAGCGACCGGTCGCGTCCGCGTCCCGGTCGATGTCGCCGTCCCATCGACCCGACTCGTGGCCGGCGTCCTCGATGAGCGCCTTGAAGCGCTTGAGGTCGCCGCGCACGCTGGCGTCGTCGATGCCGACCGCGGCGCCGACCTTCTCGAGGAAGCCCTCGGGCGTCCAGTCGAGCTGCAGCGCGACGCGCGTCGTGGCGTCGTCGATGCGGTGGAACGTCACGACGCCCGCGTGGTGCACGTCGCCGTCGGCCGCCCAGGCGATGCGCTCGTCGGGGTGCTGCTCGGTGATCGCGGCCTCGAAGTCGCGCTTCTGGCCGCCGATCTCGACGTGCCAGCGCAGACGGTCGTCGCCCAGCTGCTCGATGCGCTCGACGTGGTCCATGAAGCGCGGGAAGGACTCGAACTGGGTCCACTGCCCGTAGACGGCCGAGATGGGTGCGTCGACCTCGATCTGCTCGGTGATGGTGGCCATTGGATGGTCTCCTCTCGTTCGGTGCCGTCCACGCTACGGATCCGACGCTCATAGGTCAGGTGGGTTGCGCCCACCCCGCGAGGTCGTGCATCGCTAGCCGCGGAACGCGGGCAGCCCCGTGAGGGCTCGTCCGATGACCAGGGCATGCACCTCGTCGGTGCCCTCGTAGGTGCGCACGCTCTCGAGGTTCGCCGCGTGCCGCATGGGCGAGAGGTCGAGCGTCACGCCGTTGCCGCCGAGGATGGCCCTCGCCTCGCGGGCGATGCGGATGGCGGTGCGGCAGGACGCGAGCTTGCCCATCGAGATCTGGTGCGGCTCGAGCGCGCCTGCATCCTTGCGCCTGCCGAGGTGCAGGGCGAGCAGCTGCGCCTGCTGCAGGTCGAGCACCATGTCGGCGAGCCGCTGCTGCGTCAGCTGCATGCCCGCGAGCGGCCGGCCGAACACCTCGCGGTCGCCGGCGTACGCGAGCGCGACCTCCAGCGAGTCGCGAGCGGCGCCGAGCGCTCCCCACGCGATCCCGTAGCGGGCCTCGTCGAGGCACTCGAACGCGGCGCGCAGCCCGCGAGCGCGGGGCAGGCGCATCCCCTCGGGCACGCGCACGCCGTCGAGCTCGACGTCGCATTGGATGCTGGCGCGCATCGACAGCTTGCGCCCGATCGGATGCGCGGCGAAGCCGGCGCTCGCGGTCTCGACGAGGAAGCCGTGCACGCCGTCGTCGGTGCGCGCCCACACGACGGCGACGTCGGCGATCGAGGCGAGGCCGATCCAGCGCTTCGCGCCGTCGAGGATCCAGTCGTCGCCGTCGCGCCGAGCGGTCGTGCGCATGGCGCCGGGGTCGCTGCCGGCCTCCGGCTCGGTGAGCGCGAAGCAGCCGATGGCCTCGCCGCGTGCCATGCGCGGCAGCCAGTCGGCCTGCTGCTCGGGGGTGCCGTGCCTCGCGATCGCGGTCATCGCGAGCGAGCCCTGCACCGATGCGAACGTGCGGATGCCGCTGTCGCCCGCCTCGAGCTCCTGCATGGCGATGCCGTACTCGACCGCGGAGCGGCCCGCGCATCCGTGGCCCGTGAGGTGCATGCCGAGCAGCCCCTCGGCGGCGAGCGCGGGCACGAGCTCGGTGGGGAAGCGGCCCTCGTCGAACCAGTCGGCGACGTGCGGGCGGATGTCGCGGTCGACGAGGGCGCGCACGCGGGCGCGGGTGGCGCGCTCGTCGTCGGTGAGCAGCGACTCGAGGTCGAGCAGGTCGGTCGTCACGCGTGGCTCCTTCGCCGTCGGGTGCGCCTCCAGCATGCCCTGGTGCGGGCCGGTCGAGCGCTCGACTGGGCAGGAGATGCGGTCCTTCGGACGGAACGACCGCATCACGTGCCCGATCGGCGCCCGGAAGTGCCCAGTCGGCTCGCGGGACTGCTCGGTCGGCGCGCGGGATCGCAGGGTCGAGGCGAGAAGGGTGCGACGGGGTGGCGGCCATGGCCCATGCGGCGAGCCGGGGTGCGCGACGTGCGCTGCGGCGAGCGCCTGCGGTAGCGTCGCTCGCGAGCGCGGCAGGGATGAACCGGGTCGCCATGCACCATTCGACACCAGCTCCGAGAGGTCGCGACACGCATGATCCACGGCTCCCGCGACGCGAGCGCGCTCGCCGACGCCCACGCCATCCTGTTCGACCTCGACGGCGTGCTCACGCCGACGGCGGAGGTGCACATGCGCGCGTGGGCGCGCCTGTTCACGCCGGTGCTCGCCGAGCACGGCGTCGCCCCGTACGTGGACGCCGACTACTTCGCCCACATCGACGGCAAGCCCCGCTACGACGGCGTGCGCTCGATGCTGCAGGCGCGCGGCATCGAGCTGCCCGAGGGCGAGACGACCGACGGGCCGGAGGCCGAGACCGTCCACGGCCTCGGCAACCGCAAGGACGTCGCGTTCAACGCGGAGGTCGACGAGCACGGCGTCGAGCCGTATGCCGGCTCCGTCGCGTTCCTCGACGCCGCCGAGGCCGCCGGCCTGCAGGTCGCCGTCGTCACGAGCAGCCGCAACGGCCGCCGCGTGCTCGCCGCAGCGGGCCTCGCCGACCGCTTCGAGGTCGTCGTCGACGGCGTGCACGCCGCCGCGCACGGCCTCGCGGGCAAGCCGTCGCCCGCCACGTACCTCGAGGGCGCGCAGCTGCTCGGCCTCGCCGCCGAGCGGTGCGTCGTCGTGGAGGACGCGCACTCGGGCGTCGCCGCCGGCCACGCGGGCGGCTTCCTGCTCACGATCGGCGTCGACCGCGGCGCGGGCGCCGCGTCGCTCCTCGAGCACGGCGCCGACCTCGTGGTCGACGACCTGGCCGAGCTCATCCCCTCGCTCCCCGGAGGTGCCGCATGAGGCGCGACGCAGCCGACCCGCTCGACCGCCACCGCTACCCGATCGACGAGTGGGCGCTCGTCGAGACCGAGCTCGACGCGAGCCAGCAGGGCACGACCGAGACGCTGTTCGCCATCGGCAACGGCTACCTGGGCATGCGCGGCAACGTCGAGGAGGCACGGCACGGCCACGCGTTCGGCACCTACGTGAACGGGTTCCACGAGACGTGGCCCATCCGTCACGCCGAGGAGGCCTTCGGCTTCGCGCGCGTCGGACAGACCATCATCGACGCGCCCGACGCGAAGATCATCCGCCTCTACGTCGACGACGAGCCGTTCGTGCTCGCCGACGCCGACCTCACCGCCTACTCGCGTCGCCTCGACTTCCAGCGCGGCGTGCTCGAGCGCGAGTGCGAGTGGCGCATGCCCAGCGGCAAGCGCATCCACATCCGCACGTCGCGGCTCGTGTCGTTCGCCGAGCGCCACCTGGCGCTGCTCGAGTACGAGGTGACGCCGCTCGACGACGCGTCGATCATCATCTCCAGCCAGCTCATGAACCGGCAGGACATGCGCGACGACCTCCACGCGAGGCCCGAGGAGGAGGGCTTCGACCCCCGCAAGGCCGAGACGGTCGAGGGTCGCGTGCTCGAGCCGCGCCACCAGCACGACCGCGAGGGCCGCGTCATCCTCGGCTACCAGGCGGTCAACTCGGGCATGACCATCGCGGTCGGCATCGAGCACGTCATCGAGACCGACGACGAGTGGTCGTGCGTGCGGCACGTCGAGGCCGACCTCGCGAAGCACGTCTTCCGCATCGAGGCGAAGGCGGGCAACCGCATCCGTCTCACGAAGTGGGCGAGCTACCACACGGCCCGGCAGGTGCCCGTGCGCGAGCTCGTCGACCGGTCGAAGCGCACGCTCGATCGCGCGAGGCGGCTCGGACCGGACGCGGTGAAGACGGCGCAGCGCGAATGGCTCGACGACTTCTGGATGCGCGCCGACGTCGAGGTCGAGGGGCAGGCGGCCGTGCAGCAGGCCGTGCGCTGGAACCTCTTCGCGCTCGCGCAGGCCGCGGCACGCACCGACGGCGGCGGCATCGCCGCGAAGGGCGTGTCGGGCTCCGGCTACGGCGGGCACTACTTCTGGGACACCGAGGTGTACGTCATGCCCTTCCTGACGTACACGTCGCCGGGCGTCGCACGGAACGCGCTGCGCTTCCGCGAGGGCATGCTCGACGCGGCCCGCGCCCGCGCATCCGAGATGAACCAGCTCGGCGCGCTGTACCCGTGGCGCACGATCAACGGCCAGGAGTCGAGCGCGTACTACGCCGCCTCGACGGCGCAGTACCACATCGACGCCGACATCGTGCATGCGCTCGTGCAGTACGTGGAGGCGACGGGCGACGCCGAGCTGCTCGCGCGCGGCGCGATCGACATCCTCGTCGAGACCGCCCGCATGTGGGAGGACCTCGGGTTCTGGCGCTCGAACGGCTCCGAGACGTTCCACATCCACGGCGTCACCGGTCCCGACGAGTACACGACCGTCGTGAACGACAACCTGTACACGAACGTCATGGCCCGCGCGAACCTGTGGGCGGCCGCGAGGGCCGTGCACCGCCTGCGCGAGGAGGATCCCGCCGCGCACGAGCGCATGGTCGCGCGCATCGGCGTGACCGACGCGGAGGTCGCCGAGTGGATGCGCGCCGCCGAGGGCATGCACATCCCGTTCGACGACGAGCTGCGCGTGCACCCGCAGGACGCGCAGTTCCTCGAGCGGGAGGTGTGGGACCTCGCGAACACGCCTGCGGAGCACCGCCCGCTCCTGCTGCACTTCCACCCGCTCGTGATCTACCGCTTCCAGGTGCTGAAGCAGGCCGACGTCGTGCTGGCGCTGCTGCTGCAGGGCCAGCACTTCACGGCGGAGGAGAAGCGGCGCGACTTCGAGTACTACGACGCGCTGACGACGGGCGACTCGACGCTGTCGGCGGTCGTGCAGTCGATCATCGCCGCCGAGGTCGGCTACCGCGAGCTCGCGCTCGAGTACCACCTCGACGCGCTGTACGTCGACCTCGCGAACCTCCACGGCAACACGCCCGACGGCGTGCACGTGGCGTCGACGGGCGGTATCTGGCTCGCGTACGCCGCCGGCTTCGGCGGCATGCGCGACCACGACGGCGAGATCTCGTTCGACCCGCGCCTGCCCGTCGGGTGGGAGGGCATCACGTTCCGCATGACGCTGCGCGGCACCCGCCTGCGCATCCGCGTGCAGCAGGACGCCATCACGTTCACCGTCGAGGAGGGCTCGGATGCGCGGGTCCTCGTGCGCGGCGAGCACGTGCTCGTGCGTGCGGGCGAGCCCTGCACGGTCGACCTCGACGGCCAGGGCCCCGTCGTCGACGAGGACGCCCCCTCGACCGACGACCTCGAGGGCTTCCGCCGCGCCGACGGCACGCTCATCACGGCATCGCTGCCGACGTTCGCGCACGACGACCTCGCCTGACGGCTGGCGGGTGATGCAGGCCGCGCCGGTGGGCCCGGCCTGCGGTCGTCATCGGGCGTCGGCGACGCCGGCCCGGGCGCCGCGGAGTGGCCCTAGCGCTCGGCGAGCAGGCGCTCGCGCACCTCGCGGCGCAGCACCTTGCCGATGAGCGACCGCGGGAGGTCGTCGACGACGACGAGTCGTCGCGGCACCTTGTAGGCCGCCAGTCGCTGCTTCGCGTGGGCCCGGATCGCCTCCTCGTCGAGCTCGGCTCCCGGCGCGAGCACGATCGCGGCTGCCACCGTCTCGCCTCCGCTCGCGCTCGGCAGGCCGACGACGGCAGCCTCCGCGACCGACGGATGCGCGACGAGCGCCTCCTCGACCTCCGACGGCGCCACGTTGAACCCACCCGTGATGATGAGCTCCTTGCGGCGGTCGACGATCGTCACGAATCCGTCCCCGTCGACGCGCACGAGATCGCCGGTGCGGAGCCATCCGTCGTCGAGCAGCGCCTCCTTCGTCTCGTCGGGACGATTCCAGTAGCCCGAGAACACCTGCGGGCCACGCACGAGCAGCTCGCCCTCCTCGCCGGCGCCGCGGTCGACGCTCGGATCGTCGGGGTCGATGACGCGGATCTCGGTGCTGGGGAAGGGCACGCCCACGGCACCCGGCCGGCGCGAGGGCCCGAGCGGGTTGCCGATCGCGACCGGCGAGCTCTCGGTCATCCCGTAGCCCTCGATGAGGAGTCCTCCCGTGGCCCGCTCCCACGTCTCCACCGTGGCGACCGGCAGGCTCATGGCTCCCGAGATCGCGAAGCGGATGCTGCGCAGGCTCACCCGTCGGTCGGCGGCGGCCTGCGCCAGCCGCTCGTAGATGGGCGGCACCGCGGGGAGGAACGTGGCGGGCGCGGTGCGCATGGCGGAGAGCACGAGCGCCGGATCGAACCGGGGGAACAGCACGAGGCGCGCGCCGATGCTCATGGCGAACGTCGCGCAGAGCGTGAGGCCGTAGGCGTGGAACATCGGCAGCACCGCGTAGACCACCTCGCGACCGGCCTCGAGGCCCGGCACCCACGCCCGACCCTGCGCGGCGTTGGCGCGCAGGTTGCGATGCGTGAGGATCGCGCCCTTCGGGCGCCCCGTCGTGCCGCTCGTGTACTGCAGCACCGCGACGTCGTCGACGGCGGGGCGGGGATGCGAGCGACGGATGCTCCTCGCCCCCGTCAGATCCGACCAGTCGACCGCGCCGCGCGCGAGCGCACCCGACGTCAGGGCGGCGCGCGACGTGCGCGCCTTGGGGATGGGGAGGCGCAGGGCCGCGCGGGTGCGCCACGGCATCGCCCGCGTGAGGTCGACGGAGATGACGCGGCCGACGCCCAGGTCGTCGGGCAGTCCGAGCACCGTCGGCACGACCTTGTCCCACACGATCGCGGTCGTGGCACCGTGATCCTCGAACTGATGCCGCAGCTCCCGCTCGGTGTAGAGCGGGTTGTGCTCGACGACGATCGCACCGAGACGCAGCACCGCGTAGAACGCGACGACGTGCTGCGGGCAGTTGGGGAGCACGATCGCGACACGGTCGCCCGCGCGCACGCCGAGCCTCCTGAGGCCTCCCGCCACCCGCGCGATCGCGTCGCCGAGCTCGGCGTACGACGTCGTGGCCCCGAAGAAGTCGAGGGCGACGGCACCGCGATGCCGCTGCACCGCGGCGTCGATCATGTCGACGAGGGTCTCGGAGACCTCGGGGATGTCCGCCGGCACGCCCTCCGCGTACGACGAGAGCCACGGGCGTTCGCTGAGGAGAGCCATGGGTACGATCCAAGCGCACCGGCCATGCAGGCGCCCGCGTCGGTGGTTGCGATGCCCAGCGCGGCGGCCATCGCCACCCCCGCAGCCCCCTCGCGGCGCGCGTCGCGGGGCACGTAGGGTGCCGGGATGCTCGTCTTCGAGGAACGCCCGCCCACCGTCTCCGAGCTCGAGCGCGTCGCGGAGGCCGTGGGGTGGCTCGACCACTTCGACTGGTCGGTGATCGGCGCGGGCCTCGCGCGATCCCTGCACGGCGTCGTCGCGATCGACGGCGACGAGGTCGTGGGCGTGGGCAGGCTCGTGGGCGACGGCGTGCGGTACGCCTACGTGCAGGACGTCATGGTGCGACCGGATGCCACCGACGAGGGCGTGGCGACGTCGATCGTCGAGCGGCTGCTGGCGTGGGTGGATGCGCAGCCCGGCGACGCGAAGGTCGTGGGGCTGTTCGCGAGCCCGGAGGCCGTCGGCGTCTACGAGTCGCTGGGGTTCTCGCGCGCCGACGACGACCCGGTCGGCATGGTGCGCACCGGCGGCTAGGGCGCCTGCACCCCGGTGCGGCGCCAGTCGCCGTCGACCTCGACGATGGCACCCGCCTCCGAGAAGGCCCGCAGCCATCCCTCCATGGGCCAGAAGCCCCAGCGGGCGGCGAAGCGGCGGCCGTTGCGCAGGATGTCGTCGAGGTGCTGCCACGGCGGCGCGCTCGTGGGGTGGTGCTGGTGGTACGCGTGCGCGCCACCGACCCACGTGAGGGCGGCGCCGGCCTCGGCTGCGCGCATCGCGAAGTCGGTGTCCTCGCCGCCGTAGCCGACGTATCCCTCGTCGAAGCCGCCGATCGAGCGCCACGTGCCCGCCGTCGTCGCGAACGACAGCGACCAGAACAGCAGCTGCTGCTCGCGCGGGGCGACGACGAGCTCGCCGTCGGGAGGCGACGGCCTCGCGGCGTGCGGCCTCGTGAGCGGTGCCAGGTCGGTGTCGGCGTCGACGACGACGCCCTCGTCGAGGTAGGTGACGGGGCCTGCGTGCAGGCCCTGCGGCATCGCGCGCATCGCGTGCGCGTAGCGATCGAGCAGCGCGGGCCCGGCGATGCAGTCGGCGTCGAGCAGCACGAGCTCGTCGCAGCCGGCGGCGATCGCGGCGTCGACGCCGGCGTTGCGGCCCGCGGCGAGCCGCAGGCCGTCGCCGTGGGGCGGCACGTGCACGACGGTCGCCCCCCGCAGGTCGTCGGCGGGCGGCTCGGCGTCGAGCCACACGACGATGCGGTGCACGCCACCGCCGTCGGCGGCGAGGCGCGCCTGCTGCCGCTGCACGTGCAGCAGCCGCGCGGCCGAGGCGAGCGTGATGGTCGCGAGCGTCATGCGCGGCTCCCGGATGCGTCGATGATGCGGGCGGCGCGCTCGGCGGCGCCGTCGACGCCCCACTGCGACCAGTCGGGCTCGAGCGCTCGCGCGCCATCGAGCAGCGCGGGCCAATCCGGCTCGGCGTCGTCGTCGACGACGACGGCGAGGCCGCGGTCGCGCAGCGCGTCGCCCGTGCGCACCTGCTCGTCGAACGGCCTCGATCGCGGCAGCACGACGGCGCGCGCGCCGACGGCCGCGACGTCGGCGATCGCGTTCTGCCCGGCCGCGGTCACGACGACCTCGGCGGCGCAGAGCGCATCCCACGGGTCGCGTTCCCAGCGGTCGTGGCCGAGCACGCTCCACGACCGGTCGGGGGTCTGCGCGATCGCACGCTCGATCGTCGCCGTCCACGCGTCGTCGCGACCGCCCCCGCCGAGCGCGAGCACGGTGCCGGGGCGCGGGGCCGCCGACCGCGTGCGCTCCGCGAATCGCGAGATGCCGCCGACGTGGGTGCGTGCGGCGTCGGACGTGCCGGGCCACGGCGCGATCGTCGCGTGGGCGAGGCTGTCGCCGAGCGCGTGGGGCGCGTCGGTGCGGTCGCCGGGCTGCGTGAAGCGGACCACGCGCCTGCCGAGCAGGCGCGCCAGCGCCGTGACCTCCACCGACACGTCGACCACCATCGTGTCGACGTGCGGCAGCAGCGCGGCGATCGTGGCCATGCGCGCGGCGTGCCCCGCGTGTCCGACGGGCGCCCAGTGCAGCACGCCGGACGCGGTCGGGTCGGCGAGCGCCGGATGCCCCGAGCCCTCGTCGAGGTCGTCGCGCTCGAGGCGGATCCAGCGCACGGCATCCGGCAGCGCATCCGGCCGGGGCAGGGAGCTCGCGACGGTCACCGGCGCCGACACGTGCGGCAGCACGGTCAGGAGCCGCGTCAGATGCCCGAGACCGTGGTGGTGGACGTACCAGCCGATCACGACGCCGCTGCGACGTCGACGAACGACGCCCGCCCCGCATGCGTGCGCAGCAGCTCGTCGAGCACCGGCATCCGCTCGCTCGACGCGAAGCGGCGCACCGCGTGCGCTCGGATGCGGCGGCGCTCGGCCAGCCCCGTCGCGAGCAGCTCGTCGGCGGCGCGCGCGAGCGCCTCCACGTCGTCGGCAGGCAGCAGCCGGGTGCCGGGCAGCCCGTCGACCACCTCGGCGACGCCGCCGCGCGCGAAGCACGCGACGGGCGTGCCCGTGCAGAGCGCCTCGGCGAGGACGAGCCCGAACGGCTCGTCCCACCTCGGGGTGACGAGCGCTGCGCCGCTGCGGCCCACGAGGCGCGCGAGCGCGGCGCGCTGCATGCCCCCGACGTGGCGGACGCCCGGACCGAGCCGCGGCGCCACCTCCTGCTCGAAGTAGCCGACGTCGCCCACCCGGCCCGCGACGACGATGTCGCGGCCGAGGAGCCTCGCGGCGTCGATCGCCAGGTGCGGGCCCTTCTCGGGCACGATGCGACCGAACCAGACGAGATCCGGTCCGCCGCGCCCGAGCGGCCACGCGTCGGCGTCGACGACGTTCGCGAGCACGCGCGCCTCCACGCCGTGCGCGCGCCACTGCGCGGCCGTGTACTCGCTCACGGCGAGGAACTCGTGCGCCGGCCCCGCGACGAGCGCCGCGTCGACGAGCTCGGGCAGCGGCGGGGTGTGCAGCGTCGTGAGCATCGGGATGCCGTGCTCGCGTGCCGATGCGATCGGCAGCGGGTGCAGGCTGTGGTTGTCGACGAGGTCGAACTCGTCGGGCCGCTGCACGAGCCGCATCGTCAGGCGGTGCAGCACGAGCGCCACCGCGTCGACGTACCCGGCCGGGTACGCCTCGTCGGACGTCGCCGTGCCCTCCCATGCGACCGAGGGCAGCCGCAGCTCCATGGGCGTCTCGTCGAGGAAGTCGGAGCCGTGCGCGGCGACGAGGGTCACGGCGTGCCCGGCGGCGCGCAGCGAGCGCACGCGATCCCACACCGCGGCCTCGAGGCCGCCCGCGTGCGGCTCGGCGATCGGGTGGCGCGAGGGTGCGATGACGAGGATGCGCAGGCGTCGCTGCTCGGGGCGGCTCACCCCGCGGACTCGTTCGATCGGTCGCACTCGTGCATCACCGCACGGTACAGCGCCGCGTGCGCCGCCCGCGTGGCCTTGCGCTCGAGGCGCCGTCGTTGCAGTCGCCCCTCGACCTGCGCGATGCGCGCCGCCGAGCCCGCACGGGTCGCGGCCTCCAAGGCGGCGCGCGTGGCGCCCGCCGCCGAGCGTGCGTCGTCGACGCCGTGGTACTCGCCCGGATGCTGGTCGGCCATGGGCAGGGCCGCCGGACCCACCACCTGCACGCCGCGATCGAAGCACAGCTCGACCCAGCCGGAGTGGGTGCCGTGCGCGTACGGCAGCCAGGCGACGTCGAGCTCGTCGACCTCGGCGACGAGCGCGTCGTCGTCCGGCCGCGGACGACGCACGACGATGCAGTCCGCGCGGTCGCGCAGCAGCGCCTCGACCTCGTCGGCGGTGCGGGGGTCGCGGGTCGTGTCGTTGACGAGCACCCTGCCCTCGGCACGGAGGCCGTCGGCCGCGAGCGCATCCAGCGTCGCTGCGAGCCCGCGTGCGGCGCCGAGGGCGTCGATGCTCGGCCGCAGGTCGCGCAGGTGGATGCCGATCGTGGGCACCTTCGCGTCGTGGGCGCTCGGCGGCGCTGCGCCGTCGAGCAGCGTCGGGTGCGGCAGCACCGCGGCGTCACGGCCGTACGCGTCGCGGATGCGGCGGGCGGCCGCCTCCGTCAACGTCACGAGCCGCGTGGCCCTCGGCACGAGCGCGTCGATGTCGCGGCGATGGGCGGCCTGATCCGTCAGCTGGGGGTTGTCGAGGTCGTGCACCGTGAAGACGAGCGGGATGCCGAGCGCGTCGAGCGCGTCGAGCGCGCCCTCGAGCCTCCCGGCGGGCAGCGACTCCATGCCGAAGTGCACGTGCACGAGGTCGAGCGCATCGGCGTTCGCTCGGATCCAGTCGGCGTCGAGCACCGCGGGCGGCCACCAGCGCTCGGGATGCGCGGCGTCGACGACGGGGTCGGCGAGCACGACGGCGCTGCCGTCGTCGGGCGTCACGGCCCGCACGTACGGGTGCCCGGCCGGGACCGCGGCGACGCGGATGGGCGGGGCGGTGGGCATCTCTCGTCCTTCTCGGGTGCGGGCCGGGCGGCAGCGGCACCGCGGGCGAGGCGGCCTTGCAGTCCCTCGCCACCATAGTGCGTCGTCGCTGCGCGGGCAGGGCGCGCGCGGACGCCGTACGGTCGACATGGGAAGGGGACCGCCACGTGATCGACGACGCGCGCAGACGCCACTACGCCGACCTCTACGAGCCCGTCGAGCACGACGGCCCGCTCGGCGTCATCGTGGGCAACTGCCAGGCGGAGTCGTTGCGCGTCGCCCTCGACGGCAGCGGCGCACGACTGCTGCGCATCCCGCCCGTGCACGAGCTGACGATCGACGACCTGCCGCACCTGCACCGCATCCTGGAGCGCGTCGACGTGCTGGTGGCGCAGCCCATCCGCGACGACTACCACGGGCTGCCGCTCGGCACCCGGCAGCTGCTCGCGGCGACGCGCGCCCGCCGCACGGCCGTCGTCCCCGTGATCCGCTTCGCGGGCCTCTACCCGTGGCAGGCGATCGTGCGACCCCCGAGCGACCCGTCGATGACGCCACCCGTCGTGCCGTACCACGACCTGCGTCTGCTCGCCGAGGCGGCGGGCTCGCCCCTGCCGCCGACGTCGGCACGGGCCATCGCCGCCGTCGGCGCCGCCTCCGTCGACGAGCTGCGGCGACGGGAGGTGCGCGACGATGCCGTCGCCGCATCCGACCTGCTCGCCGAGCCCCGCTTCGCGCTCATGCGCACGATCAACCACCCCGGCAACCCGGTGTGGGAGGCGCTCGCGATGCGCGTGCACGATCGGCTCGGCCTGGAGGGCGACCTCGTGCCGCTGCCGCGCGAGCTGCTCGACGCCATCCACGCACCCCGCGAGCGGCAGGTGATCGACGCGCTCGCGCTCGACGCCGAGCCGAGGGAGCACTGGGTCGTCGGCGGCGGGCCCGTCGACGTCGGCGACGTGCGCGCGGCGCACCTCGCCTGGTATCTGGAGCATCCGGAGGTCGTCGCCGCGGGGATCGAGCGGCATCGGGCGACGCTCGAGGAGCTCGCACGATGACCGTGCCGCTGCTGCTGCACCGCGGTGACGCGCAGCACGGCGTCGACCGCTACGCACGCGACCTCGCCGCGGCCGTCGCACGGCTCGACCCGACCGTCGAGCTGCGCATGCCGGGCGACGTGCCCGCCGGCTCGCGCGTGCACCTGCACTTCACCGATCGCCTCTGGGGCTCGACGCCTGCGGATGCGGCCACCGTCGTCGAGGGCATCGCCGCGCACGCTCGGGTCACGGTCACGCTGCACGACGTGCCGCAGCCCTCCGACGGCGCGGGCCTCGATCGTCGCGCAGCCGCCTACCGACGCGTCGTCGACGCCGCGACCGCCGTCGTCTGCAGCAGCGAGCACGAGCGCTCGCTGCTGCGCGCCCACGTGGGAGCGGACGTCGCGGCGCACGTCGTGCCGCTGCCGTGCGAGCCGCCGGCGCCCGCGAGCCCGCCCGCGCATCCGCGACGGGAGATCGGCGTGCTCGGCTACTTCTACCCGGGCAAGGGCCACAGCGAGGCGGTCGAGGCATCCGCCGCGCTGCCGTCGCCGCTGCCCGTCGTGGCGATCGGCCGCGCGGCCTCGGGGCATGAGGGCGAGCTCGCAGAGCTCGTCGCGCACGCTGCCGCATCGGGCGTCGCCGTGACGAGCACGGGCTTCCTCTCGGACGACGCGCTGCGCGAGCGTGCTCGTGCCACCGCGGTGCCCGTCGTCGCGCACCGGCACGTCTCGGCGTCCGGCTCCCTCACGACGTGGCTCGCAGCCGGCAGGCGCCCCATCGTCGTGCGCGGACCGTACTTCGCGGAGATGGATGCGCTGCGCCCCGGCACCATGACGCTCGTCGACGAGGACGGGCTCGCCGCGGCCATCGAGCGCGCCGTCGCGGATCCGGCGTCCACGTGGCTCGACGCGGGCGTCGACGTGCGGCCGACGCTCGACGACGTCGCCCGCGCCCACCTCGCGCTCTGGGAGCACCCGTGACCGCGGCGTTCGGCTCGCCGCTCGTCGGCAACGACTGGAGCGCGGTGCCCCTCGACGGGCCCGCACGATCGGTGACCGTCATCGTCGCCCACTACGCGCAGCAGCGCGAGCTCGATCGCACGATCGCAGCGCTGCGGCGTCAGACCCATCCGCGCCATCTGCTCGAGATCGTCGTCGCCGACGACGGCTCGCCCACGCCGCCCGTCGTGCCCGACGACGTGATCCTCGTGCGCCAGGCCGACGACGGGTTCCGCCTCTCGGCCGTGCGCAACCTCGGCGCACGCAGCGCCACGGGCGACGTGCTGTGCTTCCTCGACGCCGACACCGCGCCCGAGCCCGAGTACGTCGCGCGCATCGCCGCGCTGCCGTCGGCGGCGCCCGACGTCGTCGCCGTCGGGCGCCGGCGGCACGCGGCCTTCGACGCCGTGCCGGTGGATGCCCCCGTCGAGGTCGCGGGGCCCGAGCACGAGCTCGAGGAGCCGCGGTGGCTCGTCGACGCGTACGAGCGCTCGCGCGACCTGCTGGACGCCGACGCGCGCTCGTACCGCTTCGCGATCGGCGCCGTCGTCGCGTGCTCGCGGTGGCTCTTCGACGACGTCGGGGGCTTCGACGAGTCGTTCACGTCGTACGGCGGCGAGGACTGGGAGTGGGTGCACCGCGCGTGGTCGCGCGGTGCCGCGCTCGCGCACGTGCGGTCGGCCGTCGCCTGGCACGACGGGCCCGACTGGGCTGGCCGCGACGAGGACGAGCGGCGACGCCGCAAGAACGCCGAGACGGTGGCCCTCGCACGCGTGATCGGCGTGCCCGGGTCGGCGCCCGCATCCCTCGCGATCGGGCCGCCCGACGTGGTGGTGCACCTCGAGTCGGCGCCGTCGCCTGCCGCGGCCATCGCGTGCGTGGACGCCGTGCTGCGCGCGTTCCCCACCGCCCGCGTCGTCGTGCCGGATGCGGTGCACGCCGCGCTCGCGGCGGATGCCCGACTCGTGCGCGAGCCCGGGGAAGGGCACCGGGTGGCGGTGCGCCTCGCGGTGCCCGTGCTGCTCGACGAGCGGGCGCGCGCTGCGATGCGCGCGGCGGCGGCGTCGGTCGGGGTCGGCGACCTCGCGACCGTGATGCTCGGCGAGCACGTGACGGTGTCGGCCGAGCGTGCCCGCCACCGCGATCGTCGCTGGGGCCGAGCGACCCGCTGGCGCAGCGAGCGACACGGCGCCGACGGCATCCTGGTGCTCGACGACGAGCCCGACCTCGGGGGCTACCTCGGGGGTTGGTGGCCGCCGGCGGCGTGACACGGAGGCACGCGGGGGCCAGCTCGCGGTGCGCGGCTCGCGGTCGCGCGAGCGCTGCGGTGCCGATCGATGCTCGGCCCGTCGGCCGGGCGCCGCACGCGGAGCGCCCGCTGTCAAGGCCGACGCCCGGCATCCACGATCCGGCGCTGCGGCCGTAGCGTCGCAGCATGAGCCGTCATGTCGTCTACGTCGCCCTCACGTTCGAGGTCGACGAGGCCGCGCCGGCGCAGGGCGCGTCCGCCGCGCAGCCCGTCGACGTCATGCTCGTCGACCGTCTGCTGCAGGCGGTCGACGCCTCGCGGCTGCGGCACGACGGCATCGAGCTCGTCGCACCGCACCGGGCGCCGGCCGTCTGAGCCGGGCGACGCGGAGCGGTCGGAGCCGTCCGCGGGCCGTGCGGCTCAGCCCCGACGGCGGGCTGAGAGGCTCAGCCCCGCCGGCGGGCCGTGCGCCTCAGCCGCGCGCGCGACCCGTGCGCTCGCGCAGCACCGCGGCAGCCTGATCGTGCATCGCCTGCAGCCGCCGCGTCTGCGCGTCGGCACGGGCGACGAGCGCACCCATGTCGAATCCCGGCACGCCGCCAGCCGTCTCGAGCGACCGCCATCCGGCGCGCTTGCCGTGCACCATCATCAGCAGGCCCTCGAGCTCGACGAGGTCGGTCGTGGGCGAGCGGCGCAGCACGGCGCCGTTGCCCTTCAGGCGGCCGAGTCGCTCGCCGAGCGCCGCGGCGGGCGCGGCCAGGTGGTTGCGGCGCACGCGCAGGCGGCGCAGGATGCGCTGCTCGGTGCGGAGATCCTCGCGCACCTGCACGGCGAGATGCGCGAGGTCGCGGCCCCAGGGGCGGGAGCGCTGGCTGCTGGCTGCGCGCGCGAAGCCGCGCATGCCGGCCTGGGCGCCCATCTCGTGGTCGCGGAGGTAGACGGCGGTGGGTCGGGAGGCTCGCATGCCAGCAGTCCATCGCGTCGCAGCCGATGGCGCAGGCCCCTTGCGTCCCATCCGGCGCCCCATCCGCTGCGTCAGCGCTGCGCGGCCGCCATGCGATCGACCGGCTCGGATCGGGTGCGCGCGGTGAGGTAGAACCGGTGCGCCGTGATGACGAGGGCGAGCCACGCGAGGCCGAGCACGAGGCCGGCGAGCACGTCGGTGAACCAGTGGTGCCCGAGGAAGACGCGGGTGAACCCGATGATCACGACGTAGGCGGCGGCGCCCAGCGCGATGGCGATGCGTGCGCGAGCGCTCGTGCGGCGCAGGATCGCGAGGTAGGCGATGACGCCGACGATCGCGACCGCGTTGAGGGTGTGGCCGCTCGGGAACGACTCCGAGAGCTCGAGCGGCGGCACGGCATCCGAGTGCGGCGGTCGCACGCGGTCGATGAAGCGCTTGCCGACGATCGTGAGCAGCACCGAGACGACGCCGGTGGTCGCGATGAGCACGACGGGCGTCCACGAGCGCCTGCGGGTCGCGAGGATCGCCATCGCGGCCAGCGCGATGAGCGGCATGCCGATCGTGCCCGCCGTCATCGTGAGGGCGGTGAGCGTCGCGTTCAGGGCAGGGGAGCGCAGCGACAGCAGGTCGTCGAGCAGCGGCTGGTCGACGCCGGCGACGCCGCGCGCCGTGGTGATGGATGCGTAGATCCAGATGACGAGGGCCGTGGCGATGGCGAGCACCCCGATCGCGACGGCGAGCGCGACGGCGAGGGCCGCGTACGGGCCGCTGCGCTTCGCGATGGCGTCGGCGCCGTCGGCGGTCGCGTCGCCGAGCCTCCCCGGCCAGCGCGTGAGGTCGACCTCGCCGATGCGGGTGTCGTGCGTGCGCTCGCCGGTGGGGCCGACCTCGTCGGGCGTGGGCGTCAGCGGTCCTCGCGAGTCCATCGAGCCAGCATCGACCACGCGGGTGCGCCGAGGCGAACGCCGGTGACCGCGTTGACCTCCGACGATCCCTGTGCATCGCCTCGCGTGCGATGCTCGCGTGCCCTGCGCTCCCTCGCAGCGCTCGCCGACCCGGTGCGTCGACGCATCGTCGAACGTCGCGCACACGCGGGGCGATCGTCGGGCACGATCGGCGCCGTCGTGCAGGAGGAGCGCGGCCGGGATGGGCGACGCGACGGCGTGGAGCACGCTCGGCGGGCGCTGTCGACCCGTGGCGACGCGTGGTCGCATCGCGCAGGATGGCGGACGGGGCGACAGCCGTGTCGCCGGGAGGAGACGGACACGTGGCCGACGACATCACGACCGGACAGCTCGACGCGCTGCGCGACGTCGCACAGGGCGCCTTCGGCGACATGGCGGCGAGCGAGACCACGGGCGCGCTCGACGTCGCGCCGACCGAGGGCGTCGGCGACGTGCGCCGCGTGCTCTGACGCGTCCCGCGACGACCCGCCTCATCACCCGGCCGCCCGGCGGTGGCGCCATCCGCGCCATCCCGCCCCGCCGTCACCCAGGAACGGAGACGCTCCCATGCGTCGCTACGACTGTCCCGCATGCGCGGCGACCCTCTTCTTCGACTCGATCGCGTGCGACGCGTGCGGCACCCGCGTCGGCTACGTGCTCGACGACGACGCGTTCCTCGCCGTCGTCGCATCCGAGGTGCCCGGCGTCGAGCGTCGGCGCTGCGTCAACGCCGACCTCGTCCGCTGCAACTGGCTCACGCGCGCCGGCGCCGGGCTGTGCCCGAGCTGCGAGCGCACCCGCACGCGGCCTCGCGACGACGATGCCGAGGGCATGCGCCTGTGGCCCGTCGCCGAGGAGGCGAAGCGTCACCTGCTGCGCGACGTGCACCGCCTCGGCTTCGACGTCGACGGCTCGACGCCGCTGCGGTTCGACCTGCTCTCGAGCACCGACGAGGACATCACGATCGGCCACGCGAACGGCGTCATCACGATCGACCTGTCGGAGGGCGACCACAGCCACCGCGAGCGGGTCCGCCAGCAGCTCGACGAGCCGTACCGCACGATGCTCGGCCACCTTCGGCATGAGAGCGGCCACTACTTCGAGTGGCAGCTCGTCGAGGGAGGGCCGCGCATCGAGGAGGCGCGCGCCCTGTTCGGCGACGAGCGCGCCGACTACCAGGCCGAGATCGCACGTCACTACGACGAGGGCCCGCCCGAGGGCTGGCAGGCGCGCCACCTCAGCGCCTACGCCACCATGCACCCGTACGAGGACTTCGCCGAGTGCTGGGCCCACGTCCTCCACATCCACGACACCCTCGAGACGGCGACCGACTTCGGCCTCGTCGACCCGCTGCCGCGAGACGCCGGGATGCGCACGGTCGTCGTCGAGGGGTGGCTGCCGTTCGCGACCGCGATGAACGTCGTGAACCGCTCGCTCGGCCGACGCGACCTCTACCCGTTCGTCCTGCCCGACCCGGTCATCGAGAAGCTGGCGTTCGTCGACGGGCTGCGCCCCGGGTCGTGAGCGCCGGCGTCAGTCGCGCTGCGCCTCGTCGTCGGCGCCCTCGTCCTCCTCGGGCTCGAACGTCGAGTGCTCGCCCGTGTGGCCCACCGCGACGCCGTCGTCGGTGTCGGGGATCGTGCCGTCGTCGCCGAGGCCGCCCGGCTTCGGCGTGCCGTGCTCGTCGCGTGCGTCGTGGTCGCTCATCGTCGCTCCTTCTGTCGTCCCCCGGACGCTACGCCGATGCGGCGGAGGCGGCCAGGCGTTGACACGTGCGGCGGTGCGGCGAGACGCGCCGCCGAGCGGAGCGGCGCGCCGCCTGCGGGCCTCCTGGCTGCGCAGCGGCACGTCCCGCCGTCCCCGCGAGGCGTCCCTGCGACGAGCGCCGTGGGAGCCTGGGGCGGGCCTCAGCCCGCGAGCGCCCCCGTCAGCGCGGCCACGAGACCCTCGGGCGTCGGCACCTTCGCGATCGCCGTGACGTGCAGGCCGGCGCGGCGGCAGTCCTCGGCGGTCTGCTCGCCGATGGCGACGGTGGCCGCGCCCACGGGCAGGCCGAGGCGCAGCACCTGCTTCGCGACCGACCCGCTCGTCACGAGCACGGCGTCGATGGGCGTCTCGCGCGGCTCGAACGCCGTGAGCGCCTGATCGTCGCCCGCGAGCACGCCGAGCTCGTCGAGCTCGTGCTCGTCCTGATCGAGCACCGAGACCGTCTGGTACGCGACGACGTCGACGACCTCCATGCCCTTCTCGCGCAGCCCCTGCGCGATCGTGGGCTTCGCATCCAGCGACCGCGGCCACAGCACGCGACCGGACGGGATGGGCCACTCGTCGACGAGGCCGGCCGCCGACTGCGTGCGCGGCACGAACGCCACCGGGATGCCGCGCTCGCGCAGCGCCGCCGCCGTCACGTTGCCGACGGCCGCGACCGACACGGCGGCGGGCACGCGCGGCAGGTACCGCACCGTCGACTGCGACGTCACGACGAGCCAGTCGAACCGGCCGGCACCGAGCTCGTCGATGCGGGCGCGCAGCGCGTCCTGATCCTCGGCCGGCGCCACCGTGATGAGCGGCAGCACGAGCGGCACGAGCCCCGCCTGCTCGACGAGGCGCGAGACGTGCTCGCCCCACGAGCCGCCGCGCGGGATCAGGACGCGGGTCACGCGTCGTCCAGCCCCATCGCGCCGGCGTCGACCAGCTCGCGCACGGCTCTGCCGGCGACGTCCATCGCCGCCTCCGACAGCTCGGAGGCCGTCTGGCCGTCGAGCGTGTACGCGTGGCTCGCGGTGAGGTGCTGCGACCCGTCGGCCTTGTAGACGGTGGCGGTGAGGAAGAGCATGCCGTCGTCGATCTGCGCGCTCGCGGCGATCGGCGCCGAGCAGCCGGCCTCGAGACCTGCGAGCACGAGGCGCTCGGCGTCGGCGCATGCGCGCGACGCGACGTGGTCGGCCTTCGCGACGGCGCGCAGCGCATCCTGGTCGCCCTCGCGCACCTCGACGGCCAGCGCGCCCTGCGCCGGGGCGGTCGGGAAGCGGCCGAGGCCGAGCACCTCCGTCACGGCGTCCTGGCGGCCGAGGCGCGTGAGGCCGGCGAGCGCGAGCACGACGGCGTCGAGGTCGGCCTCGGGACCCTGGGCGCGTGCGAGGCGCGTCTCGACGTTGCCGCGGATGTCGACGACGTCGAGGTCGGGGCGCACGCGGCGCAGCTGCGCCGCCCGGCGCGGCGACCCCGTGCCCACCTTCGCGCCCTCCGGCAGGTCGTCGAAGCCGAGGCCGTCGCGCGCGCACAGCGCGTCGCGGGCATCCTCGCGCCTCGCGACCGCCGCGAGGGCGATGCCGGGATGCGGTGCCGTCGGCAGATCCTTCATCGAGTGCACGATGACGTCGACGTCGCCCGCGAGGAGCGCATCGCGCAGCGCCGAGGTGAAGACGCCCGTGCCGCCGATCTGCGCGAGCGGGCCCCGGTCGACGTCTCCTCGCGTCGTGATCTCGACGATCTCGACCTCGCCCGAGAACCGCTGCGCGAGCGCGGTGGTCTGCGCGAGCGCGAGCGCCGAGCCGCGCGTGCCGACCCGGAGGGTGCTCACGGCTGCACGCCTGCGATGGCCGGCTTGAACCCCAGCCGTGGGTTCTCGCAGCAGCCGGGGCGGCACGTGTCGAACCAGGGGCCGATGTCGGTCACCGATCCGCGCTGCTCGACGGGTCGCCCCTCGAGGCGCTCCTGCACGAGGTCGACGAGCGCGCCGACGTAGGCGGGATGCGTGCCGGGCGTGGGGGTGCGCCGCGCCCACAGACCGTGCTCCTCGGCGGTCTCGAGCGCCTCCTCGTCGAGATCCCACATGACCTCCATGTGGTCGCTCACGAAGCCGAGCGGCACGATGATGACGGCCGTGCGCCCCTCGAGCGCCTCGATGGCGTCGTTGACGTCGGGCTCGAGCCACGGCTGCGTGGGCGGGCCCGACCGCGACTGGTACACGAGCTGCCACGCCACCTCGGGCGCCGTATGCTGCATGACGTGCTCGGCGACGGCGCGATGCTGCGCGGCGTAGCCACCGCCCTCGCCCCACTGGAAGATGTCCGGGGCGCCCGAGCGCTCGGCGTCCGCCGTGGGGATGGAGTGGGTCGCGAAGAGCACCTCGATGGCGTCGTCGGCGTGGCCGGCGCCGCGCGCCTCGGCCACGGCCGCCTCGACGCCCTCGATGAACGGCTGCACGAAGCCGGGGTGGTCGAAGAACTGGCGCACCTTGTCGATCTGCAGCGTCTGCTGCAGCCCCGTCGCCTCGAGCGCATCCGCCCAGTCCTCGCGGTACTGACGGCACGACGAGTACGACGAGTAGGCGCTCGTGGGGATCGCGAGCATCGTGCGCACGCCGTCGGCGGCCGCCTGCTCGAGCGCCTCGTCGAGGTACGGGGCCCAGTTGCGGTTGCCCCAGTAGATCGGCAGGTCGAGGCCGGCGGCGGCGAACGCCGCCCGCATCGCCTCGAGCAGCGCGCGGTTCTGGTCGTTGATGGGGCTCACGCCGCCGAAGTGGCGGTAGTGGTGCGAGACCTCCTCGAGCCGCTCGTCGGGGATGCCCCGGCCGCGCGTGACGTTGCGCAGGAACGGGATGACGTCGTCCTGCCCCTCGGGCCCGCCGAATCCCGACAGCAGCACGGCGTCGTAGCGCGTGGGCTCGGTGACGTGCTCGGGGCCCGCCTGCGCGGCGGGCGTCGCGTTCGCGACGACGGCGCCGGGCTCGAGGTGCACGCTCGTGGCAGCCGCGGGCTTCAGCTCGCGGCGGCCGGGCTCTGCAGCCTGCCCCTGCTGCTGCTGCACCTGCTCCTGCATGCCGATCGTCTCGATCGCGGCGTCCTGCGTCTGCGACGCACCTCCGCAGCATCCTCCACCGCAGCAGCTCATGCCAGCACCTCCATCACGTCGGTCGTCTCGATCCTGCGGCCCGTGTAGAACGGGATCTCGTCGCGCACGTGCATGCGCGCCTCGACGGCACGCAGCTCGCGCATCATGTCGACGAGCTCGACGAGGTCGTCGGACTCGAGCGGCAGGATCCACTCCCAGTCGCCCAGGCCGAACGAGCTCACCGTGTTGGCGATGACGCCCGTGTACGCCGCACCCCGGCGGCCGTGCTCGGCGAGCATGCGCGAGCGGTCCTCGGCCGGGAGCAGGTACCACTCGTACGAGCGGTTGAACGGGTAGACCGCGACCCAGCCGCGCGGGTCGACGCCGCGCAGGAAGCCGGGCACGTGGCGCTTGTTGAACTCGGCGTCGCGGTGCACGCCCATGGCGCTCCACACCTGCTCGGTGCCTGCGAGCTCGGCGGTGCGGCGCAGGCGGCGCACCGCGTGCTGCAGGTCGGCGGCGTCGGGGCCGTGCAGCCAGAGCATGACGTCGGCGTCGCCTCGGAACCCGGTGAGGTCGTAGATGCCGCGCAGCGTCACGCTGCCGAGGCCGGCCACGGCGTCGTCGAGCGCCTCGCGCCCTGCGGTGCCCGCCGGTGCGGTGCGTCGCAGCACGATCCACGTCGCGAAGCCCTGGGGCTCCTCGAGGTCCCGGCCGCTGGGGTGCCGGATGACCTCGATCGGTGCCGTGCCGATGGGCACGACGGGGGCCATCTTGTCGTCGCTCACTGCTCCATTGTCTCGCGTCGTGGGGTGGTCGCTCGCACGCGGCGTGGCGTGCGGACGTCAGCGCCCCGGGCGGCTGCTGGACTCCTCGACGGCGTCGACCATGCCGCGGAGGAAGATGCCGACGGCCTCGAGCTGCTCCTCGCTCAGGCCGTCGACGACGCCGATCATGCGCTGGTGCATGTCGCCGAGCGTCTCGCGCACCTCGCGGTCGGTGTCGGCCGTCGCGACGACGACCACCGAGCGCCGGTCGCTCGGATGCGGCTGCCGCTGCACGTGGCCGGACGCCTCGAGGCGATCGACGAGCGCGGTGACCGAGGCGGACGAGATGTCGAGCAGCTGCGAGAGGTCGCGCTGACGCACGAGGTCGCCGTGCCGCTGGGCGCGCAGCAGATGGCGCAGCGCGAGCAGGTCGGTCTCGTTCATGTGCATCGACGACCGCGTGCGGGCGCGCATCGCCGTCTCGGCCGTGCGGTAGCGGCGCAGCAGGTTGAGCACGTCGACGGCCGAGGGGGCGTGGCCGTCGGGGTACCAGTACTCCGAGGTCCGCTCACGCACCGGCGCAGCGACGTCGAGCGCGGCGCTCGCCTCGTCGGTGCTGGTCATGGGCTCTCCTCCATGCTCGATCGGTCGGGATCCGATCGTACGTCTCGACGCCTCATCCGACCTGCCTGCCATGCTACTCGAAGGACGAGTTGCTAGGCTGTCGAAGCAGATGCCCGTGACCGACGGTGCGCGGGCATGCGGTGGCCCCTCGCGGGGGCACCGTCGAGCGAGGGGAGGCTGCCGTGCACCTCATGGAGGAGAAGACGCTCGTCGGTCGGACCGCGACCGACGTCATGCAGGCGCTCGTGCGCCTGCGCACCGCCGAGTCGCACATGGTGCGGCGCCGCCAGGCTGCGCAGGGGCTCGGCGAGTCCGACGCCGCGGCGCTGCGACTCGTCATCGACCGGGCCGACGACGAGCCCGTCACCCCCACCGAGATCGCCGCGTCCCTCGGCCTCACGACGTCGGCGGTGACGTCGCTCCTCGACCGGCTGATGCGCGTGCACCTCGTGGAGACGCGGCCCCATCACTCCGACCGCCGTCGCAAGATCGTCGTCCCCACCCGCGACGCCGTCGCCCACGATCCGGTCGAGCAGCAGGTGCAGGAGATCGTCGAGCAGCTCTCGACCCGCTCGAGACTGCTCATCGCCGACTTCCTCGACCGCGTCGCCGACGTCGTCGAGGCTCAGGAGCGCTGAGGGCAGCAGGCGTCAGTCGGTCGTGGGGCCGGGCTCGTCGGCCTCGGGCTCCCGCTCGATCGCGAATCGCTCGCGACGGATGCGCAACGCCGCCTCCCGCGCGTCGGGCACGACCTGCGCGAGGCCCGTGCCCGCGATCCACGCGCCGACGACCTCGAGGTTCGGCACGTCGGCGACGGCCTGCCGCACGCGCTGCTGCATCGCCCGCGCGCCCACCGACGACGACGGCTGCGCCTGCTCCCACCGCACGCGATCGGCGGCGATCGGCTCGGGCACGGGCACGCCGAGGATCGCGGATGCGTCGTCGCGCGCGAGCGCTATCGCTGCGTCGTCGTCGAGCGCGGCGGTCGCAGGCGCCTCGCCTGCGCGACCGTACGAGACGCGCAGCACCGCGCGGTCACCGGCGGCCTCGGCGAGCCAGGCCCACTTCGCCGTCGCATGCGTGAGGGCCTTCGCGGCGATGCCGGCGTCCTCGGCGACGAGCGCGCCCGAGCCGCGCGGCGCGCCCTCGAGCCCCTCGACGACGAGCGTCACGAGCTCGACGGTCGTCGCGGGGGCAGCCTGCACCTCGATGCCCGCATCCGCGAGCAGCGTCGCGGCCGGTGCACCCGGCGTGGCGACGACGAGGGCCGACGCCGTCCAGCGCTCCTCGCCCGCCTGCACGGCCCATCCGGCATCGGTGCGCTCGACGTGGTCGACGGCGACGGCGGTGCGGATCGTCGCGCGCCGCTCGACCTCGACGCGCAGAGCCTCCGGCAGCCGGTGCATCCCGCCGCGGATGCCTCGCACGGCCGAGCCGGGGCGCGCGCCGTCGCCGATGCGCAGCGCGACGCCGCCCGACAGGGAGCCGGCACGCGTCATCGCCTCGTTGAGCCCCGGCGCGACGACGGCGACGTCGAGGTCGCGCGCGTTCGACGAGTACACGCCGCCCGAGATCGGCGCGACGAGCCTGCGCAGCACCGCCGAGCCCATGCGGCGCTCGACGAGGGGGCCGAGCCGGTCGTCCTTGCCCACCTTCAGCACGGGCATGAGGCGGTCGAGGTATGCGCGCAGCGCGCCGCGCCAGCCGAGCACCGCGATGACGTCCTCGGCGAGCGGCACCGACGGGATGCCGAGCATCGTGCGCTTCGGCAGGGGCACGGAGCGGTCGGCGAGCCGCAGCCAGGCGCCGCCGGGCTCCGGGTCGACGAGGTCGTCCTCGAGGCCCAGCTGCCCGGCGAGCTCGGCGACGGCGCCGCCGCGCACCGCGAACGACTCGGCGCCCGCGTCGAGCGCGATGCCCGCGAGGTCATGGCGCGACACGATGCCGCCCACGCGATCCCGCGCCTCGAGCACGAGCACGTCGTAGCCGCGGCGAGCGAGGTCGTTGGCCAGCACGAGCCCTGCGACGCCCGCGCCCACGACGACGACCTCGTGCATGGGGCGCTCGAGCTCGGGCGCCGCCTCGGCCTCCGGCGCGTCGCCGGTCGCGCCCGGCTCGTGCGCGTCCTCGCCGGTCTCGCGACCGCCGGCGCCCGGCTCGCTCATGCTGCGTGCACGTGCTCGACGATGCGCGTCAGCACGGTGGGGTCGGTCTCGGGCGGCACGCCGTGCCCGAGGTTGAAGACGTGCGCGCGGGCGGCGGCGCCCTGGCGCAGCACCTCGTCGGCGGCGGCGGCCACCGTCTCCCACGGGGCGCCGAGCAGCGCCGGGTCGAGGTTTCCCTGCACCGTCACGCCGCTGCCCATGCGCGCATGCGCCACGTCGAGCGGCGTGCGCCAGTCGACGCCCATCGCGTCGACGCCGAGCTGCATGGCGCCGTAGAGCTCCATCGCGCCGACCCCGAAGTGCACGAGGGGCAGCGAGCGGCCGTCGGATGCCGTGAGGCCGCGCACGTGGTCGAGCGCGCGCGACGATGCGGGCGCGACGTGCTGCACGTACGCGTCGAGCGGCAGCGAGCCCGCCCAGGAGTCGAACAGCTGCGCGGCCGACGCACCCGCATCCACCTGCGCCCGCACGAAGCGTCCCGTGACGTCGGCGCACCAGTCGGTGAGGCGCGCCCACGCGACGGGATGCGCGCGCATGAGCGTGCGCGCCGCGAGGTGATCCTTCGACGGGCGACCGGCGACGAGGTACGCCGCGAGCGTGAAGGGCGCCCCGGCGAAGCCGATGAGCGGCGTCGTGCCGTCGCCGATGCCGGCGAGGCCCGCCACGGTGCGCCGCACGCCCTCGCGGACGGGCTCGAGCGCGTCGTCGAGCATGGCGGGGTCGGTGGCGACGAGCCGGTCGACGGCCTCCGGCGAGGCGATCGGCGAGCCGATCACGGGCCCGACGCCCGGCTCGATGCGCACGTCGACGCCCGCGAGCAGCAGCGGCACCATGATGTCCGAGAAGAAGATCGCCGCGTCGACGCCGTGGCGCCGCACGGGCTGCAGCGTGATCTCGCTCGCGAGCGCCGGGTCGAGGCAGCTGTCGAGCATGTCGTGGCCCGTGCGCAGCTCGCGGTACTCGGGCAGCGAGCGCCCTGCCTGCCGCATGAACCAGACGGGCGTGACGTCGGGCCGCTCGCCGCGGTACGCGCGGATGAGCCGGCTGTCTGCCGTCGTCGAGTGGAGCGGGTGGTGCTGCGGGAGCGTCGTCATCGTGCCTCCATCCTCCCATCCGCGTCGTCGCCCCCGAGGGGGTGGACGGGTCCCGGCGCCGCGGCCTCGGGGGATCGCGGCGCCGGGAGCGTCAGTCGCGCTCGATGCGGCGCACCTGCACCGTCAGTCGCGCATCCGACCAGTCGTCCGGCAGCGCCGCGCGCACCGCGGTCGCGACGGCGCGCGTCGCCGCCCGCACGTCGGCCGACTGGTGCACGCCGATGGCGACGCGGATCGTCCTCGGCAGGGGCGTCACGTGGGCGAGCACCTCTCGGCGGCCCGCCTCCGCGATCTGCGCCATCGCCGGCGCCGCGACGTAGACGTGCGCGACGCCCCGCACGGTCGCCACCGAGGCATCGACGAGGCGAGCGACATCGGTCGGATCGGTCATCGTGCACCTCCCAGCAGCACGTCGTCGACGACGACGTCGATCGTGCCCACGCGCATCGGCGCGTGAGCGACGAGGGCGTCGTGCACCGCGCGCCGCACGGCGTCGGCCGCGGGCACGACGGCGCTGCCGTAGCGCACGCCGATCGACAGGCGCACGTCGAGCGAGCCGGCGTCCTCGACGAGCTGCACGCGGCCCACGAGCACGCCGTCGACGCCGTCGCCGGCGCTGCGAGCGATCTCGCGCAGCGCACCCTCGGTGATCGTGGTCGACGTGCGCTCGTCGGGATCCTCGATCGGCAGGTCGCGACCCGCGCGCACCTCGCTGCGGATCACGCCGAGCAGCCCCTCGAGCCACTGGTCGTCGACCGCGCCGGCCTCGGCGGCATCCTCGTCGGCCATGGTGCCTGCGAGCCGGTCGAGTCGCTCCATCGAGTCGAGCAGGGCCTTCGCCTCCGCGTCGTGCTCGAAGGCGGCGACGCGCGGGCTGCGGCCGCGGTCGTGATACGCCGAGAGCTCCTCGAGCGTGGCGCCGGTCGCGCCGATCGTCTCCTCGGGCTCTCCGGGCTCCGCGGCATCCGCAGGCTCCTCGGGCTGCGCGGGCTGCGCGGGCTGCGCGGGCTCCTCGGGCGTGGCGCCGGACTCGCCGGTCGCCTCGCCGAGCTCCTCGAGCGTCGCGTCGATCGTCTGCGCGAGCTCCTTGGCTCGCGGATCGTGCACGGGTGCGGCAGGGGCGACGGCGGATCCGTCGGGTGCCGTGCGAGCGTCGTCGCGGGCGTGGTCCTCGTGCATGGTCACCTCCACTCCTCCATCGTCGCGAGCACGCTCTGGCGCGCTCGGGCAAGCCTTCCGCGAACGGTCGCGGGTGTCGACCCCGTGCGCTCGGCGATCTCGTCGTACGAGAGGCCACCGATCTGGCGCAGGATCCATGCATCGCGCTGCTCGGCGGGCAGCGCGTCGACCGCGCGGCCGAGCGCCCTCGTCGCCTCGCGCTGCTCGAGCCGCCGCTCGGGTCCGTCGCGGCGATCCTCGATCTCGCGCTCCTCGATGCCGCCGTCGGTGCGGCGCCGCGCTCGGGTGCGGATCACGTCGGTCGCGCGCCTGGCGACGGCCGTCGCCAGCCACGAGCGCACCTGCGCCGGGTCGCGCAGCTCGCCCATGCGGCGCCACGCGGTCACGAGCGCCTCCTGCACCACGTCGTCGGCCTCGAGGTTCGAGCCGAGGTAGCGGGCGGCGAAGCCGCGCAGGTAGGGCGAGTGCCGGCGGACCAGCACCGCGAAGGCGCGGTCGTCGCCGTCGGCCGATCGCTGGGCGAGCAGTGCATCGGGTGCATCCTCGAGCCGCATCGGCACCTCCTCTCGTCGTACGGTAGCGACCCTCGTCGGGTCGTCGGGTGGGGCGTCGGCGTCGTGCCCGCGAGGGCTCGGGTCGTCGACGGGATGATCGATCGTCAGCGGCGCATCGCGCGTCGCACGGCGCGGCGCGGTGCGGACTCGCGGACGACGGGTCGGGTGGCCCGCGTGCCGAGCACGAAGCCGATGGCGGCTGCGCCGGCGAGCAGGACGATGGTGCTGCGCATGGGGTCTCCTCTGGTCGGGTCTCGGGGTCTCGGGGTCCGGGGGGATCGGGCGATCGAGTCGAGGCGCCCGGCCATGGAGGGGCCGGGCGCGACGGGGCGCCCGCGACGATGGCGCGTCCGATCGAGGAGCCCGATCGGCCTTCCCCGTCGCGACGCGAACGGCCGCGGCGCGCGCCGATCGACGTGCACCGCGGCCGTCGTGCGACCGGTGAGGTCGCTCGCTACCGCTTGTCGCCGAAGACGTCCTTGGCGGCGTCCTTCACGTGCTCGCCGGCCTGCTTGGCCTTCGCCGCGGCCTGCTCGCGCTCGCCCTCGGCAGCGAGGCGCTCGTTGTCGGTCGCGTTGCCGATGGCCTCCTTGGCCTTGCCGCCGAGCTCCTCGGCCTTGTTCGTGATCTTGTCTCCGAGTCCCATGACTCCTCCTTCGGTGATGGTGGATGCGACGGCGGGTGCCGCCGCGTCGGTGGTGATGGTCGGTGCGCGTCAGGCCGCCCTGGCGGTCTTCGACACGGATGCGCGGATGCTGCTCGTGAGGTGCACGACGATGGGGGCGTCGATGCCGATCCGCTCGCGCGTCGCCGTCGCGGCGTGGGCGGCGCGGTCGGCGACCTCGTCGAGGCGTGCGTGGTCGCGCACGTCGACGCTCGCGCGCCAGGCGTTCGCGCCGCGGTGCCGCCAGGCCGTGACCTTGACGTGCAGCACGTCGGGGTGCGAGCCGAGGGCGTCGCGGTAGACGTCCTCGACGGCGCCGGCCTCGACGACGACGTCGTCCTGCTGGACGGCGTCGCTCGTGCGACCCTTGCCGCGCGTCGCCGCGTGGACGACGGCCCACACGAGTGCGAGGGCGGCGGTCGCGACGAGCACGACGCCCCAGAGGGCTGCCGGGTCGAGGGCGCCGAGCGAGAGCCCGAGCTGCGCCGTGAGCGCGGCCCAGCCGTCGGCGACGGCCTGCGGTGCCGCCTCCCACGCCGCGACGACCTGGTCGGGCCAGATCTGCCGGGCGACGAGGATGCCTCCGCCGGCGAGCCAGACGATGCCGAGCAGCACGAGCACGATGCGGTTCCAGCCGCGGTTCGAGGTCGTCATGCCGCACCCGCCTGCACGTCGGCCCGCAGTGTCCTGCGGGGGCGCAGCGCGTCGAGCGTCGCCGCGGCGGCCGCCTGGGCGGCATCCACGTCGGCGTCGAAGCCGGCGTCGGCACGCACGAGCGTGCGTGCGCGGCGACGGCCGAGCACGGTGCTCGCCGCACCGGAGCCCACGCGTGCCGCACGAGCCACGGTGCCCGAGATCGCGCTCGCGAGCGTCGCGTCGTCGACGATCACGACCACGCCATCCCTCTCGAGCGCACGCCGGCTGCGGCGGCCGTGCCCCAGCCCGAGCGCGAGCCACACGAGGCCCACGATCATGACGCCGACGCCGGTCGCGATGCTCGCGGCGCCTGCGGAGACGAGGAACGTCTGCACGCCCTCGCCGGTGATGCCGGTGGGCAGGAGCCCCATGGGCCCGAGGATCGCGACGAGCGCACCGCACACGAGCACGGCGGCCGTCACGATCAGCGCGATGGAGGACGAGAGCGAGCGCGAGCGGTGCAGCTCGCGGCGCTCGTAGCGTCGCATCCAGCTCATTCGACCCTCCTTCGGTCGTCGATGTCGGTCAGGGAGGTGATGCGCACGCGCACCCGGTCGAAGCGGGCGCCCGTGAGCTCGGTGGCCCGGGCGGCGACGGCGTCGCGCCCCCGGGTGGCGGCGCCGAGCAGAGGCTCGGCGCCGCCGTACGGCGTCGCGATGTCGAGCTCGAGCCGCCCGCGATCGGCGTGGACCTTGGCGCGGACCCCCTTGGCGGGAGCGCGGAAGGTCTCGGCGGTCGCGGCCTCGACGACCGCGCGGATGGCCCGCGGCTCGATCGAGACGCGACCGGGGAGGCTCATCCTCGGCTCCGCCCCTGGGCCGCGTCGACGGCTGCGCGGAGGTTGAGTCGCCCGGTGGCGACGCCCCCGATGACCGCGCCGAGCGCTCCGAGGAGCAGGGCGATGAGGAATCCGCCGATGCCGAAGGCCAGGCCGAAGAAGGCGAGGATCAGGCCGGCGAGTGCGCCGATGGTGATGCCGTTCATGCGACGCGCGACTCCTCGGCCTCGTCGTCCTCGGTGCCCGGGATGTGGACGTCGGTGACGGTCACGTTGATCTCGGCGACCTCCATGCCCACGAGCTCGGTGATCGCACGGGCGACCGCGTGGCGCACGCCGTCGGCGACGACCTGCAGCTGCTCGGGGTACTCGACGACGATCGTGACGTCGGCAGCGACCTGCTTCTCGCCGACCTCGACCTTGATGCCCTGGCCCTGGTCGCGCTGGCCGATGGCGTCGCGCACCGAGCCGACGATGCGGGCTGCGCCGCCGCCGAGGTCGTGCACGCCCGGCACCTCGCGCGCTGCGATGCCGGCGATCTTCGCGACGACGGGGTCGACGACGGTGGTCGTGCCGGTGACGCCTGCGGCGGCGACCGTGTTGGGGGTGGGGTTCGTGGTGGCCATGGTGTGGCTCCCTTCCTGTCGTGTCGAGGTCCTACGTGATGAAGACGTCGCGAGCTCGCGATTCGTCACGAGGAATCTTGATTCGATTTCGAACGACCTTGAGGCACGCTTGCCAGATCTGATTCGGGGCGGTAGAGGCGCCGGTTGGCGTCGGGATGCCCGGGAGGGGATGAGGCGACCCATGATGGCTGCGAGCGGGGGACGGTAGCGCCGCTTCCACCGCCGACGCCCGCCACGGCCGCGCCCGAGCCGCATCGCGACCGCCTCGAACCCGACGTCCAAGTCGTTCGATCGTCGTATGACCTGCGAGCGTCCTTGCACTGCTGCGTCGATGACGCAAGGCGTGGCGGGCCCCCGTCGCGAGGGGCATCGTTGCAGGCAGACCACGCGAGGGAGACCTCGATCGCAAGAGGAGAAGGAGGAGCCCATGGGACTCGGAGACAAGATCTCGAACCAGGCCGAGGAGCTGAAGGGCAAGGCCAAGGAGGCCTTCGGCGACGCCACCGACAACGAGCGCCTCGAGCGCGACGGCCAGGCCGACCAGGGCAAGGCCAACGCGAAGCAGGCGGGCGAGCACGTCAAGGACGCAGCGCACGACGCCTTCGGCGGCGACAAGCGCTAGCACTCCGTGCACGCCGAGGCCCCCGATCCCCTTGCGGATCGGGGGCCTCGTCGCGTGCGGCACGGCAGGAGGTGACGCGCCGCGGCTCCTCGACCGCACGTGGAGCGCCTCCTGGCGCTGGACGTCGCAGGCCTGCGCGGGGTCGGCGGGACCGTGCTCGCCACCGACATGTCCGGTGAGGCCGAGCTCGCCGACTCCGGCACCAGCGAGCTCGACCTCGCCACCGTCGTCGACGGCGTCGTCGACGCGGTGGATGGCTGCCTGCATCGTCCATCAGCCGAACCGATCGGCGGCAGCGAGACGCCTCCCGGAGACGACGGTTCGCTCCCTGCGTCCCTGATCGACGCGTCCGTCGGCGGTCGCGCGGGGTCGCGTCATGGTCTCGAGTCGTCGGGTGCAGATGCCGGGTGGTAGCCGGATCGTCCTTCGGGGGCGACGGTGAGGGCCAACGATCCGATCTCCGTGCGCTGCGCGCGAGTCATGGCGTCCGCGTCGATCTTCCCCTGCAGCAGGAGTCGATCGATCGCGGCATCGCGAGCAGCGCGGATGCTCTCGCGCTGCTGGTGATCGAGCTCGTGCACGGCTCGGACGACGTTCTCCACGGGGTCCTGCGGGCCGCCGGGCCGGGTCGCACCCCTTCGCCAGATGTGGACGTGCAGCGCGAGGTCGATGAGGACGGGGAGGAGCCAGAGGAGCACGGGCGGTTCCGGCGATCGTCGCCCGTCGCCCGCCGCGGCCAGCGCAGCGAGTGCCAGGACGGCGCTCGCTGGCACGATGTGCACGAGGCTGACGCGACGCACCGCGCCGATCGCGACGGCGCGAGGGCGGCGGCGTCCCTGCACCTCGGAGTAGACGTTCACGAGGACGCTGACCAGGAAGAGCAGTCCGACCTGCGGAAGGGGCATGGCGCCGAACCCGTCTGCCATCCAGGTGATCAGCAGTGCCGCTGCGATCGTGGGCGTGACGAGGGACGCGACGAACGCGAGCGTCTGCAGGCAGCCGCCGAGCGAGGGCCTCCCGTGCTCCTTCGACCACGCCTCACGCGGAGACAGCACCGCGAGTGCGCGTTGGACATGCGGGAAGTCCGCGAACGATCGCAGCTCGAGGCGCCACCACTCGACGACTCCCCACGAGCTGCTGTCGTCGACGAGCGACTCGAGCGAGGCCGGCTTCACCCTCGCGATGATGCCAGGAGGCCCTGCGCCTCGACTGGAGGTGCGCAGAGCCCCACGAGCCGAGGTCGCGAGGGGACCCGCTCGCATGTCGGTCGTCGAGAGGCACGGCAGCGGCCTGGTCGCGAGGTTGCGGCCGCCGCTCGCACGATGCAGCGCCTCGAACGGGCGACGGGCGATGTCGCGCCGATGCCGTGCGTGCAGCGGGCGCCTGCACGATCGGCGTGGCCCGCGCGAGCCTGGGCGCGGCGATCGGCGGTCGGGATGACGGCGGCGGTGAGGGCGAGTGCCGTCACGCGGCGAGCGAACGGCGCAGCGTCGGAAGCCCGATACGATGGAGTGTGCTCATCTGCCTCACGGCGAGCCACCGGAACGCCGACTTCGACGTCCTCGAGCGCCTCGCCGCTGCCGACTCGTCGATGCTGCCGACCCTCCTCGCCTCCTCCGACGGCGTCGACGGCGCGGTGGTCGTCTCCACCTGCAACCGCTTCGAGGCCTACCTCGACGTCTCCGCCGACCAGGCCGACGCAGCGGCGCGCACCGCGCTCGACGCCGCGCTGACGCGCGCCGGCGCGCCCGGCGAGGTCGAGCACGTCGAGGCGCTCTACGACGCCCACGCAGCCGAGCACCTCTTCGCCGTCGCGGCCGGCCTCGAGTCGGTGGTCGTCGGCGAGGGCGAGATCGCAGGCCAGGTGCGGCGCGCGCTCGGCAACGCGCAGGATGCCGGCACGACGACGAGCGATCTCGAGCGCCTCTTCCAGCGCTCCATCGAGACGCAGCGCGGCGTGAAGCGTCGCACGGGCCTCGGCGAGCAGGGCCGCTCGATCGTGCGCCTCGCGCTCGACCTCGCGAGCGACCGCATCCACGACTGGTCGCAGGCGCGCGTGCTGCTCGTCGGCACCGGCCGCTTCGCGGCGGCGTCGCTCGCGGCGCTGCGCGACCGCGGCGTGCGCGACGTCGAGGTGTGGAGCCCGTCCGGCCGCGGCGACCGATTCGCCCGCAGCCACGGCATCGCGAGCGTCGACGGCCGCGATGCGCCGCTCGCGCTCGCGGGCGCCGACGTCGTCGTCACGTGCACGACGTCGAGCGAGCACGTCATCGACGCCGCGATGATCGCAGCGGGCCGCCGCGCGCTCGCCGCGACCCACGCGTACGCGGGCATGCCCTCGGGGCATGCGCACGGCGTCGCGGTCGGGCCGTTCGCGGCGGGCGCCGAGCCCGAGCGCGTCGAGCCCGCGGTCTGCCCGGTCGCCGTGCAGGTCACGGGTGCCTCGTGCCCCGTCGAGCACGGCCGCTCGAGCCAGCTCGTCATCGACATGGGCCTGCCGCGCAACGTCGCGCCCGACGTGTCGCGCGTGCACGGCGTCGAGCTGCTCGACCTCGAGACCATCCGCATCCACGCTCCGCTCGACCACCTCACCGCCACCGACGACGCTCGTGCGCTCGTGCAGAAGGCCGCGAAGACCTACCAGCGGGTCGGCGAGGAGCAGCGCCTCGGCCCGGCGGTCGCAGCCCTGCGGCAGCATGTGACGGCTGCGCTCGACGCCGAGCTCACGCGCGTGCGCCGCCGCGGCACCGAGGCCGAGCAGCTCGCCGCCGAGCAGGCCCTGCGCCACTTCGCAGGCGTGCTGCTGCACCAGCCGAGCGTGCGCGCCCGCGAGCTCGCCGCGAAGGGCCGCCACGCCGACTACCTCGACGCGCTCGAGGCCCTCTTCGGCATCGACGACGTCGCCTGACCGGCGCCGCATGCCGTCGCACCACCACGTCTCCGCGCCGCTCGCGCGCCCCTTCGACGCCGTGCTCTTCGACTGCGACGGCGTGCTCGCCGACTCCGAGCCCACCGTGAACGGCGTCCTGCGCACGATGATCGCCGAGCTCGGATGGGTGCTGACGCCCGAGGAGTCGATGCGCCGCTTCGTGGGTCGCGTGCTCGAGGACGAGCTGCCGGTCATCATGGCGCACGCGGGCGCCGTGCTCGACGCGACGTGGATCGACGAGTTCCGCGAGCGTCGCGACGCCGCGCTGCTCGCCGACGGCGTCGCGCCCGTCGAGGGCGTCGTCGCGGCGCTCGACGCCGTCGTCGCCCGCTACCCCGGAGCCGTCGCCTGCGCATCGGGCGCCGACCGGGCGAAGATCGAGATGCAGCTGACGATGCTCGGCATCCTCGACCGCTTCGGCGGCCACGTGCTGTCCGGGCAGGAGCAGCCGCGCAGCAAGCCGGCTCCCGACGTCTACCTCGCGGCCGCCGCGAGCCTCGGCGTCGACCCGCGCCGCTGCGCCGTCGTCGAGGACACGGTCGCCGGCAC
Organism: Agrococcus sp. GCM10030265; assembly: GCF_042666675.1. NCBI lineage: Bacteria > Bacillati > Actinomycetota > Actinomycetes > Micrococcales > Microbacteriaceae > Agrococcus > Agrococcus sp. GCM10030265. The sequence continues at coordinate 644,080 of NZ_JBHTCZ010000001.1, forward strand.
CACGGCGGGCGTCGCCGCGGGTGCGACGGTGCTGGCCTACGCGCCCGAGGGTGCGGATGCGGATGCGCTGCGCGCCGCGGGTGCATCGGTCGTCTTCCGCGCGATGCACGAGCTGCCCGCCCTCGTCGGCGCCTGACGCGCGCGTCGACCGAGCGCGTCGACCGCGCAAGGGGCTCCCGCGCCCACCGCATGCCTGCTGGTCTTGCAGGACTCCCCCCGACCCGTCAGGAGGCGCGACATGTCCGATCAGCATCCGTCCGAGTTCCCCACGCAGCAGCAGCCCGAGCAGCCGGGGCTCACGCAGCCCATGGATCCCGTGCCCGACCACGGCGAGACGAGCTGGGTGGGCCGCGGCAGGCTCGTGGGGCGCCGCGCGCTCATCACGGGAGGCGACTCCGGCATCGGCCGGGCCGTGGCGATCGCGTACGCCCGCGAGGGCGCCGACGTGGCCATCGTGCATCTGCCCGAGGAGGCCGAGGACGCCGCCGCCACCATCGCGGCGATCGAGGACGCGGGGCAGCGCGGCGTCGCGTTCGCGCTCGACCTGCGCGAGGAGGCCGCATGCGTGGAGGCCGTGCAGCGCACGGTCGACGAGCTCGGCGGGCTCGACGTGCTCGTGTCGAACGCCGCCCATCAGCGGCAGCGCGACGGCATCGAGGCCATCACCTGGGAGGGCATCGACCGCGTCTTCCGCACCAACCTCTACGCGCTGCTCATCCTCGCGCGCGAGGCCGTGCCGCACCTGCCCGCGGGTGGGTCGATCATCGTGACGTCGTCGGTGCAGTCGGCCGATCCGTCGCCCGGGCTCGTCGACTACGCGATGACGAAGTCCGCGCAGCGCGCGTTCGTCGAGGCCATGGCGGTCGAGCTCGGCCCGCGCGGCATCCGCGTGAACGCCGTGGCGCCCGGGCCCATCTGGACGCCGCTCATCCCGGCGACGGGATTCCCGGACGAGAAGGTGCAGCAGTTCGGCCAGGACACGCCGTTCGGTCGCGCGGGGCAGCCGGCCGAGCTCGCGGGCGCGTACGTCTACCTCGCCTCCGACGAGGCGGCGTACACGTCGGCAGCCGTCATCGGCGTGACGGGCGGTCGCGCGGTGCCGTGATCCGCGCGCGTCGCCCGCGTCAGTCGTCCTGCGGCGAGCGGCCGCGGATGCGCTGCTCGAGCGCCACGACATGGTGCCCGAGCGCGCCCGCGGCCGCCGCGGCGGCGATCGACGGCGCATCCCAGTCGCGCAGCGCCCGCGCCGCGTCGTCGCACGCCGCGCGCAGCTCGTCGTCGCCATCCTCCCCCTCGACGGCGCGGCCGAGCCTGCGCAGCACGTCGGCGACCGCGGATCGCAGCGCCGCGGGCAGCTCGTCGGGCACGGCGAGCGTCGTGCGCTCGTCGGAGACGACGGATGCGAGCGAGACGAGCTCGCGCACCGTGGCGCGCAGCTCGCCGAACCGCACGGTGCTCATCGTCATCGTGTGGCGCCCCCCGAGCGCGCGGACGTTCACGCGCCGCGTGCGCTGCGCGTCGGTGAGCGCGGCCTGCGTCTCGTCGACGGCGCGCTGCAGCTCGGCGCCGCGATCCTCGAGCGACACGACGGGCTGCTCGGCGTCGTCGAGCTGCGTCGCGAGGTCGTCGAGCAGCGAGGCCGCCGAGGCGCGCAGCGCCTCCAGCCGCCGGTCGACGGGCAGCGTGCGCAGCGGCGGCAGGATCGCGAGGTGCACGATCGTGCCGATCACGAGGCCCATGCCGGTCAGCACCACGTAGGCGGTGCCGAACATCTCGGGATCGCCGCCGCTCGACATCAGCACGAAGATCGCCGCGACGGGCACGTAGTCGCGTCCGGGACCAGGAGGCAGCAGGCCCGCGACGAGGATGGCGACGACGATCACGATGGCCACGGTCGCGAGCCCCGGCAGCCCCACGAGGTACGCGAGCACGGCGATGCCGCCGCCGACGGCGAGCCCGAGCAGGGTGTGCAGGCCCGTGCGCAGCGAGTCGACGACCGACGGCATCATCGCCACGACGGCGCCGAAGGGCGCGTAGTAGGCGTACTGGTCGAGGAAGCCGGGCAGCGAACGCGCGACGAGCCACGCGAGCACCGCCGCGACGGCCCCCTTCGCGGCGAGCAGCAGACGGTCGGGCGACACGAGCGTCGCGACGCCCTGGCGTGCTGCGCTCGCCGACGTCGACGCGAGGCGCGTGCGCAGCGACGCCATCAGCCGTCGCTCGGCACGCCGTCGCGCTCGACGGTGCGGATGGTGAGGGCGGCGTTCACGAGCGCGAGGTGGCTGAGCGCCTGCGGCAGGTTGCCGGCGAAGGCGCCCGTCGACGGCTCGACCATCTCGGCCATGATGCCGACGTCGTTCGGCACGGTCGCGACCAGATGCTCCATGCGCTCGCGCGCCACCTCGACCTGCCCGCACATCGCGCGGGCGGCGACCATCCAGAACGAGCAGGCGACGAACGCCTCCTCCTCCTGCTCGGCACCCGTCCAGCGCACGAGGTGCCCGTCGAACGCGAGGTCGCGCTCGACGGCGTCGAGCGTCGAACGCATCCGCTCGCCCCTGTCGAAGCCGCTGATGGCGTGCAGCAGGATCGACGCGTCGAGCCGATCCGAGCCCGGATACCACTCGTAGGCGCCGAGGGCGTCCGACCAGCAGTGCTCGTCGACCCAGTCGCGGATGGCGTCGGCCTCGAACCGCCACCGCTTCGCGTCGCCGGGGATCTGCCCGATGTCGGCGAGGTGCGCCGCATGGCGCAGCGCCTGCCAGCAGCCGAGCTTCGAGGTCGTGTAGTGGCGCTGCTCGGTGAGCTCCCACATGCCGGCGTCCTTCGAGCGCCACCGGTCGGCGGCGAGGTCGGCGATCTCGGTCATGAGGCGACCGGTGGGCGCGTCGATCACGTTGCCGCCGTCGACGTACAGCTGCACGATGCTGAACAGGTCGCCGTAGACGCCGAGCTGCAGCTGGTCGGTGGCGCGGTTGCCGGTGACGACGGGCTGCGCGCCGCGCCAGCCGGGCACGTCGTGCTCGACGACGTCGGCGCTCGGGTCGCTGCCGTCGAGCGCGTGCAGCACGGCGGTGACGTCGTGCTCGGCGCGCAGCAGGCGCAGCATCCACGTCATTGCGCCGTGCACCTCCTCGGTGACGCCGAGCTGCAGCAGCACCGACAGCGAGTAGGCGGTGTCGCGCAGCCACGAGTACCGGTAGTCCCAGCCCTTCGGCTCGGTGCGCGACTCGGGGAGGGATGTGGTGGCCGCGGCGGCGATGCCGCCCGTGGGGCCGTAGATGAGCTGCTTGAGCGTGAGGGCGCTGCGCGAGACCTCGGCGCTCCACGGCCCGTCGTACGCGCACGACTCGGCCCACCGGCGCCAGGTGGCGATCGTGCGGTCGATGCCCTCGTCCATGCGCTCGGGGTCGGGCAGCGGCAGCGGCTCCTCGTCGGTGGCGACGAGGCCGAGCAGGTGCCGCGAGCCGGGCGTCGTCTCGTACCAGGCGACGACGCGGCGCTCCTCGACGTCGACGCCTGCATCGTGCAGGGTGCGCGGCGCGAGGGTGAGGCCGCCCACGCGCAGCACGGTGCCGTGCACCGTCTCGCTCACCCACGGCGACGCCGCGTTCAGCAGCGTGCCCGGCGCGATCTCGCCGCGCAGGCGCACGGAGCCCGAGACGCCGTCGATGCGTCTCGCGAGCTCGCACCACGGCAGACGCCCAGCCTGCCCCGTGTTGAGGGCGTCGGTGACGCGCACGACGCCGGAGGCTGTCGTGAACGTCGTCTCGAGCACGTTGCCGCCCTCGAGGTAGCGGCGGCTCGACGTGTGCTCCTCGACGGGGGCGAGCAGGATGCGCCCGCCCGCCTCCGCGTCGAGGAGCGCCGCGAACGGCGGCGGCGAGTCGATCGCGGGCAGCGGCAGCCAGTCGATGGCGCCGCCGCGCGAGATGAGCGCGATCGTGCGCCCGTCGCCGATCGGCGCGTACGTGCGCAGGTCGGCGTACCCGTCGGCGTCCCGGCCGTCGACCGGGGCGTCGACGGGCTCGCCGCCGTGCCAGCGGGGGCCGGAGCCCACCTGCCACGCGAAGGTCACGGCGTGGGCATCCCGCCGTTGACGTTGAGGGTCTCGCCGACGACGTAGCTCGACTCGGGCGAGGCGAGGAAGACGTACGCCGGTGCGAGCTCGGCCGGCTGGCCGGCGCGGCCGAGCGGCGTCTGCTCGCCGAACTCGGGCAGCGCATCCGTCGGCTGGCCGCCCGCGGTCTGCAGCGGCGTCCAGATCGGGCCGGGCGCCACGACGTTGACGCGGATGCCCTTGGGGGCGAGCTGCTGCGCGAGCGCCTTGCACATGGCGTTCTGCGTGGCCTTCGTCGATGCGTAGTCGACGAGGTGCTCGGAGGGCGAGTACGCCTGGATGGACGACGTCGCGATGATGGTCGAGCCGGCCGGCATGTGCGGCACGGCATCCTTCACCATCCAGAACAGCGGGTAGACGTTGGTCTTGAACGTCTGGTCGAACGACTCGTCCGTGAGGTCCTCGATGTCGTTCACGTACTGCTGCCGACCGGCGTTGGCGACGAGGATGTCGATGCCGCCGAGGCGCTCGACGGTCGTCGTGACGGCGGCGCGGCTCGTCTCGCGATCGGTGATGTCGCCGGGGATCGCGACGGCGGTGCGGCCAGCCTCCTCGATGAGGGCGACGATGCGCTGCGCATCCTCCTCCTCCTCGGGCAGGTACGAGATGGCGACGTCGGCGCCCTCTCGTGCGAAGGCGATGGCGGTGGCGGCGCCGATGCCGGAGTCGCCGCCGGTGACGAGCGCCTTGCGCCCCTCGAGGCGGCCGGTGCCGCGGTAGGTCTCCTCGCCGAGGTCGGCCTTGTCGCGCATGTTCGCGTCGAGGCCGGGGCCGTCCTGCGAGATCGCCGTCGTGTCGATGTGGGCGTAGAGCGTCGTGGGGTCTGCGAACGTGTACTGGTCAGCCATGGCCTCGACGCTACGGATGCGGGCGGTGGTGGCGCGCGGCCTTGCGGATGCGCGCGGGATGGTGCGACCGTGCGCGAGGCGCCGGGATGTGCACCCAGCGGCGCCTGGCTCGCCCCTGGGCGTCCTGACCCCGCTGCGTGCGCATCGCGGGCGGCGACACCCTACGGACGTGCTCGGCGACGCGCGGCAGGACGTCGGTCAGCCGCTCCTCGCGCATCTCGGGCAAGGTCATCGTCGTCCCCGAGCGACGACGAGGGGAAGCGAGGCGGCGGCCGCCGAGATGCGCGCTGAGCGGCCACTCGTGTGCAGATCGCACGTGAGCATCCGCTCAGCGCGCATCGCGGCGGCCGACCCGCGTCAGCCCTCGGTCGCAGCCGCGGCCTGCTCGGCGGCCGACCGCTCGAGCGCCGCGAGGAACGCGGTCATCGCCGGCGACGCCGCCGACGCGGATCGGCGGGCCGTGAAGATCGTGCGCCTGGGCCGGCCCGGCAGCGGCAGCAGCCGACAGGTCGTGGCGCGGCCCGTCCACATGAGGTCGGGCATGAGGCCCACGGCGTTGCCGCTCTCGACGAGGCGGATCTGCGACTGCAGGTCGGCCGACTCGTAGCGCACGTCGGGCTCGAAGCCGTGGAGCCTGCACAGCTGCTCGGCGAAGTGGCGCGACGCGGTGCCGCGCGGCTCCATGAACCATGCCGCGTCGCGGACGTCGTCGATGCCCTGCGCGCTCGAGCCGGGCGGCACGGCGAGCCGCACCTCGTCGGTCGTGAGCCGCTGCCTGCGCAGGCCGTGGAGCCACGGGGCGGAGTGCTCGGGGTACTGCTCGGCGATGACGACGTCGAAGTCGCGAGCCCAGGTGTCGCGCAGCGCCTCCTCCGGCTCCTTCTGCACCATCTCGATGCGCACGTCGGGATGCGCCTCGCCCATCGCCCGCAGCGCCGCGGGCATGAGGGCGAGCGCCGCCGACTGGAAGACGGCGACGCGCACGCGACCGCGCACGACGTCGCCGAGCGCATCGAGGTCGGTGTCGAGCCGCTCGAGCACGTCGGCGATCTCCTCCGCCGCGGCGACGAGCACCTCCGCCTGCGGCGTCAGCTGCACGCCGCGACCCGCCTTGCGCAGCAGCGGCAGGCCCGCCTCGCGCTCGAGCACCGCGAGCTGCTGCGACACGGCCGAGGGGCTGAACTGCATGGCCTCGGCGACCGCGGCCATCGAGCCGCGCACCGCGAGCTCGCGGAGCAGCATGAGGCGACGCACGTCGAGCATCGGCGCTCCATCCATCAGCAGAGATGCAGAGAACAGGTTAGCAATCGTCGCTTCACCTGACGGGTCGTGCGGGCGCATGCTGGCCATGCGGGCGGGACGTCGCCCGATCAGCACCCTCCGGAGCCTCCCCATGACGCACACGGCACCCGTCGCCGCCGCCACGCCCGCGAGCCCCGACGCCACCGATCCCGCCCTGCTCGACGCCGCCGTCGCCCTCGTGCGGCGGTGGCTGCGCGAGGCTGCGAGCATCCCCGCCGACGCGGCGGGCGAGCAGCTCGCCGGCGTGCTGAGGGATCCGAAGGGCCTCGCCTTCACCGTCGGCTTCGTCGACGGCGTCGTGCGGCCGGAGGATCTCGGCGTCGCCGCCCGCACGCTGCGGTCCATCGCCCCCGACGTGCCCGGCTTCCTCCCGGCGCCCATGCGCGCCGCCGTGCGCCTCGGCGGCGCCATGGCGCCCGTCGCACCCGGCATCGTCGTGCCCATCGCGCGCCGCGTGCTGCGGCAGATGGTCGGCCACCTCATCATCGACGCGAGCGAGGATCGCCTCGGCCCCGCGATCGCGAGGCTCAGGCGCGACGGCGTGCGCCTCAACGTCAACCTGCTCGGCGAGGCCGTGCTCGGCAGGCGGGAGGCGGCGCGCCGCCTCGATGGCACCCGCCGGCTCGTCGCGCGCGACGACGTCGACTACGTGTCGATCAAGGTCTCGTCGACCGTCGCACCGCACGACCCGTGGGCGTTCGACGCCGCCGTCGACGACATCGTCGACGAGCTCGCACCGCTCTTCGTCGACGCCGCCGCCACCTCGCCGTCGACGTTCGTGAACCTCGACATGGAGGAGTACAAGGATCTCGACCTCACGATCGCGGTCTTCACCCGCCTCCTCGACCGCCCCGAGCTGCACGCGTTCGAGGCCGGCATCGTGCTGCAGGCGTACCTGCCGGATGCGCTGAGCGCCATGATGCGTCTGCAGGAGTGGGCTGCCGATCGCGTGCGCCGCGGCGGCGCCCCCATCAAGGTGCGCCTCGTGAAGGGTGCGAACCTGCCGATGGAGCGCGCCGACGCGTCGCTGCACGGCTGGCCCCTCGCGACCTGGCACACGAAGCTCGACTCCGACACGCACTACAAGCGCGTCCTCGCCTACGCCCTGCAGCCCGAGCGCATCGCGAACGTGCGGCTCGGGGTCGCGGGCCACAACCTGTTCGACATCGCCTACTCGTGGGAGCTCGCAGGCGCTCGCGGCGTGCGCGACGGCATCGACTACGAGATGCTCCTCGGCATGGCCCAGGGCCAGGCGGAGGCCGTGCGGCGCGAGGTCGGCAGCCTGCTGCTCTACACGCCCGTCGTCGCGCCGACCGAGTTCGACGTGGCGATCGCCTACCTCATCCGCAGGCTCGAGGAGGGCGCGGCGAGCGACAACTTCATGTCGGCCGTGTTCGAGCTCGATCGTGACGAGGGCCTCTTCGAGCGGGAGCGACGGCGATTCCTCGACTCGGTCGCGGCGCTCGACGGCGACGTGCCGGCGCCGCATCGCGTGGCCGACCGCTTCGCCGCGACGCCGCGGTCGGTCGACGGGGCGTTCCGCAGCACGCCGGACACCGACCCGTCCGTCGAGGGCAACCGGGCATGGGCGCGCGACATCCTCGCCCGCGTGCCCGGCTCGACCCTCGGCGTCGACGCCGTCGCCGCCGCACGCGTCGAGGACGCGGAGGCGTTGGATGCCGTCGTCGAGGGCACGCATGCCGCCGGCGTCGAGTGGGGGAGGCGCTCAGGCGCCGAGCGCGCCGCGATCCTGCACCGCGCGGGCGACGAGCTGGAGGCGCGGCGCGCGCAGCTGCTCGAGGTCATGGCCGCCGAGGCGGGCAAGACGATCGGCCAGGGCGACCCCGAGGTGTCGGAGGCCATCGACTTCGCCCACTGGTACGCCGAGCTCGCGAAGGAGCTCGACGACGTCGACGGCGCGACGTTCGTGCCCGCGGCCGTCACGGTCGTGACGCCGCCGTGGAACTTCCCCGTCGCGATCCCCGCGGGCGGCGTGCTCGCGGCGCTCGCCGCGGGGTCCGGCGTCGTGTTCAAGCCCGCGGCCGTCACCGCGCGCTCCGGCGCGCTCGTCGCGGAGGCGCTGTGGGCGGCCGGCGTGCCGCGCGACCTGCTGCAGATGGTGCAGCTCGGCAGCCGCCCCCTCGGCGCGCGGCTCATCGCGCACGAGCGGGTCGACCGCGTCATCCTCACGGGCGCGTACGAGACCGCCGAGCTGTTCCGCTCCTTCCGGCAGGATCTGCCGCTCCTCGCCGAGACGAGCGGCAAGAACGCCATCGTCGTCACGCCGTCCGCCGACCTCGACCTCGCAGCACGCGACGTCGTCGCCTCGGCGTTCGGCCACGCGGGGCAGAAGTGCTCGGCGGCGTCGCTCGTCGTGCTCGTCGGCTCCGTCGCGCGCTCGGAGCGCTTCCGCACGCAGCTTCTCGACGCCGTGCGATCGCTCGACGTCGGCCACCCGTGGGATGCGACGACGCAGATGGGCCCGCTCGTCGAGCCCGCATCCGGCAAGCTGCTCGGCGGCCTCACGACCCTCGGCGACGGCGAGCGGTGGCTCGTGCGCCCCGAGCGGCTCGACGAGGAGGGGCGGCTCTGGAGCCCCGGCGTGCGCGACGGCGTCGCGCGCGGCTCCGAGTACCACCGCACCGAGTACTTCGGCCCGATCCTCGGCATCATGACGGCGGCGACGCTCGACGAGGCGATCGACGTCGTCAACGAGATCGACTACGGCCTCACCTCCGGCATCCACTCGCTCGACCCGGCCGAGATCGACGCGTGGCTGCAGCGCGTCGAGGCGGGCAACCTCTACGTCAACCGCGGCATCACGGGCGCGATCGTGCAGCGGCAGCCCTTCGGCGGCTGGAAGCGCTCTGCGGTCGGTGCGGGCACGAAGGCGGGTGGCCCGAGCTATCTCGTGGGCCTCGGCTCGTGGGAGCCGAAGCCCGCGACGGCGGGGGAGCGCATCGCCGAGCCGCGCGTGCAGGTGCTGCTGGCGGCGGCGCGGGCCGCCCTGCCCGAGGCGGATGCGGCGAGCCTCGAGCGCGCGCTGCGCAGCGACGCGCTCGCATGGCGCGAGCGCTTCGGCTCGGCCGTCGACGTCTCGGGGCTCGAGGCGGAGCGCAACCTGCTGCGCCACCGCCCGTTCGACGCGCCGGTGCTCGTGCGCCTCGAGTCGGAGGCGCGCGTCGCCGACGTCGTGCGCACCGTGGGCGCGTCGGCGCTCACCGGCACGCGGGTCGTCGTGTCGCTCGACCGCGAGATCCCCGAGGAGCTCCTGCGTGCGCTCGAGTCGATCGCGGCGTCGGTGACGGTCGAGGACGCCGCGGCGTGGGCGGCGCGCGTGCAGGCGCACGGCGCCGGGCGTGTCCGCATCCTCGGCGCCGCCGCCTCGACGGTGCACGCCGCGAGCGACGGGCGCCCCGACCTCGCCGTCTACGCCGGGCCGGCGACCGAGTCGGGCCGCGTCGAGCTGCTGCCGTACCTGCGCGAGCAGGCGATCGCGATCACGGCGCACCGCTTCGGCACGCCCGACCACCTCACCGACGCGATCGTGTGACGCCGGCGCGCCCGCCGGCGCGCGGGCCGCTCATCGGCGCGGCCTCCGCCGCGGCGCGCCCCACACGGTGTCGACGCCGTGGGGGATGCCGCGCGGGCCGGGCCATGACGGCTCCTGCTGGGCGGGCGCGGGCGGCGGCTTCTGCGGCGTCATCGCCCGGGGCGTCCGTGACGATGACGTGCCCGTGGCCATCCACGCGCCCGGCAGCTGTCGCTCGACGAAGGCGAGCGCGTTGTGCGACGCCTCCTCGAGGCTGCCCCAGTAGCCGACGAGCCGTCGGTGCGCGCGGTCGTCCTCGCCGGTGACGACGCGCCAGTAGTCGTCGCCGTCGATCTCGACGCAGCGGATGACGACGTAGACGCGTCGGTGCACGATCACGGCCCACTCGCACGGCTCGGGCCTCAGCTCGGGCACGAGCCGATCCCAGCGCGCGCCCGTTCGAACATGCGTTCGATCGTAGGCCTCGGCGACGGGACACGCGCAGCCGACGTCGTGGCTCATCCGGCGCCCGCGCGGCGGCGAGGCTAGCCCGCGCCGGGCGAGCGCGCCACCCGCTGTCCCCGCCGCCGCCGATGGCGTTGCCTGGTCGCATGACGCATGCTGACGACCTCGCCTCCCTCATCGGCGCCACGGTGCTCGACCGCGACGGCGACCGGATCGGCACCGTGGGCAGCCTCTTCGCGGAGGACGCCGCCGATCGCCCGTCGTGGGGCGGCGTCGTGTCGAGCTCGTCCGATGCCTCCGAGGTGCTCGTGCCGCTGCACGACGCGACCGTCGCCGACGGCATGGTGCGCCTCGGCGTCGACAGGAGGCGCGTCGCGGATGCGCCGCGCACCGACATCCACGGTGCGCTCGCCCAGCACGCCGAGGACGGCCTCCACGCCCACTACGGCCTCGTCGCCCCGGCCGTCGCAGACGGCATCGACCACGGCGCGACCGGCACCCTCGGCCACAGCGCCGATGCCGAGGGCCCGGCGGGCGGCCGGCCCGAGGGTCTCAGCGTCGATGGCTCGTTCACGCCCGCCTCGGGGGCCGCACCCGGTGGCGCTGCGCGCGCCAGCGCTGCGCCCGGTGGCGCTGCGCCCGGTGGCGCTGCGCCCGGTGGCGCTGCGCGCGCCGGCGCTGCGCCCGGTGGCGCTGCGCCCGCCAGCGCTGCGCCCGGTGGCGCGGTGCCCGCCGGAGCGGGGCGCTCGCGGCTGCGCAGGTGGGTCGTGACGCGCTGACCACGGTGCCGTGCGCACTCGTGCCATGCGACATGGCATGGCGCAAGGGTCGGCGTGCGCCGCGAGGGCTGGCTAGCGTCGTGAGGTGACCTCCATGCGGCCCGAGTCCCATCCGCTCGTGCTGCTGGCGGGGGCCGACCGCCACGTCGTCGAGCGCGCGGCATCGCTCGCGCACGACGCCGCGGACGGGGGCGACCGCATCGCGGGCGCGCTCGCGGTCGCACCCGACGTCGCCGCCGCCGTGTCGCCGCCCGGCGCGGGCGACACGGCCACGCTGTGGTCGGCGCTCGCGACGGTCGCCGCCGTCGACCTCGGCGTCGCCCGCACGCTGGAGCCGCACCTCGATGCGCTCGCGATCCTGCGCGAGCGCGGTGCCGGCGCGCCCGCCGACGACGCGCGCTGGGGCGTCTACGCCGCCGAGGGCGGCGGGCATCGGCTCGAGGCCGAGCCCGGCGACGACGGCTGGACGCTCTCCGGCTCGAAGCCGTGGTGCTCGCTCGCGGCGCGGCTCGATCGCGCCCTCGTCACCGCCCGCGTCGGCGACCGTCGCGGGCTCTTCGCCATCGCGCTCGACCACCCCGGGGTGGTCGTGGACGCCGCCGACGCGTGGGTCTCGCGCGGCCTCGCCGACGTGCCGAGCGTGCCCATCCGTCTCGCTGGCGTGCCCGGCGAGCCGGTCGGCGACCCCGGGTGGTACCTCGAGCGGCCCGGGTTCGCATGGGGTGGCATCGGCGTCGCCGCCGTGTGGCTCGGCGGTGCGGCGGGCGTCGCACGCACGATGCTCGACGCGAGCCGGCGCCGCGAGCCCGACCAGCTGGCCCTCGCGCTGCTCGGCCGCGTCGACCGCGGCCTCGCTGCGGGGCGCGCGGTGCTCGCGGAGGCGGCCGCCGAGGTCGACGGCGCGCGCGTCGCCGATCCGGCGGCGCTCGCGCTGCGCGTGCGCGGCACCGTCGCGAGCGTCGTCGACGACGTCGTGCGCTGCGCCGACCACGCGATGGGGCCCGCGCCGCTCGCGCTCGACGCCGACCATGCGCGCCGCGTCGACGACCTGCGCGTGTACGTGCGCCAGCATCATGCCGAGCGCGACGACGCCGCGCTCGGCCGCGCCGTGCTCGACGGAGCCGCGGGGTGGTGACCTTCCATCACGCCGACCCGGGCACGCCGCTCGGCGCATGGGCGGATGCGACGGGCCCGGCGATCGACGTCGAGGGCATCGCGCGCGTCGTGGTGGTGGCCGCGCATCCCGACGACGAGTCGCTCGGCGCCGGCGGCCTCCTCGCGCGCTGCGCGCGGCTGGGCGTGCCCGCGGACGTGCTGATCGCCACCGACGGCGACGCATCGCATCCGCGCTCGCCGACGCACTCGCGGGCCGAGCTCGGCGCGCGTCGACGCCGCGAGTCGGTGGTCGCGGCGGCGGCCGTGGGGGTCGACGCCGACCGGCTCGTGCACCTGGGCGTCGCCGACGGCGCCGTCGCGCAGCACGAGGACGACGTCGTGGCCGCGATCGTCGACCTCGTCGGCGACGGCCGCGGCGTGCTGCTCGTCGCGCCGTACCGCGGCGACGGGCACCCCGACCACGAGGCCGCCGGCCGTGCGGCCGCCATCGCCGCTCGCCGCACCGACGCGCGGCTGCTCGAGTACCCGATCTGGCTGCTGCACGCCGCCGAGCCCTCCGCCCTCGCCGACGCGCAGCTCGTGCACCTCGCGCTCGACGACGCCGAGCGCCACGCGAAGCACGCCGCGATCGACGCGCACGCGAGCCAGGTGCATCCCCTCTCCGACGAGCCGGGCGACGAGGTGCTGCTCGGGTCGCACGTGCTCGACCGGTTCCGCACCGGCATCGAGCGCTACGTCGTGGCGCCGCCGATCGTCGACGACCGCCTCGACCGCCTCCACGTCGACGAGCAGGAGCCGTGGGGCGCCGATCGCCGCTGGTACGAGCGACGCAAGCGATCGCTGCTGCTCGCGATGCTGCCGGCCGAGCGGCTGGGGCGCGTGCTCGAGGTCGGATGCTCGACGGGCGTCACGACCGCGGCGCTCGCCGCGCGCGCCGACGAGGTCGTGGCCCTCGACGCCTCGCCCGCCGCGCTCGCTCGCGCCGCCGAGCGCACCGAGGGCCTGCCCGTGCGGCTGCTGCTCGGCGACGTGCCGTGGACGTGGCCGGACGGGCGCTTCGACCTCGTCGTCGTCTCGGAGCTCGGCTACTTCCTGTCGCCCGCGGCGCTCGAGGCGCTCGTCGAGCGCGTCGCGGGCTCGCTCTCGCCGCACGGCGCCGTCGCGCTGTGCCACTGGCGCCATCCCGTGCGCGGATGGGTGCTCGACGCCGACGCCGTGCACGCCGCGTTCGACGTCGAGGCCGTGCCCCCGCGAGCCGCCTCCTACGCCGACGGCGACGTGCGGATGGAGCTGCGCGCGCACCGCCGCACGATGCCGGACGCCGGCCGGTGACCCGCATCGGCGAGGTGCGGATCGTCGTGCCTGCGCGCGACGAGGCGCAGCGCATCGACCGCTGCCTCGCGGCGATCGCCGTCGCCCGCGCTGCCGTCGAGGCGCGCGGCGTGCGCACCCGCTGCGTCGTCGTGGCCGACGCGTGCCGCGACGACACCGCCGCGCTCGCCGCGGCGCACGCGGGGGTGGAGGTCGTCGCGTCGACCGCCGCCCGCGTGGGCGTCGCCCGGCGCGCAGGCGTCGATGCGCCAGGCGACGACGCGATCGACCCCGCCCGCGTGTGGGTCGCGTCGACCGACGCCGACAGCGTCGTGCCCGCCGACTGGCTGCGGGTGCACCTGGCGCTCGCCGACGCCGGTGCCGACGCGGTGCTGGGGCTCGTGCATCTCGCATCCGACGACGCGAGCGCCGCAGCCCTCGCCCGCTGGCATGCGCGATCGCAGGTCGGCGACCGCATCCACGGTGCCAACCTCGGCGTGCGACTCGACGCCTACCGGGCTGCAGGCGGCTTCCCGCCGCTCGCGGCGCACGAGGACGTGTCGCTCGTCGCGGCGCTGCGCGACGCCGGGCGCCGCGTCGTCACGACGCCTCGCGCCTCGGTGCGCACCTCGGGCCGGCGCGACGGCCGCGCGCCCAGTGGGTTCGCGGGGCACCTGCGCACCCTCGTGCACGGCGACGCCGACTGAGCAGGCGGCGCTACGGCCCTCCGGCGGGCAGCGCAAGCCATGACGCGGCGGCGGCGGCCTGTGCGATGGTTGCCGAGCGCATCACCGTCGGCGCAGGAGAGGACAGACCATGTTCGAGGCTGCGAGCATCCGCGACTGGATCGGATCGAACGTCGTCGACCCCGCGGGCGACACGATCGGGCCGCTCGAGAGCATCTACTTCGACACCGCGACCGACGCGCCCGCGTTCGCGGCGGTGCGCACCGGCATCCTCGGTCGCTACCGGCTGCGCTTCGTGCCGCTCGACGGCGCGACGGTCACGCCGAAGCACCTCAACGTCATGTACGACAAGAAGGTCGTGAAGGACGCGCCGTCGATCGACACCGACGGCGAGCTCGAGGCCGCGGTCGAGCCCGAGGTCTACGCGCACTACGGCCTGCCGTACGCGACGGGCAGCGGCGGCGAGCGCAGGCTCGGGCGCCGCTGACGCGAGGGTCGCGCCGGGGCACCATCGGGCGTCTCACGTTGGCTCCGGGGGTCGGGCGTCCGACGCGATCGAACCTCCGCGCGAAGTCGGCTGGCTCGTCCGAGATGTTCGAAGCCCTCATCGCCGGGGCGCCATGCGTCCCAGCTGCCATCACCCATGCTCAGGAGCGCGATCTCCACCGCGACCTCGTCCAGTCGGGCCTCGAGGATCAGCGTGCCGGTGGTGAGCGCGATGCGAATGCCACATGAGGGTTCCACGGTGACTGCACGCACGTTCCCGGGTGAGAGCCGACGGAAGACGTCTCCATAGCCCGGGTCCTCCTCGACCCAGAGGCGACCGGCGACCTCGATTCGAGGCCACACGAAGCAGTCGAGGAGCGGCGCGTCGCCATCGAGCACAGGCGGCTCGAACTCGAGGCGCGTGGAGTCGTTCAGGACGAATCGCACCGAGGCCAGTCTCATGCCCACGAGGCGTGCGAGGAGACGCAGGAAGGATCGCCATGCGTACGACAGCCTTCATGTCCGCGTTCATCGCACGGGGTGCTGTCGTGTGCTGGTCGACGCCTCGGTAGGCGCTTCGGTCAAGACGATCGTCGCGGCCCTCGTGGCAGCAGCCTCCGTCGTGGGCACCTCGCGTACGAGCCGATCGCGGAGAGCAGGGCACACGGACCTCCTCGCCGCGAGCGGAGCAGCGGGCACCGCGCATCCCCAGCTCGAACAGGCATCCTTGCCCGTGGCGGGACAGAGGCAGACGGCGTGCGATGCAGGGTGACGTTCGCAGTCGTCGCGTTGAGCGGTGTCGCGTGGGTGCACGAGCCCGGTGACGGGGAGCACGTCTTGCTCGACCGTCGTCTCGGCATCCGAACGGGCGCGCATACGGGTGTGGTGGATGTCGAGATCGATCGCGCCACGGGCGACGTCAGGCTGGACGGACTTGAAGAGTGGGACGACGTCGTCGTCGCTCCAGCGCAGCTCGATGAAGACGCCTCGCTCGCTTCGGTGGCCCCCGGCCAGCAGGGCAACGCTCTCGCGATGACGTCGCGTCTCCATGCGGTCGTGATCGCTCGAGCAGCCTTGCACGCTCCAGGCGACCTCGCGCCGAACGCCGTCATGGAGCGGTACCTGATCACGACGTGGCCCGCTGCTGAACCGGTCGACGCCCACGTCGTCAAAGCCTCCCCGCGGTCGTCGAGATCGTGGGACCTGCCGCGAGACGTCGAGCCGCGGGTCTTCGTCGGCGCGATGCCTCAAGCGGTCGCGGCGGGCGCGGCAGCATCGCCCGGCGCGCCCGTTCGCGGCGCTCGGACAGATGGTCCAAGGAGCGTGGAGGTGCTGCGCTCGCTCTTGCTCAGACGCGTGCGCTCGTCTGCGCTGACGGACGACGAGCGCGCTCTGACCGACGCATCGGCTGAGGTGAGCGGCCTCGTCGACGAACTCGCGGAGGCGTCGGGAGTGAGCGCTGACGCGCTCGAACGCGCCAAGGCCGAGCGTCGCGAGCGCAGACGGTTCCGGCCTTCCGACGAGAGGTAGGACTCCGAGGACGCGCCCGACGCCCGCACCCGCCTCAGATCGTCGCGACCGACCCGCCGTCGACGCGGTAGTTCGAGCCGTTCACGAACGACGCGAGGTCCGAGCAGAGGAAGGCGACGACCGCTGCGACCTCCTCGGCCTCGCCGCGGCGACCGAGCTCGAGGTACGGGCGCTCCTCGTCGAGGAACGAGGCGATGGCCTCGTCGCGGTCGGTGCCGCGCTCCTCGGCGCGCGAGTCCATCATCGCGTCGGTCATCGGCGTCGCGATGAACGCCGGCGACACGGCGTTCACGAGCAGCCCCTCCTTCGCGTACGACCGCGACAGCCCCTTCGACAGCGCGAGGATGCCGGCCTTCGACGCGCAGTAGGGCAGCTCGTCGTCGTAGGGCTGCACGGCGTCCTCCGACGCGAGCAGCACGATGCGGCCCCAGCCGCCCGCGCGCAGGTCGGGCAGGAACTCGCGGATGAGCCGCACGGGGCCGAGCAGGTCGGTCGTGACGGTCTGCACCCATCCGTCGTCGTCGATCTCGTGGAAGAGCCCCTGGGCGCCGGTGACGCCCGCGGACTGCACGAGGATGTCGATCTCGCCGACCGTCTCCGCCACGCGCGCGTGCAGGGCGGCGAGCTCGGCGACGTCGGTCACGTCGGCCGGGAAGGCGTGCAGGCGGTCGGGGTCGGCCTCCAGCCGGTCGGCGGCCTCGCGCAGCCGGTCGGCGTGCAGGTCGGTGATGACGACGGTCGCGCCCTCGTCGAGCAGCACCTTCGCGGTGTGCCAGCCGATGCCCGAGTCGGCCCCCGTGACGAGTGCCCGCTTGCCGTCGATGCCCAGATCCATGTCGCTCCTCGTGTCCCGTCGTGTCGTGTTGCCTCGTGTCGTGCTTCGTCGGATGGATCCGGGCGCGCTCGAGCGACGCGACGGCCGCGAGGGCCGCCCGCGCGCGTGCGCGCTCGACCCGTCAGTCCTTGAGCCTGCGCAGCGCGGAGCCCTTGTGGGCCGCCGTCGCGCCGGACTTCTCGGACTCGACGATGTAGGCGGGCTCGTCGGCGGATGCCGTGAAGTGCTGCCCGTCGTGCTGGAAGTCCTTCGTGCGCTGCTCGACGACCTTGCCCTGCGTGCGTCCCTGCGGCGTCGACC
Source organism: Agrococcus sp. GCM10030265 (assembly GCF_042666675.1). Taxonomy (NCBI): domain Bacteria; kingdom Bacillati; phylum Actinomycetota; class Actinomycetes; order Micrococcales; family Microbacteriaceae; genus Agrococcus; species Agrococcus sp. GCM10030265. Next base: position 661,390 of record NZ_JBHTCZ010000001.1, read on the forward strand.
AGCTCACGCGGTCGCCCTTCGAGAGATCCTTCGTCATGCTCGCTCCTCCTGCCCCTCGTCGTCGTCGCTCGGGTCGTGCTGCACGTGCGCGAGCACGCGCTCCCACGAGCCCACGAGCGCATCCGTGGCCCATTCGAGATCGGTGGTGCCGTGATCCTGGGGCAGCCGCTCGGGGTCGATCACGAGCGAGCCGCCGCCTCCGATGCGCGTCGAGCGCCAGCGATCCGCGAGCGAGTCGGCGTCGTCGGGGGCGATCCTCGCCGTGTCCTCGTCGGGCACGAGGCCGCGAGCGAGGCGGTCGTCGAGCGTGCCGGTCGACGGCCCGTCGCCGAGATCCGGCAGCGGAGCGGCCGTCGAGGGGCCTTCGGCGAGGTCGGGTGCGACGAGCGCGATCTTCGTGAAGAGGCCCGGGTGGTCGAGCACGAGCGACACCGCGACGAGCGCGCCGGAGCCCCAGCCGACGACGCCGATGTTGCGCAGGTCGCGTGCACCGGTGCGCGCACCCGTCTGCTGCGCCTCCCGCACGTACTCGGCGATCGCCGACGCCTGCTGCGTCGGCGTCACCTGGGTGCGGTCGGCCTGCACCACCGGGTCGGCGACGAGCAGGTGCACGGGATGCCGCGCCGTCACGACGGGGTCGGGGTCGACGAGACCCGTGACCTCGAGCGGATTGCACAGGATCACGAGGTGCTCGGCGAACGGGGTCCCGGCGTTCGAGAGCGCGAGCTCGGTGCCGGACTGCAGCGTGACGTGGAGGTCGGCCATGACTCCACGATGTCGGCCCGGGCGCGTGCGCGCAGGGCCTTGCGCCGGAGCGTGCAGGGGAGCATGCGCGCTCGCGATGCGCAACCGGGTGCGCCGCGCGCCCTCGGCAGCGAGCCTGGAGCGACCGACGAGAGGAGCCGACGATGGCGAAGACCGAGCTCGAGCAGGTGCAGTCGATGCTGCAGGGATTCCGGTTCGCGATGCTGACGACGCGCGACGAGCAGGGCATGCTGCAGGCGCATCCGCTCACCGTGCAGGAGCGCGAGTTCGATGGCGACCTGTGGTTCATCGTCGGCTCGGATGCGCCGCTCGTCGAGCACGTGGGCGTCGACCCGGCCGTGAACGCGTCGTTCAGCGGCGACTCCGCCTGGCTGTCGATCGCGGGCACCGCGGCGATCGTGCACGACGATGCGAGGCTCGAGGCGCTGTGGAACCCGGTCGTCGAGGCGTGGTTCCCCGAGGGCCCGCACGACTCGAAGGCCGTCCTGCTGAAGGTGTCGGCGTCCAGCGCGCAGTTCTGGGACAGCCCCGGCAGGCTCGCGACGCTCATCAGCCTCGTGACGTCGAAGGTCACGGGCGAGCCGAAGGGCGGGGAGAGCGGCACGGTGCAGCTCGACTGAGGCGAGCATGAGCGACGACCTCCGACCCGACCTCGTCGCCGTCGACGCCTGGTGGCGCGCGGCGAACCATCTGAGCGCCGCGCAGATCTACCTGCGCGACGACCCGCTGCTGCGGCGGTCGCTCGACGCGTCGTCGGTGAAGCGCCGGCTGCTCGGGCACTGGGGCACGGTGCCTGGGCTCAACCTCGCATGGGCGCACCTGAACCGGGTGATCGAGCGTGATGCGCTCGACGCCATCTTCGTGATGGGTCCGGGCCACGGCGGCCCGGCGGCGTATGCGAACGCGTGGCTCGAGGGCACGCTCAGCGAGCTCGAGCCCGAGGTCGGCCAGGACGAGCGGGGGCTCGTCGAGCTCGTGCGCCGCTTCTCGACCCCGGGTGGCGCGCCGTCGCATGCGGCACCCGAGGCGCCGGGCTCGATCAACGAGGGCGGCGAGCTCGGCTACTCGCTCGTGCACGCCGTGGGCGCCGCGCTCGACGATCCGAGCCTGCTCGTGGCCTGCGTCATCGGCGACGGCGAGGCCGAGACCGCGACGCTCTCGGCGAGCTGGCAGCTCTCGGCGATCCTGCATCCGCGCGACGACGGCGCGGTGCTGCCCATCCTGCACCTCAACGGCTGGCGCATCGCGGGGCCGACCGTGCTCGCGCGCATGCCCGCCGATCGCCTGCGCGACGTGCTGCGGGGATGGGGCTGGGAGCCGATCGAGGTCGCCATCGAGCCCGAGGACGCCCACGCGGCCGCGCATGCGCGCTTCGCGGATGCGCTCGACCGCGCGCTCGACGGCATCCGTGCGGTGCGCGAGGCGCCGGAGGGCTCGATGCAGCGGCGGCCCGTGATCGTGCTGCGCAGCCCCAAGGGATGGACGGGACCGGCGGAGGTCGACGGCGAGGCGGTCGAGGGCACGTGGCGCTCGCACCAGGTGCCGCTCGACGGGGTCGCGGACGACGCGGATCGCAGGGCGCAGCTCGAGCGATGGCTGCGCTCGTATCGACCGCAGGAGCTGTTCGACGAGGCGGGCGCCCCGAGCGCCGCGGTGCTCGCGAACCGGCCGTCGCCGCAGCGGCGGATGAGCGCGAGCGACCGCGCGAACGGCGGCAGGCTCCGCCGCGCGCTCGAGCTGCCGCAGCTCGACGCGTACGCCGCGACCGATGCCCACGCGGGTGCGACGCGCGCCCTCGGGCCGTGGCTGCGCGACGTCATCGCCGCGAACCGCGACTTCCGGCTCTTCGGGCCCGACGAGGTCGAGTCGAACGGCCTGGAGGCCGTGTTCGAGGTCACCGACCGGCAGTGGCAGCTGCCGGTGCACGATGGCGACGAGGCGCTCGGGCCGCGCGGCCAGGTCGTCGAGCTGCTCGACGAGAACCTCATGCAGGGTCTGCTCGAGGGCTACCTGCTCACCGGACGGCACGGCATGCTCACGTCGTACGAGGCGTTCGTGCACATCGTCGACGCCATGACGAACCAGCACGCGAAGTGGCTCGAGTCGGCGACGCGCGTGCCGTGGCGCGCGCCCGTGTCCTCGCTCACGACCCTGCTCTCGTCGCATGTGTGGCGGCAGGATCACAACGGCTTCTCGCATCAGGATCCCGGGTTCCTCGACGTCGTCCTGAACAAGCGCCCCGAGATCGTGCGGGCGTACCTGCCCGCCGACGCCAACGTGCTGCTCGCGACCGTCGAGCGCTGCCTCACGACCACCGACCGCGTGCAGGTCGTCGTCGCCGGCAAGCATCCGATGCCCGTCTGGCTCGACCTCGACGAGGCCCGCACCCACCTCGAACGAGGGGTGGATGCGTGGCCGTGGGCCGGCACCGAGGTCGAGGGCGAGCCGGTCGACGCCGTGCTCGCGGGCGCGGGCGACGTGCCGACGATGGAGGCGATCGCGGCCGCGCGACTGCTCGCAGAGCACGCGCCGCACCTGCGCATCCGCGTCGTCGACATCCTCGACCTGCAGCGGCTCGCACCGCCGTCGCGGCACCCCGACGGCCTCGACGACGAGCGCTTCGACGCGCTCTTCACGACCGACCGGCCCGTGATCCTCGCCTTCCACGGGTATCCGGCGCTCGTGCACCGGCTGCTGTACCGGCGCACGGACGACGCACGCATCCACGTGCACGGGTTCCGCGAGGAGGGCAGCACGACGACGCCGTTCGACATGGCGATGCGCAACGGCCTCGACCGGTGCTCGCTCGCGATCGACGTGCTGCTGCGCGTCGACGAGCAGCGCCACGCCGACGCCGTCGCGCGTCTCGAGGCCCTGCGCGAGACGTACCGACGGCATGCCTACGAGCACGGCGACGACCACGCCGACGTCGCGCCGACCGCGTTCGGCAGGGCGGATCTCGGCTGAGGTGCACCCCGCGCGGGCGCCGGCGCGACGTCGGTCGCGCCGGAGGTCGAGTGCTTCCCGCGTCGAGCGCAAGGCACTCACGCGCGCAGCCTGCGCCTGCGTACCGTCGCGGCATGGAGCACGCATGAGCACGACACGACAGCGCACCGCGGGCGTCGTCTACAACCCCGTGAAGGTCGACCTCGAGGTGCTGCGCGACGTCGTGGCGAGGGCGGCCGACGCAGCGGGGTGGGGCGAGTCGCGATGGTTCGAGACGTCGGCCGAGGATCCAGGCCAGGGAGCCGCGCGCGCGGCGCTCGACGCCGACGTCGACCTCATCTTCGCCGCCGGCGGCGACGGCACCGTCCGAGCGGTCGCGGAGGCGGTGCGCGGCAGCGGCACCCCCGTCGCGCTCCTGCCGTCGGGCACCGGCAACCTGCTCGCGCGCAACCTCGAGCTCACCCTCGACGACATGCCCGACTCCGTGTCGGCGGCGTTCGAGGGCGTCGATCGCCCCGTCGACCTGGGGATGATCGACATCGAGCGCGAGGGCGGCGCTCGCGATCGGCACGCCTTCGTCGTGATGGCCGGCATGGGGCTCGACGCGAAGATGATCGAGAACACCGACGAGGATCTGAAGGCGAAGGCCGGCTGGGCGGCGTACGTCAAGGCGACCATCGCGTCCCTGCGGGATCCGCGCGAGCTGCACCTGCGGTTCCGCGTCGACGACGGCGGCACGAGGCGCGCGACCGTGCACACGCTCATCCTCGGCAACTGCGGGTCGCTGCCCGCGAACATCCTGCTCATGCCCGACGCGGCCATCGACGACGGGGTGCTCGACCTCATGCTGATGCGCCCGAGGAACGCGCTCGGATGGGTGCGCGTCTGGTTCGAGATCGCATGGACGAACGGCGTGCTGCGCCGCACGAAGGCGGGCACGGCCGTCGTGGGGGAGCGGCGCGACCACCGTGACCTGCGCTACGAGACCGCGAAGCGGGTCGTCGCGCGGCTCGAGCGGCCGGAGCGCATCGAGCTCGACGGCGACGAGTTCGGCATCGCCACCGCCTTCCGGGCGTGGATCGAGCCCGGCGCCCTGCTCGTGCGCGTGCCGCGGGAGGCCTGAGGGCGGCCCGCCCAGCCGAGGACGACGGCGCTCGGGCTCGCGGGCGCCTACCGGCCCTCCGGCTCAGGCCTCGCCGAGCTGCTGCTCGAGCCGCTCCTGCAGGTCGGCGAGCAGCGCGGCCACGTCGGCGTCCTCGCCGTCGGCGACGAGCGACGCGAGCGCGTCGTCGAGCGCGTCGGTCGCCTCCGCCGGGCCGAGCGCGGCCTGCATCGTGGTCGCATCCGCGGCCGCGGCGACCACGGCTGCGCGCTCGGGATGCTGCTCGGCGAACGCGGCGCCGCCGGTCGTCGTGACCGGCACGGTGCCGGTGGCGTCGGCGAGCGCGACCTGCGGGTCGTCCTCGAGCAGCGCTGCGACGAGGTCGCGCGCCTCGTCGCCGGTGCGGGTGTCGGCTGGCAGCGCCCAGCACGTGGACGTCGCGAAGGATGCGCCGCCCGCCGCGCCGGCGGGCAGCCGCACGAGCCGCACGCCGTCGAGCAGCGCTGCCGCGTCGGGTGACGCGTCATCCGGCTCGGCCGATGCGGAGGCGTCGGGCGAGGCGGAGGGGTCGGCGGAGGCCGAGGGGTCGGTAGGGTCGGCGGAGGCCGAGGGGTCGGCAGAGGCGGAGGGGCCGGCAGGGTCGGCGGAGGTCGACGGGTCGGCAGGCTCCGACGGCTCCGCCTCCTCGGGCTCCGGCGTGGCCGACGTCTCGCTGGGTGCGGGCGCCGCGGCCTCGGCGGCGAGCAGCGCGTCGAGCCCGACGTACGCCATGGCGGCGTCGCCGCGTGCGAACGCCTCGGCTGCCGAGCCCGCACCGACGTCGGCGGGCCATGCGAGCGAGCCGGCGCCGCGCATCCGCTGCACGGCCTCGAGCGCTGCGGCGTTCGCCTCCGAGTCGGCGACGGCTCCCGTCTCGTCGACGAGCGCACCACCCGCCTGCGCGAGCAGCACGCCCAGGTGCGCCGCGTCGGGGTCGATCACGACGCCCGGCTGCTCGTCGGAGGCGAGCCGCTCGGCCACGGCCTCGAGCTGCTCGTGCGTCGTCGGCAGGTCGGCGTCGCCGAGCCCCGCATCCGCCCACGCCTGCTCGTCGATCGCGAGCGTCACGGCGTCGACCGAGCGGGGCACGCACTGCAGCCCGGCCCCGTCGCCGACGACGTCGAGCAGCCAGGGGTGCAGCGCATCGGCGTCGGCGAACGGCCCGTACGGCTCGAGGTAGCCCTCGTAGCGCTCGAGGCGGGTCGTCGGCAGCGCGAAGACGTCGGGCGGGTTCGCGTTCGCGAACGACTCGGCGAGCTGCTGCTCGAGGTCGCTCGCGAGCACGATGCGCACGGGCGAGCCCGACTCGTCGCTCCACGCGTCGACCGCCTCCTGCAGCGCATCGACCTCGGCGGGCGAGCCGTCGACGAGCATCCGCAGCTCGGGGCCGGCGGTGGGCTCGGATGCGGTGGGCCCCGGCTCGTCCGAGCCGCCGCCGCACGCGACGAGCGTCAGGGCCGCGAGGGCTGCGACGCTCGACGTCGCGATCCGGATGGGGCGCACGTCCCTACGATCCCGCGCCCGCGGCGTGCGGGGCAACTCCGCGGCGCCGCGGCCGGTCGCGGCTCGCACGCCGCCGCTCGATGCTCTCAGCGCCCCTCGTCGCCCGCCGTGCGCCGCGGCGGCTGCCTGCGCTGGTACGACAGCTCGCCGCCCTGCCTGCCGCCGTAGGGGCGGCCGTGGTCGGCCCACTCCTCGCGCAGGTACGCGAGGCGCCACGGCCCCATCTCGATGCGGGCCCCCGTGCGCAGGATCCGCTCGGCTGCCGCTGCCGAGTCGCGCGACGCGGCGCCGCCGCCGATGGGTCCGTGGGCCACGAGCACGTACTCGTCGTCGTCGCGGTGCACGATCTCGGCGTGCAGCGGCTCGAGGCCCGGCAGTCGCAGGTCGACGTCGGGTCCCGAGCCGACGCGCGTGCGCTCGCTCGTGAGGTCGAGCTCGTACGGCACCGCGTCGTCCCACGTGCCCGTGCCGACCGCGAAGACGAGCCGCGGACGTCCGGAGCCCGGCGCCGCATGCGTCGTCGTCGGGCGGCGACGGATGCGGCGGCCGAGCGTCGGCGCGATGGGCAGCATCGTCGTCGGCGGTGCCGCGATCGTCGGCTGCCGGGCACCGCGGCCGACGCGGACGAGGGCCGCGGGGCTCCCGACGCGCACGTGCTGCGACCCGGTGACGAGGCGCTGCACGGCGTTGGCGTGCACGTCGCCGAACGCCACGAGCATGCCGTCGGGGCCGTCGATCCGCACCGACACGCCCTGGCCGGCGAGGTCGTCGGCGAAGGCCGCGAGGTCGTGCAGCATCCGCCGGCCACCGTTCGGCAGCCGCGACGCGTCGTCGACCGTGACCACGATCTCGGTGCCCGCGGCGGCGACGGTGGCGACGAGTCCGTCGTCGTCGCCCTCGCCCTGCTGCTCGACCGAGAGGTCGATGTCGAATCGGATCACGAGCCGCTCACTCCGAGCGCTGCGAGCCCGAGGCGTCGTCGCTCGTCGTCACGCGCAGCGTGCCGTGCACGCGCCAGGTCGCGCGCGGCGAGTCGGGCCCGATGTCGCGCGGCACCTCGATGAGCATGTCGTCGAAGGTGTAGTTCACGACCGCGTTGCGGCCCGTGAGGTACGACCACATCTCGCGGCCGAGGTCGGTCCAGTCGGCGATCGTCGCGCCCTCGGGGCCCGTGTCGGAGCCGAAGGGCTCGTGGTCTCGTGCATCGGTCATCGCAGTCGCCTTCCATCGTGGATCGTCCGTCCTCATCTCGGATCCTCGTCTCCGGCATCCGTGCGAGGTAGGGCTGGACTTCCCCGCCGGGATGCGCTTGCGAACCCTCGGCGCCTGCCGTCGCGGGTCGCGTGTCGCGCGTGGCTCGACCTCGCAACCCCCTCGGCCCGGATTGCCGTGGGCGGCTCGGTGTCGATGGAGTGGGTGCACCGGATGAGGAGGCAGCGTGGGCGGAGCGGGTACGGCGGCACGGTCGGAGATCGAGCGCATCGCGCGCGAGTCGCTCGGGATCGACGCGCTGCATCCCCAGCAGCTGGAGGCGATCGAGCTCGTCGTGGCGGGCGGCGACGTGCTGGCGATCTGGGCGACCGGCTCGGGCAAGACCGCCATCTACCAGGTGGCTGCCGCGATGCGGCCGGGCGTGACCGTCGTGGTGTCGCCGCTCATCGCGCTGCAGGAGGATCAGCGGCTCCGCATCGAGGAGGCGCCGCGGCTCGACGGAGCCGTGGTGCTGAACTCGGCGGGCGGCGAGCGTGTGCGGCAGGAGTCGTGGCAGCGGTTGCGCGACGGCGATGCGCAGCACGTGCTCCTCGCGCCCGAGCAGCTCGCGAAGCCCGAGGTCGTCGAGGGTCTCGCCGAGCTCGAGGTCGCGCTGCTCGTCGTCGACGAGGCGCATTGCATCGCGGCGTGGGGGCATGACTTCCGGCCCGACTACCTGCTGCTCGGCTCCGTCGCCGAGCGTCTCGGACGCCCGCCGATCGTCGCGCTCACGGCGACGGCATCCGCGCCGGTGCGCGACGAGATCGTCGAGCGGCTGGGCATCCCGGAGGCGTCGGTCCTCGTGGGTGACCTCGATCGCCCGGGCATCGCGCTGTCGGTCGTGCGCCACGTCGACGACGACGCGAAGCGCGCCGCGGTCGTCGACCAGGTGGCGGCGCTGCCGACGCCCGGGCTGCTGTACGCGTCGACGCGCGCGGGCACGCAGCGCTACGCGGAGGCTCTCGCCGAGCGGGGTCTGCGCAGCCTCGTCTATCACGGCGGCATGGCGGCGAAGGCGCGGGAGGAGGTGCATCGGCGCTTCCACGAGGGCGACGTCGACGTCGTCGTGGCGACGTCGGCGTTCGGCATGGGCATCGACAAGCCCGACGTGCGCTTCGTCGTGCACGCCGACGTGCCGGAGTCGATCGACGCCTACTTCCAGGAGGTCGGCCGCGCCGGCCGCGACGGGGCGGATGCCACGGCCACGCTGCACTACCGCCCGGAGGATCTCTCGCTGCGCCGCTACTTCGCGACGAAGGCGCCGAGCAGGCGCGAGCTCGCGTCGATCGTGTCGGCCGTCGGTCGACGCCCGCGTTCGAGGCGCCGTCTCGCCGACGAGACCGGCGTCTCGCCGCGTCGACTGACGGCGCTGCTGTCCCTCCTCGTCGACACGGCGTCCGTGCGCATGGATCGCGACGGCGTCCGTGCGCGCACGGGCGTGGATGCCAGGGAGGCGGTCTCGGCGGCGTTGGATCGCGCGCGGGATCGGGAGCGGATCGACGAGTCGCGCATCGAGATGCTGCGGGCGTACGCCGAGACGCGGCGATGCAGGCGGCGCACGCTGCTCGAGTACTTCGGGCAGGAGCTCCCCGAGCCGTGCGGCGAGTGCGATCGCTGTCGGGCGGGCGACGACGACGCCGACGCCGCGCGCGCTGCGGCTGGCGAGGCCGAGACCTCGGCCGGGTCGTCGGGGCGCTTCGACCTCGAGCAGCAGGTCACGCATCGCAGCTGGGGCGATGGCACGGTCATGTCGATCGAGGACGACCGCATGACGGTGTTCTTCGAGCACCAGGGCTACAAGGTGCTCTCGCTCGAGGCGGTCGAGGAGCAGGATCTGCTCACCGGGTGAGGCCGTGCCGACGCCTCGGATGTCGGATGCGTCAGCACGAGGATGCTGGAGGCCGCAGCCGATTGCGCACTTCCCACAATCCTGGAGCGTCTCGGATGAAACTGAGGTTGGCTCGCATCCTGATCGAGGGAGGCGCATGGGCATCTTCTACGCCGGCGACACCGAGCAGCGGCTCAGCGACGCCGACCTGCAGATCCTGCAGGCGGTGGCGCTCGTGCAGCGCTCGGTCGACGAGCCCTTCCTCGCCACCTTCGTCGACCTCGGCGACGCCCGCGACGCGCGCCGCTCCCACTGGATCACGCGACGCTCGGCGCTCCGCTTCGTCTACGACGACGCCGACCTCGCGCCGCTCGACGAGTGGCACCTCGACCTGCAGCTCGCGGAGGCGCGCAGCGAGGCGGGCATGCTGCTGCGATGCGTCGTGCCGCAGCGGTCGGTCGTCGCCTCGCCCGACCCCGCATAGCGTCAGCGCGCACTCCTGTCGACGCCCTGCACCCGCACGGCATCCGGCGCGAGCCTCGTGACACACGAAGCACCGCCACGAGAGGGGCCGACCATGGCTGAGCACGACGCCACGTCCGAGCCGAAGGACGCGCGAACGCAGACCGAGCCGGTGTCGGAGGACTTCGACCGGGAGGTGCCGGGCGTGCAGCCTTCGCCCACGGATCCCGAGGACTGGCCGGAGGGCGACGTCGTGCCGGCCGACGAGGTGGGGCCTGCGATCGGGCAGCGCGTCGCCGACGTGCATGCGGATCGGCCGTGGCTGCTGCCCGGCATCGCCCTGGGCGCCGTGGTCGCGATCGTCTCGGTGCTGGTGCTGCGCCGCGCGCGCTGAACGGGCGCGCTGAACGGGCACGTAGACCGCGCGCGCTGACCGGACGCGCTGAACGGGCGCGCAGACCTCGCGCGCTGACCGTGCTCGCAGGGGGCGGTGCCATGCACCGCCCCCTGCCTCACGTCGTGGCGGCGCCGCCGCCTGCCGTCCACGTCCGCTCGAGACGTCCATGGGCGGGCCGTCGGCCCGCGTCGTCGACGACGGACGACGGACGACCGCGCCGCGCGCGATGGCAGACCCCCTCGTGAAGGCCATCGCGCGCGACGCGGTCGGCATCGCGGCTGACGTGCGACGCGGAGCGTCCGTCAGCTGGTCGTCAGTGCCCGCGAGACGGGCGCTGGTCCTCGGGCAGCGCGTCCCAGAGGCGCTGCACCTCGCGTTCCTCCTTGGTGGCGATGATGCCGGCGGGTGCGAAGCGGTGGGAGGGGGTGGGTGGGTCTTCGCGGTCGATGATCTCGCGGGTGCGGTAGGCGCGGGTGACGGCGATGACGCTGGTGGTGATGACGATGATCGCGAGGCTGACGAAGATGATGGAGAGGGTGCCTTGGACCGCGGTGTTGCGGACGACGGCCTCCATGGCCTCGACGGTGCCTGCGGTGCCGAAGGACTCCTCGCCGGCTGCGAGGGCGTCGCGGAAGGCCATGTGGTTGGCCCAGTAGCCGACGGCGGGGACGGGGGAGAAGATCTTCAGCATCGACGCCGTGACGGTGATGACGGTCACGAACGCCAACGGCAGGGCGACGATCCAGAGCCATCGCCAGGTGCCGCGGCGGGCGACGATGGTGAGGACGATGGCGAGGGCGATGGCGGCGAGCAGCTGGTTGGCGATGCCGAAGAGGGGGAAGAGGGTGTTGATGCCGCCGAGGGGGTCGGTGACGCCCATGAGGAGGACGGCGCCCCAGCCGGCGACCATGATGGCGGTGCAGATCCAGGCGCCGAGCCTCCAGGAGGTGTCCTTGAAGCGCTTCGCGACGTTGCCGATGGAGTCCTGCAGCATGAAGCGCGCGACGCGGGTGCCCGCGTCGACGGCGGTGAGGATGAACAGCGCCTCGAACATGATCGCGAAGTGGTACCAGAACGACATCATCGACGCCCCGCCGATCCACTGCTGCATGATGTTGGCGAGTCCGAGCGCGAGCGTGGGCGCACCACCGGTGCGCGACACGATCGACTCCTCGCCCACGGCATCCGCCGTGCCCTGCAGCAGCTCGGGCGTGACCGAGACGCCGGTGAGGCCCAGTCCGTTCACGAAGGCGACGGCGCCCTCGATGGTGCCGCCGGTCGCCGCCGCCGAGGCGTTCATGGCGAAGTAGACGCCGCGGTCGATCGACAGGGCGGCGACGAGGGCCATGATCGCGACGAACGACTCCATGAGCATGCCGCCGTAGCCGATGAACCGCGTCTGGCGCTCCTTCTCGACCATCTTCGGCGTCGTGCCCGAGGAGATGAGCGCGTGGAACCCCGACAGGGCGCCGCATGCGATCGTCACGAACAGGAACGGGAACAGGCTCCCCGCCCACACGGGACCGGTGCTGCCGCCGGCGAACTCGCTGAACGCGGGGACCTCGATCTCGGGGCGCACGATGACGATCGCCGCAGCCAGCGCAACGATGACGCCGATCTTCATGAAGGTGGAGAGGTAGTCGCGCGGCGCGAGCAGCACCCACACGGGCAGCACGGCTGCCACGAAGCCGTAGACGATGATGCCCCAGGCGATGGTGGTGCGGTCGAGGGTGAAGACGTCCTGGCCCCACTGGGTCTCGGCGACGGCGCCGCCGCCGATGATCGCGGCCATGAGCAGCACGAACCCGATGATCGAGACCTCGGTGATCCGGCCCGGCCGGATCCACCGCAGGTACGCGCCCATGAACAGCGCGATCGGGATCGTCATCGCCACCGAGAACACGCCCCACGGGCTCTCGCCGAGCGCGTTCACCACCACGAGCGCGAGGATCGCGGTGATGATGATCATGATGAGCAGCGTCGCCACGATCGCAGCCGTCCCGCCGACGCGGCCGAGCTCGTCGCGCGCCATCTGCCCCAGCGACCTGCCGCCGCGTCGCATCGAGAAGAACATCACCAGGTAGTCCTGCACCGCACCGGCGAGCACGACGCCCACGATGATCCAGATCGTGCCGGGCAGGTACCCCATCTGCGCCGCCAGCACCGGGCCCACGAGCGGACCCGCGCCCGCGATCGCCGCGAAGTGATGCCCGAACAGCACCCGACGGTCGGTCGGCACGAAGTCCTTCCCGTTCGCCAGATGCTCCGCAGGCGTCGCCCGCAGATCGTCCGGCCTCGCGATGCGCCGCTCGATCACCTTCGAGTAGAACCGATACCCGATCAGGTACGTGCACACCGCCGCGAACACGAACCAGATCGCATTCACCGTCTCGCCGCGCACGAGCGCGAGCATCGTCCAGGCGACGCCGCCGAGCAGGGCGATGCCCGCCCACAGCGCGATCTTCGCGGGCGTCCATCGGGTGCGGGTGATCGGGATGGCGACGGGTGGCAGCGCGCGGTCGCGCGTGTCGGTGCTGGTGCTCATGCGGACATGTCTCCTGGTGCTGGTGTGCGGGGAAGGGAGGGAGGGGTCGGTCGGATCGCATCGTGGGCGTCGGGGAAGGCGGACGCGTGGGCGTCGCGCGCGACGGCGACGGCCGCTGCGATCAGGTCGTCGGGCGCGAGCCACTCGCACGGCGAGAAGGCGGCGTGCACGAGGGCGAGGATGCGGCGTGCGGCGGCGAGGTCGACGGGCCCCGAGCTGCACCCCTCGACGACGGCGAGCACGGCGTCGGCGCGCGAGTGGCCGAGGCTCACCGCGTGGGGCAGCACGGACATCGCCTCGCGGAAGACCGCATCGTCGCGGTAGGAGGCCACGAGCACGCGCACGAGGTCCTCCAGCGAGCCCGCTGCGTCCGGGTGGGAGCGCCGAGCGTCGATGAGGCGGTCGCGGAAGCCTCGGAGCCTGACGTCGAAGCGCGGCGGCTCGAGGAAGTCGGTGAAGGGCGAGTCGGCGTCCAGGGCGGCGTCGGCACCGGCCCCCATCGTCGTGGATGCGCACATGCGCCAGACGCTAGGTCGAGGAGGTCCTCGGGCGGCCGTCGAGCATCGAATCTGTCAACTTCGGTTGAGTGTTCGGCTCGAGCGCCGGGCTCGGCGCCCATGCGAGGCGCACAGTGGAGTTCGCACGGAGCATTGACACGTGGTCATCGAGGCCGCACGATGAGCAAAACCCAGCAACGGGCGGAGCAGGGTCGCGCAGCAAGGGGGCTGAGCATCAACGACCGCACCTATCGCACGTCGCCTCGAGCGACCGCCCTGCTCGTCGTGGGCATCCTCGGCCTCGGCGTGGCGATGTTCACGATCCTCACCCACGCCGCCGCGACCCCGGAGCAGTGGGTGCTCGCGCTGGGAGCTGGGCTCCTGGCGTCCGCCGCGCTGCCCCTGCATCGCTCGTCGCTCGCCCTCGCGGCCGTCCTCGTCCTCGCGGGCAACGCGGCGTCGCTCGTCGGCATCCCCGCGATGCTGAGCCTGCTGTTCCTGGCGGGCGTCTACGGCAGCGCGCGGCAGCAGGTGGCGATCAACGTCGGCGCCGTGCTGACCTGCGTCGTGCAGGTCGGCGTGTGGGTGCTCCTCCTGGGGCCCGAGCGCTCCGCGGGGGACGTCGCCGTCATCGCACTCGTCTACGCGCTGACCGTCGTCGGGTCGGCGGCGTCGGGTGCGGCGCTCGGCAGGATCAGCGCGCGCCGCGAGGCCGCCGACCTCCAGGTCGCGACCGCGCAGGAGCACCATGCCGTGGAGGTCGCCGAGGTGCGCGCGCAGGAGCGGCTCCGCATCGCGCACGTGCTGCACGACAGCATCGGACGCCACCTGGCGGTCGTGCACATCTACGGGTCGGTGCTGCAGCACCAGCGACTGCTGAGCGACCAGGAGATCGACGACACGACGACCGACCTGCTGCGGGCCACGGACGGCATCGCCGAGGATCTGGAGAAGATCCTGACGACGCTGCACTCGGAGCCCGACGCCGCCAGCGAGCCCGAACGCGACCTCGGCGCGCTGCTGCAGCGCTTCGCGCACGCCGCGCGCCACGCATCGATGACGCTCGAGCAGGACATCGACTTCGGTGCGCTGGCCGCGGCACCGGCCGAGGTCACCGTGACGGTCGGCGACTTCCTCGCCGAGTGCACGACGAACGCGCTCAAGCACGGCCGAGACGGCACGGTGTCGATCACCGTGCAGATGGAGGAGCCGAACCTGCTCGAGGCGCACATCGTGAACGATCGCCCGCTCGTGCCCCGGGAGTGCATCATCTCCACCGGCATCGGGCTCGTGGCGCTGCGCGAACGCGCGCGGCTGCTGGGCGGCGAGCTCACCATCACCGCCGACGAGTCGAGATTCGCCGTGAACCTCATGCTCCCCGTCGATCGCTGACGATGGCGCCGCAGGTTCGAGTGATGATCGTCGACGACGATCCGCTGGTGCGCGTCGGCCTGCGCCTGCTCTTCCGCTCCATGCCCGAGATCTCGGTCGAGGCGGAGGCGTCGGACGGCGCCGAGGTGCTGCCGGAGCTGGCGCGCACGCCCGTCGACGTCATCCTGAGCGACGTGCGGATGCGCACGCTGAACGGCGTCGCGATGATCGCCTCGATCCGCGACCGGCATCCCGACGTGCGGATCGTGCTGATGTCGAGCACGGTGGGCGCCGAGTTCGGCGACCACGCACGCAACGCCGGCGCCGATGCGTTCGTGCCGAAGACCGCGCCGGCGGGCCATCTGCGCGACGTCATCGTCGGATCGCCTCCCCATGGCGGGCACCGCACGCGGCGCGTGCTCACCGATCGCGAGTCCGTCGTCGCCAACCTCGTGGCGACGGGCGCCAACAACGCCGACATCAGCAGGGAGCTGAACCTCAGCGTCAACACGGTGAAGACGTACGTGTCGCGCGTCATGACGAAGCTCGACGTCGACAACCGCGTGCAGCTCGCGAACCTCCTCAACGAACGCGGGGCACAGTAGTCAACCGAGGTTGATGAACCGCTCGAGAAGCGCCTCCCGGCCGCGGCGCGGTCGCGACACTGAGCGCACGCCAGAGTCGAGGAGCCATCGTGAGCGTCGAGATCACCCCACCGCCCGCCGTGTCGCGCCGCGAGATCGTCGAGGCCGCCGAGCGCATCATCGGCGACGTCGGCGCGGAGCGGTTCACCACCGGGCTCCTGCTCGACGGCGACACGAGCGCGACGATCGGCTCGGTGTACCGGCACTTCGCGGATCGCGTGCACATCATCGTCGCCGTCCGGGCCGAGAACGGCAGGCGGATGCTCGATCGCATCAACCAGGCCGTGCTGCTGCAGCATCGCGACGTCGCGTCCGAGGATCTCTTCCACGACGCGGTCGCGTCGCTGTACCGCCTCCGTCCGTCGATGCGGCACCTCCGGCCCGGCGGCGAGGACAGCGATGCGTGGTGGTGGGCGCTGGCCCGCTCGCTGCACCTCGCGATGGGCAACAGCGATCGCCGCCGCACGACGCAGGTCGTGCGACTGCATGCCGCCATGGTGCACGCGGCGTTCGCGCTCGACCCCGAGGGGGATGCCGCGATGCTCGCGCAGGCCCTCGGGTGGCTGCGCGACGCGGTCCGCGAGGCTCGCGACGCCGCGCTCGACGAGGTCGCGAGGCACGGCTCCGGTGCGCGGGGCTTCGACGGTTCGGGGTACGCCGCAGCGGGTCTCTTGTCACCTGTGGTTGACGCTGTCTGACGCTCGGGCGGAGCGCGTGCTCCATCTCGCTATCGTCCTCGAGAGGTGACGACCCCTCACCTTTCTCAATCGACAGCGAGCGCATCCGTTCGCGCTGAGCTCCTTGGAGGCAGGCTCGTGAATACCTTGCAAGGCTGGCGCACTCGCGTCGGCGCCATCATCACCGCGGCGGCGGTCGCGTTCGTGACGCTGATCGCGGCACCCGCCGCCGTCGCCGCGCCGCCGTACACGTCGACCGCGAGCGTCGACTCGCTCACGTTCACGCAGTCGACGATCGCCTCCCAGGCGGGCGCCGAGCTGACCGGCACCTGGTCGCTGCCCGACAACGCCCCGTCGCCGGCAGGCTTCTCGGTCGATCTGCCGCCCGCGCTGCTGGGCTTCACCGACAGCTTCCCCCTGCTCGACCCGCAGGGCATCGCGATGGGCCAGTGCACCGTCACCGGCACCCAGATCTACTGCGACATCGACCCGGCCTACCTGACGGCGAACCCGCTGAACGTCAGCGGCACGTTCTTCTTCGACGTGTACGTGAACACCACCGTCACCCAGAACACCCAGGTCACCTACGACTTCGGCCAGGGGCTCACGACGACCGTCACCGTCACGCCCCCCGTGAACCCGTGCCCCGACTGCGTGTTCACGGGCATCGGCACCTCGAAGTACGGCGAGTACTTCGCCGCGACCGACGCGATCGACTGGTACGTGGTCGTGAAGGCACCCGCGACGGGCATGGTGGGCGGCGAGACCGTGACCGTCGTCGACCGACTCGGCCCGAACCAGGCTCCGGTCCTCGAGAGCGGCGCGCCGCGCGTCCGACTCCAGGGCACGAACCAGGTCGATGCCACGGGTCCGATCAACTTCCAGTTCCTGCCGGCCCAGGCCGGCCTGCAGGTGTCCGTCGACGCCAACGGCGACACGGTCGCGACCTTCGAGTCGCAGCCCGGCTGGTTCTACAAGGTCGTCTTCTCCGTCGACACGACCGACGACGGCGGCAGCACCGACTACACGAACGAGGCAGACGTCGCGATCGAGGGCCAGGCCTCCCAGACGGTCGCGACCTCGGTCGCCCGACAGGGCGGTGGCGGCACCGGCGAGGGTGAGAACGTCGGGCGGTTCCGCATCTCGAAGGACGTCATCTGGAGCGGCGGCACGCCCGTGCCGGGTCTGACCTTCACCGGGACGTACACCGCGACGACGCCATCGGGCGTCGTGACGCAGGGCACCTTCAGCGTGGTCGAGGACGGCACGTGGACGAGCGCCGACCTGCCGACGGGATCGATCGTCACGATCACCGAGACGACGCCCACCTCGCCGTCGAACGTGACGTGGTCGGCGCCGATCTACTCGCAGAACACGTTCGCCATCGTCGGCGCGACGACCACGAACGTCACGCTCACCAACCAGGCGACGCTGCAGACGGGCACGTTCACGGCGTCGAAGGTCGTGACCGGCTCGGGCGCCTCGCTCGTGCCCGGCGACACGGCGTTCACCCTGAGCTACTCCTACCCCGCGGGCACGGGCTTCGCGGCGGGCTCCGGCTCGCTCACCCTGCTCGCGAACGGCACCGTCGCGACGTCGACGGCGCTGCCGCTCGGCGCGGTGCTCACGCTGTCGGAGGCGACTCCCGCGGCGATCGGCAACGCATCGTGGGGCACGCCCGTGATCTCGCCGTCGACCGTGACGATCGGCTCGGGCACGCCCGTGGCGGTCACGGTCACCAACACGATCACGCTGGCGACGGGCACCTTCACCGCGTCGAAGGTCGTGACGGGAACGGGTGCGGCGCTCGTGCCGGGCGACGCGACGTTCACGCTGGAGTACTCCTACCCCGCCGGCTCGGGCTTCGCCGCGGGCTCCGGCTCGCTGACGCTCCTCGCCGACGGCACCGTCGCGACGTCGACGGCGCTGCCGATCGGCGCGGTCCTGACGCTGTCGGAGGCGACCCCCGCGGCCGTCGCGAACGCGTCCTGGGGCACGCCGGTGATCTCGCCGTCGACGGTGACGATCGGCTCGGGCACGCCCGTGGCGGTCACGGTGACCAACACGATCACCCTCGCGACGGGCACGTTCTCGGCGTCGAAGGTCGTCACCGGCTCGGGCGCCGAGCTCGTGCCCGACGACGCGACGTTCACGCTCACGTACTCGTACCCGGCGGGCACGGGCTTCCCCGCCGGATCGGGCTCGCTCACGCTGCCTGCCGACGGCACGGTCGTGACCTCGCCGGCGCTGCCGGTGGGCGCGGTCGTCACCCTGGTCGAGGAGACGCCCGCCCCGGTCGAGGACGCGGGTTGGAGCGCTCCCGTGCTCTCGACGTCCACGCTCACGATCGGCACGGGCGAGAGCGCGACCGTCACGGTGACGAACGAGCTCACCCTCGGCACGGGCACGTTCTCGGCGTCGAAGGTCGTCACCGGCAGCGGTGCGGCGCTCGTCGCCGACGACGCGACCTTCACGCTCGACTACGCCTACCCGGCGGGCACGGGCTTCGCCGCCGGATCCGGCTCGCTCACCCTGTCGGCCGACGGCACGGTCGCGACGTCGCCCGCGCTGCCCATCGGGGCGGTCGTGACCCTCACGGAGGCGGCTCCCGCAGCCGTCCAGGGGGCGACGTGGCAGTCCGCACGCCTGTCGACCAGCACGGTCGTCATCGGCTCGGAGGAGGCGCTCGAGGTCGTCGTGGTGACGAACACCATCACGACGAACCCGACGCCGACCGCCCCCGCCCCGACCGACGAGGCATCGAGCGGCTCCGGCGTGCGCGGCCCCGCGTCGAGCGGCTCCGGCGCGCTCCCGCGGACCGGTGCCGAGCTGCTCGTGGGCGCGCTCGCCGTCGCTGCGGCGCTCATCCTCGCCGGCGCGCTCGTGGCACGTCGTCGATCGACGACCGCGTAGCGACCCGTTCGACAGCAGCGGCGGTGGCGGATTCGCCACCGCCGCTGCTGCGTTCGCCGGCTCCGTGTCACCTGCGGTCGACGATCGTCGCCGAGCGCCGCATCCAGGCGGGATCGGGCTCGTAGCCTCGCCCAGGCGCCTCCCTTGCGCGCACCGAAAGGACACACACGACCATGACCATCGCACGCCCCGTCGCCATCCTCGCGGCCGCCCTCGCAGCGTTCGCGCTCGCCGCGTGCTCGAGCCCCTCGAGCACCCCGAGCGCCTCGTCCACTCCCACCGAGTCCGTCGTCGTCGAGACCGAGAGCGAGGGCGACACGGCCCTCGCGGGCACCACCTGGACGGGCTCCGACCCGATGGTGGCCGACGTGACGTTCACGCTGAACGCCGACGGCACCGTCGACTTCGCCGACTTCAACGGCGACGCATTCGACTCTCCCTCCGACGTGTGGGTCGTCGTCGACGGCACGCTCACCATGACGATCACCGAGATCCAGAACCGCGACGACGGCTCGTTCGTCGACATCGTCTACACGGGCGCCGCCGACCTCGCGTCGATGCAGCTGAGCGGCATCGGCAGCGACGGCGGGACGGCGTACAGCCTGTCCCTCAGCCGCGGCTGACCCGCGACGGCGCACGACCAGAGGCGGCCACGAGCGATCGTGGCCGCCTCTACCCCTTCTCCGCCCCCTCGGTCGTCGACATGATGCGGCGCTGGAAGATGAAGAACACGACCGCGACGGGGATCGTCATCAGCACCGCGGCCGCCAGCTTCAACGGGAACTGGCTCCCGGCGCCGAGCTGGCCGGACACGAGCGACGCGACGCCCGTCGTCAGCGTGCTGAGCTCCGGGCTCTGCCGCGAGATCACGAAGTGCGCGAACTCGTTCCACGAACCCTGGAACGAGAGGATCGTGAGCGTGACGAGCGCCGGCGACGCCATCGGCAGCGTCACCGACCAGAACGTGCGGAACACGCCGGCGCCGTCGATGCGCGCCGCCTCCTCGATCGACACGGGGATGGCGTCGAAGAACTGCTTCATGATGAAGATGCCGGCCGCGTCGGCGAGCAGCGGGATGATCATGCCCGCGTACGTGTCGTAGAGCGCGAGCTCCTTCAGCACGAGGAACCTCGGCACCATGAGCACCACCGTGGGCACGGCCATGACGCCGATGAAGAGCCCGAAGACCGCCGAGCGCCCCCGGAACCGAAGCCGCGACAGCGCGTAGCCGGCGAGCGAGTCGAAGAACACGCGACCGACCGTCACGCACAGCGTGACGATGACGGAGTTGACGCCCCACAGCCCGATGTCGGTGCCGGTGAAGAGCCGCTCGTAGGCGGCGAACGTCGGCGTCTGCGGGATGAGCGACAGGGGCTCGGCGACCGCCTCGCCATCCGTCTTGAACGACGACGCGACCGAGATGAGGAACGGGTACAGGTAGGCGACGGCCAGCAGCACCAGCACGACGTAGCCGGCGACGAGTCCGGCGCTGAGGCGCTGCCTCATCCTCCGACCCCCTTCTCGGTGGGCCCGGCTCTCAGCCGGGCGGTGCCCTGCGCGACGCCGCCGTCGGCGCTCGCGATCGTGCGGGGGCCGCGTCGCCAGAACGGCGTCGACGGCTCGTCGCGATCGCGCAGCACGAACCGCTGCAGCAGCGAGAAGGCGATGATGATGAGGAAGAGCACGAAGGCGATCGCCGCGGCGATGCCGGGCTCGTTCTCGGTGAACGCCTGGTCGTACGCCATGTACGCAGGGCTCGTGAGCGTGGCCGCCGCGGGCGTGCCGCGCGTGAGGTACACCTGGTCGAAGACCTGCCACGTGCCGATGAGGCCGAGGGTCAGCACCGTGAAGAGCACGGGCTTCAGCATGGGCAGCGTGACGCCGAAGAACGCCTGGCGCGGGCTCGCGCCATCCATGATCGCCGCCTCGCCCACCTCGGCGCCGATCGACTGCAGGCCCGCGAGGAAGAGCAGCATGAACGTGCCCGACGTCGTGAAGACCGCCATGACGATGAGCACGCACTGCGCGACCGACGGGCCCGCCGCCCACTCCCATGCGCTGACGCCCAGGAATCCGGGCTCGTCCCATCCGCCTGGCTGCCCGCCGCCGAGTGCGCCGACGACGACGTGGACGAGGCCGCGGGGATCGGCCATCCAGTTCGGGCCGTCGACCTGCAGCCACGACAGCACGGCGTTCACGGCACCCGACGCCTGGAAGAGGAAGAGGAAGACGCCCGTGATGGCGATCGACGACGTCACGGAGGGGAAGTAGAAGGCGGTGCGGAAGAAGCCCTTCGCCTTGAGCAGCCTCCGGTTCACCTGCACGGCGAGGAAGAGCGCGAGCGCCGTCTGCAGCGGCACGACGAGCAGCACGTAGAAGAGGTTGTTGCGCAGCGCCCTGCCGAACAGGTCGCGCGTCAGGCGATCCTCGGTGGTGATCGCGGCGTAGTTGTCGAGCCCGATGACGTCGACGCGGTCGTTGAGCAGGGGCGAGTTGCGGCCGTTCCAGTCGGTGAACGACACCCACAGCGCGAGCAGGATCGGCGCGATCAGGAACACGCCGACGATGACGAGGGCGGGGCTGACGAACAGCCAGCCCGCACCCGTCTCGCCGCCGCGCGTGCTCCCGCGACGCCGCGCCCGCGCCGTCGCGGGAGCACGCGAGGTCATGCGGTCACTCCACCTCTGCGTAGGCGTCCTCGAGCTGACCCTGCAGGGTCGTGAGGATCTCCTGCGGGTCGGCGGTCGCGAGGGTCGGCACGACGGTGTTGAGCTCGCCGACGACCTCCGAGGCGCCCGGGAAGGCGATGGGGCTCACGGCGTACTCGGCACCGGCGACGAATGCCGCGTTCTCGGGATACGTCTCGGCGTAGGTCGCCGCTGCGGACTCCGTCGACGGGATGACGCCGAACGCGTCGGAGAAGGCGAGCTGCTGCTCGTCGCTCGTCAGGAACTCGACGAGGCTCGCCGCGTCCTCGGCCGTGTCGGCGCCCTCGGGGATGCCCCAGCAGTTCGAGAAGGTGAAGGTGCCGGGGCCTGCGGGGCCCTCGGGGAGCTCGACGACCTGGTACTGCACGTCGGGGAAGTCGTTCTCGAGCGCGCCCGCGATCCAGGGACCCTCGATGACCATCGCGGCCTGGCCGTTGCCGAACGCCTCGCCGCCCCAGCCGGCGCCGAGGTCGGCGGGCCATGCGAGCGAGCCCGCGGAGAGCAGGCCCTGCAGGTAGGTGAGCGCCTCGACGTTCTCGGGGCTGTCGGCCGTGACCTCGCCGTCGGTGAGGAGGCCGCCGCCCGCCTGCTCCATGAACGCGCCGACGCGCGCGTACTCGGCGCCCATCGACAGGCCGACGGTGCCGCCGGTCGTGAGGCGCTGCGCGACCGTCGCGAGCGACTCCCAGTCGGTGGGCACGTCGGCGTCGGTGAGCCCCGCCGCCGCCCACAGGTCGGTGTTGATGACGAGGCCGAGGGTCGAGAAGTCCTTCGGGTCGCAGACGAGCTCGCCGTCGTACGAGAAGGCGTCGGCGAGCGCGGGGTAGAAGTCGCCCGCGTTGTCGAGGCCGGCCGCATACGGCTCGAGGTAGTCGTCGGCGGCGTACGTCTGGAACTGATCCCACGACATGTAGAAGAGGTCGGGCGGGATGTCGCCGGCGAAGCCCTGCGCGAGCTCCTGGCCGAGGTCGGACGCGACGACGACCTCGGCGTCGACGCCCGACTCCTCGCTCCACGCCGCGACGGCCTCCTCGACGGCTGCGGTCTCGGCGTCGCCCGACGAGCCGATGAGGATCTGCAGCGGCTCGTCGCTGCTGCCGCCGCCTCCGCCACCCGAGCAGCCTGCGAGCGCGAGCGCCGCGATGCCGGCGACCCCTGCGACCTGCAGGGCGCGTCCTTGCCTCCTGCGATGCATCATGATGCAACCTCTCCGTCGGCATGCGCCGACCGCTGTGCCGGGAGTCCCCAGCGTGGATGTGCGCGCCGGTGCAGGCGCGGGGTCACGAGTCGGTGGGCGGGCCCGCCGTGCAGCAGCTCGAGCACGGCGCTCGCGACGTCGGGCAGCGACTGATCGACGCTCGAGAAGCCGAGCCCGGCTGCGACGCCCGTGTCGTCGAAGCCGACGACGGGTGCGGATGCGTCGGCGCGCGCGAGGGCTCCGATGGCGCCGAGGGCCAGGGTGTCGGAGGCACAGACGATGCTCGTCGCGCCGGCCGCGAGCAGCTCGGCCGCGGCGTCCTGGGCCAGCCCCGGGTCGTCGACGACGGCTCGGTCGAGGTCGGTGGGGAGGCCTGCGGCCTCCATGGCGTCGCGCCAGCCGGCGCGGCGCTCGTCGCCGGCGCCCGAGCCGGTCGGCCAGCCGAGGAAGGCGACGCGCTCGCCGCTCGCGAGGCACGCCTGGGTCGCCTCCCGCGTGCCTGCGCGGCCGTCGACGTCGACCCATGCGTGCTCGGCCGCGCCCTCGTCCCACGGCCGACCGAACGCGACGAACGGGATGCCGGCGGCGGCGAGCGCGTCGATGCGGCGGTCGCGGTGGTCGGTGGAGGTGAGGATGAACGCGTCGGCGAGGCTGCGCTGCGCGAGCGAGCGGATCTGGGCGACCTCGCCGTCGGCGTCGTCGGCGGTGAAGACGAGCACGTGGCGGTCGAGGCCGGCGGCCTGCTCGGTGACGGCGTGCAGGAATCGGTCGAGCAGGACGCCGTGGATGCCGTCGTCGTGGCGCTCGAGGCGGATGCCGATCGTGCGGGCCGCCGACGTGCGCAGGCGTCTGGCGTGGAGGTTCGGGGCGTAGCCGAGCTCGTCGACGGCAGCCATGACGCGCTCGAGCGTCGCGGGGTGCACGATGCGGGGCGTGTTGATGGCGTTCGACACGGTCTGTCGCGAGACACCGGCCTTCGCCGCCACGTCGCTGAGCGTCGCTCCCATCTGCCCGCACCTCCTCGTGCATCGCATCCCGCCGTCGCGACGGAGATTCGATCGATCCATTTGATCGTTCCAAGCACCGTAGCGTACGGTCTCTCATGCACGCCAGCCCCAGACATCCGGAGGTCGACGGTGACCCACAGCGCGCACGGCAGGCAGCCGCTGCTGCACGAGGAGCTCGTCGTGCTCCACGCCCCCACGCAGGTCTGGTCGGCGCCCACGGGCGACCTCGGCGCGATGCCGATCCACGGCGTCTTCCACGGCGACGCGAGGCTCGTCGACGCGCTGCACGTCGAGGTGGGCGGCGAGGTGCCCGAGCCCATCGGGGCCTCGGCGACCGCATCCGAGGCCGTCTTCCACGCGGTCGCACGCGGCGTCGACGACGGGGCGACGCCGGATCCGCGCGTGCGCGTCGCCCGCAGACGCGTCGTCACGCCCGGCGAGGTCGTCGAGCACGTCGCCCTCGACAACGCGCTCGACCATCACGTCGACACGACCGTGACGTTCGTCGTCGCGCTCTCCGCCGACGACCTGCAGTCGGTGAAGTCCGGAGCACCCGGCACGGCCGCACCGGCCGTCGAGGCGCGCGCCGACGCCGTCGTCGCGACCCACGCATCCCGCACGCTCGAGCTCGACGCCTCCGGCGCGGAGGTCGCGGTGCTCGGCCGCACGGCGTCGCTCTCGTGGGCGGTGCACGTGCCCGCGGGCGGCTCGACCGAGGTGGCGCTGCGCATGCGCATGTCGGATGCGCGACAGGTCGTCGCACCGCATCGCGGCGACGCGGTGCTCGCTCGCGTGCCCGCGACGGGCGACGCGAGGCTCGATCGCTGGGCGCGGCTCGCGCTCGCCGACCTCGACGCGCTCGTCATGACCCGCCCCGAGCACGGCGACGAGCCCTTCCTCGCAGCAGGCGCCCCCTGGTTCCTGACGCTCTTCGGGCGCGACGCCCTCATCGCGGCCCGCCTGCTGCTGCCCGTCGACCGCGGGCTCGCGCTCGGCACGCTGCGCACGCTCGCGCGGCTGCAGGGGCGGCGGGTGGATGCCGCATCCGCCGAGCAGCCCGGCAAGATCCTGCACGAGATCCGCGACGGGGTCTTCACGATGCCCGGCGAGGGCATCGTGCTGCCGCCCGTGTACTACGGCACCGTCGACGCGACGCCGCTGTGGGTCGTGCTGCTGGGGCGCGCGCGCGCGGCGGGCGCCGTGTCGCTCGACGACGTGCGCGCGCTGCGGCCGACGCTCGAGGCGGCCCTCGCGTGGATGCGCGACTGCGGCGACCCGGGCGGCACGGGCTTCCTGCACTACCGCGACGAGCTCGGCACCGGGCTCGCGAACCAGGGGTGGAAGGACTCGGGCGACTCGATCCGCTTCCACGACGGCCGCATCGCCGACGGGCCGATCGCGCTCGCGGAGGTGCAGGCGCAGGCGCACGAGGCCGCCGTGCTGGGTGCCGGCCTGCTCGACGCCCTCGACGGCGACGGCGCCGGCGACGCGTGGCGCGCATGGGCGGACGACCTCGCCGAGCGCTTCCGCGACCGGTTCTGGGTCGAGCGCGACGGCCGCCGCCTCCTGGCCATCGCGCTCGACGGCGAGGGCGTGCCCGTCGACTCGCGCACGTCGAACATGGGGCAGTGCATCGGCACCGGCATCCTCACCGCCGACGAGGAGGCGCTGCTCGCCGCGCAGCTCGTGTCGCCGGCCTTCGCGACCCCCTGGGGCCTGCGCACCATGGCATCCGACGAGGGCGCGTTCTGGCCGCTGTCGTACCACTGCGGCTCGGTGTGGCCGCACGACACGGGCGTCGTGATCGAGGGGATGCTGCGTGCGGGGCTGCGCGCGGAGGCCGCCGCGCTCGCGGGTCGACTGCTCGACGCGGCGGAGGCGTTCTCGTGGCGCATGCCCGAGCTCCTCTCCGGCGACGACCTGCCCGCGCCCGTCGCGTATCCCGCCTCCTGCCGCCCGCAGGCGTGGAGCGCCGCGGCGGTGCTGCCCGTGGTCGAGGCGCTCGCGGGCTGACCCGGCGGCCCGCTCGTGCCGCGACGCGCCGCGGCGGCTGCGGAGGTCGCCGGTCGAGCCACTGCGTCGCGACGGAGGGCCGCGCCGCGGGGTCAGTCGTCGCGCTGCCGACCCTTCGTGCGGCGCAGCTCGCGCGCCTGCTCGACGAGCCGCTCGTCCTTGCGCTGCTGCTTCTCGATCTGGCGGGTGTCGCGCGGCGGCAGCTGGATGTCCTCCTCGGCATCGATGCCGCCCTGCAGCTGGCGTCCGCGCTCGAGCTCGGCGTCGAACTCGGCGCCGACGAGCAGCGCGAGGTTGACGATCCACAGCCACAGCAGCAACACGATGACGCCGCCGATGCTGCCGTACGTGCGGTCGTAGCTGCTGAAGTTCGCGACGTAGAAGAAGAAGCCGAGCGACGCGAGGGCCAGCACGAGCAGGCCGACGATGCCGCCGGGGCTGATCCACCGCATCTTCGGCTGCTGCACGTTCGGCGTCGCGTGGTACAGCACCGCGATGAGCAGCACCGCGAACGCGACGAGCACGGGCCACTTCGCGATGCTCCACACCGTCACGGCGACCTCGCCGAGCCCCAGCGCGTCGCCCAGCGACTCGGCGACCGGGCCCGAGATGACGAGCAGCAGCGCCATGATCATCGCTATGAGCAGCAGCAGCACCGTGATCGCGAGCATGATGGGGCGCAGCTTCCAGATCGGACGCCCCTCCTCGACCTCGTAGATGACGTTCATCGCGTGCGCGAACGCCGTGACGTAGCCGGAGGCCGACCAGATGGCTCCCGCGAGCCCGATGACGAAGGCGAGCCCCGCACCCGGGGACTCGGCGAGCTGCGTGAGGGGATCGCGCAGCGTGTCGGCGACGCCGCTGCCGCCCGCCGACTCGACGATGCCGAGCAGCGCATCCACCGTCTGCTGGCTCTGCCCGAAGAGCCCGAGCGTCGACACGAGCGCGAGGATCGCCGGGAAGAGCGAGAGCAGCGCGTAGTACGTGAGCGCCGCCGCGAGATGCGTGCAGCGGTCCTTCGAGAACTCGGCGAGCGTGCGCCGCAGGACGTAGCCCCATGCGGGTGCCGCGACGTCGGTGGGGTCGTCGGGCTTGCGAGCGTCGTCGGGCGACGGCTCGTCGCGCCGCCGTGCCTTCGCGTCGTCGGTCGTCGTGTCGCGTCGCTCGGCCATGGTCGTCCCCTCGTCGCAGCTCGCCCTGCGACGTGCGACGATCCGCGACAGGCGCCGGCAGCAGAAGGCCGATGCGCCGCAGGGGCTCCGTGTGGTACCTGCGACGTCGGCCGCACGGCGTCGCGCGGCGATGGTAGCCCCTCGGGGCGATCCGCGACACGGGCATGACCGGACGAGCGCCTCCGGCGCAGTCTTGGCCCCCTGGAGTGCGACGGATCGTGCTCCACCACATGCGGAAAGGACACGACATGACTGACGCATCCTCCACCCACCCGCCGCAGCCGGGTGCTGGTGGCGCGGGCGCAGCCGACACGGCTCGCGACGTCGCCGACACCGCGAAGCAGCAGGCATCGCAGCTCGGCGGATCGGCTGCCGACTCCGCGCGCACCGTCGCAGGCACGGCGAAGGCCGAGGCGGCGGGCGTCGCCAGCGAGGCGAAGCAGCAGGCGAAGGCGCTCTACTCCGAGACGACGGCGCAGCTGCGGGAGCAGGCCAGCACGCAGCAGGCACGCGCTGCCGAGGGCCTCCACGGCATCGGCGGCGACCTCGACCGCATGGCGCAGTCGTCGGAGCAGCAGGGCATCGCCTCCGAGCTCGTCTCGATGCTGGCGACCCGCGCGAGCGGCGTGGCCTCGTGGCTCGAGAGCCGTGAGCCCGCCGACGTGCTCGACGACGTGAAGCGCTTCGCCAGGCGCAAGCCCGGCACCTTCATCGCGATCTGCGCCGTCGCCGGCCTCGTCGGCGGACGTCTCATCCGCAGCCTCGCGAGCGAGGCGAAGGACGAGCGAGAGGCGAGCGCCGCGATGGGCTCGCCCGCGCAGCATGCAGCGGCCCCCGTGCCCGCGGCCGGTGCCACCACCGTGCCCGCCACGTCGGGCTACGAGGCGAGCGGCACCGTGCCCGGCTCGGGCCTCGGTGGCACGCCCACGTACGCACCTCCGGCAGGCGGAGCCCATGCGGCACCCGCGACGCCGGTCGTGCCCCCGCCCCCGGCACCCGGTCAGGGCTCGCCGTTCGACGACGGGTCGCGGCCATGACGGATCCGCACCACACCCCCTCCGAGGAGAAGGCCGCGAGCACGTCGCTCGGCGACCTGCTCGGTGAGGTCTCTCGCGACATCTCGACGCTCATGCGTCAGGAGGTCGAGCTCGCGAAGGCCGAGCTGAAGCAGTCCGCCAGCCGCGCGGGCAAGGGCGCCGGGCTGCTCGGCGGCGCCGGATACGCCGGCGCCATGGCCGTGCTGTTCCTCTCGATCGCGCTCTGGTGGGCGCTCGGCACCCTGATCGGCAACGGCTGGTCGGGCGTCGTGGTCGCCGTCCTCTGGGGCATCGTCGCCGGCATCCTGTTCGCCGTCGGGCGCTCGAAGCTCAAGGAGGTCGAGGGCATGCCGCAGACCGTCGACTCGCTGAAGAAGATCCCGGACACCGTCAAGAAGAACGAGGAGAACCGATGAGCACCTACGACACGTCCGATCCGGACGAGATCCGCGCGAACATCGAGCGCACGCGCTCCGAGCTCGGCCTCGACGTCGATGCGCTCGCCGACAAGGTCACGCCCTCGAAGGTCGTCGACCGCGAGAAGGAGAAGCTGCGAGGCCGCTTCGAGGGCGTCAAGGACCGCGTCTTCGGCGCGGCGTCCGACGCGAAGGATGCGG
Organism: Agrococcus sp. GCM10030265; assembly: GCF_042666675.1. Lineage (NCBI taxonomy): Bacteria > Bacillati > Actinomycetota > Actinomycetes > Micrococcales > Microbacteriaceae > Agrococcus > Agrococcus sp. GCM10030265. Next base: position 690,082 of record NZ_JBHTCZ010000001.1, read on the forward strand.
TGCACGGCGCCGCAGGCTCCGCGGGCGACTCGCTCTCGGACGCGCCTCGCAAGGCAGCCGAGAAGGCGCAGGGCAACGCCGTCGCCGTCGGGCTCATCGCCTTCGGCGCCGGGCTCCTCCTCGCCTCGCTCGTCCCTGCGAGCGACAAGGAGAAGCAGCTCGCCGCGCAGGCGAAGGAGGCTGCCGAGCCGATGATCGACGAGGCGAAGCACGTCGCCCAGGGCCTCGCCGAGGACCTGAAGGAGCCCGCGCAGGAGGCTGCGCAGGCCGTGCAGGAGACGGCGCGCGACGCGGCGGAGTCGGTGCGCTCGACCGCGACCGACGAGGCGCAGAGCGTGCGCTCCGACGCGCAGGACGCCCGCGACGCCGTGCAGGGGGAGACGCAGCGCTAGCGGTGCCACGCGGTGGAGGGGTCGACGGTCGCCGTCGGCCCCTTCGCTCGTGCGCGCCGCAGGGCGCCCACCGCGACGCCGACGGCCTCGTCGAGCGCGACGGCGCCCTGCCGAGGCGACGGCATCCGCGCCAGACTGGTGCCGACACCGAGACGAGGAGCGACGCCATGGCGCAGCAGATCCAGTACACCGAGTTCGGCGAGCCCGAGGTCATGCACCTCGTGGAGGTGCCGCAGCCCGACGCCGATGCCGGCCGGATCGTGGTGGCGGTGCGCGCCGCCGGCGTGAACCCGCTCGACTCGAAGCTGCGCTCGGGCGCTCGCCCGTCCGGCGAGATCACGACGCCCCGCGTGCCGGGTGGCGACGCGGCCGGCGAGGTCGTGGAGGTCGGCGAGGGCGTCGAGGGCTGGACGGTCGGCGATCGCGTCGTCGTGCAGGGCGCCGCCGGTGCGTACGCGACCCACACGGTCGCGACCCCGCAGCAGCTGCATCGCCTGCCCGAGGGCGTGTCGTTCGAGCAGGGCGCCGCGATGGGCATCCCCGCCTCGACGGCGTACCAGGGGCTCGTCGAGCTCGAGCTGCGCGCCGGCGAGACGCTCCTGATCCACGCGGGCTCCGGCGCCGTCGGCCAGGCCGCGATCCAGCTCGCCGTGCTGCAGGGGGCGACGGTCGTCGCGACGGCGAGCGAGGCGAACCACGATCGCGTGCGCGAGCTGGGTGCCACGCCCGTCGCGTACGGGCCGGGCCTGCTCGACCGCGTGCGCGAGGTCGCTCCCGGCGGCGTCGACGTCGTCTACGACTGCGTCGGCAGCGAGGAGTCGATGGCGGTGTCGGCGCAGCTCGTCGCCGATCCGCACCGCATCGGCACGATCGTGTGGAGCGAGGCGGCCGCCGCGCTCGGCGTGCAGGGATGGCTCGGCGGCAAGCCCGAGCCGCTCTCGGAGCGCACGATCGCGCTGCGCCACGAGGCGTACGACGTGGTGCTCGGGCGCATGGCGCAGGGCTCGTTCGACGTCGAGATCGCACAGGTGATGCCGCTGGCGGATGCGGTCGAGGCGCAGCGTCTCAACGTCGCGAACGCCGTGCGCGGCAAGATCGTGCTCGTGCCCTGACCGCGCGACCGCCCGCGCCCCGGCACCCGCGCGCATCGCGGGCGGGTGCCGGCGTGCGTGATGCACATCCGCGTGCGCCGCGCCACGGGGCAGAGGCGGTGACCTGCGATGAGCATGCTCGACGAGGGAGGCAACCATGGATGAGACGCCGCGCCGACAGCACGTGCTGCACCCGGTCGCCGAGGCCGTGGAACGGCTCCGACTCGCCGAGGCCCGCCTCGAGCGCAGGCGGGAGTCGTCGGCGGAGCCGAGCCCCATCGAGCGCGCCGCGCTGCGGTTCGTCTTCGAGCGTGCCGACAACGACGACCCGGCGACGCCGAGCGAGCTCGGCGAGTTCATCGGGCTGTCGCGCTCCGCGATCACCGCGCTCGTCGCACGCTTCCTCGCCGAGGGGCTCGTGACGGTGCGCCCGCACCCGGTCGACGGCCGCAGCAAGATCCTGCTGCCCGTCGACCGCAACGACCACCTCGACGGCGACGACGACCTCACCGACGACATCCGACGGATGGCGGACGAGCTGTCGCAGCACGACGCCGACACCGTCGTCGCCTTCCTCGAGCGCCTGTGCGAGCTCGTCGACCTGCGCACGCAGCGGCTCGCGGACGGCCAGCAGGACCGGGCCTCCTGAGCTCAGCCGGCGCGCGGCGCGAGGATGCCCGCGTCATCGCGCGCCACCTGCCGCATGATCGCGATCCGATCCTCGTCGACGTCGACGTCGACGAGCGCGTCGCGTTCGAACTGCAGCACCGATGCACGACCGATGGGATACGGCACGGGATGGCGCCCGTCGCCATCCACGACCGTGACGAGCACGCGACCGCGCTCGAGCAGCGTCTCGACGATGGTTCGCTCGAGGTGGGCGAGGTCGACGTCGCGCATCGGCTCGACGCGACCGTCGCAGCGGAACGTCCCCACGCGTGCCTCCCTCCAACCATCTGTTCGGAGCGGCTGCGCCAGGAGATGGGGAGGATCGGGTCGGCGGCGGCCCGAAGATGGTGCACGTCGTGAACCACTTCGGCGTCTCGGTCGTACCGTCGCATCATGGGCAGGTTGATCTACGCGGGTTCCACGACGTACGAGATGGACGACGACCTGCTGGCGCACGTGCGCGCGGTGGCCACCGCGAAGCTGCGCAGGCACGAGTGCTTCCTCATCTCCTGGGTCGTCGACCTGCACGCCGGATCCGGTCGCGTGTCGCTGTGGGCGTCGCCCGCCATCCCCATCGAGTACTCGTTCTCGAGCTCGCGGGTGCACCGGCTCGACGAGCAATGGCTGCGCGTGCTGGCGGAGATGTCGAACACGCCACGCGGGCTCGTGCTCCTCTCGCGCGAGGATGCCGCGAGGATCGCGGCCGGGGAGGCTGCGCCGGTGCTCTGACCCGGCGCGCCGATCGCCCGGGGCGCGGATGGCGTCCGCCGCGCTGGCGGATCGCGTCCGCCGCGGTCGCGTCAGTCGGCGTCTGCGGGCGCCGCGACGTCGCCCGCGTCCGCTGCCGACGGCTCGGGCTCGTCGCCGGCGAGCGCCTGCGTCTCGCCCGCGCCGCCTGCGCGGAGGCCGGCCTCGGCGAGCGCCTGCTCGATCGCATCCTCGAGAGGGTCGAGGCCGGGCTCGGACGGCGTGCCGAAGGGGAGGGCTGCGTTGCTCATGCTGGCACGGTACGCCCGTGGGGCGGCTCGAGGCCAGCGTGCGCGTCGTCGCGAGGCAGGCGGGCGGGTCGCGCCGCTCAGGTCTGCAGCGCCGTGCGCTGGAGCGCCTCGGCGAGTCGCGCCGCGAAGCGCCCCACGACGGCGGCCTCCTCGTCGGTGAGCTCGTCGATCGCATCCACGACGGGCGTGTGCACGTGGCCGTACGCGGTGGCGACGTCCTCGATCGCGGATCCGACGGGGGCGAGGACGACGCCGCGTCGGTCGCGCGGGTTCGGCCGGCGCTCGACGCGTCCTGCGGCCACGAGTCGATCCACGAGCTTCGTGATCGCTGCCGTCGAGACCTTCAGCAGGCGCGAGAGCTGCGACGGGCTGAGGCGCTGACCGGCCTGCTCGGCCTCGACGAGGTGCGACAGCGCCAGCGCGTCGAGGGAGCGCATCTGCAGCGCCTGCAGCGCACGCTCGTCAGCCTCTCGGACGCTGGCGCTCAAGGAGGTCAGGTGCGCGATCGCCTCGGCTCCCGCGGCGGAGCGTGCGTGCCGGAGCGTGATGGGCCGGAGCGGGCCGGTGGGCGTCGTGTCCTCCATGGTGCTCCGATCCGGTCGCGCTCAGGGACGATCCTCGCCTGCATTCCATGCGCGTCCGCAGTGTGACACGGCTCCCGGAGAGATGCAACCGAATGTAGGAAACTAACCTGGTTAGCAACTTGGTGTCAGACTAAGGGACGAGCCGCAGAAGCACTCGCGGCCCCCGAGCATCAGGAGACATCATGGCAAGCACCGCAGCGACCCCCGCCCGCACCGACACCGTCGTGCACCGCGGCTGGAGCGAGACGAAGTCCGCGCTGAAGACGACCGAGTTCTACGTCTGGCTGGTCGTGTCCGCCGCGATCCTCATCGCAGCCGCAGTCGTCGACAACGGCGACGACGGCCAGGGCTTCGGCGCCGACCACGCCTGGATGTACGTCGCCGGCGTGACCGCGGCCTACATCATCAGCCGCGGCCTCGCGAAGGCCGGCGTCCACAAGGGCCACGACCGCACCCAGGGCGTCGACGGCCGCTGACCCCATCCGCACGCCGCCGGCGGCATCGCCCGCGGTCGCGGAGGCACGAGGGGCCGGGCAGCATCGCTGCCCGGCCCCTTCGTCGTGCATCCCCACGGACGCGAGCCGACGCCGCGCCGACGTCGCTCCCACCGCGGTCGGCCCGGGCGCGCCGACTGGCAGGATCGAGGGGCACCAGCCCGCGACGGACCGGAGGCGTCCCGCGTGGACCTCGAGAACATGGCGAACGCCGCCCTCGCGTTCGCGGGCGTCTCCGTCGTCATCGCCATCGGCTACCTCGTGCGTCGCCTCGACGTCGTCGGGCCCGAGGCCGAGCGCATCCTCAACCGCCTCACCCTGCTCGTCGGCATGCCGGGCCTCACGTTCGTCGTGCTCGCGCGCGCCGACCCGAGCGTGCTGCTGTCGACGTACACGCTCGCGACCATCGCGCCCATCGCGCTCACGATCGTCGTGACGGCCGGGGCGCTGCTGTCGCAGGCTCGCGTGCGTCGCTCGCCCACGGCGGTCGCGGTGCTCGCGACGTCGACCGGGTTCACGAACTCCGGCAACATCGGCATACCGCTCGCGACCTCGATCCTCGGCACGACGTCGTTCCTCGCGCCGACGATCCTGCTGCAGGTGCTCGTGCTCGCGCCCGTCACGATGGGCATCGCCACCGCCGCGTCGCACGACGGCGGTCGGCAGCCGTGGTGGCGTCGCGCGCTGCGCCCGTTCGCGACCCCCGTGGTGCCCGCGGCGATCGTGGGTGCCGCCGTCATGCTGTCGGGCACCGTCATCCCGGACGCCGTGCTCATGCCCTTCGACCTGCTCGCGGATGCGTCGATCCCCATGCTCCTGCTCGCGTTCGGCATGTCGCTGCGCGGTGCGCGGCCGCTCGCGCCGCTACGCACCGAGACGGCCATCGTCGTGCTGCCGCTCATCGGCAAGCTGCTGCTGCTGCCGGCGGCGTCGCTCGGATTCGGGCTGCTCCTCGGCGTCGACGGGCTCGAGCTGCTCGCGCTCGTCGTCATCGCCTGCCTGCCCTCGGCGCAGAACATGTACGCCATCGCATCGTCGTACACGTCGGTCGGCGGCGTCGTGCGCACCATCGTGCTGACGACGACCGTGCTCGCCTGCCCGCTGGCGGTGCTCGCGGCGGGCGCGCTGGGCTGAGGCTCGCGCGGCCGCACCCGCTGCGGCCGCGTCGGCGCCCGTGGCTCAGCCGAGCAGCGACAGACCGGCGCCGATCGCGAAGCCGAGCACCGTCGCGAGGCCTGCCCAGTCCTTCGCCTTCTCGCGCGCCTCGGGCACCATCGCGTCGATGAGCATGACGAGCAGCGCACCCGCTGCGAAGCCATCGATGCCCGCCTGCACCGCCGGGCTCGCCGCATCCGCGATGAGCGTGCCGACGAGCGTCGCGAGCACGCATGCGATCGCGACGGCGCTCCACAGCAGCAGCACATGCGCACGCGACGACCCGGCGCGCAGCATGTCGGCGGAGGAGCCGATCGCCTCGGGCAGGTTCGAGACGACGATCGCGACGACGAGGGCCGCGCTCACGCCGTCACCAGCGGCGATGCCGATGCCGAGCACCGCCTGCTCGGGCACGCCGTCGAGCAATGCGCCGACCGCGAGCGGCAGCCCGGCCGCGCCCTGCGACGAACGCGCCCCGATCCGTCGCACGAGCCGGTCGGCGCCGAAGAACGCGCCGGCGCCGAGCGCGAGCCCGATCGCGACGGGCACCGCCCCGCCGACGGAGAAGCCCTCCTCGGCGAGCTCGAACGCGATGCTCGCGATGAGGGCGCCCGCCCCGAACGCGAGCACCGACCCGAGCGCGGCGTCGCTCCACCGCCGCAGCAGCGCGAGCGCCGCGCCGACGAGCAGCGACGCGGCCGCGACGCCTCCCCACAGCAGGCTCTCGAGCATGCGGGCTCCCTCCACCGCAGACGAGCCTGCGCTGCGCGCCGCCCGCGTGCAAGGCCCTGGCAGCGGATGCGGCGACGTCGCGTCGCGCCCGTCGCCTCGGCGTCGACACGCGCGAGGGGCCGGGCAGCGGTGCTGCCCGGCCCCTCGTGGCTCGACGCGTCGTCAGCGGCAGTCGATCAGCCGCGACCAGCGGCCGGACGCGGGCTCGAGCTCGTCGTCCTCGCGCGTCGTCGCCGGCTCGCGCTCACGCATCCTGCGGCTGCTCCTCGGCGGAGGACTGCGTGATCGCGCGGTCGGAGCCCGCGTGCTCGACGGTGATCTTGCGCGGCCTCGAGCGCTCGGCGACCGGGATGGTGAGCGTCAGCACGCCGTGCTCGTACGAGGCGTGGATGGCGTCGAGGTCGAGGTCGGCGCCGAGGCTCAGCTGCCTCGTGAACCGGCCGGCCGGGCGCTCCTGCGCGAGCCAGTGCGCGCCATCCGCGGCTCCGAGCGTGCGCTCCGCCTGGATGGTGAGCGTCGTGGCGTCGACGTCGAGGTCGATGGAGCCGGGGTCGACGCCCGGCAGGTCGACGTGCACCACGTAGTGCTCGTCGGCCCGGTAGAGATCCATCGGCATCCAGGATGCGGTGCGCTGCGCGCCGCCGCCCGTCAGCAGCCGTGCCGTCATGCGATCCATCTCGCGGAACGGGTCGAAGGTCAGAGCCATGACAACCACCTCCTGTCGATCAGATGGTCCGTCGCCCTGCGCGCCGGACCAGGTGTCGTGGCGATCGCCCTCGGGGCGACCCCGAGAGGCATGTCCATAGGATTAGCACTCTCGACCTGAGAGTGCCAACTGGCGTGGCTTGGAGTTCGGTGGGAGCGGGCGTCGACGAGCGCGCCGCCGCCGGATGCGTCAGGCCAGCGAGCCGCGCCAGACGCTCTCGCCGCTGTGCGTCGGGTCGCCGTCGAGCGGCTCGATCGAGACGTCGACGATCGGGAACCGCTCGAGGTCGAGGTCGTCGGGCAGCACGTACTCGCCCGTGACCCCGTCGAGGATTCCCACGTTCACCATGCCCTCGACGTCGGCGTCGATGAGCCACACGTCGAGGTACCCGCCATCGGCCGACGGCAGGCCGCCCGTGTCGATCTCGAGCACGCGATGCCCGTCGCGCTCGACGATGCGCGCGGACGCGCCGTCGAGCCCGTCGGCGAGCGGGTCGAGCGCGATGCTCGCGAGCACCGTCTCGGCCGGCGGGCGCTGCGCGATCCACGTGCCGAGCGCGACGCCGCCTGCGATGACGAGCGCCGTCACGAGGCACGCGGCCACGAGCGCACGGCTCGAGAAGCGTGCGAGCCTGCGGCGTCGCGCACCCCGCGTGGAGGCCTGCGCGCCGAGCGACTCGCGTGGATGCGCGGGGGTGCCGGACCCGGGCGTCGCCTCGGGGCCGGTGGCATCGGCCGCGCCGGACGCGAGCCCGGCGTCGCCCGGCGCCACGCGCTCGTCGCGCCCCCCTGACGGGGGGGCCGGCACCGCGGCGACCGTCGCGGCGCGCTCGTCGTCGGCGACCTCGGCGGCGATGCGCTCCCACAGCCCAGCGGGCAGCGGCACAGGCTCGACGCTCTCGGCGCGCACCCGCGCGACCGTCTGCTGCAGCGACGCCAGCTCGTCGGCGCACTGCGCGCAGGTGAGCAGGTGCTCGTCGAGCTCGCCGACGCCCTCGACGCGCGACGCCGCGCGCAGGGCCAGATCGTCATGCGGAATGTGCTGCATGCGTGCCCTCCAGACGGTCTCGCAGTCGACGCAGGGTGCGCGACAGGTGGCTCTTCACGGTGCCTACGGGGAGTCCGAGGCGGTCGGCGATGCTGGATGCCGATTGGTCCTCCAGCACGGCGAGTCGCACGATCGTGCGCTGCGGCTCGTCGATGGCGGCGAGGGTCTCCTCCACGAGGATGCCGTCCGCCACCACGACCGACGGATCGGGCGCGCCGGCCGCATCGGCGCGGTCGAGGGCGTCGGCGGGATCGACGGCTCGCTCACGCGTGACGGCTGCGACGCGGAAGTGGTCGGCGATGCGGCGCCGCGCGATCTGCACGATCCACGCCCCGAGCGGGCCGGCAGCCGGGTCGTAGCGGTCGCGCGATCGCCACGCCGAGACGAAGGTCTGCTGCACGACGTCCTCGGCATCCGCCCGCTCCATCACGCGCAGCGCCAGCGCGAGCACGAGCCCGCCCCATCGCTCGTACGCGAGCCGCAGGCCGACGTCGCTCGGCCCCGCGACGAACGCCTCGGCGACCGCGTCGTCGCCCAGCGCCTCCGCCGTCGTCACGGGCTCACCGTAGCCCATGGCTCCTCGCTCACGGACTCGCGGGCACGGCCGTGACCACGAGGTTGTCCTCGTAGGCCTGCGCCACGGGATCCCACGCTCCGGCGCAGGTCACGAGCCGCAGCACGTGGTCGCCATCGCGTGCGAACAGCGCGTCGAGCGGCAGCCGCTCCTTGCCGAGCTGCTCGACGGTCTCGATGCGGTACGCGAGCGTCTGCCCGCTCGCCGTGACGACCTCGACGGTCGAGCCGGGCTGCGCGTCGAAGAGCGCCGCCATCGGTGCCGGCCCGATCTCGGAGTCGACGTGCGCGGACAGCACCGCGGAGCCCGCGTCGTCGCCCGGCGCGGGGCCGTGGCGGTACCAGCCCACCTCGCTCACGAGCTCGGGCACGTCCATCTGCCCATCCCCGCGCACCCCGACGGGTACGACGGCGAGGTCGAGCCCGACGTCGGCCACCCGCACCTCGACCGGTGCGTCGACGGTGGCGGTGGGCTGCGCGCCGATCCCCGCATCCGCTCGGCCGACGGTCGGCGTCGGCGTCGCGGACGGTGCGGGGCTGGCGCTCGGGCTCGGGCTCGCGGTCGTCGGCTGAGCGGTCGACGGCGTCGCCGCGGTGCTCGGCTGCCCATCCGGCTCGGCGAGCCGGGCGACGCCGACCGCGGCCAGCGCGACGGCAGCCACCGCGAGGGCGGCGACGAGGATGCGGCGCGTGCGGATGCGCATGGAGACCTCCGGCGGTGAGGAGCCCGGGCCCCCGCGCTGGGACGCGAGAGCCCGGGCTGGTTCGTGCGACGTCAGCGCGTGCGCGCCTCGGCGAGCACCGTGCGACGCCAGGCGACGATCGCCGCGATGCCGAGCGCGCTCGCGACGGCGAGCAGGATGCCGGCGGTCGAGCCGGCGTCGTCTGCGGCGCCACCGAGGCCCGAGGGCACGCCGGTGGGTGCGCTGTGCGCCTCGACCGTCTGCACCGCGAGCTGCAGCGTCGAGTCCTCGGCGCTGCCCCATGCGGTCACGATCGTGTTCGTGCCCTCGGCGAGCGTGAGGTCGGCCGGGCCGATGACGACGTCGGAGGTGCCGGCGAGGGTGACGTCGGCGGCGACGGTGCCCGCAGCGGTCTCGAGCGACGCCTCGTTCGGGTTCTCGAGGGCCTGCACGATGGCTGCGCCGTTGGCGCGGACGTCGACCGCCGGGGCGGCGGCCAGGTGGCGCACGGTCAGGCGAGCCTGTCCGGCGGCGACGGGGTCGGTGTCGTTGACGAAGGCGCCGAGCGTCGGTGCGCCGCTCGCGTCGAGGTGGGCGACGAGCGTGACGTTGGCGCTGGCCGGCACCTGCACGTCCATGGCCTCGATCGCGGGCGTCGCGGTCGCGGGGTCGTCGCCGTCGGCGAAGACCTGGATGTCGTACGCGCCGGGCGCGAGCATGAGCGGGTCGGTGAGGGTGCCCGGCTGGAAGTCGGGGACGGTCTCGGCGCCGTTGACGTAGACGTCGACGGTGAGGCCGGGGACGGCGTGCAGCACCGACACGGTCGCGTCGCCCTCGGCGGCGAGCGCGGGTGCCGCACCGAGCGCGGACATGGCGAGGACGGCAGCGCCGCCGATCGCGAGCTTTCCCTTCATCGGGTTCTCCTGACTCTCGGGTGGCGCCCAACGCGCCCCCTTCACCCTCGTATCGGGGATGCGGGTGCCTGGGGTTGCAGCACGGGCGGATTCGCGCATCCCGGGCGTGTCGCGCGACGAGCCCGACGACGCTAGGTCGCCGGCCGCGGGTGACGCCGGCGGTCAGGTCGACCTCGCCATCCCGGCTCGCCGTCGTCGCCCGCGGTGCGCTCCATCGCTCGGCATTGAGGCTGCCGGGCGTCCTCCGGGGTGCTTCGAGATCGATGGGGGATCGAGCGTGACGATCCGCCTCCTCGCGACGTCTCACCGTCGAAGCACCTCGAACCACCAGACGGAAGGAGCCATCATGGCCATCGACCCCACCCCCGCCACCGCGGGCGCAGCGACCGGGACCACGACCATCGCCGACCCCGTGGTCGCGAAGATCGCAGGCATCGCGGCACGCGAGGTGCCCGGCGTGCACGACCTCGGCGGCGGCGCAGCGCGCCTCGTGGGCAGCGTCCGCGACGCGATCGGTCGGCGCGACCAGGGCCAGGGCATCGAGGTCGAGGTCGGCGAGCGGCAGGTCGCCGCAGACGTCACGATCGTCGTCGAGTACCCGGAGCGGCTCCAGGTCGTCGCCGAGGACGTGCGTCGCGCCGTGGCTCGCAGCATCACCGAGCTCGTGGGCATGGAGATCGCCGAGGTGAACGTGACGGTGACCGACGTGCACATCCCCGGCCAGGACGACGATGACGCCGAGGAGTCGCGAGTCGCATGAGCGGCTCCGCGATCGGTGCGCCCGACGCCGTGCGCCTGACGCCGAGCGCCTGACGCCGAGCGCCGTTGCGCTCGCACCGATCGGCGACACACCACGGGCCATGGCCCGACCGAAGGCCGCCGCGCGGCCGCACCCCACCGTTCGCTTCCCCGCAGGAGGAGATCCCATGCGCCGATCCACCGCGCGCCGTCGCATCCCGCCACGTCTCATCGCCGCCGCCGTCGGCGCCATCCTCGTCGTCGGCAACGGACTGCTCGTGCTCGGGCCCGTCATGGGCCTCGTCGGTGCGGCCGGCTCCGTCGTCCCGGGCGCGCTGCAGATCCCCGTCGGGCAGATCGCGATCGCCATCGTCGTCGGCTTCCTCGTCGCAGCCGGCTGCGTCGTCGTCGCCGGGGTCGCCCGGTACCCCTGGCTCTCCTGGACGTTCGTCGTCGCGGCCTGGGTGTCGTCGCTCATCGGCTCGATCTGGCCGATCGTCGTCACCGCCAACGCCGCCGTCGACCGCGTCGGCGACATCATCCCCTTCATCACCGAGCTGATCAGCCGCATCGGCTGACGGCAGAGAGGCGTCCATCATGCGCACCACGATCGTCGTCATCGCCGGCGTCGCCGTCGCCGGCTACGTGCTCGGCACCCGAGCCAACCGCCCCGTGCTCGAGCCCCGCGAGTCGCTGCGGCACCAGGTCGAGCGGCTCTGGAACGACCCGAAGACCCGCAAGCGCCGCGAGCGGCAGGCTCGGCAGCTGCAGAAGGACGCTCGCGCGACGGCGAAGCGCCTGCGGAAGGACGCCGGCAGGAAGGCCGGGCGCCTCGCGAAGGCCGCGCGCACGCGCGCCGGGCAGCTCGCCCGCTGAGCGCCCGAACCACCACCCAGCCCCACCCCCGACGAGAGGACAGCACCATGCCCGATGAGCGCCCCATCACGAGCAGGCCCGCCGAGGACGTGCTCGAGCGCGGCCGCGAGACCGTCGAGCGCAGCGCCCGCGAGGCACGCGACGCCATCGAGGAGGTGCGTGACTCGTCCTCCATCGGCGACGCCGCCCGCTCGGTGGGCCGACGCATCCGCAGGCTCCGCGACGAGCAGCCGCTCGCCTTCGGCATCGGCGTCGCCATCTCGGCGCTCGTGCTCGCAGGAGTCGTCGCGCGCGCCCAGCGCTGACGCCGCGCGCACGACGGCCGCCGCCCTCGACGACATGTCGGGCGGCGGCCGTCCGTGCGCGCGCCACCCACCACCTCGCATGCGCGGCCTCCTGCCGCTCGTAGGCTGAGCGGGCGTCTGCGGCCGCCGCCGCGCGCATCCCGCTCGAAGGTCCGCCATGCCCACCCGCCGTCTCGTCGTGCCCTCCGGCACGGCACTCGGCGTCGCCGCGTCCGTCGGCGCCTCGGTGCTCTTCGGCGTGCTCTTCCTGCTGCCGCCGATGCTCGCGCCGCTCGGCGGGCTCGAGATCGTGGCGTGGCGCGTGCTCGCGACGCTGCCCGTGCTCGTGCTGCTGTTCGGCCTCACCGTCGGCCTGCGCGACGTCGTGCGCGTCGTGCAGCGCATCCGGCGTCGGCCTGCGCTCGCGCTCGTGCTCGTCGCGGATGCCGCGCTGCTGTCGGTGCAGCTGTGGCTCTTCGGCTGGGCGCCCATCGCCGGCCACGGGCTCGAGACCGCGACGGGCTACCTGCTGCTGCCGCTCGTGCTCGTGCTCGTGGGGGTCGTGCTGCACGGCGAGCGGCTGTCGCGGCTGCGGGGCGCGGCCGTCGCGGCCGCGGCCGTCGGCGTCGTCGCGGCGCTCGTGCTCGGCGGGGCCGTGGGCGTCGCGACCGCGCTCGTGGCCCTCGGCTACCCCGTCTGCTTCGACCTGCGCCGGCGCTTCGCGCTCGACGGCCCCGGCTCGACGCTGCTCGAGCAGGCGGTGCTCGTGCCCGTCGCGCTCGCCGTGCTCGCGGGCGCGGCCTCGTCGGGTGCGCTCGCCGCCACCGCCGAGCACGCGCCGGTGCTGCTGCTCATGGGCGTCGTGAGCGGCGTCGCCCTGTGGATGTACCTGTCGGCGTCGCGGCTGCTGCCGTTCGGGCTGTTCGGGCTGCTCACCTACGTCGAGCCCGTGCTGCTCGTCGTCGTGTCGACGCTGCTCCTCGGCGAGGCGGTCGAGCCGAGCGATGCCCTCGTCTACGGTCCGATCGCGGTCGCCCTCGTGCTGCTCATGGTCGAGCCGCGACTCGCGCGCCGTCGCAGCGAGCAGCCCACCGCGACGCAGCCCGTCTCGCACCGACCGCCCATCCGCACCCACAGGCGCGACGCGCCGTAGATTTGAGTCGTTCACGTTAACGCGACAGGATGGGGTCATGGAGCTCGTCGACCAGGCACCCGCGCACGCGTCGGATGCCGTGCTCGCGCAGCGCGTCGCCCACGAGGGCATGCTGCGCACGCGCGGCCTGCGCGTCACGCGCGGCCGGCTCGCCGTGCTCGACGTGCTCGCGGCCCATCCGCACGCCGACGCCGACACCATCCACCGCGGCGTCGCCCTGCTCGAGCCGAGCATCTCGGTGCAGTCGGTGCACAACGTGCTCGGCGCGCTGCACGAGGCAGGCGTGCTGCGTCGCTTCGAGCCCGCGCGCTCGCCCGCCCGATACGAGCTGCGCGTCGACGACAACCACCACCACGCCGTCTGCTCGCGCTGCGGCCGCGTCGAGGACGTCGACTGCGTCACCGGCGAGGCCCCGTGCCTCCACGCTCCCGCGCCCGCGGGCTTCGCGATCGTGCAGGCCGAGGTGACGTTCTGGGGGCTCTGCGCCGACTGCGCAGCCGACGAGCGCTGACCCCATCCGTCGCGCGCCGACGGCGGGCGCGCCGCATCGCGCCGACCGACCCCTCCATCGACCCCACGACCCCTACGAGGAAGCAGAGGACACCATGACCCAGCGGACCACCACCAACTCCGGAGCACCGGTCGCGAGCGACCAGCACTCCCAGTCGGTCGGCGCCGATGGCGCCATCGCGCTCACCGACCACTACCTCGTCGAGAAGCTCGCGCAGTTCAACCGAGAGCGCGTGCCCGAGCGCGTCGTGCACGCCAAGGGCGGCGGCGCCTTCGGCACCTTCACCGTCACGAACGACGTCTCGCAGTACACGCGCGCCGCCGTCTTCCAGCCCGGCACCGAGACCGAGATGCTCGCACGCTTCTCGTCGGTCGCCGGCGAGCAGGGCAGCCCCGACACGTGGCGCGACCCGCGCGGCTTCGCGCTGAAGTTCTACACGACCGAGGGCAACTACGACCTCGTCGGCAACAACACCCCCGTCTTCTTCATCAAGGACGGCATCAAGTTCCCCGACTTCATCCGCTCGCAGAAGCGCCTGCCCGGCTCGAACCTGCGCGACCACGACATGCAGTGGGACTTCTGGTCGCTGCAGCCCGAGTCGGCGCACCAGGTGACGTGGCTCATGGGCGACCGCGGCCTCCCGGCCTCGTGGCGCCACATGGACGGCTTCGGCTCGCACACCTACCAGTGGATCAACGCCGCGGGTGAGCGCTTCTGGGTCAAGTACCACTTCGAGACCGACCAGGGCAACGAGTTCATGTCGCAGGAGATCGCCGACCAGCTCGCGGGCTCGGATGCCGACTACTACATCCGCGACCTCTACGAGGCGATCGACCGCCGCGACTTCCCGTCGTGGACGCTGCACGTGCAGGTCATGCCGTACGAGGACGCCGCGTCGTACCGCTTCAACCCGTTCGACCTCACGAAGGTCTGGCCGAAGGGCGACTACCCGCTCATCGAGGTCGGACGCATGGAGCTGAACCGCAACCCCGAGAACTACTTCGCCGAGATCGAGCAGGCGACGTTCGCGCCCTCGAACTTCGTGCCCGGCATCGCCGCGAGCCCCGACAAGATGCTGCAGGCGCGCATCTTCTCCTACGCCGACGCGCACCGCTACCGCGTGGGCACGAACCACGCCGAGGTGCCCGTGAACCGGCCGCACGCGGCCGAGGTGCACTCGTACTCGAAGGACGGCGCGCAGCGGCACGGCTTCCGCTCGGCCGCCACCCCGGTCTACGCGCCCAACTCCTTCGGCGGCCCGCACGCCGACCCCGCAGCGCACGGCGACGACCGCGGCTGGGAGTCCGACGGCGAGCTCATCCGCTCGGCGGCGACGCTGCACCCCGAGGACGACGACTTCGGCCAGGCACGCACCCTCGTGCGCGACGTGCTCGACGACGCGGCCCGCGAGCGGCTCGTCGGCAACATCGTCGGCCACGTGTCGAAGACGCGCATCCCCGAGATCCGTCAGCGTGCGATCGCGTACTGGACGAACGTGGATGCGTGGCTCGGCGAGCAGGTCGCCGCACGCCTGCCCGAGATCGAGGAGCCGAAGTCGACGCTCGTGGAGCCTCCGGCGGTCGCGCCCGTCGGCTGATCCGACTCGCCGCAGGACGGCCCCGCACCCCGCTCGGGTGCGGGGCCGTCCTGCGTGGCGCTGCGCCGCGGGCGCGACGCGCGGGGCCCATCGCCACGGCCTAGGCTCGATCCAGTGACGATGGACTCCGGTGGCGACCCCACGACGGGACGCGTGCCCATCGTCCCCGGCCCCCAGCGCGACGATGCTCACGCGCACGGCGACGCCGCGGAGCCCGAGCATCAGGTCGCCGGCCTCGAGGCGTCGTCCGACGCCATCGCCCAGCCCGGCCCCGTGCAGCCCACGGACGCGCGCGCCGCGGAGCCGCGCCGCAAGCGCCTCGTCGACCTCGAGCCGCTGCGCGCATCCCCGGCCTTCGCCCGCCTGTGGATCGCGAACGCCATCTCCGGCATCGGCTCGATGGTCACGGTCGTCGCCGTCGGCCTGCAGATCTACGACATCACCGAGTCGACGCTCGCCGTGTCGCTCGTCGGGCCCATCGGCCTCATCCCCATGATCGTCGCGGGCCTGTGGGGCGGGATGCTCGCAGATGCGTTCGACCGCAAGCGCGTGCTGCTCGTGTCGGCGATCGTCGGATGGCTCACCGTGCTCGGCATCGTCGCCATGTCGACGTACGACGCGTGGGCGATGAGCGAGGGGCAGCGCGTCGAGGTGTGGCCGTTCTACGTGCTCGCCACGATCAACGCCGTCGCGACGACGGTGTCGGGCGCGACGCGCAGCGCCATCACGCCGCGCATCGTGCCTGCGCATCTGCTGACGCGAGCGGCTGCGCTCAACGGCATCGCGATCGGCGCCATGGTGACGATCGGCCCGGCGCTCGCCGGCGTCCTCGCCGCGACGGTCGGCCTCCCGCTGACGTTCGCGGTCGACGCCGTGCTGTTCTCGGTGGCGTTCATCGGCATCCTCGGCCTGCCGGCGATGCCGCCGCAGGGCCAGGTGGCGAAGCCCGGGCTGCAGTCGCTGCGCGACGGGATGCGGTTCCTGCGGCATGCGCCGAACATCCGCATGTCGTTCGTGGTCGACGTCATCGCGATGGTGCTCGGCCGCCCGAACGTGCTCTTCCCGGCCGTGGGCGCGCTCGTCATCGGCGGCGGGGCGATCACGGTGGGCGTGCTCACGGCCGCAGGCGCGATCGGCACGCTGCTCGCGAGCCTGTTCTCGGGGCCCGTGGCGCACGTGCATCGCCACGGCCTCGCCGTGCAGCGGGCGATCATGCTCTACGGCACCGCGGGTGCGCTGCTCGGCGTCGTGCTGCTCGTGACGACGCTGGTGGATGTGCCGGTCACCGACGGGCTCGACGGCGTCGCCTGGCCCGCGCTCGCCTTCGCGTGCCTCGCGATGGCGGGCATGGGCGCGAGCGACGAGATCAGCGCGATCTTCCGGTCGACGATGCTGCTGCAGGCCTCGCCCGACGAGATGCGCGGCCGGTTGCAGGGCGTCTTCACGGTGGTCGTCGCGGGTGGGCCTCGTCTGGGCGACCTGTACGCGGGCCTCACCGCATCGCTCGTGGCGCTCTGGTTCCCGCCGCTTCTCGGTGGCCTCTGCATCGTCGCGCTCGTCGTGCTCGTGACGCGGATGCAGGGATCGTTCCTGCGGTACGACGCCCGAACGCCGACGCCGTAGCGACGGCTGGGCCCCGTCGGGAGCCTGAGCGCGAGACGCGGAGCGAGGAGACGCGCAGGGCTAGGAGACGCGCAGGTGCACGCCGCGGTCGCTGCCGGCCTCGGCGAGCTGCAGGTCGAGATGCCAGCCGTCGACCGGGTGCGCTCCCGGGGCGTCGAACTCGAACCACACCCGCGAGGCGCGGCTCAGCCAGTGCGCTCGAGCGAGGTTGGCGTCGCCGTCGACGAAGGATGCGAGGAACGGCTCGTCCTGCGTGCGCTTCACCGCGACCACGGCGCGCAGCAGCGCGAGGTCGTCGTCGGTGAGTCGCTCGGCGAGCTCGCCGTTGTGGAACACGCCCATGGAGGTCCTTCGGTCGAGAGAAGAGCCAACCTCATCCGTCGCGCGTCGTCCAAGGGGTTGCGGAGCCGGCGCAGCTCGCTTCGGAGTGCCGGCGCAGCCGCTGGTCGGAGAGCCCGACGCGATGAGCGCAACCCGCTGCGAGCATCCCCGTCGCGAGTCACGATGGACGCACACCGAACGTCGAACCGGAGAGGACGCCATGGGGCCGCACGTCGCCGACCTGATCATCACGAGCGAGGACTACGAGGCCGACGGGCGCATGCCCGACCGGCTCTCGAAGGACGGCGGCAACGAGGTGCCGCGGTTCGCCGTCTCGGGCGTGCCCGAGGATGCCGTCGAGCTCGCGCTCGTCGTGCACGACCCGGATGCGCCGATGGCGCGCGGGTTCACGCACTGGGTGGTCTACGGCCTGCCCGCCGTCGACGGACCGCTCGATCCGTCGGTCGGGCGTGCCGCGTCGACGAGCGCCGGCGAGGCGGGCTGGTACGGGCCGCAGCCGCCGGTCGGTCACGGCACGCACCGCTACTACGCGTGGGTCTACGCGCTCTCGTCGCCGATCTCGGGCGAGCCGACGCGCGAGGCGTTCCTCGACCGGCACGCCGACGCCATCCTCGAGCAGAATCGCATCGTCGGCACGTTCTCGCGCTGACGAACGCCCGGCGTCGACGGCCCCGACCCGAGCGGTCGGGGCCGTCGGCCGTCACTGCCGGCGTGCGCGTCGGCGCCAGGCGAGCACCGCGCCACCCGTGAGCAGCGCGGCCGCAGCGGCTGCCAGCATCGCGATGGCGGGGCCATCGCCGCCGGTGCGGGGCAGCGTCGGCCCCGCGGCGGGGTTCCTGGCCTCGGTCGCGCCCCCCGTGCCCGTCGCCGTGGGTGGCGTCTGCGCGACGGGCGCGGGCCCGGTCGTCGCCGATGCAGGGCTCGCCGGCTCCGGGCTCGTCGTCGGGACCGCCGCGCCGGGCTCGAGGGGCGTCTCGACGACGTCGCAGCGGTCGGCATCCGCCTCGACGCCCTCGTTCGGCTCGCAGCCGCCCGGCACGAGTGGTGCCTCCGGTGACGAGACGGTGGCCGAGTTGACCACCGCTGCCCTGGTGCCGGGCGTCGTCGCCACCGTGCCCTGCAGCGTGAGCGTCGCGCGTGCGCCCGGTGCGAGGTCGCCGACGCTCCACGTGCCCGTCGCCGCGTCGAACGCACCCTGGCTGGGCGCATCCGCGACGACGGAGGCGACGTCGAGCTCGGCCGGGTAGGCGTCGACGACCGTGGCCTGCGCCGCCGGGACGGGGCCGAGGTTCGCGACCTCGAGCGTCCACCGCACGCTCACGGCGCTGCCGTCGTCGGCGACGAGCACCTCGGCGTCGACGCGCTTGTCGATCCGCAGGTCGGCGAGCGGCGCGAGCGCGACGGTCGCCTCGGCGTGATCCTCGACGAACGCCCAGTCGTCGATCGCGCGCATGTCGCCCCACGAGCCGTGCACGCCGTCGTTGCGGTTGGGCTGCCCGCTGCCGGGCTCCCAGCCGTGCACGCCGCCCGCCGAGGTCGACGCGGGGTCGCTGCCGATGAGCGCCGGGGTGCGCGACGAGCGTGCGTCGCTCGATGCGAGCAGCTGCGTGTCGTCCCAGTGGAGCGTCGCCGGCCCCGGTGCGGGCCCACGCAGCGCCTGCACCTCGATGCCGCCTGCGCTCTCCTCCGCGTCGATGCGCAGGAAGTGCACGGGCGAGACCTGCGCCATCGACGCGCGGAGCCCGATGCCCGACGCGACGACGGGCACGCGCGACCCGCGGGCGTCGAGACCGTCCCACGACCAGGCGAAGGGCCCGGGGTCGAGCACCGCCACCTCGTCGACCACGTCGGCCGCCCCGTCGTACGCGCCGTCGCCGTCCGCGTCCACCTCGACGCGGACGAGCCCGGGCTGCCCGACGAGGTCGCCCGTGAGCACGCCCGCGTTCGTCGCAGCGCCGTCGCGCGCGAACGCGAGGGACGAGATCGTGGGCGAGGCGTACGTGGCCGAGAGCCACGTGTCGTCGGTGCGGGCGTCGGCCCACGCGGTCGTCGACGCCGGGAGGTCGGCGGCCGGCGCCTCGAGGAAGAGCCGGTACGCCGAGAGCCCGGCGCAGTCGGCACCCGACGGCTGCCAGTGGTCGGCGCCGAGGCCCTCGGCCTCGGGGGAGTGCGGCATCGGCACCGAGCGGAACGCGGGCTCGCACGTGCCGACGGGAGCGTTGCCGACGTCGTTCATGCGCAGCGTCGAGTCGACGCCGTCGTAGTCGTCGAGCGTCACGCGGTACACGGCGCCGTCGGGTGCCGCTGCGTGCACGTCGATCGTGGTCGGCTCGGGCGTGTAGACGGCGAGCGACTCGGTCCACACGCGACCGGGGATCGACGCGCCGCCGCGCACGACGCCCACGTCCCATGCGAGGGAGGCCTCGCCACCGCTGCTCGGGGACGCGTCGAGCACCGCGATCGACCACACGCCGTCGGCCGACGCCGTCCAGGCGCCGCCCAGGTGCGTGCCGGCGATCGCCGCGGGTGCGGCGTCGTCGTGCACGACGACGCCCGATGGATCCGTGACGACGACCCGGGCGCCCGCGGGGCTGCGCCCCGTCGTCGCGATGCGCGCGACGACCTCGTCGCCCGCCGCGGCGTAGGCGAACAGCGTCGTGCGGCCGGCGTCGGTCGCACCGCCCTCGAGCAGCGTGCCAGGCAGCGTCGTCGTCGCCGGGCCCGGGATGGGTGGCGGCGCAGGCGGGCCGGCCACCGCGGTCGCGGTGCCCAGCAGCGTGCCGCAGCCGACGAGCGCGCTCGCGAGCAGCGCGCCGGCCGCTCGCCGTCGCGCGCGGACGCGCTGCGGGTGGGTGGTGGTGGTCGTCGTGGCTGTTCGTCGCATGGGGCCTCCTCGTGCCGCGGCGACGCTACGAGGGGAGCCTCGCTCGGCTGCGGCCCGCGCAGCCCACCTGTGGATGGATCGCCCATCCACAGGCCCACGCCGCACGCGAAGCGAGGAGGGGGCCGCCTCACGGCGACCCCCTCCTCCCGCTTCCGAGGTGCGACTACCCCTTGGCGGAGCCCGCGAGCAGCCCTCGCACGAAGAACCGCTGCAGCCCGAAGAAGACGAGCAGCGGCACGATGAGCGAGATGAAGGCGCCCGCCGTCAGGCGCTCCCACGCCTCGCCGCGGGAGCCCGCGAGCTCGGCGAGGCGCTGCGTGAGCGGCGCCGTGTCGGGCTGGCCGGTGGAGAACACGAGCGCCACGAGCAGGTCGTTCCACACCCAGAGGAACTGGAAGATGCCGAACGACGCGATCGCCGGCATCGCGAGCGGCAGCACGATGCGCAGGAAGATCTGCCCGTGCCCCGCGCCGTCGACGCGAGCCGCCTCGATGACCTCGCCAGGGATCTCCGAGATGAAGTTGTGCAGCAGGAAGATGGCGAGCGGCAGCGCGAAGATCGAGTGCGCGATCCACACCGAGAGGAACTGCCGATCGGGGATGACGGGGAAGATCTCCGACACCCACTCCATGCCGGGCTGCACGAACGTCACGAACAGCTGCAGCAGCGGGATGAGCGCCATCTGCAGCGGCACGATCTGCAGCGCGAAGATCACGACGAACAGCGTCGACGAGCCCTTGAACTTGATCCAGGCGAACGCGTACGCAGCCAGGGCGGCGAGCACGAGCGGGATGAGGGTGCCGGGGATCGCGATCGCCAGCGAGTTCACGAAGTACTCGCCCAGCTGCGGCGACCCGCCGGAGCCCGAGAAGAGCACCTCGGCGTAGTTGTCGAACGTGAAGCCCGGGTTCTGGAAGATCGTCCACCAGCCGGTCGTCGCGATGAGATCGGCCGGGCGGAACGACGAGACGAGCAGGCCGAACGTGGGGATCGTCCACAGCACGGCGATCACGAGGGCGATGACCGTCGCGATCGGCGACGTCAGCCGGCGCTTCACGCGGGCGGCGCGGCCACCCGTGTTCAGCGCGTCGTCGACGTCGCGGATGTCGGGGTCGGGGACGGTGGCTGCCTGGGTCATCGGATCTCCCTCTGCCGGCGCAGCACGCGCACGTTGTAGATGACGATCGGCAGCACGAGCAGGAAGAGGATGAGCGCGAGCGCCGCACCTCGTCCCGGCTCGCCTGCGCGGAACGCCTGCGTGTACATCTCGTTGGCGACGACCGACGTGTCGAAGTTGCCGGCCGTCATCGTGCGGACGATGTCGAACACCTTGAGCGTCGCGATCGAGATCGTCGTGACGACGACGACGAGCGACGAGCGGATGCCGGGCACCGTCACGTTCCAGAAGCGCTGCCACGGGGTCGCGCCGTCGAGCTCCGCCGCCTCGAGCTGCTCGACCGCGATGCCCTTGATCGCCGCCGACAGCACCGTCATGGCGAAGCCGGTCTGGATCCAGATCATGACGACGATCAGCGCGAGCGTGTTGAACGGGGCGTTCTGCAGCAGCTGCTGCGGCTCGCCGCCGAACCAGACGATGATCTGGTTGACGAGGCCGAACTGCTCGCGGTCGCCGCCGCGGTAGGCGTACATGAAGCGCCAGATGATGCCCGCACCGACGAACGAGATCGCCATCGGCAGGAAGACGAGCATCTTGTAGACCTTCTCGCCCGCGCTCTTGTCGATGAAGACGGCGTACGCGAGGCCGATCACCGTCGACAGCAGCGGCACGAGGATGACCCACGCGACCGTGTTGCCGAGCGTGATGAGCGCGTCGCGCTGCGTGAACATCCACACGAAGTTCTCGAGCCCGATGAACGCGCCCGTGTTGTCGGTGAACGCGAGCATCGTGGTGCGCAGGGCCGGGTACAGCAGGCCGACGGCCAGCAGGGCCGCCGCGGGCACGAGGAAGACGACCATCGGCCGCGACTCGTCGTCGCCGGAGGCGAGGTACAGGAGGAGGCCGACGACGGCGACGAGCATCGCGGCTGCGAAGGGCCAGGCGCCGAGCTCGGGGATCGCGAAGGTGAGCACGACGAGCATGGCGGCCAGCGCGAGCATCGTCACGAGTCGCACGTGGCGCGCGATGCGGCCGGGCGCGGCGAGCTCGACGGCTGCGGTGACGACGCCGGCGACGATGCCGGCTGCGCCGATCGCCGTGGCTGCGGCGGGCGTGAGCCAGCGGGCCACGTCGTCGCCGTAGAGCACGGGGAAGAGCAGCATCGCGACGCCCACGAGCACGAGCGGCACGCCGGCGGTCAGCGCGCGCTGCAGACGGCCTCCGACGAGCTGGGCGGCTGCGAGCGCGATCGCGAGCACGACGGCGAGCGCGCCGAACGTGAGCGTCACCTGCGGCGACAGCCACGACCCGACGCCGCTCGACACGTAGCCGGGCAGCACGAGCAGCACGACCGCGAGCACGAGCAGCGGGCCGCCGGCGCGGATGGCGGCGCCCGTGCGCTCCGACCGCACGACGTCGGCGACGTACAGCACGGCGGCGAGCGCGAGGATCGCGCCGCCGAGGAGGATGGGGATGCGCGCGCTCGACACGAGTCGAGGGATGAGCAGCGGCGCCACGAGCACGAGGCAGCCGATGAGGGCGATCACGAGCGTGCGGATGATGGCACCGCGTCGTTCGGACTGCCTCGTGTCGAGCGACACGAGCAGCAGCCCGATGAGGGCGGCGAAGCCGGCGAGCCCTGCGAGCACCTGCAGGATCTTGCCGAGGAGGTCGAGCGTCGTCATGGACGTCCCTTCGTCAGCGGATGCGGATGACGCCGGGGGTGGGCGGACCCACCCCCGGCGTCAGTCGTGCATCAGGAGGGCCAGCTGGCCTCGACGGTGGACAGGACGGTCTGCGAGTCGGCGCCGCCGACCCAGTCGACCATGCCGGTCCACAGCGAGCCGGCGCCCACGGCACCCGGCATGAGGTCGGATCCGTCGAAGCGGAACGTCGTGTTCTCGTCCTGCAGGATCTCGACGGCCTGCTGCAGCAGCGGGCTCTGCGCGTTCTCCGGGTCGAGGCCGGTGTTGGCGCTCGTCACGCCACCGATCGAGACGCGGATGTTCGCCCAGGTGTCGCTCGAGAGGTACGTCTGCACCGCCACGGTCTCCTCCGAGTCGGAGAAGGCTGCGACGATCTCGCCACCGCCGGTGACGGCGTTGGCGTCGGCCTCGACGCCGGGCG
The DNA here is from genome assembly GCF_042666675.1 of Agrococcus sp. GCM10030265. NCBI lineage: Bacteria > Bacillati > Actinomycetota > Actinomycetes > Micrococcales > Microbacteriaceae > Agrococcus > Agrococcus sp. GCM10030265. The sequence goes on from NZ_JBHTCZ010000001.1 coordinate 713,372, forward strand.
TCAGGAACGCCCACACGTCGCCGTCCTCGGCGACCTCGGTGCCCTCGGGCCACTGGGCCGAGTAGAACGAGGCCTGGTGGTGCAGCGCGCACTCGCCGTCGAGGATGGGCAGGCCGGCCTCGCCGAAGTCGGTCGATGCGATCGTCGAGACGTCGCCGAAGCCACCGTTGACGTAGTCCGGGTTCTTCAGGATGTCGCCGACGCGGTCGAGGGCCTCGACGATGCGCGGGTCGTCGAAGGGGATCTCGTGGCTGACCCACTGGTCGTACACGTCGGGTCCGTGCAGACGCAGGATGTAGTCCTCGAGCCAGTCGGTGCCCGGCCAGCCGGTGGCCTCGCCCGAGCCGAAGCCGACGCACCACGGCGTCGCGGCGCCGGACTCGGCGATGTCGGCGGTGAGCTGGTCCATCTCGTCGAGCGTCGTCGGGATCTCCCAGCCGTTCTCCTCGAACATGGCCGGCGAGTACCAGACGAAGCCCTTGACGCTCGCCATGAGCGGGGCGCCGTAGAGCGTGCCGTCGACCGTGCCGTAGTTCTGCCAGTCCTCGCTCCAGAACTCGGCGGCGTTCTCGGCCACGGAGTCGGGTGCGGGGAGCAGCGGCGAGGCGACGCCCTGCTGCGACGCGATGGATGCGAGCAGGCCGGGCTGCGGGAAGATCGCGAGGTCGGGCGGGTTGCCACCCTGCACGCGCACGTTGATCTGGGCCTCGAACTCGGTCGAGCCCTCGTAGACCACGTCGATGCCGGTGCACTCCTCGAAGTCGGCCCACGACTCCTCGAGCTGCTCCTGCTCGGTCTCGACGATGGTGCCGTAGACGTTGACCTCGGCCCCGTCGAACGTGCCGTATGCCTCGTAGTCGCTGCAGTCGCCGCTGCCGCCGCCGGCGTTGCCGCCGGAGCCGCCGCCGGTCGGCTCGTCGCCGACGCAGCCGGTGAGTGCGAGCGCGGTGATGCCCGCGATGCCGATCGGCATCAGCAGGCGGCGCTGGGAGCGCTTCATCGGAACTCCTGTCTCCATGGGTGCAAGCGCTGCGGACGCCCGAGACAGGCAGGGCATCCACTGGGGCGCCCTCGCCCGAACCGGAACCGGTTCCACAGCAAGCCTGACGCTAACTCACCTCCCTGGATGCCGCAATGCGCGAGCGGCCGCTGCTAGGCGTTCGTTGCCAACCCGTGATAGAGAATGGAACCGGTTGCACGTCATCCGACGGCGATCGGGAACCGGATGCGCGAAGGAGCGCCATGGCCGTCATCGATGACGTCGCGAGGCTCGCGGGCGTGTCGAAGGCCACGGCGTCGCGGGCGCTCTCGGGTCGCGGCTCCGTCGCGGATGCGACGCGGCAGCGCGTGCTGCGGGCCGCGTCCGCGCTCGACTTCCGCGCCTCGCCCGCCGCGGTGTCGCTCGCGACCGGGCGGTCGGGAGCGCTGGGCGTGCTCGCCCCCGCGATCGACACCTGGTACGTGTCGACGCTGCTGCGCGGCATCGCGGAGGCGGCCCTCGCGCACGACCTCGACGTCGTGCTCTACGACCTCGGCCGCGGTGCCGAGATGCGCGGGCGCGTCTTCGAGCGGTTCCTGCAGCGACACCACATCGACGCGCTGATCTCGACGACGTTCGCCCTCACGCACCGCGAGGTGTCACGGCTCGCGTCCATCGGCATCCCCGCCGTCGCGCTCGGCGACGGTGCGCCCGGCGTGCGCTCGTGGTGCCTCGACGACGAGCGGGTCGGCACGATCGCGACCGAGCACCTCCTCGCCCTCGGGCATCGCCGCATCGTGCACGTCGGAGGGTCGACCGTGCTCGACGAGTCGCTCTTCGCCGCCGAGCGGCTCCGCGAGCGCGGCTACCAGCGGGCGATGCGCGCCGCAGGGCTCGAGCCCGAGCCGACGCGGCTGCACGACCCGACGGTCGCGGCCGCCCACGAGCACGCCGTCGAGCTGCTGCGATCTCCGACGCGCCCGCGCGCGATCTTCGCGGCGACCGACGAGATCGCCATGGGCATCCTGCTCGCGGCGCGCACGCTCGGGATGCGCGTGCCCGAGGAGCTCTCGGTCGTCGGCGTCGACGACCACTCGTACGCCGCGGCGTTCGACCTCACGACGGTGCACCAGGATCCGCGCGAGCACGGCGAGCGCATCGTCGACTGGGTCGTCGCCGACCTCGCGGCCCCCTCGGGCGACACGTCGCACACGCTCATCGAGCCGCGGCTCGTGGCCCGTGGCTCGACGGGTCCGGCCTGACGGGCACGAGCTCGGCACCCGCCGCACGGATGGGGTGCAGCAGGTCGGCCGAGGCGTCGGCGGTCGTCACGACGACGTCGACGTCGTCGAACGTCGCGAAGCGGTGCGCCGCCGTGCGCTCGAGCTTGTCGGTCGTGACGACGAGCACGACCCGCCTCGACTGCGCGATCGCCTCGCGCTTCACCTGCGCGTCCTCCCAGCCCGCGACGGTGAGCCCCGACTCGGGCGACGCCGCGCACGCGCCGAGGATCGCGACGTCGAAGCGCGTCTCGCGCACGGCCTGCAGCGCGCCGACCCCGGCGAACGAGAGGTCGTCGTGCACGATCGTGCCGCCGGGCACGCGCACCTCGGCCCCCGGGCGGGCACCCAGCGCGGCCGCGGCGTGCAGCGAGAGCGCGAGCGCCCGGATGCGCCGACCCGCCAGGGCGCGCGCGACCGCGACCGCGGTGGTGCCGTTGTCGACGAGCACCGAGGCGTCGTCGGGCACGAGCGCTGCTGCAGCCGCCGCGAGCGACGCCTTGTCGCCGCCGTGCTCGCCGGCGCGCAACGCGAACGGGAAGCCGGAGCCGCGGTGCGCGATGGGCTCGGCGCCGCCGCGCACACGCGCGAGGGCCCCGATCTCGGCGAGCTCGGCGAGGTCGCGGCGCACCGTGATGGCCGAGGCGCCCGTGAGGGCGCAGAGATCCTCGATCGTCCGGCGGCCCGAATCCACCGCTCGGATGATCGAACGCTGCCGTTCTGATCGCTGCATGCGATCATCCTGCCGCGTAGCGTGACGCCGTGACCATCCGATCGACGCTCCGACCCATCGCAGGCTCCGGCCTCATGTTCGCGACGAACGGCGCGATCTTCGCGGCGCTGCTGCCCTGGTACCCGCAGCTCGCCGACCGGCTCGGGCTCGGCGGGCTCGAGTTCGGCCTCGTGGTCGCATGCTTCGCCCTCGGGGCGATCGTGTCGTCCGCGCTGCCCGCCCCGCTCATCCGCCGCCTCGGCGCGCGCACCGTCGCCGTGGCGGGCACCGTGCTCGTCGCGCTCGCGGTCGCGGCGGCCGGCTGGTCGACGAGCGGCGTCATGCTCGCCGCGTGCATCCTCGGCGTCGGCTTCACGGATGCGATCGTCGACGTCGCGCAGAACGTCGCCGGCCTGCGCGTGCAGCAGCGCGCCGGGCGGCCGATCCTCGGCTCGATGCACGCGCTGTGGAGCCTCGGCGCCGCGGGCTCCGGCGCCGTCTCGACCGCCGTGGCCGCCACGGGCGGCGACCTGCGCATCCACCTCGCCGTCACGGGCGCCGTGTGCGTGGGCCTCGTCGCGGTCGCGGGCTGGCTCGTCGGACCCGTGCCCGCGGCGCCCGTCGACGAGGAGGCGGGGCCCCGCGGCTGGGCGCGCTGGCGAGCCGTGGCGGTCGTGGTGCTGCCGATCGTCGTGATCGCGATCGCGGGCGTCACGGTCGAGGACGTCGCGAACAACTGGGCCGCGCTGTCCGGCGTGCGCCTCGCAGGGCTCGACGCGTCGGTCGCGGGCATCGCGTTCACCGTCGTGATCGCGAGCCAGTGCATCGGGCGCTTCACGGGCGACCTGCTCATCCATCGCCTCGGGCGCGGCACCGTCGCGCGCATCGGTGGCGCGCTCGTGGCCGCCGGCGGCGTCGCGATCGTGGCCGCGCAGGAGCCCGTGCTGCTCATGGTCGGCTTCGTGCTCGCGGGCTACGGGTGCGCGACCCTCGTGCCGAGCGCCTTCTCGGCCGCCGGATCCATCCCGGGGCTCAGCGAGGGCGCGGGCGTCACCGTCGTGAGCTGGCTCATGCGGCTCGGCTTCCTCGGCACGAGCCCGCTCATCGGCGGGCTCTCGGATGCGGTCGACCTGCGGGCAGGGCTCGCCGTGCTCGTGGTGGCCGGCCTCGTGGTGGTGCTGCTCGCCCGCCGCCTGGACCCCGGGGCGCAGCGCGTCGACCGACCCGCGGGCCTCGACTGACCTGCGGGCCTCGACCGACCTGCGGGCCTCGACTGGTCGCCATTCGTTGCAATGAGCGACCAGTCACCCCCCCCCACGAGCGACCAGTCGGGCCCCACGAGCGACCAGTCACCCCCCACGAGCGACCAGTCGGGCCCCACGAGCGACCAGTGACCGGTCGGCGCACCCGAGCGCAAGCCCCACCGCATCGGCTGGCCGAACCCGCCCCGAGGGTGCTTGGCTGGCACGACGTCCGCCGTGTAGCCGGAAGGGATCGAAGCATGTCGTTCACCGCACCCATCCCCGTCATCGGGGCCAGCCACGTGCCGGGCCTGCAGCTCGACCCCGACTGGCACCGCAAGAGCGTCTTCTACGAGGTGATGGTGCGCTCGTTCGTCGACTCGAACGGCGACGGGTTCGGTGACTTCCAAGGGCTCACGTCGCGACTCGACTACCTGCAGTGGCTCGGGATCGACGGCATCTGGGTGCCGCCGTTCTTCCAGTCGCCGCTGAAGGACGGCGGCTACGACGTGTCCGACTTCGAGGCCGTGCTGCCCGAGTACGGCACGATCGACGACTTCAAGCACTTCGTCTCCGAGGCGCACGCGCGCAACATGCGCATCATGATCGACCTGCCGATCAACCACACCTCCGACCAGCACCCCTGGTTCCTCGCCTCCCGCGAGGACCCGGAGGGCCCGTACGGCGACTTCTACGTGTGGCGGGACACCGACGAGGACTACCCGAACGTCCGCATCATCTTCGTCGACACCGAGACGTCGAACTGGGCCTTCGACAGCGTTCGCCGCCAGTTCTACTGGCACCGCTTCTTCTCGCACCAGCCCGACCTGAACTTCGAGAACCCGGCCGTGCACGACGCCGTGTACGACATCATGCGGTTCTGGCTCGACATCGGCGTCGACGGCATCCGGCTCGACGCCATCCCGTACCTGTACGAGTCGGAGGAGGGCAACGGCGAGTCCGAGCCCGCCACCCACCAGTTCGTGCGCGACCTGCGACGCATGGTCGACGAGGAGTACCCGGGGCGCGTGCTCATCGCCGAGGCCAACCAGTGGCCCGCCGAGACGGCCGAGTACTTCGGCACCGCCGAGGAGCCCGAGTGCCACATGGCGTTCGACTTCCCGACGATGCCCCGCATCTTCTACAGCCTGCGAGCGCAGAACGCCGAGGAGCTGCGACGCGTGCTCTCCGAGCAGGTCGAGGTGCCGCCGGGCTCGGCATGGGGCGTCTTCCTGCGCAACCACGACGAGCTCACGCTCGAGATGGTGAGCGAGGAGTACCGGCAGGCGATGTACGGCTGGTACGCGTACGACCCGCGCATGCGGTCGAACGTCGGCATCCGCCGCCGCCTCGCGTCGCTGCTCGACAACTCGCGCGCCGAGCTCGAGCTGGCGAACGCCCTCCTCATGTCGCTGCCCGGATCCCCGTTCCTCTACTACGGCGATGAGATCGGGATGGGCGACAACATCTGGCTCGACGACCGCGACGCGAGTCGCACGCCGATGCAGTGGACGCCCGACCGCAACGCGGGCTTCTCGAGCGCCGACCCCGGCAAGCTCTTCCTGCCCGTCGTGCAGTCGCTCGTCTACCACTACACGTCGGTGAACGTCGAGGCGCAGATGGCGCAGGCGTCGAGCCTGCTCAACTGGATGCGCTCCGTCATCCACGTGCGCAGGCAGCATCCCGTGTTCGGCCTCGGCTCGATCCGCGTGCTCGAGACCGACAACGAGGGCGTGCTCGCGTTCGTGCGCTCGTACGAGGGCGATGGCACGTACCACGGGCCGAAGCGGGAGGACGTGCTGTGCGTCTTCTCCTTCAGCCACAACCCGGTGCACGTGACGATCGACGCTCCCGACTTCGCAGGCTCCGAGCTGCACGACCTCTTCGGCGGCGGGCAGTTCCCGACGATCGCCGAGGACGGCAGGTTCTCGCTCACCTTCGGCACGCAGTCGTTCTACTGGCTGCACGTCGCGCCGCAGCGCTGAGTCGCGTCGCGGCGCCGCGATGCGCACGGAGCGGGCCTTCGCGTGGAATGCGCACGCGAGGTGCCGCTGCGTGCGCATCCGGGCGCGCGATCGCGCGGTCGCGAGCTGCACGGCGCTCGTGACGGCGCGCGATCAGGCGGTCGCGAGCTGCACGGCGCCCGTGACGATGACGGCGACGCCGCCGAGCGTCGCCACCGCGATGCACGCGATGCGACCGGCGCGCGGGTCGACGCGCCTCGCTGCGAACGAGCCCACGACGGCGCCGAGGCCCAGCGCGGCGAGCGCCACGACCCACTCGAGCACCGAGAGTCGAGGCACCTCGCCGCGCGTCACGAGCGACACGGCGCACACGATGACGAGGTACGCCTGCATGCTCGTGACGAATGCCCTGTGCTCCCACCGCGACGCGATCGCGTAGGCGGTGATCGCCGGGCCGCCCACGCCCGCCAGCACGTTCATGACGCCGCCGGCGGCGCCTGCGGCGACGAGCCCCGGCCAGCGGTCGAGCCCGCGGATGCGGCGGGCGGCGACGCTGATCGACAGCGCGACGAGCACGAGGCACCCGGCGAGGATCGACAGATGCGGCCCGGCGAGCGACCGCGCGAGCAGCGCACCCGGCACGATCGCGACGATCGCGGCTGCCGCGATCGGCAGGATGCGGCGGTAGTCGACCTGTCGCACGACGCCGAGGTAGGCGACGAGCGCCGTGCCGAGGCCGAAGACGTTCGCCACGACGACGCCCTGCAGCGGGCCGAGCAGCAGCATGAGCATCGGCGAGGCGACGAGGCCGAAGCCGATGCCTGCGACGCGCTGCGTCGTCGAGCCCAGCAGGACGACGCCGCCGATGGCGGCTGCGACCAGCACGCGGTCAGCCGCGCACGACGGACGTCTTGGCGAGCTTGTCGTGGATGGCCTGGCGACGAGCATCCCAGATCGGCCACAGCCCGTCGACGACGGGGAAGATGCCGGCGACGAAGCCGAGCCCCGGCACGCCCGAGAGGAGGTTGGGCAGCGCGAAGTGCGCGAGCCAGCGCAGCGCGGCCGCGCGCCAGATCGGCAGGCCCTCGCGCTCGCGCAGGCGCACGCGGATGCCGACGGCCCGCTTGCCGATCGTGCGACCCCGTGTCGCGGTGAGGCCCACGTGGTAGAGGCCGCTCGCGGCGAGCTGCAGCATCGAGAACGCGAGCAGCGCGCCCGTGTTCGCGGCGACAAAGCCCTGGAAGGCGTCCATGACCTCGGCCTCCGAGGCGCCGGCGCTCGCCTCGAAGAGCTCGACGAACGCGCCCCAGATGCCCAGCACGGCGCCGAGCACGAGCGAGACGACGCCGAGCACGGCCCAGTCGATGGCGTACGCCGCGAAGCGCCGGCCCCACGAGGCGAGCTCGACGCCGTCGGGCGTGCGGATGCGGTCGTCGTCGGATGCGGGCTGCCCCCAGCCGCCGACGGCGGGCCGCTCGCCCCATCCGCCGCGCTGCTCGTGCGGCTGCCCGCCGTACGGCTGCCCGCCGTACGGCTGCCCCGAGAACGGCTCGGGCTGCTGCTGCACGGGTGCTCCGGGCGCCTCGGCCTGCGCGGGCTGCACCTGCTGGGTCGCGAGCCACGTCTCGCCATCCCAGTAGCGGCGATCCTCGGGGCTCGTGCCGAACGGATCCTGGTACCAGCCGGGCTCCCGGGACTGCGCGCTCATGCCCTCGATCGTACGGCGGCGGCCCGTGGCGGCGCGCCGCGTCGGCTAGCGCAGCACGACGCTCGTGCCTGCAGCCGAGTCGTGGAACGCCTGCCGTCGCTCGTCCCACAGCAGCGGTCGCAGGCCGTCGATCGCGATCCACAGCCCGGCGAGCGCGCCGACGACGCCACCGGACACGGCAGCGGGAGCGAGCTGGACGGCCCAGCGACGCGCCGCCTCCGAGACGTTCGGCAGGCGCTCGTGCTCGCGATGGCGCACGCGGATGCCGAGGAGACGTTTGCCGAGGGTCCAGCCGATGCGCGTGAGCATCGCGATCGAGTAGCAGGCGCTCGCGACGAGCGTCGCGACGACCGAGAGCACGAGGTACGACCACGCGTCGGAGCCGACGTCGAGCCACACGCCGACCGACAGGGACGTCGACGTCGGCCCCACCCACGACAGGACGCCGAGCAGCTGCAGCGGCAGCAGCATCGCCTGCACGACGACGCCGACCAGGAGCGCGTCGATCCAATACGCGACCAGGCGTCGCCACCAGGGCGCGAGCGGCGCGCCGTCGGGCGTCACGACGCGATCGCGCTGCGACGCGGGCAGCCGCATCGCCTCCGCGGGCGTCGGCTCCCGACGCGGTCGACCATCGTGCCCGGGGCTCCATCGGTCGCTCATGCCGCCGCACGATACCGACGCGACCTCCACGGGCCCTCCGCCGGAGGTCCTCGATGTCGAGCGTCGCGTCCCAGGCGCCGGGAAGGGACTGCTGCATGCGCAGCGTCGATCGTCCTGGCTGGGACGGCGTGAGGAGGTCGCCCGGTCGCCACCAGCGGGATGGAGCGCGATCTCGATCGAGCCGGAGACGATCCGCGTCGCGATGACGATGCCGTCGCGGCCGGCACGTGCGACGAGGGGTCGCCCGGCGATGCGCACGCCCATGACGGGCCGGCCCTGGCCGTCTCCCGCTGCGAGGGCGTCGAGCACGGCCAGCACCTGGGACCGCGGCGGCGTAGCCTCGCATGCATGAGCAACGACGAGGCCGCACCGGTCGTCGAGGCCGAGCGTTCGTGCATCGCCGAGGCCGCGCAGGCCGGCGTCGAGCTGCTGCTGCCGCGCGAGGTGCCGCTCGGCGGTCCGCGCGCGATGCCGGTGCTGCGCGTGCTGCCGAACAAGCACCGGCACATGGTGGGCGCGTGGTGCTTCGCCGACGCGTTCGGGCCGGAGGACGTCGCGGTCCACGGCGGCATGGACGTGCCCCCGCATCCGCACACGGGCCTCCAGACGGTCTCGTGGCTCGTCGCGGGCAGCATCGAGCACCGCGACTCGCTCGGCTCGATCCACACCGTCGCGCCCGGAGGCGTCAACGTCATGACCGCTGGCCGCGGCATCGCGCACTCCGAGCACTCCACGCCCGACACCACGTCGCTGCACGGCGTGCAGCTGTGGGTCGCGCTGCCCGAGGCGCAGCGCGGCATCGCGCCCCACTTCGCCGGGCTCGACGCCGTGCCGACGGTGCAGGTGGGGCATGCGGCGGTGCAGGTCTTCGCCGGGTCGCTCGGCACCCTGCGCGCGCAGGTGCCCGTGCACACGCCCATCCTCGGTGCCGAGGTCCGACTGCCTGCGGGTGGCGTCGCCGAGGTGCCGGCCGACCCGACGTTCGAGCACGGCGTGCTCGCGCTCACCGGGGGCCTCGTCGTGGGCGGGGTGCCCGTGCCCGTCGGCGGCATGGCCGTGCTCGCGCCCGGAGACGACCTCGTGCGCATCGACGCGGATGCCGATGCGGGCGGCGACGTGGTCGCGATCCTGCTCGGCGGCGAGCCCTTCGCCGAGGAGATCGTGATGTTCTGGAACTTCGTCGGCACGACGCACGACGAGGTCGCCGCGGCACGCGACGAGTGGATGCGCGAGCGCGACCTGGGCGATGCGTCGCGCGACCGCTTCGGCGTGGTCCCCGGCGGCGAGGGCACGCTGCCGTCGCCGCGGCTGCCCGACGTCGAGCTGCTGCCCAGAGGGCGCGCGCGGCGGCGCGCGCGCTGACGCCCGAGGGCGGCCCGCGCCGCCGCGCAGCCTGCGGCCGCGGGCGAGCGTGGGGTATCCTGGCTGCAGCAAGGGGAGTATTCCCGTCTGCGACGGTTCGTCATTCCGAGCGCCTCGGCGCTCCGGGCCGTCGGCCCTGCACCGCCCATCGGGTGGGTGCGGGGCGGAGGAGACCTTGGTGTCCGATCACCATCGACTCCATGGAGCCTCCGTGCAGATCACCCCGCTCATCTGGGCCATCACCATCGCGGTCACGATCGCGTTCTTCGTCTACGAGTTCTTCGCCCACGTGCGCAGGCCGCACGAGCCGTCGATCGGCGAGGCGGCGCGCTGGTCGGCGTTCTACATCGGCCTCGCGCTGCTGTTCGGCGTCGGCATCGGTGTCACGAACGGCTGGACGTTCGGCGGCGAGTACTTCGCCGGCTACCTCACCGAGAAGGCGCTGTCGCTCGACAACCTCTTCCTCTTCATCGTGATCATGACCGGCTTCGCCGTGCCGCGGATCTACCAGCAGAAGGTGCTGATGATCGGCATCGTCATCGCGCTCATCATGCGCGGCGGGTTCATCGCGGTCGGCGCGGCGCTCATCGAGAGCTTCTCGTGGGTGTTCTACCTCTTCGGCGCGCTGCTGCTCGTGCTCGCCATCCAGCAGCTGCGGGGCGACCACGGCGACCCCTCGAACAATGCCTTCATGCGCTTCGTGCGTCGCATCCTGCCCGTCACCGACGAGTACCACGAGGACCGCCTCGTCGTGCGCAAGGACGGCAGGCGCTTCGTCACGCCGATGCTCCTCACGATCATCGCGATCGGCTTCATCGACCTCATGTTCGCCCTCGACTCCATCCCGGCGATCTACGGCCTGACCGAGGAGGCGTACATCGTGTTCACGGCCAACGCGTTCGCGCTCATGGGGCTGCGGCAGCTGTACTTCCTCATCGGCGGGCTGCTCGAGCGGCTCATCTACCTCGGTCAGGGCCTCGCCGCCATCCTCGGCTTCATCGCGGTCAAGCTCGTGCTGCACGCGCTGCACGTCAACGAGGTGCCCTTCATCAACGGCGGTCAGCCGGTGGAGTGGGCGCCCGAGATCCCGATCTGGCTCTCGTTGGCCTTCATCGGCACGACGATCGCGGTCGCGACCATCGCGAGCCTCGTCGCCACCCGGCGCTCGAGCGACGCGCAGGTCGACGGCGTCGCACGCCGCTGACGGCGCCGGGCAGGGTCGACCGGGCCGCGTCCGTCGGCCCTGCCCCCGTCAGGGATGCTGGTGCGTCGGCATCGTGCTCGCCGGTGCGCCGACGCGTGCGGCGCTCGAGCGCAGCGCGAGCCAGGCGACGAGCCCGGCGAGCGCGGCGGTGAGGGCGCCGATCCACGGCATCGCGTCGGACTGGCCGCCCGCGTACGGGGGCAGGGCGTCGGAGACGCTCATGCCCATCGCGAACTCCCACCACTGCAGCACGAGCAGCGCCGACACCGCGGGCGCAAGGGTGAGGGCCGCCGCGGCGGCGGCCCCGTGGCGACGCCGCAGGGCCGCCGCGCCGGCCACGACGACGCCGAGCGTGGCCACGACGCCCCAGGCGACGACCATCGGGATGCCGCCGTCCTCGCCCTGTCGCTCGAGCTCGGCGTAGATCACGTCGAGCGGGATGCCGGGGGCGAGCGTCATCGGCATCCACACGAGGCCGTCGAGCACGCCGACGGCGGTGACGGCGAGCGCGACGAGCGCGGCGCCCGCGACGGCTCCGACCGCGGGGCGGCGACGGGAGGTGCCGCGCAGCGCGAGCAGCACGCTGGCGAGCACGAGCACCGCGACGGGGAGGATGAGCACGAGGGGCCCGAAGGCGAAGGCGAACGTCTGCATGGCGGCAGCGATCGGCACCGCGAGCAGCGCGAGGGCACCGAGGAGCGCGAGCGGTCGGGCGGCGCTCGGGCGCGGCGCTGCGGCGGCGACCAGGAGGCCGAGGCCCACGACGATCCCCGCCAGCAGCACCGAGACGAGGGGTGCGGCCTGCCACCACGCGTCGACCGCCATCACGGTCGTCGCCATGGCACCGGCGGCAATCGCCGCGACGAGCCAGGGCACGGCCGCGAGCGCACGCGGATCACGCAGCGCCTCCCTCATGCCTCGACGGTATGCGTCGATGCGCGGATGCGCGTCGTCCGAGCGGATGAGCATCGCGCGGCCCGCGGCGTCACGATCGGCATCCCACGTCGATTCGGGCAAGGATAGCGATTCTTGCGGAGAGCGCAAGAGCGACGCGAATCCGTGGTGGACGGGGCGCATCCGGCCTGCGCTCCGTGGATAGCGTCGGAGCGTGCTCTCTCGCACATGATCGACGGTCGTGCCGTTCTCCGCTCCGCGGGGGCCAGCCAACCTCGGCACGACCGTCGATCAAGATCCGGGGTTCCTCGGCGCACCCCGCTCGCCCGGTCGTGGCTGCGCATCCGCGCCCGGCCGCATGCCCGAGATGGCGCCTTGTCGCCCATGGCATCCGCGCACTGCGCAGGAGGAAGCGGTGCGGACTGGCGCTGAGGGGCTGCTCTGTCGCGAGTGAGGTGAAGGCTCCTGGTCGGTCCGCACCGCTTGGCTTGGCGACGAGGCTAGCCCCGCGGGCGCGCCGTCACAAGACCCTCATGCGTCGATCGGCGCGTCGCGCGAGGCGTCGTCCGACCCGCCGCGCGTGCGCGGATGCCGAATGCCCGGATGCTCGCCGGGGATCGAGCGGAAGAGCACGATGCCCGAGACGACGAGGCAGGCGGCGACGAGCGGATACGTCAGGGCGGCCTGGGCGAACGCGAGCGCCCCCGGCAGGTCGAGCAGGAACAGCGGCACGAAGACTGCGAGCCGCACGAGGTACTGCAGCACCCAGATCCACGACGCGCGCTGGTACGCGCGCAGCAGCACGGGGTCGTCGCGCCAGCGCGTGCGCGTGCCGACGACCGCGCCGACCACGACGCCGAGCAGCGGCCAGCGCACCACGATCGACCCGGCCCAGGCGAGCGCGCTCGCGCCGTTCGACAGCAGGCGCAGCAGGAAGAAGTCGCTCGCGTCGCCGGTGCGCAGGGCGATGAGCGCGGCGACGAGCACGGCGAGCAGGCCCACGATCACCGCACGGGGGCGGCGGCCCTGGGCGAGCCCCACGACGGCGAGCGCGAGGCTCGCCGCGACGGCGGCCCCGCATCCCCACCACAGCGCCTGCGTGCCGGGCAGCGCGCCGCCGCCGACCCAGCCGACGAGGAAGGCAGCGGGTGGGATGCTCGCCTCGAGGGCCGCACGGCGCCCGCCGAGGAGGTCGGCCAGCGACTCGCGCTGCGGAGCCGCCTGCAGCGCATCGTCCCCGTGGCGCTGCGACATGAGGCAAGCCTAACTTCGTGCTCCGGGGTCGACGACGGGAGGCGGCGGACGGGGTCCATCCTCCGGCGGATGCCGACGCTCGGCCGTGCGTCGAAGGGATGACGCGGGCCCGGCCGTGTCTCCGTAGCGTCACGGGCATGGGACGCACGAAGCCGGGCGACGGCAGGCCGCTGCGCCCGATGCGGCACATCCAGTTCCTCTGGCGCACCCAGCTCGGCATCGACCACGCAGGATCGCGGTGGGTCGTCGAGCAGGACGGCGGCGACCTCGAGGAGCGCATCGAGCTGTACCGCGACGGCGTGCAGGTGGCGAGGGCGACGAGCCCCGCGCGCTTCGAGGTGCCGGACGGGCGGATCGAGGCGAGGATCGTCTCGGGTCAGGTGCGCAGGGCGCGGCTCGTCACCGCCGCCGGCGCGACGCGCATGACGCCAGAGCGCGGCACGGCCGAGCACGGGCGTGCGCGCCTCGCGGAGCGCTTCCCCGTCGCGAGCGGCATCGTCGCGGCTGCATCGTTCACGATCGTCGTCGTCGCGGCCATCCTCGAGCTGCCGCAGCTGCTGCAGGTCGTCACGCACGTCGAGATCGTGCGGGAGCACCTCGGATGGACGTTCACGTCGCCGATCCGGCTCTCGGCCGCCGCGAACACGGTCATCACGGTCGCAGGCGTCGTGGCGTCGGTCGAGCGCGGCTGGCGCTTCCGCCACATCCCGGGCATCGACGCATGACGTGACGCGGGCTAGGCGCTCGTCGACCACCCCGTCGGGCCGGCACTGCCGGCGGGGTACTCGTCGATCGGCGCCTCGTCGCGCGACCACGCGCGCAGCACGGGCTCGACGATGCGCCAGCACTCCTCGGCCGCGTCCGCTCGCACCGCGAGGCGCGGGTCGCCATCGAGGATCGACGCGAGCACCTCGCCGTACGGCTCGAGCTGCCCGCCGCCGAGCTCGCCGCGCAGCACCGACTGCTCGAGGGTGAACGGGTCGCCCTTGCCGTTCGTCGTGAGGTGCAGCGCGAACGAGTCGGGGCGGAAGTCGAGCACGAGCCGGTCGGGCGCGTTGCGCCCGCCGAAGCCGCGCGGCACGTGCGCCGGCTCGCGGAAGTGCACGATCGCCTGCTTGCGGATGCGCCCCATGGCCTTGCCGCTGCGCAGCACGAACGGCACGCCCGCCCAACGCTGGTTGTCGACGTGCACCGTGACCTCGGCGAGCGTCTCGGTGCGACGTGCGGCATCCACGCCGTCCTCGCCGACGTAGTCGGGCACCTCGCGCTCGCCGATCGCTCCGGCCGTGTACCGGGCGCGGCGCGCGTCGTGCACGGGATCGACGACGCGCGCGGCGCGCAGCACCTGCCCGATCGCGTCGCGCAGATCGCGCGCGTCGACGGATGCGGGCGGCTCGAGGGCGACGATCGCCAGCACCTGCAGCAGGTGGCTCTGGATCATGTCGCGCAGCGCGCCCGCCGCGTCGTAGTAGCCGGCGCGGCCCTCGAGGGCCACGGTCTCGTCGTAGAGGATCTCGACGCGCTCGATGGAGTCGCGATCCCACAGCGGCGCGAGGATGCGGTTCGCGAAGCGCATGCCGAGCAGGTTGAGCACCGTGTAGAGGCCGAGGAAGTGGTCGATGCGGAAGATCTGATCCTCGGGCACGATGCGCTGCACGAGAGCGTTGAGCTCGCGCGCCTCGTCGAGGCTCGAGCCGAACGGCTTCTCGATCGCGAGGATCGCACCCTCCGGCGCACCGACCTCGGCGAGCGCCTCGCACACCATGCGGCTCACGGCGGGAGGCAGCGCGAAGTAGAGCACGAGACGATCGCACTCGATGCTCGCGAGCATCTCGCGCAGCGCCGCGGGGTCGGTGGCGTCGCCGGCGACGTAGCGGGTCGTCGCGACGACGTGCTGCGCGGACGCGCCGAGCTCGCCCGCGGCATCCATCGCCGTCTGCACGCGGGTGCGCCATTCGTCCTGCCCGAGGTCGCGCAGGTCGGCGCCGACGATCTCGAGGCTGCGCCGCGGCTGCGCCCGCAGCAGCGTCGCGATGCCGGGCAGCAGCAGCCGCGACGTGAGGTCGCCGGATGCGCCGAGGATGACGAGGGTCGTGCGGTCGGACGCCATGGCTCCACTCTCGCACGCGGGCGGTCGGCCGCCCCGGGCGTTGCGCGCCGCGCGGATGCGACGATCGTGCGACGACCCTGGCGGATCGACGAAGTGGGCTATACCATTTCTCCATCCGCATCGAGAGGAGACCCCATGGGCGTCTTCGAGGACATCGTCCGCACCATCACCGACAACCTCTTCAGCCAGGTCGCCATCCTCATCGGCCTCATCGCGCTCATCGGGCTCGCGCTGCAGCGCAAGCCGATCGAGGAGGTCGTCGCAGGCGGCATGCGCGCCACGATCGGCGTCGTCATCCTGAACATCGGCATCGACCTCTTCGTCGGCGGCCTCGTCGCCTTCCAGGCCATCGTGTCGAGCGCCATGGGGCTCGAGCCCCCAGCCGCCGAGTCGACGCTCGCCGAGTTCAACGCGGGCCCGGGATCGGTCGTGCCGCTCATCATCGCCGGCGGCTTCCTCGTGCACCTCGTCATCGTGCGCATCTTCCCCGCGGCGCGATTCGTGTACCTCACGGGCCACCTCATGTACTGGATGGCCGTCGTGCTCGCGGCGACGATCGTCGAGGCCTTCGGCGAGGTCGACCGCTGGATCGTCGCAGGCGCGGGCGCCGTCATCATCGGCTGCTACTGGGTGCTGCAGCCGCTGTGGACGCAGCCGCTCATGCGCCGCGTCATGGGCGACGACGCCGTGGGCCTCGCGCACACGACCTCGACCCTCGCGCTCGCGGCGGGCTACGGCGCCCGCTCGCTGCGCCTCGGCGACCCCGTGCGCCACGACTCCGAGCGCCTGCGGCTGCCGAAGGCGCTGTCGTTCTTCAAGGACATCACCGTCTCGACCGCGTTCGTGACCGGCCTCATCATGCTCGTCGCCATCGCGTTCGCGGACGCGGCGATCGTCGAGGAGCAGATGGCCGGCTCCGCGGTGCTGCCGTGGGTCTGGGGCCTGCTGCAGGCGCTGCGCTTCGCCGCCGGCATCGCGATCCTGCTCTTCGGGGTGCGCATGTTCCTCGCCGAGATCGTGCCCGCCTTCCGCGGCCTGTCCGAGAAGGTGCTGCCCGGCACGAAGCCGGCCCTCGACATCCCCGTCACGTTCACGAAGGCGCCGACGTCGGTGATGGTCGGCTTCCTGACCTCCACGGTCGTCTTCCTCATCCTCATGGGCGTCTTCGCCCTCGCCGGATGGTTCGTGCTCGTGCCGCCCATGATCATGCTGTTCTTCGGCGGTGGCGCGGGCGGCGTCTTCGGCAACGCCGTCGCCGGCTGGCGCGGCGCCGTCTTCGGCGGCGTGCTGAACGGCGTCGTGCTCGCGTTCGGCCAGTGGATCGGCTGGGGCCTGTACGGCTCGACGGCTCCCGAGCTCGCGACGCTCGCCGACCCCGACTGGTACGCCGTCGGCTGGATCCTGCTCGGCCTCGGCTCGCTGCTGGCACCGCTCGGTGCGGCCGGCGTGTGGATCATCGCCGGCGCCGTCCTCGCCATCACCGTCGTCGTCCTCGTCGTGCTCGGGCGACGCGGAGGCGGACGCCAGGTGCATGAGGCGGCGGAGCCCGCGCCCGTGCTCGTCGGCGCCGACGGCCAGCCGGGCGCGACCGGCACCGCGCCCGCGCTCGCGCGAGACGCCGCAGCCGACGCCGCCCGGCCGGCCGAGCTGCGCGTGCTCGCCGTCTGCGGCGCCGGCATGGGCTCGAGCCTCATCCTGCGCACCACCGCCGAGGCGGCGCTCGCCGACCTCGGCGTGCCCGCGCGCCTCGACCACACCGACGTCTCGTCGGCGCGCAGCGCCACCGCCGACGTCGTCGTGGCGCAGGCGACCTACCTCGGCGAGCTCGGCGAGCTCGCCCCCGTCATGGTGCCGATCGACTCGTTCGTCGACCGCGCCCACGTGCAGGAGCGCCTCGCAGCGGCGCTCAGGAAGCAGGGATGGCTGTGATCGACGATGTGCTGGACCACCTCCGAGGGGTCGTCGCCGACGCCGCCGACGGCATCCACCAGACGGCGGATGCGATCGTCGCGACCGGGCGCGCGGGCGGGCTCGTGCGGCCGGCGGGCGCCGGGCACTCGCTCGCTGCGGTGCTCGAGACGTTCTTCCGGGCAGGCGGCCTCGCGTTCGTGCGACCGCTGTGGCACGAGCGCGTGCTGCCGTTCGCAGGCGCGTCGGCCGCGACGACGTCGGAGCGCGAGCCGGGCCTCGGGCGCGGCGTCGCCGACGCCGCGGGCATCGAGGCGCGCGACACGATCGTGGTCTTCTCGAACTCGGGCGCGAACCCGTACCCGATCGAGATCGCGCAGGCAGGCGCCGACGCGGGGGCGACCGTCGTGGCCCTCACGTCGCGCGCGTCGAACGCCGCCGCCCCCACCGATCGCGCCCCCGTGCGGCTCGTCGACGTCGCATCCATCGTGCTCGACACGCAGGTGCGCCCCGGCGACGCGTCGTGGCCGCTCGACGCACCTGTGACGGCCCCGACGTCGAGCCTCGTCACGACGGCGCTGTGGACGGCGATCCTGCGCGAGGTGCACGACCGGTGGCCGGACGCACCGCGCTGGCGCTCGGCGAACGTCGCCGGATCGGACGGCGCCAACCAGGCGCTGTTCGACGCGCTCGTGCAGCGCATCCCCGAGCTGCGCTGAGACCGGGCGGCGCGCTCGCTCGGGTGCCGAGAGGGTGCCGGCCGGGAGGCTCGGACGCCCCGCCGGCGGCCGGCTCAGCGCGCGCGCAGCGCGCTGCGCGCCGAGCCGTCGGCCGTGACCGGGGCGATGCTCGCCGACAGCTCGAAGCGATCCCCCGGGTAGGTCGAGACGGTGTGCTCGACGACGACGCCTGCGGCGATCGACGTGCGCACGAGCTCGAGCACCGCGCCCTGGTCGGCGAGCTCGAGGATGGCCGCATCGCCCGGGTCGACGAGCGCCGCCCGGATGGTCTCGTGCCCCGCGTCGAAGCGGATGCCGTGCTCGCGGTCGAGGATCTCGTACAGCGAGCCGGCCGCGAGGTCGGCGTCGAGGATGCCGGGGACGGCCGCGTCGAGGAGCGTCGTGCGCTCGATCGCGAAGGGCGCGCCGTCGGCGAGACGCAGGCGCTCGACGCGCACGAGCGCCTCGCCCACCGCGATGCCGAACACGCTCGCGAGCTCGGCGTCGGCGACGAGGTGCCTCGCATCCAGCAGCCGCGACGACGGCTGCAGCCCGCGCGCGCGCATGTCCTCGGTGAAGCTCGTGAGCATGAGCGGCAGGCTCACCGCCGGCCTGGCGACGAACGTGCCGCGCCCCACCTCGCGCCGCAGCAGCCCCTCCGCCTCGAGGGCATCGAGCGCCTTGCGCGCCGTCATGCGGGAGACGCCGGAGTCGTCCGCGAGCGCGCGCTCGCTCGGCACGGATGCGCCGATCGGCAGGTCGGCGATGAGGCCTCGGAGATGGTCGACGAGGCGCTGGTACTTGGGTCGCGCGTCGGCCATGCCTCGATCCTCGCACCCGGGGGTACCCTCGGGTCCATGCACGGATCGCTCGCGACGCCCATCGGGTGGATGGAGGTCGTCGGCGGCGCACCCGCCGACCTCGGGTAGCCGCGTCCGCCGAGTCCCTCGGCGTGCGACGCGACGCGGGCCGACCTCCGGCTCGCGTGAGCCGCTCGGCTCGACACCCACCTCATCCGAGGTCCGCGACCGCGGACCCAGCAGCGAACCGGACCATCCATGCAGCCCATCGATGGCGCGCTCGTGCGCGCCTCCTTCGTCAACGTCTCCAAGAAGGAGCGGACGAGCATCCCCATGCCCGACCTCGACCGCGACTGGCAGCACGTCGAGTACCTCGGATGGCGCGACGCGAGACGCCCGCGCGTCGGCTTCGTCGTCGCCGAGGTCGACGGCGAGCACGTCGGCATCGCCCTGCAGCAGACCGAGGCGTCGGCCCGCACGCGGCCGCAGTGCTCGTGGTGCGAGGACGTGACCCTGCCGAACGACGTCGTGTCGTTCAACGCGCGCCGCTCCGGTGCGGCCGGCCGCAGGGGCGACTCGATCTCGACGCTCGCCTGCGCCGCGTTCGAGTGCCCCGTCAACGTGCGGACGCAGCCGACGGCACGCTACGTGGGCTTCGACGCGCAGGCGGCGATGGAGCGTCGCATCGCGGCGCTCGCCGAGCACGTCGAGGCGTTCGCGCGCGCGGTGCGCGACGGGCGCTGACGCGGCCCGCGCGTCAGCCGCGCGCCTCCGGACCCGCCTCGGCCCGACCGGCAGTCCTCGGTCGGACGGTGATCGAGCTGGGCCCGGGACCGGTCGGGAGCGGCAGCCGCTCCCGACCGGCGCGACGCGGGTGGGCCCCGACTACGCGCGCACGGGCTCCGGCGCGATCTGAGCGCGCGTCGGCGACTGGTTCACGTGCATGATCTCGCGCTGGTACGGCGCGACGACCTCGCGCGAGATGCGCAGGTCGAGCAGCAGGAAGCGGCGCGTCGACGCATCCTCGGCCGCCCACGTGCCGAGGCGCTCGAGGTCGTCGATCGTGCGTACGACGACGCCCTCCGCGCCGACCGCCGCGGCGAGGGCCGCGAAGTCGACCTCGGGGATGAGCATGGGCGGCTCGGCGAGGCCCTTGCCGCCGTAGAGCGTGGTCTCGGCGGCGTACGCCGCGTCGTTCCACACGGTCGCGACGCCGCGGCCGCCCGCGACGCGCACGGCCGACTCGAGGTCGGCGAGCGCCATGAGGCCACCGCCGTCGCCCGTCGCGAGCACGATCGTCGCGTCCGGATGCGCGACGGCCGCACCGGGCACCGACGGGAACCCGAGGCCGATCGACTGGTACGCCGTGCCCACCATGTGGTGACGGTCGGGCGACGCGACCGGCCAGTGCATGTTCGACCAGCCGAGGAAGTGCCCGCCGTCGGAGACGACGACGCGGTCCTCCGGCAGCAGCTCGGCGATGCGCGCGGCGGCCGTGCGCGGATCGAGCCTGCCGTCGGCTGCGAGCCCGTCGCCGCGCTCCCGACGGCGGGCGGCGACCGCATCCACCGACTCGCGCCAGCCTCCGGCCGGCTCCTCGAGCTGCGCGAGCGTCGACGCGATCGCGGCGAGCGTCAGACGCGCGTCGCCGTGCACGAACGTGTCGACGCGAGGATGCGTCGCAGCCTGTGCGACGTCGACCTGCACGACATGCGCGTCGGCTCCGAAGAGCGCGCCGAAGCGCATCGTGAACTGGTTGAGGGAGGCGCCGACGACGAGCGCGACGTCGGCCTGCTGGACGAGCGCCATCGCAGCATCCGCCCCGAACCCGCCTGCGACGCCCAGGTCGTGCTCGTCGCGGGCGACGAGGCCGCGGCCGAGGGCCGACGCCGTCGTCAGCGCGCCCACGGCATCGGCCACGGCGTCGACCGCTGCGCCCGCATCCGCGAGCCACGCGCCGCGACCCGTGAGGATCACCGGGCGCTCCGCACAGGCGAGCAGGCGGGCGACGGCGTCGACCTCGGATGCTGCGGGCGGCACGGGCGCTGGCAGCCGCACGTCGCGGAGGGCCGGCAGCGGCCCGGCGTCGACCGTCGCCACGTCGTAGGGGATCGCGACGACGACGGCCGTGCGGTGGGCGAGCGCGTGCTCGATGGCGTCGAGCGTCGCGCCCGCGGGGTCGCCGAGCCCCACGACCCAGGTGCGTGCGCCCACGGCGGCGGCGAGCGCCACCTGGTCGACGTCCCACGGGCGAGCGCCCGTCGTGGGCTCGTCGCCGACGACGAGCACGAGCGGCACGCGCGCCTGCACGGCCTCGGCGAGGGGCGTGAGCGTGTTCGTGAATCCGGCGCCGTACGTGGCGGTCGCGGCGGCGAGGCGGCCGGATGCGCGATGGTGCACGTCGGCGGCGACGACGCCGCCCGCCTCGTGCCGCACGGCGACGAACGAGGCGTCGGTGTCGCGCTCGATGGCGTCGAGCAGGTAGGCGTTGCCGTTGCCCATGACGCCGAAGACGGCGTCGACGTGGGCGGCGAGGGCGTGCGCGACGTGCGCGGAGACGATGGGCATGGTGGCCTCTCGAGAGCAGTGACGGATGGATTCCGTATGTGTCTCGCCGCGCACCATGCCGGTGGAGCGGATCAGCGCCCCTTTGTCGAGCGCCGGCTGCCTCGTCGCAGCCTGACCGCAGCATGCTACTCCGCGGAGCGCCGTCCGGCGCGGGCAGCGCACGGATGCGCACGGAGCGGGCTCAGGATGGCTCCTCGCGGCCCGAGGCCCGCTCGGCGCGCATCTGCGCGGTCGGGGCGCTCGGGACGGGCCGCGCACGCGACGACGCCGCCGGTCGCGGGATGCGACCGGCGGCGTCGAGCGTGCAGGCGGGCGGCTACCAGACGGTGCCGCCACCGACCGAGATGCCGCCCCACGTCAGGGCGATGAAGATCGCGGCGAACACGACGGGCGCGATGCCCTTGCCGCCGCGGGCGAGGCCCTTGAAGAGGCCGATGACGGCGAGCACCGCGGCGACGACCGAGAGGCCGCCGCCGAGGATGAGGCCGATGAAGAGCGGGATGGGCATGAGCAGCAGGCCTGCGAGCCCGATCCAGAAGGCGAACCATGCCGTGGGGTTCGCACGGCGAGCAGAGGTCGTGGTCATGCATCCATGCTGGTCCGCCAACCTTGCAGCGAGCCTGGGATGGGCGCCCGGTTCGCGCTCGGCGCAGCGCCGTCAGCTGCTCGTGGAGGTGATGATCGGCACCGTCATCGCCACGATCATCGCCGTCTGCATCGCCTCGACGGCCTTCCGCACCGTCTCGCTCGACCACGAGCCGAGCGCGAGCGCGTCGGCGTGCGACGTGAGGGGCGCGCGCTCGAGGTCGGGGAAGACCTTCGGCAGCGCCTTCGCGCCGTGGAGGATCGCGAGCGCCGCGACGAGGTGCTCGTCGGCGGGCGTCGGCTGCTCGCCCTGCAGGAGGGCGCGCGCACGCGCCTGCATCGCGTCCTCGCGCTCGGTGCGGGCGCCGCGCTCGTAGCGCTCGGCCCAGGCGATGCCGAGCCACCGCGTCTCCGAGTGGGCGAGCTGCCCGTCGGCGACGAGGTCGCCGAGCAGCTCGTCGCGCAGGCGAGCCGCCACCGAGCGCGAGCCGCCCCAGCCGACGACGCGCGTGAGCGCATCCGACGGGGCGCGCCCCTCGGCGTGCTCGACGAACGCCTCGAGCTGCGGCTCGACGACGGTCGTCGACGCCACGAACCGCCCGGGCTTCGTGCCCGTCGGCTCGCCCTCGCCCGCGAGGCGCAGGCGGCCGCGCACGACGAGCTCGGCGAGGCCGGCGCCGCCGAGGGCGTGCAGCAGCGTCGAGCCGTCGAGCACGGGCTTGCCGGATGCGTCGTCGAGCGCGAGGAGCAGCACGGTCTCGGGGATGGTCGCCTGGATGTCCATGCCTCGACGGTACGAACCCTCCCGGTGCCGCGCATCCGCCGCCGGGGGGACGTCGCGCGGCGGATGCGTCGGGCCGTGAGCCGGCGCGAGGTGCGCGCCCCGGCTCGGCCGCGTGCATCCCGAGGTCGACAGGGGGTGAACGGATGGTGAATGATCGACACCGATGCAGGAGCTCGCGATCCTCGTGATCGTCGTGCTCGTGGCCCTGGCGTTCGACTTCACGAACGGCTTCCACGACACGGCGAACGCCATGGCACCCTCGGTGGCGACCGGTGCCCTCAAGCCGAAGACGGCCGTCGCCCTCTCGGCGTCGCTCAACCTGGTCGGCGCGATGCTGTCGATCGAGGTCGCGCGCACCGTCGGCTCGGGCATCGTCGACCTCACGGGCGTCGACGGCGAGTCGCTCATGCTCATCGTGCTGTGCGGCCTCACCGGCGCGATCATCTGGAACGTGCTCACGTGGCTGTTCGGCCTGCCGTCGTCGTCGAGCCACTCGCTCTTCGGCGGTCTCATCGGCGCGACGGTCGCGGCGCTCGGCGTCACGGGCGTGCTGTGGGGCGGCGTCGCGCAGAAGATCCTCATCCCCGCGCTGCTCGCGCCCGTCATCGCAGGCTTCGTCGCCTTCACGGGCACGTGGATCGTGCACCGCGTGACGCGACGCATCTCGCAGCGCACCGAGCAGCGCGGCTTCCGCTGGGGCCAGATCGGCGCCGCATCGCTCATGTCGCTCGCGCACGGCACGAACGACGCCCAGAAGACGATGGGCGTCATCTTCCTCGCGCTCGTCGCCCACGGCACGCTCGACCCCGACGCCGACATGCCGCTGTGGATCCGCGTGGTGTGCGCGCTCGCGATCGCCGCGGGCACCTACATGGGCGGGTGGCGCGTCATCCGCACGCTCGGCAAGGGCATCGTCGACATCTCGCCCCGCCAGGGCATGTCGGCCGACTTCTCCAGCGCCTCGATCATCCTCACCTCCTCGCACCTGGGCCTGCCGCTGTCGACGACGCATGTGGCATCGGGATCGGTCATCGGCTCGGGCATGGCGCGCACGGATGCGACGGTGCGCTGGTCGGTCGCGCGCAAGATGCTCCTCGCGTGGATCGTGACGCTGCCTGCCGCGGGCGCGGTGGGCGCGGCGTGCTTCCTCGTCGCCGGGCTCTTCGGCCACCTGTGGGGCGCGATCGTCGTCACCGCGGTGCTCATCGTGGCGTGCGCGGCGATGTGGCTGCGCTCGCGGGCGTCGCACGTCGACCACGCGAACGTCGCCGAGGACTGGGACGCGATGCCCAAGGAGGAGCGCAAGGAGGCGAAGCGCGAGCGCAAGCGCGCGATCGACCGCGAGCTCTCGACCGTCGCGTCGGGCATCGCGCCGGTCGCGAAGCCGCGCAAGCGCCGCCGCCCGAAGGACGGTGCATGATGTTCGACCTCTCGGCCCTGCTCGTCTCGATCGTCTCGGTGCTCGTCGTGGGCCTCGTGCTCGGCGCGGGCATCCCCACGATCTACGCGCTCGGCGCGCGGCAGCTCGAGCAGGCGACGACGCGTGCGAAGGTGCTCGGCTGGTCGGCGATGGCGGTGTGCGTGCTCCTCGCCGCGGCCGGCATCGTGCTCATCGTGTGGGGCAAGGCGCTCTTCGGCATCTGACGCGCTCCTCGTCGCGAGGACCGCACCGCGCCCCGGGAGCATCCGCATCCGCCGCCGATGTGATGTGCTGAGAGCATGACGCACGCGCTGCACATCACGGGCGACGAGGTCGCCGACCGCCTCCTGAGCGACGACCCGTTCGCCCTGCTCACGGGCATGCTGCTCGATCAGCAGATCACGATGGAGGCGGCGTTCGCGGGCCCCGCGAAGCTGCGCGACCGCATCGGCGACCTCGACCCCGCCCGCATCGCCGGCATGGAGCAGGATGCGTTCAAGGAGGTCATGGCCGAGCGCCCCGCCGTGCACCGCTTCCCCGGGTCGATGGCCGGCCGCGTGCAGGATCTCGCCCGCGCCGTCGTCGACGAGTGGGGTGGCGACGCCGCGGCGATCTGGACGCGGGGCGAGCCCGACGGCGCCGAGGTGCTGCGCCGTCTGCAGGCGCTCCCGGGCTTCGGCGACCAGAAGGCGCGCATCTTCCTCGCGCTGCTCGGCAAGCAGCGCGGCTTCGACGGCGCCGGGTGGCGGGATGCCGCGGGCGCGTACGGCGAGGAGGGCGCGTACCGCTCGGTGGCCGACATCGTCGACGCGGAGTCGCTCACGAAGGTGCGCGCGACGAAGCAGGCGGCGAAGGCTGCCGCGAAGGCGGCGAAGGCTGCGAAGGCGTGAGCGCCGAGCCCGTCGCGGAGCCGGCGTGGATCCCGGCGCGGCAGCGGCCCGCGGTCGCCGACCCGGCGACGCAGCCCGCCGACGTCGCCGCGGTGGTGCCGCATCCCGCATCCGCCCCGACGATGGTGCTCGTGCCTGGCAGGCACCACCTGCTCACGACGTTCCAGGTCGAGGCGCTGCGTCGCATCCTGGCGGGGGAGGAGCACGACGAGGCGGGCGTGCCGATCGTGCCTGCACCGGATGCCGTGGTCGTGTGGGCGGTGACGAGCGCCAATCGCGCATCGACGCGGCGCAACCCCTTCCCCGGCCATCGACGCGAGGCGGCGATCGAGATCCTCGCGCACGTCGAGGGCATCGCATCGGTCGTGGTGCCCGTCGTCGACGTGCCGCCCACCGACCGGTTCGCCGAGCTCACGCTCAAGGCCGTCGAGCATGCGACGGCGTCGCGGCTCGTGCCGACGCCCGAGACGGCGATCGTCGCATGCTCGACGGAGGCCGTCGCCGCGATGTACCGCGCGCTCGGCTACCGCATCGCCCCGCTCGAGGCCCGCACCGACGTCGCGCCGCCGTGGGCGCACCTCGACGCGCTCATGGCGTCGCAGCCGGGCGACGACGCATGGCGCGACGGCGTGCACCCGGCGAGCCTCGACATCGTCGACCGCTACGGCCTCGACGCGCTCGCTCGCATGGTCGCCGCCGACCCCGTGGTGGGCGACGAGGGCGGCCTGACCGCCACGCGGGACTATCGCTCGTACATGCGGTCGTTCGAGGATGCGGCGCAGCGCAAGTGGGCGCAGGCTCGGCCGTTCGTCGTGCCGGGGCGCATCGTCGACGTCGGATGCGCGACGGGCGGCATGCTCGAGCTCGCAGCACGCGAGCCGGCGCTCGCCGAGTCCGACCTCATCGGCATCGAGGTGGCGGCGCCGCTGTACGACGAGTGCGTGCACAAGCTGTCGCAGGGCGCGTTCGCGAACCCGAGCACGTACTTCTACCGGCGCAACATCATGGCCGGTGCGCTCTTCCCCGACCGGTCGATCGCGACGACGCTCACGTTCGCGCTCACGCACGAGATCGTCTCGTACGGCGACGGCATCCCGTCGCTCGAGCGCTTCGCCGCGGCGATCGCGGCGCAGACCGAGCCCGGGGGCGTGTGGATCAACTCCGACGTGTGCGGGCCCGCCGATCTCGACGCGCCCGTGCTGCTGCGCTTCGCCGACGGCGACGTGCGCACGCCGGCCGTGCGGCTGACGGGGTCGAACGCCGAGGTGGCGGCGGTGCTCGATGCGCTGCCGGTGGGCTCGCGCGTCGCGCAGTTCGCGCAGGACTTCCGCGCCGCGTCCGGCAGCGACTGGCCGTACGACGTCGTCGACGAGCGCACCATCGCGCTGCGCCAGGGCGACGCGATGGAGCTCATGACGAAGGTGCACTACACGGGCAACTGGCTGTCCGAGATGCACGAGCGCTTCTGCGCGCTGTCGTGGACCGACTGGGTCGCGCTCGTCGAGGCGGCGGGGCTCGAGGTCGACGAGCGGTCGGGGCCGTGGCGCAACGAGTGGATGGTCGAGCACCGCTTCGCGCCCGACGCCACCCTGCTCGCCCGCTCGGGCGACTCCATCCCCTGGCCGGACACGCACGTGCTGCTGGTGGCGCGCCGCCCGGCTGAGTCGATGTGAGGTTCTCGGCCCCTTCTGATGTCAGAAGGGGCCGAAAGCCTCAGAAGGGTTCGGGGTCAGGACTCCGCGCGCACGAGAGGCGGATGCAGCGTGGCCACGGGTCCGCGGCGGAAGAGGCGTGCGGGGCGTCCCGCGCCCTCGGCGATGGTGCCGCCCGTCGGCTCGACGAAGCCGGGCGTGCCCGTGACCTTGCGGTGGAAGTTGCGGGGATCGATCGCGACGCCCCAGACGGCCTCGTAGACGGCGCGCAGCTGCGCGACCGTGAACTCCGGCGGGCAGAACGCGGCGGCCAGCGACGAGTACTCGAGCTTCGCGCGAGCGCGCTCGAGCCCATCGGCGACGATCGTCGCGTGGTCGAACGCGAGCGGCACCTCGCCGCGGCCGACGGCATCCATCGGCCACCACCGGGCGCCGGCGGCGTCGGATCCGGCGGAGGGCTCGCCGAGGTCGGGCGCGAGCGCGAGCCACGCGACCGACACGACGTGCCCGCGCGGGTCGCGGCCGGGGGCGCCGTAGGTGCGCAGCTGCTCGAGGTGGATGCCGTGGGTCACCCCGGTCTCCTCGGCGAGCTCGCGGTAGGCGGCCGCGTCGAGATCCTCGTCGTCGAGCACGAAGCCGCCCGGCAGCGCCCATGCCCCGGCGTGCGGCTCGATGCCGCGCTCGACGAGCAGCACGTGCAGCGTGCGGTCGCGGATGGTGAGCACGACGAGGTCGACGGCGACGCTCGCGACGGGGAGTTCGTCCACGACGGCAGCCTATCGATCTCGTCACCTTGACGACAAACCGTCGACCGGGTTATCGTCGCAATGACGACAACCCGAGGAGGATCGCATGGCCACCATCACCCGCATCCCGTTCCTGCGGCACTGCAGCACCGGACCGACCGCATTCGTGCAGCACATGACCCGGGGCGTCGTGCGTCACGCCGGGCCCGGCCAGGCGTTCTGGTTCCGCGCGATCGACGCGACGATCAGCGAGGTGCCGCTCGACGACCGCGAGCTGCCCGTGCTCGTCACGCTGCGCACCGCCGACCTGCAGCAGCTCACCGCACCCGCCACCGTCACCTTCCGCGTCGCCGACCCCGAGCTGGCAGCGCGGCGCATCGACTTCTCGATCGACCTCGGCTCCGGCGTCTGGCTCGAGCAGCCGCTCGAGACCATCGCGGCCATGCTGCACGGCGCCACGGCCGCCGCCGTCGTGGCGCTGCTCGCAGCCGACCCGCTCGAGCGGGCGCTGCGCGCCGACCCCACCGAGCTCGGCCGCCGCGTCACGGGCGCGCTCCTCGCCGACGCACGCATCGCCGCCGTCGGCCTCGAGGTCGTCGGCGTGCGCTTCGGCCTGCTGCGCCCCGAGCCCGACGTCGAGCGCGCGATGCAGACCCCGGCGCGCGAGCGCATCCAGCAGGATGCCGACAAGGCGACGTTCGCCCGCCGCGCCCTCGCCGTCGAGCGCGAGGCGGCGATCGGCGAGAACGAGCTCGCGAACCAGATCGAGCTCGCCCGCAGGCAGGAGGATCTCATCGCGCGACGCGGCGCCAACGCGCGGCGCGAGGCGGAGGAGGCCGCAGCGGCCGGCGCGATCGCCTCCGACGCCGAGGCGGCGAAGGTGCGCACGGTCGCCGAGGCGCGAGCGGACGCCGACCGCGCGCTCGGCGAGGCGAAGGCGGCTGGCGAGCGCGCCCGGCTCGACGCGTACCGCGATGTGCAGCCCGCGGTGCTCACGGCGCTCGCCATGCAGCAGCTCGCCGCGAACCTGCCGCACATCGAGCGACTCACGGTGACGCCCGACATCCTCACCGACGTGCTCGGCGGGCTGCTCGGCGGTGGCGGCGCGGCGGGCACGGGTCGGCCCGCGACGACGGTCGAGCGCTGACATGCCCGCCCCTCGCGTCGTCGTCGTGCGCCGCGCCACCGAGCGCGACGAGCTCGTCGCCGCGCACGGCACGCTCGGGCAGGCGGGCTTCTTCCTGCAGATGCGCGGGCAGTCGCTCGAGCCCGTCGAGGGGCGGCACGCGGCGACGACCGCCGCGCTCGACGCCGTGGCCGCCGCCGTGCCCGCCGACTGGCGTCGCGCATCCGTCGAGCGCGCCGAGCTGTCGCGGTTCGTGTTCGAGCCCGCGGACGTCGTGGTGGTCGTCGGGCAGGACGGCCTCGTCGCCA
Source organism: Agrococcus sp. GCM10030265 (assembly GCF_042666675.1). NCBI lineage: Bacteria > Bacillati > Actinomycetota > Actinomycetes > Micrococcales > Microbacteriaceae > Agrococcus > Agrococcus sp. GCM10030265. Next base: position 742,249 of record NZ_JBHTCZ010000001.1, read on the forward strand.
ACGTCGCCAAGTACCTCGGCGGCCAGCCCGTCGTCGGCATCGATCCGCTGCCGGGTGCGAACGCGGGCGTGCTCGTGCCGCACGCGCCCGGCGACGCCGCGCGGCTCATCCGAGCCGCGGCCGACGGGTCCGCGCAGGTCGACGAGCGTGCGATGGTCGAGGTGCGCGTCGACGACGGGCAGTCGCTCGTCGCGCTCAACGAGGTGTTCGTCGGGCAGGTGGGGCACCAGTCGGCGCGCTACGCGCTCGAGGTGGGCGGCGAGGTCGAGCGGCAGTCGTCGTCGGGCGTCATCGTGTCGACGGGCACGGGTGCGAGCGGCTGGTGCCGGTCGATCGCGCGCATCCAGGCGCCGACGCTCGCGCTGCCCGCGCCGACGGATCGCGCCCTCGCGTGGTTCGCGCGCGAGCCGTGGCCCAGCCCATCCACGGGAGCGGATCTCGTCGCCGGGCGGCTCGAGGGCGACGCGGTGCTCGCGCTGCGCGTGGAGTCGGATGCGCTCGTCGCGTTCGGCGACGGGGTGGAGGCCGACCGGCTCGCGCTGTCGTGGGGCCAGCGCGTCGAGCTGCGCGTGGCGTCGCGCACCCTGCGCACCCTCCGCTGAGCCGGCGATCTGGAGGTCTTCGGCCGCTCTTCACCTCACGAGCGGCCGAAGACCTCGAGAAGGGAGGCGGGTGGACTGGTGCATACGGGAGTTATATAATGAGTGCATGCAATCTGGCGAGGTGGTGCGGCTGAGCGCCGCGCTCGAGCGCATCACGCGGCTCGTGCGCTCGGCCGACCTGCCCGGCGGGCTCTCGTCCGTCGCGGCATCCACGCTCTTCACGCTCGCGACCGACGGGCCCGTGCGGCTCACGGCGCTCGCGACCGCCGAGCACGTGACGCAGCCCGCCATGACGCAGCTCGTGCGGCGCCTCGAGCGCGAGGGTCTCGTCGAGCGCCGTCACGACCCGAGCGATGGCCGCGCCGTGCTCGTCGCGATCACGGATGCCGGCGCCGCGCTGAGCGCCGAGCGTCGCGCCGCGCGCGCCGCCGCTCTGGAGCACGTGCTGCGCGAGCTCGACCCCGACGAGCGCCGCGCGCTCGCCGCCGCCGTGCCCGCCCTCGAGCACCTCGCATCGACCCCGGGTGTCTCCGCCTCCGCGCGGTAGCCACCGCATCCCACGCCCCGGCGCCTCTCGCGACGCCGTCGCACGTCACGAGAGAGGACATCCGTCCATGCCCACCGCCACGCCAGCCGCCGCGCACGCCGCACCCCCGAGCCTCCTCCGCCAGCCGAAGGCGGTCTGGGCCGTCGCATTCGCGTGCGTGATCTCGTTCATGGGCATCGGCTTCGTCGACCCGATCCTCCCTGCGATCGGCGAGCAGATGCACGCGAGCCACGCGGAGGTCGAGCTGCTCTTCACCAGCTACCTGCTCGTCACGGCCGTCGCGATGCTCGGCACCGGATGGGTGTCGAGCCGCATCGGGGGCAAGCGCACCCTCATCCTCGGGCTCGTGATCATCGTCGCCTTCGCGGCGCTCGCGAGCCTCTCGCCCTCGATCGGCGCCCTCGTCGGCTTCCGTGCGGGCTGGGGCCTCGGCAACGCGCTGTTCATCGCGACGAGCCTCGCGGTCATCGTCGGCTCCGCGACGGGCGGCGTGCCCGGCGCCATCGCGATCTACGAGGCGGCGATGGGCATCGGCATCGCCGTCGGCCCGCTGCTCGGCGGCATCCTCGGCTCCGCCGGCTGGCAGTGGCCGTTCCTCGGCGTCTCGGCGCTCATGCTCGTCGGCCTCGTGGGCACGATCCTGTTCGTGCCGAACCAGCCGACCACGGCGCAGCCCCTCTCGCTCGGCGCCCCGTTGCGTGCGCTGCGGCATCGCGGCCTGCTCGTGCTGAGCCTCGTCGCCCTGCTCTACAACTGGGCGTTCTTCACGGTGCTCGCGTACGCGCCGCTCCTGCTGGGGTTCGACGCCATCGCGCTCGGGATGGTGTTCTTCGGATGGGGCGTGCTCGTCGCGCTGTTCGCCGTCGTCGTCGCGCCGCGCCTCGAGCGCCGCCTCGGGCTCGTGCCCGTGCTCATCGGCGCATTCGTGCTCATGGCCCTCGACCTCGCGGCCATGGCGATCTGGACCGACGTCGCCGCGGTGCTCGTCGCGACCGTCGTCGTCTCGGGCATCTGCTCGGGCCTCAACAACACGCTCGTGACGCAGGCGGTCATGCAGGTCGCTCCCGTGGAGCGACCCGTGGCGAGCGCCTCGTACTCGTTCGTGCGGTTCTTCGGCGGCGGCCTCGCGCCGTTCGTCGCCGGGGTCGTCGGCACGGCCGTGAGCATCCACGTGCCGTTCTGGATCGCCGTGGTCGCGATCCTGGGTGCCGTGGCGCTGCTCGCGGCATCGGGCCACCGCATCACCGCGGGGGTCGAGGCGGCCGAGGCGGCCGCCGAGCGCGTGCTGCCGACGGTGGCCGGCGACGCGCCGGCCGAGCCCGTCGTCCTCGTCGACGACCGGCTCGACGAGCACGCCTCCGCCATCCGCGAGGCCGAACGCGAGCGCTCGCACCGCTAGCCGCACCACCGATCGGCGCGCGCCGCAACTCGGGGTGAGCCCCCTTGCGGTGCCGTGCGGGCGGGGCGCACCGTTGGCATGGGGACGGACGAGGTGCGGGGGAGCGGATGCGGGCGATCATGTACGGGGGCCAGGCGCTGACGTCGTCGGATCGGGTCGCGATCGAGCTGCTCGCCTACGCGAAGGCGCTCGCCGAGCACGGCGCGGTCGACGTCGTCTCGATCCCGATCGTGGCCGAGACCGGGGCGGAGTCGTGCGACCTCCTCGTGGGGCTCGGCATCCCGATCGCCGTGGGGCCCGTCGCGGATCCGCTGACCGACATCGTCGGCGCCGACCTCGCGATCGACGATCTGCGCGAGCGGCAGGCGCGGCTCGCAGCACCGGGAGACGACGCGTAGGACCTCGTCATGCGTGACGCGCATGCGCCAGCGGCATCCGGACGGCGCGCGCTCGCCGTGCCGATGGTGCGCGCCGTACCCCGCAGGCAGCGGTACGTCGCCATCTCGACACTCTCGAGCCCGAGCGTTCGAAGCAGCGGCGAGATCGGATTGCGACACTCCGAATGCTTGAGAAGTTCAAAGAAAGTGCTCGTGAAACTTCCTCGAAGGCGGATAGAGTCCGGTCTGGCGCCATGTACCCCGATGCTCCATCGGTCCTTCCTGCGACGCCGTGTTCCCCGTCAGGTTCGAGAGACCCGGAGCGATCGTGCGCGATTCGGCTACACAGCACACCCCCAGCGGATTCCCCAAGCGACTCAAGCGAGCGCTCGCAGGTGCGCTGTCCACGATGCTCGTGGCGGGCGGCCTCGTCGCCGTCGCCGTCGCGAGCCCGGCGATCGAGGCGCCGACGGCGTCTGCTGCGCCGAACTTCACCTGCACCGCTCCTGGCGCACCGACGCTGTACGCCACGGGCAACAGCGCCGCAAACCCGAGCAACCCGCGCGACATCTTCGCCATCAACCCGGTCACCGGCGCTACCTCGGTCGCGTACTCGCCCGGCATCACGGCCAACGTGACGCTGAACCAGCTGGCGGTCTCGCGAGATGGTGCCCAGGTGTTCTGGACCGACGGCACGCTCGCGACCTCGAACGTCTACGAGTACACGCCCGCGACCGACCTGCCGCCGCAGACGACGCCGCGCGGTACGGCGACAGGCGGCACGGCGCAGCCCAACGCCTCGTGGAACACCATGGGTGGCTACGACCTCGCGACGAACCGCTACATCTATGGCGGCGCGGTCTACAACCAGGCCACGGCATCGGCGTCCCTCACGGTGCACTCCTACGATCCCGCGACCAACACGATCCTCCCCAGCGCGGCCACGGTCTCGCTGCCGGGAGCCGCGGGCGGCAACGGTGACCTGGCCTTCTCGCCGGCCGGCACGATGTACGTCGTGACCGGTGGCAACAGCACCGGTACCAACCAGGGCTCGGACAACGCTCAGCTGTACCGCGTCACGGGCGGCATCCCCACGACCGGCACCACGACCACGACCGCGACCGCTCTCGGCGGCCTCATCGACAACGTGCGTGGCCTCAACTCCATCGCGTTCGGAGCGGACGGCTACCTCTATCTGTTCGGCCAGACGCCGACTGGCACCACGACCGGGACCCCGCAGCTCCTGCGCGTCAACCCGTCGAACGGTGAGGTCGTCTCGCGCACGAGCCTGACCGGGCCCGCTGCTGGCGGTCTCACCGACCTCGCGTCGTGCGCCTCGCCCTCGACCGTCCGCGGCGAGGTCGTCCTCGACGAGCCCCGTCAGAGCCCGAACGACCAGTTCCAGGTCGTCATCGGCGGCGGCGACCTGAGCCCCACCGACCCGTCGACGTCGCAGACGACGACCGGCACGGGCCAGGCCGTGACGAACAACCCCGTCGGCCCCGTCATCGTGCTCCCCGGACAGACCATCACGGTCGAGCAGCGCCCTGCGGCCGGCAACGTGACGCCCGGCCCCGACTACGCGCAGGAGTGGGTCTGCCGCGACACGGCCTACGGCAACAGGATCGTCAGCTCGGGCTTCGGCCCGCAGGCGTCGTTCACGATGCCGCAGAACCCGGCGATCGGCTCGAACATCGTCTGCTCCTTCACCACCCAGGAGGCTGTCTCCTCGGCGACGTTCGACAAGACGTGGGTCGACAACGGGCCCATCACGGCGATCGGGCAGACCATCACCTACTCGCTGACCGTGACCAACACGGGCAACGTGCCGCTGCAGAACATCGCGATCACGGACCCGGCCCCGGGCCTCACCATCACTTGCCCCGCCGGCGCGACGACCGTGAACCCGCTCGGCCAGTTCAACACCGTCAACACGGTCACGTGCACCGCGACCCGCGCTGCGACGGCCGCCGACTTCCAGGGCACGGGCACGGTCGACAACACGGCGACCGTCTCGTACACGACGCAGCAGACCCCCGCGGGTGGCGCGCCTACCACGGCCTCCGACACCGCATCCTTCACCCCGAACCGCGACGCACCGCCCGCGCAGGACGACGCATCGAACGGCAACCCCGTCGGCCAGCCCGTCACCGTCGACGTCGTCGGCAACGACGGCACGGGCGACCGTACGTCGGTCACGATCGTCGGCGCGCCCGGCGACGGCAAGCAGCTCGTGGTGCCCGGTCAGGGCACGTGGACGGTGAACCCCACCTCGGGTGCCATCACGTTCACGCCCGAGGCCGGCTTCACGGGTGACCCGACGCCCATCGACTACAGCGTCGCGGGCCCGAACGGCATCCGTGCCGAGGCGACCGTCACGGTCGACTACGCGCCCGGCGCCGTCGCCGACACCAGCGACGCCAACCCGCTCGGCGAGCCCGTCACGGTGCCGGTGCTCGACAACGACTCCGGCCCGATCGTGCCCGGCACGGTCGCGATCGTCGACCCCGCGACCGGCGCCGCGCTCCCCGCCGGCCAGCCGCTCGTCGTGCCCGGCCAGGGCACGTGGTCGATCGACCCCGCCACGGGCGACATCACCTTCACGCCGGCTCCCGGCTACACCGGCAACCCGACGCCCATCACCTACCAGGGCGCGGATGCGCAGGGCACGACGACGCAGGCGACCGTCACGGTGCGCTTCCAGCCGGAGGCTCAGGACGACGCGTCGACGGGCAACCCCGCCGGCCAGCCCGTCTCGCTCACGCCGCTGACGAACGACCGCGGCACGACCGACCCCGCGACCTTCGCGTTCGTCGACCCCGCCACGGGCGAGCCGCTCGCCCCGGGTGCGCCGCTCGTCGTCGCAGGCGAGGGCACGTGGACGTTCGCCCCGGCCACCGGCACGGTCACGTTCACGCCCGAGCCCGGCTTCCTCACCGACCCGACGCCCGTCGACTACCAGGTCTCGGGCCCCGGCTCCGAGCCCACGCAGGCGACGATCACCGTCGAGTACGCGCCGCTCGCGGTCGACGACGAGGACCTCGGCAACGCCATCGGCGACGTCGTGACCGTCGACGTCCTGGCGAACGACGCCGGCGAGCTCGACCCGACCTCCGTCGTCATCGTCGACCCCGTGACGGGCGCCGTCCTCGGCTCGGCCGACGAGGCCTACGTCGTCGATGGCGAGGGCGAGTGGACGATCGACGCCGAGACCGGCGAGATCACGTTCACGCCCGAGGACGGCTTCCTCGGCGACCCGACGCCCGTCGTCTACGAGGTGACGGACGTCGACGGCGAGACGACGCGGGCGACCGTCACGGTCGGCTACGTGCCCGCGGGCACCGACGACGAGTCGCTCGGCAACGCGCCGGGCACCGCCGTCGCCGTCGCAGGCATCGTCGCGAACGACGAGGGCATCTTCGACCCGACGACCCAGGCGTTCTCCTTCCTCGACCCGGCGACGGGCGAGCCCACCGGATCCGCGACGCTCGTCGTGGCCGGCGAGGGCACGTGGGCGTACGACGTGGTCACCGACACGACGACCTTCACGCCGGAGGCCGGCTTCGACGGCGACCCGACGCCGGTCGACTACCAGGTCAGCGACGTCTCCGGCGACGAGGCGACGGCGACGATCACCGTCACGTACCAGCCGGTCGCGCGGGACGACCTCGTCGAGGGCGTCACGCCCGGCACCGTCGTGACCATCCCGGTCCTCGCGAACGACGCCGGCCCGCTCGACCCCGGCACGATCGCGTTCATCGACCCCGAGACGGGCGACGCGCTCGAGCCCGGCGACGACCTCGTCGTGCCCGGCGAGGGCACGTGGTCGGTCGACCCGGCGACGGGCATCGTCACGTTCACGCCCGAGGAGGGCTACGTCGGCGACCCGACCCCCGTCGACTACACGGTGTCGAGCCCCGCGCCCTCGAGCCTGCCGACGACGGCGACCATCACGGTCGACACGACGCCGGATGCCGTCGACGACGTCGACCGCGGCAACGCGCTCGGCGAGACGGTCGAGCGGGACGTGCTCGCGAACGACCTCGGCGACCTCGACCCGGCGACCGTCGTGATCGTGGATGCGACGACGGGTGCCGTGCTCGGCTCGTCCGACTCGCCCTACGTCGTCGCCGGCGAGGGCACCTGGACGATCGACGCTGAGACGGGTGCGATCGCGTTCGCGCCCGAGGCCGGCTTCGAGGGCGACCCGACCCCGGTGACGTACCGCGTCGCCGACCAGTCGGGCGACACGGCCACGGCCCTCGTCATCGTGGGCTACGTCCCCGACGCCTTCGACGACGAGTCGCTCGGCAACGAGCTCGGCACCGACGTCACGGTCGAGATCCTCGGCAACGACGACGGCGCGCTCGTGCCCGGCTCGGTGCAGCTCATCGACCCCGCCACGGGCACGCCGCTCGCAGCGGGCGAGCCGCTCGTGGTCGACGGCGAGGGCACGTGGACGTACGACCCGGCCACGACGTCGGTGACGTTCGCGCCCGCCGAGGGCTTCCTCGGCGACCCGACGCCCATCGGCTACCAGGTCACGGCGACGAACGGCGTCACGGCGGAGGCGATCGTCACGGTCGACTACGACCCGACGCTCACGCCCGACGTCGACCTCGACAACGTGCTCGGCGAGGCCGTGACCGTCGACGTGCTCGGCAATGACCTCGGCGAGCTCGACCCCGCGACCGTCGCGATCGTCGACCCGGCCACCGACGAGGCGCTCGCGCCCGGCGCGTCGCTCGTCGTCGAGGGCGAGGGCACGTGGTCGATCGACCAGGCGACCGGAGCGATCACCTTCACGCCCGAGGACGGCTTCCTCGGCGACCCGACGGTGATCGAGTACCAGGTCGCCGACCAGACCGGCAGCACCGCTCGCACGACCGTCACGGTCGACTACCTGCAGTCGGCCGTCGCCGACGCGGCGCTCGACCAGCCCATCACGGAGCCGGTGACGATCGACGTGCTCGCGAACGACCCGGGCGTCTTCGACCCCGCGACGCTCGCGCTCGTCGACCCCGCCACCGGCGTGGCCCTCGAGCCCGGCGCCGACCTCGTCGTCGCAGGCGAGGGCACGTGGACGATCGACCCCGAGACGGGCGAGGTCACGTTCACGCCCGAGGAGGGCTTCCTCGGCAACCCGACCGTCGTCACCTACCAGGTGGCGAACGCGGGCGGCCAGGTGGTCTCGGCGACGATCACGATCACCTTCCTGGCGATCGCGAACGACGACGAGGACGTCGACAACGAGCAGGGCACGGCCGTGACGGTCGACGTGCTCGCGAACGACGTGGGCGTCTTCGACCCCGCGACGGTCGCGATCGTCGACCCCGCGACGGGTGACGCGCTCGCCGCAGGCGCCTCGCTCGTGGTCGCGGGTCAGGGCACATGGTCGGTCGACCCGGCCACGGGCGCCATCACCTTCACGCCCCAGGCGGGCTACGAGGGCGACCCGACGCCCATCCAGTACCAGGCGACGGCATCCACCGGCACGGTGGCGACGGCGACCGTGACCGTGACGTACGGCATCACCGCCGTCGACGACGCGGCCACCGCACCCGAGCTCGGCGTCGCCGTGACGGTGCCGGTGCTCGACAACGACCTCGGTGCGGTCGACCCCGCGACCGTCGCGATCGTCGACCCGGAGACGGGTGAGGCGCTCGAGCCGGGTGCGTCGCTCGTCGTCGACGGCGAGGGCACGTGGTCGATCGACCCGGCCACGGGCGCGATCACGTTCACGCCCGAGGAGGGCTTCCTCGGCGACCCGACGCCCATCGCGTACGAGGTGTCGGATGGCGACGGCAACGTCTCCGAGGCGATCGTCACGATCGACTACCCGCAGGTCGCGGTGGACGACGCGGCGCTCGACCAGCCCATCCAGCAGCCCGTGACGATCGACGTGCTCGCGAACGACCGCGGCGTCTTCGACCGCGCGACGCTCGCGTTCATCGACCCCGCGACCGGCGAGGCGCTCGCGCCCGGCGCCGACCTCGTGGTCGCCGGCGAGGGCACGTGGTCGATCGACCCGGAGACGGGCGAGGTCACCTTCACGCCCGACCCCGCCTTCCTCGGCGAGCCGACCCCGGTCGACTACCAGGTGGCGAACGCCACCGGGCAGGTCGTGTCCGCGACGATCACGATCACCTTCGTGCCGCTCGCGAACGACGACGCCGACCTGGCGAACCTGGCCGGCGAGACGGTCACGGTCGACGTGCTCGCGAACGACGTGGGCGACTTCGACCCGGCGTCGGTCGTGATCGTCGACGGCGAGGAGCGCGTCACGGAGCTCGTCGTCGCAGGCGAGGGCACGTGGACGGTCGACCCGGCGACGGGCGCGATCACCTTCACGCCCGAGGCCGGCTTCGACGGCGACCCGACGCCCATCGCCTACGAGGTGACCGACTCCACCGGTGACACCGTGTCGGCGACCGTCACCGTGACGTACGGCGTCACGGCGGTCGACGACGAGTCGCGCGGCAACCAGCCGGGTGCCACGGTGACGATCGACGTGGTCGGCAACGACCGCGGTCCGCTCGACCCGACGACGGTGCGCATCGTCGACGGCGACCAGCTCGTCACCGAGCTCGTCGTGCCCGGCGAGGGCACGTGGACGGTCGACCCGGAGACGGGTGCCATCACGTTCACGCCCGAGGACGGCTTCATCGGCAACCCGACCCCGATCGCCTACCAGGTGTCGGATCGGGCGGGCGACGCGTCGCAGGCGCAGGTCGTCGTGACCTACCTGCCGACCGCGGTGCCCGACGTGTCGACGGGCAACGCCCCCGGCACGGCCGTCACGGTCGACCCGCTCGCGAACGACTCGTCGAGCCTCGACCCGACGACCGTCGAGATCCGCGACCCCGCGACGGGCGAGTGGGGCACGTCGGTCACGGTTCCCGGCCAGGGCACGTGGACGGTCGACCCGGTGACGGGCGCGATCACCTTCACGCCCGCACCCGGCTTCACGGGTGACCCGACGCCGATCGAGTACCGGGCGGTGGACGCCGAGGGCAACGTCGCGCAGTCGACCGTGACGATCTCGTACGACGCGGCCGGCCCGGGTCAGGGTGAGGGGCCGGGTGCGCCCGCCCCCGGTCGCCCCGACCTGCCGCGCACGGGCGGCGACGTCGCGACCTGGCTGCTGCTGGCGGGCCTCGGCCTGCTCGCGGCCGGCGGTGCGGCCTGGATCGTCCGTCGCCGACGCGAGGACGGCCAGGAGGCCTGACGCGCTGACGCGCTGACGCGCCGATCACGACGGCCCCGGAGGTTCGCCTCCGGGGCCGTCGTCGTGCCCGGGCCGCTCGAAGGGGGTGACTGGTCGCCCGTTGCGGTGACTGGTCGCTCGCGACCCCGACGAGCGATCAGTGTGGGCAGGGTCAGGCGTAGCGGCGCGCGACGGCGACGAGCTCGGCGCCGTAGGAGGCACCGTGGCTCACGGCGTGCACGGCGAGCGGATGCAGCTGGTGCAGCCCGAGCAGGTCGCGCCAGCCCGGCGCGAGCCCGGCCGCGTCGGCGTGGGCGTCGAGCACCACGTCGAGGTGCGGCAGCCCGAACAGCGCGAGCATCGCGAGGTCGGTGAGCGGATGCCCGCCGTGCGCGGCCGGGTCGATGACGACGGCGCCGGTCGCCGTCCACAGCACGTTGCCGCTCCACAGGTCGCCGTGGATGCGGGCGGGCGCGCGGTCGTCGTCGTGATCGCCGGCCGCGATGGCGTCGCAGACGCGCTCGACGACCCTCGCACCGGCGGCGTCGAGGTGGCCGGCGTCGACCGCTGCGCGCACGAAGGGGCGGATGCGCTGCTCTGCGAAGCCCTCGCCCCAGCTGGCCGTGGGCGTCATCCCCTGATGCTGGCGGCCGATCCATCCGACGCCGTCGCAGCCGGGCGGGGGAGCGTGCCACGCGTCGGCGCCTGCGGCGTGGGTCGCGGCGAGCGCACGGCCGAACGCCTCGGCGTCGGCCCGCGTCGGCCGCGCAGGCTCGAGCCGCTCGAGCTCGATGGTCGCGCCCTCGCGTCGGATGACGCGGGCGACGCGGGCACCACCCACCGTCTCCGCCTCGGCGAGCCACCGCAGGCTCGCGATCTCCCACGCGGCGGCGTCCGCCCCTCCGCGTGCGCGCTTGGTGAACGTCATCCACCCATCCTCCTCGCGACGACGCTCACGGCGAGCGCCGCCCACGGCGAGCACCGCTCACAGCGAGCGCCGCCCGCGGCGAGCACCGCTCACAGCGAGCGCCGCCCACGGCGAGCGCCGCGCACGACGGGCGCCCATCTCGCCTCCGCCGCCACCGGCGCAGCCCACGGCGAACGCCCGCGAGCCGAGCGAGGCCCGCGCGTAGGCTGGACGCGTGAGTCCCACGATCCGTCCTCGCAGGCTCCGACGCACCCCGGCGCTCCGTCGCCTCGTGGCCGAGACCCGCATCCACCCGAGCCAGCTCATCCTGCCGATGTTCGTCGCCGACGGCATCGCCGAGCCGCGACCCATCGGCAGCATGCCGGGCGTCGTGCAGCACACGATCGACTCCGCGAGCCGCGCCGTCGAGGAGGCCATCGCAGCCGGCGTCGGCGGCGTCATGCTCTTCGGCGTGCCGAAGGAGGAGGACAAGGATGCCACCGGCTCGGCCGGCGTCGACCCCGACGGCATCCTCAACCGCGCCACCGCCGCGCTCGACGAGCGCTTCGGCGACGCGACGGTGATCCAGACCGACCTGTGCCTCGACGAGTTCACCGACCACGGCCACTGCGGCGTGCTCGACGAGTGGGGCGGCATCGACAACGACGAGACCCTCGAGCGCTACGCCGAGATGGCGATCGCGCAGGTCGACGCGGGCTCCGCGATGATCGGGCTGAGCGGCATGATGGACGGCCAGGTCGCCTACGTGCGCGACGCGCTCGACGACGCAGGCTACGAGGACGCAGCGATCCTCGCCTACGCCGCGAAGTACGCCTCCGCCCTCTACGGCCCGTTCCGCGAGGCCGTCGGCTCGAGCCTGCAGGGCGATCGGCGCACCTACCAGCAGGATCCGGCGAACGCACGCGAGGGCATGCGCGAGGCGGCGCTCGACGAGGCCGAGGGCGCCGACGTGCTCATGGTGAAGCCCGCCTCCTTCTACCTCGACGTGCTGCGCGACGTCGCCGACGAGGCGCAGGTGCCCGTGTGGGCGTACCAGGTGTCGGGGGAGTACGCGATGGTGGAGGCGGCGGCCGCCAACGGTTGGATCGACCGCGACCGCGCGATCGCCGAGTCGGTGACCTCGATCGTGCGTGCCGGTGCCGACGCCGTGCTCACGTACTGGGCGGTCGAGCTGGCGGAGTCGCTGCGCTGACGCGCCCGCACCCCGGTTCGCGTCTTGCAGGCGATCCGGGGTGGCGGAGGGAAGATGCCCCTCCGACCCCTCGATCACCTGCAAGACGCACACCACGACGACGCAGACGAGCAGGGACGCAGCATGACCGACACCACCACCACGAACGAGGCCCTCTTCGACCGCGCCCGGGCGGCGATCCCCGGCGGCGTGAACTCGCCGGTGCGCGCCTTCGGATCCGTGGGCGGCACGCCGCGCTTCATCCGCAGCGCGCGAGGGCCGTACGTCACCGACGTCGAGGGCGTCGAGCGCGTCGACCTCGTGGCGTCGTGGGGGCCTGCGCTGCTCGGCCACGCGCATCCGGCGATCGTGGATGCCGTGCAGCAGGCCGCGGCGCGAGGCCTGTCGTTCGGCGCCCCGACGGGCGCCGAGGTCGACCTCGCCGAGGAGATCACGCGGCGCGTGCCCATCGCCGAGCGCGTGCGCCTCGTGTCGACCGGCACCGAGGCGACGATGACGGCCATCCGGCTCGCGCGCGGCGCGACGGGCCGCGACCTCCTGATCAAGTTCGACGGGCACTATCACGGGCATTCGGATGCGCTGCTCGTCGCAGCGGGGTCGGGGCTCGCGACGCTCGCCATGCCGGGGTCGTCGGGCATCCCCGACGCGATCGCGCACACGACGATCGTGCTGCCGTACGACGACGAGGCCGCCGTCGAGGCCGCGTTCGCCGAGCACGGCGACCGCATCGCCGCGATCATCGTCGAGGCCGCGCCCGCCAACATCGGCCTCATCGCCCCGCGCCCGGGATTCCACGCCTTCCTCGCGCGCACGGCGCACGCGCACGGTGCGCTGCTCATCAGCGACGAGGTGCTCACGGGCTTCCGCGTGCACCCGTCGGGCATGTGGGGCATCGAGGGCACCGCGGGCGACGAGGCGCCCGACATCCTCACGTTCGGCAAGGTGGTCGGCGGCGGCATGCCGCTCGCGGCCCTCGGCGGTCGGCGCGAGGTCATGGACCTCCTCGCCCCGCTCGGCCCCGTCTACCAGGCGGGCACCCTCTCGGGGAATCCGCTCGCCGTGGCCGCGGGTCTCACGCAGCTGCGGCTCGCCGACGACGCCGTCTACGCGCGGCTCGACGAGGTGGCGGATGCCATCACGGCCGGGCTGTCGGATGCCCTGACCGCCGAGGGCGTCGAGCACGCCATCCCGCGCGTGGGCAGCCTGTTCTCGCTCGCCTTCGCGGCGACCGCGCCCCGCACCTACGACGATGCGAAGGCGCAGGCGACCTTCCGGCACGCACCCTTCTTCCACGCGATGCTCGACGGGGGCGTCGCACTGCCGCCGAGCCTGTTCGAGTCGTGGTTCGTGACGGCCGCGCACGACGACGCCGCGATCGACCGGGTGCTCGCGGCGCTGCCGGCCGCGGCGCGCGCCGCGGCGGCGGCTCGCCCCGCCTGATCCCGGCGAGACGTGGACGCCTGCGGGCCGGCAGCGCGCCTGCGCGCATGCCGCGCCGCACACGTGCGCATCTCGCTGCGTCAAGCCCCGAGCCGACGCGCGGGCGCGGGCGTAGCGTCCGAGCCATGAGTGCTGCAGACGCCACCCACGAGAACCCCGCTGCCGACGCATCGGTGCCGTTCGTCGACCACGACTTCGGCGGCGAGGCAGCCCGCGGCGCGACGCCCGACCACGTCGAGCCCTACGCATCCCACGACGACCCCGCGCCCCGGACGTCGCCCGTGACCCTGCCCGACCACGTCGAGCCGTACGCGTCGCGCGACGACGCCGCGCCGCGCACGTCGCCCGTCACCCTGCCCGACCACGTCGAGCCGTACGCCTCCCGCGACTGACGCGCCGGCGCGCGGCGCCGCGTGGCAGCCCCGCCCGACGGCGCCGCATCCGTGCGTCTCCGCTTCGCAGGCGATGCGGCACGGCCGAGGGAAGATGCCCCTCGGCCACCCGGGATCGCCTGCGAAGCGCGAAGGAGCCCCCGGCGCACCCGCGCGGCGTCAGAACAGCGTCGGGCGCTTGCTCTCGATGCCCTTCATGGCGTCGTAGTCGAGCACGACGCAGCGGATGCCGCGATCCTCGGCGAGCGTGCGCGCCTGCGGCGCGATCTCCTGCGCCGCGAAGATGCCCGACACGGGCGCGATGCGCGGATCGCGGTTCATGAGCTCGAGGTACCGGGTGAGCTGCTCGACGCCGTCGATGCCGCCACGCCGCTTGATCTCGACGGCGATCGTCGCGCCGGCCTCGTTGCGGGCGAGGATGTCGACGGGCCCGATGGGCGTCATGTACTCGCGACGCCACAGCTCGAACCCGGGGCCGAGGAGCTCGATCTGGTCGGCGAGCAGCGCCTGCAGGTGCGACTCGACGCCGTCCTTCACGAGCCCGGGGTCGACGCCCAGCTCGTGCGTGGTGTCGGCGTGCACCTCGTGCAGCCGCACGACGAGCGCGTCGCCCGTCTTCTGGTGCGTCACCGTCCACAGCTCGGTGACGCCCGCATCCGCCTGGTCGGCGCTCGGCTGCGACGTCTCGACGATGCACGGCGGCGACATCCAGTTCAGCGGCTTGTACGAGCCGCCGTCGGAGTGCACGAGCAGCGAGCCGTCGGCCTTCAGCATGAGCACGCGCGTGGCGAGCGGCAGGTGGGCGGTCAGCCGCCCCGTGTAGTCGACGGAGCAGTTCGCGACGACGAGCCTCATGGACGGACCTCTCCGGCAGGGTCGGGCACACCGGATGCGGTGCGCGGCTCGCGCGCGACGGCCGACGTCGCGAGCGAGAGGACGACGAAGGCGAGCACGACCCACATGGCGTCGCGCAGGCCGAGGTGCTCGCCGAGGAAGCCGAGCAGCGGCGGCCCCGCGAGGAAGGCGACGTAGCCGATCGTCGCGACGGCGCCGACGCGCGCCGTCGCCATGCGGGCGTCGTCGGCGGCGGCCGACATGCCGATCGGGAAGCCGAGGGATGCGCCGAGGCCCCACAGCACGGTGCCGACGAGCGCGACCGTCTGATCGTCGACGACGATGACGAGCACGAGGCCGACGGCGGCGAGCGCACCCGTCGCGCGCAGCATCGCGACGCGTCCGAAGCGCTCGATGAGCGGCACGCCCGCGAGGCGGCCCGCGGTCATCGCCGTGAGGAAGAGCGCGAACGCGAGCGCGGCGCCCACCGAGTCGAAGTCGTGCCCGTCGACCATGAGGAGGGTGAGCCAGTCGTTCGCCGAGCCCTCGGTGAGCGCCATGCCCAGCACGAGCGCACCGATGAGCCAGGTGCGCGCATCCGTCCACACCGACAGGCGCTCGCGGAAGCCGACGTGGTCGTCGGGCTGGATCGGCTGCTCGACGAGGCGCGGGCGCACGACGACGGCGAGGCCGACGATCGCGACGAGCACGAGCGTCATCTGCGGCCCCATGCCGAGGCCCGTGGCCTCGCCGAGCGCGCCGAAGCCGGCGCCTGCGACGGTGCCGAACGAGAAGAACGCGTGGAAGATCGGCATGATCGGCTTCGCGAGGGCGCGCTCGTTGGCGGCGCCCGAGAGGTTCATGGCGACGTCGGTGATGCCGTTCGCGAGGCCCGTGACGGCGAGGCCGGCCACGAGCACGCCCATCGATCGCACCTCGACGCCCCAGCCGGCGACGAGGAGGCCGACGGCGACGACGACGACGCCCACCGACACGACGGCGCGCGTGCCGAGCCGGGCGATGACGTGGCTCGCGGTCGACAGGCCCGTGATCGAGCCGATGGAGATGCCGAGCAGCGCGAGGCCGAGCTGGTCGACGGAGATGTCGAGCGCGTCGCGCGCGGTGGGGAAGCGCGCCGCGAGCGATGCGAAGCCGAAGCCCATCGCGAAGAAGATGGCGAACACGGCGTTCCGCCACCGCACCGTCTCACGCATCCCACCATCCTCCCATCCGGCGCACCTACCGTGGGTGGCATGACGCACGAGGTGGATGACGCGGTCGCGGCAGCGGTCGCCCCGTTGCAGCAGCGCATCGCGATGCTCGAGCAGCAGCTCGACTGGCTGTTCGTGCAGGCCGGCTACCAGGCGCCGAACGGCACGATCGCGGCACCTGCGCAGCCGCCGTGGCCCTACCCGGTGTCGCCGGCGGTCGTCGACCTCATCCGTGCGGGCAAGCAGATCCAGGCGATCAAGCAGACGCGCCTCGAGACGAGCCTCGGCCTCGCGCAGGCGAAGGAGCTCTGCGACCGCACGCTCGAGCAGCTCGAGCGCGAGGGCTGAGCGGAGCGGAGCGGCGCGCTCAGCGCGTCGCGCCGAGCACCATCCATGCGTCGGACCGGGCGCGCAGGCCGAGCGTGAGCGCTCGGGCCCCGAGGAACCCGAACCCGAACGCCACCCATACGACGGCGAGCGCCGCGGCGCCGTGCGGCACCGCGGGCAGCAGGGCGAGCAGGAGCAGCGGCAGGTAGAGCGCGAGGTTCACGAGGCCCGTCCACGCGAGGTACCGCGCGTCGCCGGCACCGATGAGCACCCCGTCGAGCACGAACACGAACCCGGCGAGCGGCTGCGCGAGCGCGAGCGGCACGAGCGCCCACGGCAGCAGGCCGAGCACCACCGGGTCGGAGGTGAACGCGCCGCCGACGACCCACGCGAGCGCGAGCATCGCGCCGCCGAGCGCGACGCCGCTCACGAGCCCCCAGCGCACGAGCCGCCGCGTGATGCGCCGGGCGAGCGCAGCGTCGCCCGAGCCGAGCGCCTTGCCGAGCATCGCCTGCCCGGCGATCGCGAGGGCATCGAGCACGAACGCCAGCGTGGAGAAGAGGGCGAAGGCCACCTGCGTGGCGGCGAGCACCTCGGTGCCCTGCTGCGTCGCGACCGCGGTGGTGGCGATGAGCGCGACGCGCAGCGAGAGCGTGCGCAGCAGCAACCACACCCCGACGCCCGCGACCCGGCCGACGGCGGCGAGCGACGGCCGCAGCGACACGCGCTCGCGGCGGGCCTCGCGCACGGCGAACCACAGGAAGAACGCTGCCATGCCCCACTGCGCGATCACGGTGCCGATCGCCGAGCCGGCGACGCCGAGCCCCAGCCCGTAGATGAGCACGACGTTGAGGAGCGCGTTGGCCGTGAAGCCCGCGCCCGCGACGACGAGGGGCGTGCGGGTGTCCTGCAGGCCGCGCAGCAGCCCCGTGGCGGCGAGCACGACGAGCATGGCGGGCAGGCCGAGGATCGAGATGCCGAGGTAGGTCGCGGCGTGCCCCGTGACGTCGCCGGCGGCGCCGAAGAGCGCCACGAGCGGCCTGGCGAGGGGCACGGCGAGCAGCAGCGCGGCGCCCGCCGCGACGGCGAGCCAGATGCCGTCGATGCCCGCGCGGATCGCGCCCGGGCGGTCGCCCGCCCCGAGCCTGCGTGCGACGGCGGGTGTCGTGCCGTACGCGAGGAAGATGAGGAGGCCCACGGCGGTCTGCAGCACGGTGGCACCGATGCCGACGCCCGCGAGCTGCGCCGCACCCAGGTGCCCGACGAGCGCGGTGTCGACGAGCAGGAAGGCGGGCTCGGCCACGAGCGCCCCGAGGGCTGGCAGCGCGAGCGCGACGATGTCTCGATCGAGCAGACGCCGCTCGGCGCGGGTGGATGTCGCGCGCTCGCTCACCGCTCGAGGCTACGCCCGGCCACCGACGCGCAGCCCGAGCGCCGCACGGGTCGCGCCCCCGTCGCTCGCCTCACAGCACGATGTGCTGGCCGCCGTCGAGCAGCTCGCGCGCCACGTCGAGCTGGCCCGCGTGCGTGCTCGTCTCGACGATGACGTGCACGAGGATGCTGCGCACGTCGGGGAAGCGCCCGGCCTCCACCCATCCCGGCTCGGGTCGCAGCGGCGCGGCGTCGAGCGCCGTGGCGGCGATGACGTCGTCCGAGCGCCGGATGGCGGCGCGGTACGCGTCGACGACCTCGCGAGCGCCCATGCCGTGCGGCACCGTCCAGTCGGGGTCGAGCGCGTCGCCCGGGGCGCCCGTCGGCCACCAGTCGAGCGAGCCGCCGGCGACCACCGTCTCGAACCAGTAGCGCTCGTCCGACAGCGTGAGGTGCCGCACGAGCCCGAGCGCGGTCCACCCCGAGGGTGCGGCTGCGCGGCCGAGGTCGGCGTCCGACATGCGCGCGACCTGGGCGAGCACGTGCGCGCGCGCCTCGTCGAGCGCCGCCACCAGCACGGCGCGCTCCCGTGCGTCCTCGACGTCGCCCACGGCATCCACCCTGCCACGGTCAGAACGTCGTGGGCCCCACGGTCTCGTAGCGGTGCCACACGCCGAGCGGACCCGTTCCCGACACCTCCCACGCCCCGATGGTGCGCGCCTTGAAGACGGCGGGGTTGTGGGATGCGACGGTGCGGGCGTTGCGCCAGTGCCGGTCGAGCGCTCGCGTGCGCTCGGTCGCCGAGGCGCCGCCGACCTCGAAGAGGCGCGTCGCGGCGTCGGGCACGGCATCGGTCGCGAGCACCTGCGCCTGGTAGACGGCGATCTCGGCCTCCTCGAGCAGTCGGGCGTCGAGCGCGTCGCCCGGTGCGGCGTCGGTGGCGACGTCGAGCGCGCGCGCGGCCTCGAGCACGGCGGCGCGCACCGCGAAGGCCGTGGCCGACAGCCGTCCGACGACCTCGAGCACCTGCGGGTCGTCGGCGGGCCTCGCCGCGTTGGCGTGCACGAACGAGCGCGCGCGCGGCCGCACGAAGTCGCCCGCGTCGCGCACGACGGCCTCGGCGATGCCGGCGAGCACCGCCACGAGATGCAGCTGGTAGTACGCCTGGATGTGGGTGAGGGGCCCTGCGCCGTAGGTCGCGAACGACGCGGGGTCGACGGCGACGTCGTCGAACACCGTCGTGCCCGATGCGGTGGCGCGCTGCCCGAAGCCGTCCCAGTCGTCGAGGATCTCGACGCCCGGTGCCTCCGTCGGCACCGCGAAGGTCACGCGGGCATCGCCGTCGGCGGCTGCGAGGTAGACCCAGTCGGCGTAGAGCGTGCCGGTCGAGTAGAACTTGCGGCCGTCGAGTCGCACGCTCCCGTCGTCGGCCCGGGTCACGCGCGTCGAGATGTCGGCGAGCGTCGTGCCGGTGAGCTCGCTCGTGGCGTTGCCCACGAGCGCGCCGTCGGCGATGCGCTCGACCCACGCATCGCGCTCGGGACCAGGCGCGCGTCGCAGCACGAGCTCGACGAACCCGGCGTGCGAGCGCAGCAGGTGCCCCACGTTCGCATCCGCCGCCGACAGGGCGATCGTGAGCGCCACCGACTCGGCGATGGATGCGCCGAGGCCGCCGTCGGCGGCGGGGAGGCGCACGCGGCCGACGCCTGCATCCGCGAGCCTGCGCACGAGCTCGATCGGCAGCTCGCGGTCGAGCTCCCGCTGCACGGCGCCCGCGCGCACCTCCTCGAGGAGGCCCGCGAACCGATCCACGAGCGTCCCGGTGCGGAGCGCGACGCTCACGAGAACGCTCCGCGCCACTGCCGCGCCGGATGCGTCGCGGGCAGCTGGTCGTGGCCGAAGAGGCGCGAGCGCAGCGTGCCCGGCGTCTCGGGATGCGGCTCGGCGAGGCCGCGCTCGCGCAGCACGGGCATGACGTGGTCGGCGACCTCCTCGAACGAACCGGGGATCGTCCAGTTGATGACGTTGATGCCGTCGACGCCGGCGTCCTGCCACGCCTCGAGCTGGTCGGCGATCTGCTCGGGCGTGCCGACGACGCGCGAGCGGATGCGTGCCGAGAGCGCCGCGAGGTCGCGGATGGTGGGCTCGCGGTCGCCCGCGGCCTCCTGCAGCCACTGCAGGTGCGACTGGTTCGTCTGCGTCCGCACCTGCGACAGGGGGGTGTCGGGGTCGAGCCGCTCGCCGGTGTCGGGGTCGAAGCCGAGGTTCGAGTGCACGAGGAACGCGTCCGGCGAGAGCAGCTCGTCGATCTCGTCGGAGCGCCGCCGCGCCTCCTCCTCGGTCGAGCCGACGACGAAGGCGAGGCCGAGGAAGAAGCGGATGTCGTCGCGGGCCCGGCCCGCGGCCTCGACCTGGTCGCGGGTCGAGGCGATGAGCTCGGCGGTCTTCTCGGGCGTCGACGACAGGATGAACTGCGCCTCGGCGTTGCGGGCCGCGAAGGCACGGCCCGCGGGCGACGAGCCGGCCTGGAACAGCACGGGCGTGCGCTGCGGCGACGGCCGCGACAGGTGGGGACCCGCGACCGAGTAGCGCGCGCCGACGTGGTCGATGCGGTGGATGCCGCGCGCATCGGACACGATGCCCGCCGCCTTGTCGGCCCGCCATGCGTCGTCGTCCCACGACCCCTCCCAGAGCTTCGTCACGACGTCGACGTACTCCTGCGCCCAGACGTAGCGCTCGTCGTGCTCCTCGAGCCGGTCGGCGCCGAAGTTGCGGGCGGCGCCGTCGAGCGCGCTCGTGACGACGTTCCAGCCGACGCGGCCCTTCGTGAGGTGGTCGAGGGTCGACGCTCGCCGGGCGAACTCGAACGGATGCGCCTGCAGCACCGACGACGTGAAGGCGAAGCCGAGGTGGTCGGTGGCGGCGGCGAGCGCCGAGAGCAGCACCGAGGGGTCGCCGTTGGGGATCTGCAGCCCCTCGCGCGCGTTCACCGCGTAGTCGCCACCGGCCGGGCCGTAGAGCCCGACGACGTCGGCGAAGAACATGGCGTCGAAGCCGCCGCGCTCGAGCGTCCTGGCGAGGTCGACCCAGAGGTCCAGCTCGTCGAACCGGTGCTGCTGCGCGTCGGGATGCCGCCAGAGCCCGTGCTGGATGTGCGAGACGGTGTCCATGACGAACGCTGCGTAGCGCAGCGGCGGGCGGTCGGGCACGGCTCCTCCTCCTGCGCGCCCTGGCGACGCGACCCGCCCATGCTGTCGGCAGGCTGCCGGCGCGTCACGTCACGTCACGCCGCGTGACGGCGTGTGACGTCGTGCGTCGCGGCAGCGTTGCAGCCCTCGCCGCACCGCGCTTCGGTTGCCTGCATCCCGATCCCAGGAGCACCGTCATGTCGCAGACCGCCAGCGCGAAGCCCTCGCGCACACCCGAGCAGCAGCGCCGCCGCGTCCTCGCCGCAGCGCTCGTGGGCACCACGATCGAGTGGTACGACTTCTACCTCTACGCGCAGGCGGCGGCGCTCGTCTTCGGCACGACGTTCTTCCCCGAGACGACCCCGGCCGTCGCGCTCATCTCGTCGTTCGCCACCTACGGCGTCGGCTTCCTCGCCCGTCCGCTCGGCGGCATCGTCGCCGGCCATCTCGGCGACCGCATCGGGCGCAAGCAGCTGCTCGTCGGCTCGCTGCTGCTCATGGGCGTCGCGACGCTGCTCATCGGCGTGCTGCCGACGTACGCGCAGATCGGCATCTGGGCCGTCGTGGCGCTCGTCGTGCTGCGGCTCGCGCAGGGCCTGTCGGCCGGTGCCGAGTGGGGCGGCTCGGCGCTGCTGTCGGTCGAGCACGCGCCCGACGGCAGGCGCGGCTTCTTCGGCTCGTTCACGCAGATGGGCTCGGCGGGCGGCCTGCTGCTCGCGACGGCGTCGATCTGGGGCGTGCAGGGCATCCTCGGTACCGAGGCGTTCCAGGAGTGGGCGTGGCGCATCCCGTTCCTCGCCTCGGCGGTGCTCGTGGTCATCGGCCTCGTCATCCGCCTCGGCGTCGAGGACGCCCCCGAGTTCCGCAAGATCAAGGAGGCGGGCGCCGTGCGCCGACTGCCCGTGGTGGAGGTGCTGAGGCGGCACCCGCGCGGCGTCCTCGTCACGATCGGCCTGCGACTCGTGCAGCCCGCCTGGTTCTCGATCCTCACGGTCTACTCGCTCACCTACCTGGCGGATGCGCGCGGCGACTCGGCTGCTGGCATCCAGTCGCTGCTCATCGTGGGCGCCGTCAGCCTCGTGTCGACGCCGCTGTGGGGGTGGCTGTCGGATCGCGTGGGTCGCCGCCGCATCGCGATCGGCGCCGCGATCGGCATCGGCGTCGCGGTGTGGCCGTTCTTCGCCTTCCTCGACCACGGCCCGCTCGCGATCCTCTGGCTCGTCTTCCTCGTGGGCATGAACCTGCTGCACGACGCGATCTACGGCCCGCAGGCGGCGTGGTTCGCCGAGCAGTTCCCGACCGACCTGCGCTACTCGGGCGTCTCGCTCGGCTACCAGGTGGGCTCGATCTTCTCGAACGGCCTCACGCCGCTGCTCGCCGTCGTGCTCGTGGAGCTCGCGGGCGGCAGCCCGTGGATCCTGTGCGTCTTCATCGGCCTCTACGCCGTGCTGACGACGATCGCGGCGATCTTCGCGAAGGACGGCGGGGCCGACGACGTCGAGCTCGCGGCATCGGGCGACGTCGAGGCCGAGCTGGATGCGCTCGTCGACGGCGAGCAGGCCGCCGTCCGGTCGTAGCGCGACGCCCGTCCGGGCTCATCGCCATCCGAGGCGAGCCCGGACGGGCTGCCGGTCGCGCGCTCCTAGACTCGAGCGCATGACCGAAGCCCGTTCCGGCATCGACATCGCCGAGCTCAGCCCAGAGATCCGCCCGCAGGACGATCTGTTCCAGCACGTGCACGCGAAGTGGCTCGCGCGCACCGACATCCCCGCCGACAAGGCGAGGTGGGGGTCGTTCACGATCCTCGCGGAGGAGGCCGAGCAGGCCGTCCGCACCATCATCGAGGAGTCGGCGGACGCCGAGCCCGGCAGCGAGCAGCGCAAGGTCGGCGACCTCTTCGCGTCGTTCATGGACGAGGCGACCATCGACGCTCGCGGCATCGACCCCATCCGGCCCCTGCTCGCGAAGGTCGACGCGATCGCCTCGGTCGACGACCTGCTGCGCACGCTCGCGAGCATGGAGCGCATCGGCGGCCCCGGCCTCTTCGGCCAGTACGTCGACAACGACCCGGGCGACCCCGAGCGCTACGTCGTCAACGTGGTGCAGGGAGGCCTCGGCCTCCCCGACGAGTCGTACTACCGCGAGGAGTCGTTCGCCGAGACGCGCGCCAGGTACCTCGCGCACCTGGAGACGATGCTGACGCACGCCGAGCGCCCGGACGCCTCCGCCGAGGCTGCGGCGATCCTCGCGCTCGAGACCGACGTCGCCACGCACCACTGGGACCGCGTCGCCTCGCGCGACAGCGTCGCCACCTACAACCTGCAGCCGTTCGTCGAGACCCACGCGTGGCTCGCGCCGTGGTTCGACGCCGTCGAGGCGCCGGAGGGCATCTACCGCGAGGTCGTCGTGCACCAGCCGTCGTACCTCGAGGGCGTCGCGACGCTGCTGACCGCCGAGCGCCTCGACGCGTGGCGCTCCTGGCTGCGCGCCGCGATCGTGCGCACGTGGGCGCCGTACCTCACGACGACGATCTCGCGCGACGCCTTCGCCTTCTACGGCACGGCGCTCACGGGAGCGACCGAGCAGCGGGCGCGGTGGAAGCGCGGCGTCGCGCTCGTCGAGGGCGCCCTGGGCGACGCCGTCGGCAAGGTGTACGTCGAGCGCCACTTCCCGCCGCACGCGCGCGCCGCGATGGACGAGCTCATCGAGCACCTCGTCGCCGCCTACCGCGCCTCGATCGAGACGCTCGAGTGGATGAGCCCCGCCACGCGCGAGGCGGCGCTCGAGAAGCTCGAGCGGTTCACGCCGAAGATCGGCTTCCCCCTGCGGTGGCGCTCGTACGAGTCGCTCGAGGTGGGCGACGACCTCGTCGCCAACGTGCAGGCCGCATCCGCCTTCGAGCACGACCGCGAGCTCGGCAAGATCGGCAGGCCCCTCGACCGCGACGAGTGGTTCATGGGTCCGCAGACCGTCAACGCGTACTACAACCCCGGCTTCAACGAGATCGTCTTCCCCGCGGCGATCCTGCAGCCGCCGTTCTTCGACCACGAGGCGGACCGCGCGGCGGCGTACGGCGCGATCGGCGCCGTCATCGGCCACGAGATCGGCCACGGCTTCGACGACCAGGGCTCGCGCTACGACGGCGACGGTCGCCTGCGCGACTGGTGGACGGAGGACGACCGGGCTCGCTTCGAGGAGCGCACGAGCGTGCTCATCGCCCAGTACGACGCCCTCACGCCCGCCGCGGCGCCCGAGCATCCCGTGAACGGCGCGCTCACGATCGGTGAGAACATCGGCGACCTCGGTGGGCTCGGCATCGCCTGGAAGGCGTACCAGCGCTCGCTCGACGGCGCCGAGGCGCCCGTCATCGACGGCCTCACCGGCGCGCAGCGGTTCTTCCTGTCGTGGGCGCAGGCGTGGCAGATGAAGATCCGTCCCGAGGAGGCCGTCCGCCTCGTGTCGATCGACCCGCACTCGCCCAACGAGCACCGCACGAACCAGATCGTGCGCAACATGGATGCGTTCTACGACGCGTTCGACGTGCGCGAGGGCGATGCCCTGTGGCTGTCGCCGGAGGCGCGCGTCACGATCTGGTGATCGCGAGCGATCCATCGACGGCGGCGTCCACCCCGAGCGGGGCGGACGCCGTCGTCGCGTGGCACCCCGCACGGGCCTCGCGCGCACGTCGCTAGCACGGCCCTCCGCGGCGCTCAACCACCCAGACGGCACTGGGCCGCCGGTCGCTAGGGTGGTGAGGTCGGGGACGCGATCGCGGCCCCGGCTCATGGACGACGGGAGACGACATGCGCGGCAGGATCCTCTTCGTGGTGGGCATCGGCGTCGGCTACGTGCTGGGCGCGAAGGCCGGCAGGCAGCGGTACGAGCAGATCGCCTCGGCAGCCGACAAGCTGTGGAACTCGAGCGCGGTGTCGAAGCCTCGCGCCGAGGTGCAGCAGTTCGTCGAGACGCAGACGCCCAAGGTCGTCGACGCAGCGACCGACGCGGCGACCAAGGCCATCCGCAAGGCGACGCGTCGCACGAAGGAGTCGTGATGGCAGAGCGCCGGTCGCTCCCCGAGCTCCTCGCGGAGGTGCCGACGCTCGTCGTGAACCTGTTCCGCGCCGAGCTCGAGAACCTGCAGACCGAGGTCAAGGGCAAGGTCGCGAAGCTGGGCGTCGGCGGAGCGCTGCTCGCCGTCGCCGCCGTCATGGCGATCTTCATGCTCGGATGGCTGCTCGCCGCGGTGAACGCGCTGTGGATGCTGCTCGTCCCCGAGTGGGCGGCGGCGCTGCTCACGGCAGCGTGCCTCCTCGTCGTCATCGGCATCCTCGTGCTCGTCGGCCTGCCGATGCTGAAGCGCGGCGCGGCCTTCAAGGACATGGACTCGCTCGACTCGATCAAGGACGACGTCAACATGGTGCGCGGGCTCGGCCACGCGGCCGACGGCACGTCGCCCCTCGACGACATCCCGACGCACACCCGCCAGGACGGAGATCAGCGATGACCGAGCAGCGTGACGTCGACCGGCAGCGCGAGGAGCTGCGCCGCGCCCTCGAGGAGATCGAGGACCGCGTGAGCCCGGCGAAGGTGGCCGAGCGCACGCGCCAGCGCCTCGACGAGAACCCGACGCCCTTCCTCGCCGCCGCAGGCGGCGTCGTGCTGGCGATCGCGGGCCTGGTGACCGTGCTGGTGCTGCGCCGCCGCTGACGCCTCGCGTGACGCGAGCGGCGGGCGCGGTGCGGTCGCCGCTCGTCGCGGCCGCGTCGCGTCAGTCGTCGCGTCCCGGCAGGTGCACGGCGAGGGCGAAGTCCTTCGCCGGCTCGGCCGGTGCCTGGGCGTCGAGGGCCTCGAGCCCCAGCGTGCGGTAGAAGTCGACGGCGACGTCGCTCGCCTGCCACTGCAGCATCCCGATGCGCGCCTCGCGCTGCGCCCACTCGCGCACGGCCTCGAAGAGCGCGGTGCCCGCGCCGCGGCCCCGCGCAGTCGGCGCGACCCAGAGGTCGTGCATGCGGGCGATCGAGCGCTCCTGCCGCAGCGCCGGACCGTAGTCCTGCGCCGCCGCGTAGCCTACGAGCTCGCCATCGACGCTCGCGACGAGCACGTGGTGCGTCGGGTTCTCGACGTTCGACGCGAGCCGCTCGCGGTAGCGCACGACCTTCTCGTCGGGTGCGTCGTCGGCGCCCCACCGCTGCAGCAGCGCCTCGAGCGAGGCGAGGTCGTCGCTCGTCGCCTCGCGCACCTCGACCCCGACCCCGACCATGAGGCAAGGATACGGGCGTCGGCTGCGCGCGGCGGGAAGCCCGCGCGCGACGTGCGCGTTGGCTCCTCCCGATGCGTCGCCGCGCATCCGTGCCGGCGGCGGCCTTCGACCGAGAGGGAGACCGTGTCCGCACTCACCATGCCGCTCGCCGATCGCTGGCGGTTCCTCGCCGAGTCGACCGTGGCCGTCGTGGCCGCCCACCACGGAGGCGAGAGCGTCGCCGTGCCGATCTGGATCGAGGTGCGCGGCGAGAGCGTGCTCATGGTCACGCCCCGCGAGTCCGAGAAGGCGCGCGTCATGCTCGGCGCCGGCCGTGCCTGGGTGACGGCGCACACGACCGAAGCGCCCCACCGGTTCGTGGCGGGCGAGGGCGCCGTGGTGCTCGACGAGACCGTCGACCTGCCCGAGCTCGTGCGATCGATGTCGCACCGCAGCCTCGGCGGCGAGCGCGGTGCCGAGTTCGCGCGGTCGTGGCTCGAGGGCGATCCGTCGCTCGTCGTGCTGCGCGTCACGCCCGACCGGTGGCGCTCGATGGACGAGACGCGCGGCGAGGCGTAGGCCCGCGGGGGCGAGTCGCGTGCGGCGCGGGGTGCCGCGAGGATGGGGGGCATGCACATGCTCCTGCGGTTCCTGTACGCCATGCTCGTCCGCGGTGCTCGCGCGCCGCGCCTGCAGATCGGCGACGTCAGCCGCATCGACCACCGCGTGCAGCTCGTCGACATCGACCTGCTCGGTCACATGAACAACGGCCGCTATCTGTCGTTCATGGATCTCGGCCGCATCGACCTCACGAAGCGCGCCGGCATGGCGGCGCACCTGTCGAAGGCGCACATCCACGCCGTCGTCGGTCAGCAGTCGATCGCCTATCGTCGCTCGATCGGCTTCCTGCAGCGCTTCACGCTCGAGTCGCGCCTCGTCGGCGCCGACGAGCGCAGCGTGTACGTCGAGCAGCGCTTCGTCGCGAAGGGCGAGGTCATGGCGCGCGCCGTCGTGCGGGGCCGCTTCATCCAGCGCGGCGTCGGCGCCGTGCGCATGTCGGTCGTGAGCGAGGCGTGCGGCTACGACTTCGAGGCGAACCATCCCGTGCCCGACGACATCCGCACGTGGGCCGACTGGTCGTCGTTGCCCGGCGCGAGGGCCGAGCACCCGAGCGTGTGGGCCTGAGCCCCGCCCGGGCGCTCGCTCGCGGCGTCAGCGCAGCGACGGCCCGCCGTCGACGTCGTGGCCGTGGAAGTACTTGCGGCCCGGCACCCACGGCAGCGCGTCGAGCGCATCCGCCCATGCGAGCACGGCGGCCAGGTCGGCGTCCGAGAGCACGACGTCCTTGAGGTACGGGCCGGGGATGCCGCTCCAGAGGGCGAGGTCGGCCGCGAGGAACCAGCTGCCGTAGAGGCTGCCCTGCTCGTGGCAGCGCAGCGCGCTCGCGCGCATGCGGCCGATCTGCTCGGTGGGGCTCCACGGGCTGCTCTTCAGCAGGTAGGCGGCGGGCTCCTCGGCGAGCGTCGCCACGGCGGCCTTCGCGAGGTTCACGAGCGTCGGCTCGACGCGACGATCCTCCTGGCGGTGCACGAGCACGAGCAGGCTCGAGATGAGCCCGCGGCGCACGTCGGGCTCGCGCCAGTGCGCGCGGCCGACGCGGATGAGGAGGTCGGCGGCCGAGCGGGCCTGCAGCAGGCGGCCCGATCCGGCGAACGCCTCGACGAGCGCGGCGGGCGCATCGTCGAGGTAGCGGAAGGTCGTGGGGTCGGCGACGTCCTCGTCGCGCGCGAGCGACGCGAGGAGGCGCTGCGCCTGCAGGCGCGCGCGCATCGACGGACCGTCGGCGGACGCGTCGTGCAGCATGTCGACGAGCTCGGTGCGGCGGCCGAGGTCGCCCTCGCGTGCGGCGGCTGCGACGGCGGCGACGCGCTCGTCGAGCGGCGCGGCCTCCATGCGGTGCGGCGACGCGACGCGCTCCGGCCCAGCGGTCGGGTCGGGCCCGAACCACACGGACGCGGGCGGCTCGTCGCCGCGGATGGCGTTCGCGCCCTCCGCGGGCGCGGCGGCGGAGGCGGGACCGGGCGCGGGCGGCAGCACCGCGCCGGCGGGCGGGGGCTCGATGGGGGAGCCGCGGCGCCAGCCGAGCTCGGTGACGAGCAGGTCGTCGTGCTCGTGCCTGCGACACTCGGCGGCGAAGGCGCTCGCAGCCGCCTCGTCCTCGACGAGCCTCGCGAACACGTCGTCCGAGAGCGCGTAGCGCTCCTCGGAGTCGACGGCGCCGAACGTCACGGGGATCGACAGCACGCGGCGGCCCGTCTCCTCCTCGACGTCGAGGGAGTAGTGGTGCTCGCGCGAGAAGCGCACGGTTCGCGTCGTCATCGCCTCTGGCCCCCGGGTACGAAGTCCTGGACAGAATAGTCGACGTCGCGGACGAGCCCTCCGCCGTCGATCACGCCCTCGGAGATGCCGCCTGGCAGCGTGCCGCCGGGGAGCCAGTGCTCGTTCGCCCCGCGCTCGTTGCCCGAGGGCATGCGGATGCCGTGGTCGAACGGGTTCGGCACGTCGACGCGCACGAGGTCGCCGTCGAGGTCGCCGGGATTCAGGCCGAGGGCTCGCTCCATGAGCTCCTGGTCGCCACCGGTCTCGATGAGCATCCTGTCGACCTCGTCGGTCGACATGAGGAAGCTCGTGCCGTCGGCCTGCGCCGGCCCGTACTTCTCGACGTTCGCACGCGGCATGAAGCGCGTGCCGCCGTTCTGGAACCGCGAGACGTGGTCGTCGAGGTCCTCCTCCGAGAAGTACGTCGACGGATGCGGGCGGCTGCCGTTGTCCATCGCGTGCACCGCCGCGAGGTCGTCCGGCATGTGGTCGAAGCGGTCGAGGTCGCGGATCGCGTCCGCGTCGCCCTGCATCTTGTCGGCGCGGTCGCGTGCACGCTTCCTGTGCAGGTCCGTGATGCGACGGAACTGCGCCATGAGCGTCTCGCGCACCTCCTCGGCTGCGCCGTCGAGCCTGTCCTTGCCCATCAGAGCGTCACCGATCCCATCACGCCGTCGAGAACTGGAGGGCCATGATCTGGCTGACGAAGTCGGCGCCGAGGCTGTCGACGTCGTCGCTCGTCGCCTGCATGCCCGTGGATGCGCGGTCGAGCGCCTGCAGGTCGAGGATGAGCGCCTCGGCCTCGCCGACGGCGCCGGCGACGACCGGGAGATCCATCGTCGCGTCGATGAGGGGCTCGGCGACCTGCAGCAGCGGCTCCATGACCATCGACAGCACCTGGCCGACGGCGGCGTCGACCATGATGTCGGTGACGATGTCGAGCGCCTTCTTGCGCGCGACGAGGATGACGGCCTGCACGGCCGCGCCGGCACCGAGCGTCACGACGGCGGAGGCGATCGCCGCGGCGATCTGCGCCGCCGTGATGACGAGCTCGGCGATGACCTTCAGCTTGAGGGCGACGATGGCGTCGGCGAAGAGGTCGACGCCCGTCGCAGCCGGCCCGATGAGCTCGGAGAGCTGCCGCATGCTGCCGGAGCGCTCCTCGTCCCACGCGTCGGCATGGGCCTTCGCGAACGAGCCGGTGACGGAGGCGTAGGCGTCCTGCACGTTGGCGTCGGCGGCGTCGATCGCGGCGTTGAGGTCGTCCTCGAACTGCCGCATGATGTGCGCGGCCTGGTTGATGGCGTCCTCGTCGAGCTGCGGCCATTCGAAGCCGAGCAGGTCGAGCACCCAGGCGAGCTCGCCGGGGATCGTCATGGCCATGCAGGCGCTCCTTGGTGTCGGTGCACGAGGCGGGGGTCGCGGCTCGAGCACGGAAGGGGCGCGGCGCTGTCGACGACGCTAGTCCGGCATCGCTGGACGCGCGATGGGGAGAACTCCCCACCTCGCTGCGAGGGCGTCAGGCGCGCAGCAGCTCGAGCGCCGCATGCGCGGCGTTGTGGCCGCCGATCCCCGAGACGGCGCCACCGCGGCGCGCGCCGGAGCCCGCCATGAGGATGCGCTCGTGGGCGGTCTCGACGCCCCACGCCTCGGCCGCCGAGCCCGGCGCCTCCTCGAGCCACGGCCACGCGAGCGCACCGTGGAAGATCGCGCCGCCCGGCATCGCGAGCGCCCGCTCGATGTCGCGGGTCGTCTTCGTCTCGATGCACGGTCTGCCGTGGGCGTCGAGCAGCAGCAGCGGCTCGAGCGGCTCGGCCAGCACGGCGTCGACCGAGCGCAGCACCGCATCCTGCATGCGGTCGCGCATCGCGTCGTGCTCGGCCGTGCCTGGCTGCGCGTCGCCGAGCAGCCGGTCGGGCGCGTGCAGGCCGAAGACCGTGAGGGTGTGGGCGCCGGATGCTGCGAGCCCGCGCCCGAGGATGCTCGGGTCCGAGAGCGTGTGGCAGTAGATCTCGCACGGCAGCGGGTCGGGCAGGGCGCCGCTCGCCGCGGCACGGTGCGCCGCGGCGAGCTGCGACCACGACTCCTGCACGTGGAGCGTGCCGCCGAACGCCGCCTCGGGCGCGATGCCGCCGCGAAGGCGCGGGAGGCGCGAGAGCACCATGTTGACCTTCACCTGCGCCCCCTCGGGCTGCGGTGCATCCCCGCCGAGCAGGCGTGCGAGCACCGCGGGGGCGACGCCCGAGAGCACGAGGTCGAAGCCGTCACGGTGCTCGGCGTCGGCCTCGACCCACGCGACGTCGCCGTCCGGCGTGACCGCGGTGACCGTGGCGCCCGTGCGGATGCGCGCGCCCGCCGCGCGAGCGGCGTCGGCGAGGCCGCCGGAGACGCGCCCCATGCCGCCGATCGGCACGTCCCAGTCGCCCGTGCCGCCGCCGATGACGTGGTACAGCATGCAGCGGTTGCCCGCGAGGCCCGTGCGCAGGTCGTCGAACGTGCCGATGAGCGCGTCGGTCGCGACGACGCCGCGCACGACGTCGTGGTCGACGGCCGCCTCGATCGCCTGCGCGATCGGCGCATCCACGAGCTCGGCCCATGCGGATGCGGCTCCGGCGCGCGCCCGCACGTCGGCACGCAGCGGCAGGCGCTCCGTCATCGTGGGGAACACCGCCTGCGCGACGAGCGCCGTGCGTCGGTACAGCGCCGCGAAGCGGTCGGCGTCGCCGGCCGCGCCGATCGCCGCGAACGACGCCCGGGTCGCGTCGGCGTCGTGCGCGTCGACGAGCAGCCCCGCGTCGGTGCCGGCGACGGGCGTGTAGGAGGAGTGGCGGCGCCGTGCGAGCGGCACGTGCAGCTCGAGGTCGTCGAGGATGCGCTGCGGCAGGAGGCTCACGAGGTACGAGTAGCGCGACAGGCGCGCGTCGACCCCGTCGAACGCCCGCGCGGACACCGCGGCGCCGCCGACGTGGTCGAGCCGCTCGAGCACCGTGACGTCGACGCCCGCGCGCGCGAGGTAGGCGGCGGCCGTCAGCGCGTTGTGCCCGCCGCCGACGATGGCGACGCGGGCGGGGCGGGATGCGGGCGCGAGCATGTCGCGACGGTAGCGCGCGAGGCGGCTGCGGCACGAGGGTGGGGCACCTGCTGCGATGGGCGCTCGTGCGACCGCACCGTGCCGGGCCCGGCGACGGGTGCCGCGGATCGGAGGCTCGGCACGCCGTCCGTGCGGCGACGGCGGGCGGCGGCCCGCTGCGTACGATGGAGCGCATGACGGATGCCCCGCGCGGCGACGAGCCGGACTTCGACGACATCCTCCGGGCCGGCGCGGCCGATGCCGACGCGCTCGCCCAGGACGGTGGCGTCGCAGCGC
Organism: Agrococcus sp. GCM10030265; assembly: GCF_042666675.1. NCBI lineage: Bacteria > Bacillati > Actinomycetota > Actinomycetes > Micrococcales > Microbacteriaceae > Agrococcus > Agrococcus sp. GCM10030265. The sequence goes on from NZ_JBHTCZ010000001.1 coordinate 774,249, forward strand.
GCTCGCACGAGGTGCCCGCGGCCCGGGCAGAGGCCGGCGGCGCGCAGGCCGATCCGGGCGATCAGCAGGGGCTCGACGACCTCGACGCGCTGTTCGGCGACGGGCTCGAGGTGCTCGACGAGCAGCATGCGCCGCGCACGGGCGAGCTCGACGTCGTCGACGTCGACGCTCCCGTCGCGCCGTCGCCGCCCGCGCCCGCCCAGGCGGCCCCTGCGCCCGCGCCTTCGCCCTCGCCCGCGCCCTCGCCCGCGCCTTCGCCTTCGCCCGCGGCTCCGCCCGCCACTTCGCCCGCGGCTCCGCCCGCCACTCCGTCCGTCGCTGCGCCCCAGCAGCCGTCCGCGGCACCGTCCTCGCCGCCCGCCACGACCCCCTCGGTGCCGCACGCCGGCGCCGAGGAGCCGTTCTGGGTCTCGACCGAGCCCGAGCCCGCGACGAAGGTGCTGCCCGTGCAGCAGCCGCTCGCGCCCGAGCCAGCCGCACGGACGCCCGAGCTGCCCGAGACGCCGACGAGCGACCCGTGGACGGTCGCGGCCGAGGCCGCGCGCAGGCCCGGCGGCGATGCACCCTCCGCCGAGCGCGAGCGCGAGCGCGACTGGCAGGTCGTCGGCGACGGGACCGCCTCCGATCCGAGTCCCGAGGCCGCGCGGGAGTCGTCGACCGCCCCCGCCCAGGAGGCCGCCCAGGAGCCCGAGCGCGTGGGCTGGATGCTCTCGGAGGAGCAGGGCGACGATCTCGCGCCCGAGGACGCGCCGCGGCAGGAGCCGCGCGGATGGATGCTGTCGGCATCCGACCACGCGCACGGCTCGGCGCCGGGCTGGGATGCCATCGCCCGCACCGCGCAGGTGCAGCCGCTCGAGGTCGACGCGCCCCCGCACGACGAGCACGCGGATGCGCCGTCGGGCTCGGGCGTCGAGCCCGACGCCGAGTCGAGCCCCGATCCCGCGCCGCCCGTCGGGCCCCTCGACGACGACGCCCACCGAGCCGCGCAGTGGGATGGCGCGCGCGAGGCCGCGCTGCAGCAGCCGTCGCTCGGCGCCGAGGTCGGCGCGGTGCTGCCCGCCGACGTCGCGGGCACCGCGCCGCACGCGGGCACGGCCCCCGTGCCGCCGCTCGCCGCAGCCGGCCAGCTGCCGCCCATGAGCGGCACGGGCGTCGTGCCGCCGCTGCCCAGCGCGACGCCCGCCGTGCCTCCCGCGCCGCGAGCCACCGGATCCGTGCCGCCGCAGCATGCCGATGCAGCGCCGCAGGGCGCGACCGGCCCGCTGCAGCCTGCGCCCCGACCGCAGCCCGAGGCGCCGCTCGACCCCGCCGCCGCAGCCCGTGCCGCGATCCTGCATCCCGCGGAGCCCGACACCGACGACGCGCTCGCGCAGGCCGCCATCCACCGCGTGCGCGGCTGGCTCGCCCGCGAGTCGCAGCAGCCAAGGCGACGCGACCGCTCCGCCGAGCGCCTCGCCGGCCTCCTCGCCGACGAGCGCGGCCTCGACTTCGCGATCGGCTTCGTCGACCGCGTGGTGCGCCCCGAGGATCCGGCCGTGAGCGCTCGCGCGTTCGACCGGCTCAGCCGAGAGCTGCCCGACTTCCTCGACTGGTACCTCAAGCTCGGCGTCACGATGGGCGGCGGCTTCGGCGTGCTCGCGCCCGGCGCCGTCATCCCCATCGCGAAGCGCGCGATGCGCTCGCTCGTCTCGCACCTCGTGCTCGACGCGACCCCCGAGCGCCTCGCGAAGTCGTTCGCGCGCCTCCGGGCCGACGGCACCCGCCTCAACGTGAACCTGCTCGGCGAGGCCGTGCTCGGCGAGCAGGAGGCCGAGCACCGCCTCCGCGGCACCATGGAGCTGCTGCAGCGCGACGACGTCGACTACGTGTCGATCAAGGTCTCGAGCATGGCGCCGCAGCTGCAGCTGTGGTCGTTCGACGAGACCGTCGCAGCCGTCGTCGAGCGACTGCTGCCGCTGTACCGCACCGCAGCGACGAAGCAGGGCCCGGGTGGCGCGGCGCCGACGTTCATCAACCTCGACATGGAGGAGTACCGCGACCTCGACCTCACGGTCGCGGTCTTCCAGCGCATCCTCGACCACCCCGAGCTGCGCGGCCTGCACGCGGGCATCGTGCTGCAGGCGTACCTGCCGGACGCCCTCGGAGCGCTCGACCGCCTCACGGCGTGGGCGCAGGCGCGGGTCGCCGCGGCGGGCGCACCCATCAAGGTGCGGGTCGTGAAGGGCGCGAACCTTGCGATGGAGCGCGTCGACGCGGCCGTGCACGACTGGCCCCTCACCGTGCTGCCGTCGAAGGCCGACACCGACGCGAACTACAAGCGCGTGCTCGAGGCGGCGCTCACCCCCGAGCGCACCCGGGCGGTGCGCATCGGCGTCGCGGGCCACAACCTCTTCGACCTCGCCTACGCCGTCGAGCTCGCGAACCGCACGGGCACCATCCGCGCCATCGACGTCGAGATGCTCCTCGGCATGGCCGCCGAGCACATCGACGCCATCCGCGAGGACGTGCCCGAGGTGCTGCTCTACACGCCCGTCGTGCGCCCGAGGGAGTTCGACGCCGCCGTCGCCTACCTCGTGCGCAGGCTCGAGGAGAACGGCTCGGGCGAGAACTTCATGTCGGGGATGTTCGAGATCGGCACCGACCTCGACGTCTTCCTGCGCGAGCGCGACCGCTTCCTCGCATCCATCGCACTCCTGCGCGAGCAGGGGCCGGATGCGCCGCCGCCGAATCGCCGTCAGGATCGCTCGGGCGACCTCTCGGTCGCCGTCGGACCCGTGCAGGAGGCGGGCTTCGCCAACGAGCCCGACACCGACCCCTCGCTCGCACGAAACCGCGCATGGGGCCGCCAGGTGCTCGCGCGCGCTGCCGAGACGACGCTCGGCGTCCGCACGCTCGAGCTGAACCGCATCGACGACGTGCCGACGCTCGAACGCCGCATCGGCAAGGCCGTCGAGGCGGCGAGCGCGTGGGCCGCGAAGGGCGCCGAGGGTCGCGCGCGCATCCTGCGCGACGCCGCCGTGACGCTCGGCGCCTACCGTGGGCGACTGCTCGAGATCATGGCCGCCGAGACCGGCAAGACCCTCGCCGAGGGCGACCCCGAGGTGTCGGAGGCGATCGACTTCGCCCGCTACTACGCCGACCAGGCGGTGCGCCTGGAGCAGACGGAGCACGCGCGGCCCGTGCCCGTGGCGCTCACCGTCGTCACGCCGCCGTGGAACTTCCCCGTCGCGATCCCCGCCGGCGGCATCACCGCGGCGCTCGCGACCGGCTCGGCCGTCATCGTGAAGCCGGCGCCGCAGGCCAGGCGCTCGGCGGCCGTGCTGCTCGAGGCGCTGTGGGAGGCGGGCGTGCCGCGCGACGTGCTCGTGCTGTGCGACATGGAGGAGGGCGAGGTCTCGAAGCACCTCATCTCCCACCCGGCCGTCGGCAGGCTCATCCTCACGGGCTCGTCGGAGACGGCGGCGCTCTTCTCGTCGTGGCGCGCCGACCTGCCGCTGCTCGCCGAGACGAGCGGCAAGAACGGCATCGTCGTCACGCCCTCCGCAGACCTCGACCTCGCGGTCTCCGACCTCGTGCGCAGCGCGTTCGGGCACGCGGGCCAGAAGTGCTCCGCCGCGTCGCTCGGCATCCTCGTCGGCTCCGTCGCGACGTCGGAGCGCTTCCGTCGCCAGCTCGTGGATGCGGTGCAGACGCTGCGCGTCGGCTCGCCGCTCGACCCTCGCACGCACGTCGGCCCCATCATCGAGCGCGCATCCGGCCGTCTCCTCGCGGCCCTCACGACGCTCGGCGAGGGCGAGTCGTGGCTCGTCGAGCCCAGGCAGCTCGACGCCGAGGGTCGCGTGTGGAGCCCTGGCGTGCGCATCGGCGTGCAGCCGGGATCGTTCACGCACCGCACCGAGTTCTTCGGACCGCACCTGTCGCTGATCGCGGTGCGCACGCTCGACGAGGCGATCGAGGTGCAGAACGGCACCGACTACGGGCTCACCGCCGGCATCCACTCGCTCGACGCCGACGAGGTGCACGAGTGGATGCAGCGGGTGCAGGCGGGCAACCTCTACGTCAACCGCGGCATCACGGGAGCCATCGTGCGGCGGCAGCCGTTCGGCGGCTGGCGGCTGTCGCAGGTGGGGCCGGGTGCGAAGGCCGGCGGGCCGTCGTACCTGTCGACGCTCGTCGACTGGGAGCCGGTGTTCCAGCCTCCGCGCAAGAACGTGAAGCTCGCGGGCCTGCACCAGCGGGTGTCGAACCTCATCGAGTCGGCGACGCCGCAGCTCGACTTCCTCGAGTTCGACCGCATCCGAGCGGGCGCGAACAGCGACCAGCGTGCGTGGGAGGGCGAGCTCGGCCGCTCGATCGACGTCTCGAGCCTCGGCGTCGAGCGCAACGTGCTGCGGCACCGGCCCACGCAGACGCTCGTGCGACTCGCCGACGACGGCACGCTCGGGCAGCTCGTGCGCGTGCTCGCCGCCGCGGCTCGCGCTCGGGCGACGGTGCGCATCTCGTCGTCGCAGCCGCTGCCGCCCGCGCTCGAGCGACTCGTCACCGCGCACGGACCCGTGCTGCGCGTCGAGGAGATCGTGGTCGAGACCGACGCCGCCTTCCACGACCGGCTGCGCTCGGGCGCCGCCATCGCGCCCGTCGGCCCGCCCGCGACCGATGACCGCGGCCACGAGGTGCACGACGGCCTCGTGCGCTCGGGCGAGCCGACGCGGCGCATCCGCCTCTGCGGCACCGACGCGCTGCTGCGGCCGCTGCTCGCGGGCAACCCCACGATCGCCGTGTACGACGCGCCCATCACGGTCGAGGGTCGACTCGAGCTCATGCCGTTCCTGCGCGAGCAGGCGGTGTCGATCACGGCGCACCGCTTCGGCAACCCGGATGCCGCGTTCATGGCGCTGGAGGTCTGAGCCTCCGCCGCACGGAATGAGCGTGAGCGGCCCGCCGAGTGGAATGCACCCTCGACGGCCCGCTCACGCGCATCTCGTGCGCGCGTCGGCGCGCCTGTGACCTCGAGCCGCAGCCGGACATGCCCCATCGAGGGCGGACGACCCGAGGATGGGATGGCGGCGGTGGACGTGAGCACGGCGACGCATGGGCAGGATGGGCGCGCGGACGAGCGCATGCGCGCGCGTGGGAGCGGGGGAGCGGCGGGCTCGTGGGGGCGACGCGGCATCGCGCTGTGCGGCGTCCTCGCGGCGAGCCTCGTGCTCGTCGCGTGCGCGCCGGGCACGCTCGACGCCGATCCCGCGGCGACGGATGCGCCCGACCCCGCGACGCCGAGCGCGACGGCCAGCGCCTCGCCCGAGCCCTCGCCCGAGCCCTCGCCCGCGGGCGAGCGCTTCGACGGCGTCGACCTCGCGGCGGCGCTCGTCCCCGTGCCGCACGCACCCGGCGAGCCGGAGCGCTGGGGACCATGGTCCGCCCAGTCGCGCGACGAGATCGTGCCCGCGCTCGATCCGGCGGCGTTCGAGGCGGCGCCCCAGTGCGCGGCCGCGGTCGCGGCCGCCGACGCCATCGTGCCCGAGGAGGTCGTGCGCGGCGGCTACCCGTACGAGGGCGAGCTCGGGACGTGGATCGTCGTGGGTCGCATGGCGTCGGCCGATGACGCGAGCGCCTACGTCGACGCGCTCGTCGCGGCCGCGGCCGCGTGCGAGGGCGTGCAGGGCGTCGCGCAGGTGCCCGACGGGCTCACGGCCGTGCTCGGTCCGTTCGAGGCGTCGGCTGCGGTCGCCGCCGCCGGCATGCACGAGCTCGCGGTCGGCTACGACGGGTCGTTCCACCCCGTGCAGTACGTGCTCGTCGCGCACGACGAGCTCGTCGTCGCGACGCCGTGGCGGTCGGGCGTCGTCGGCGGCGACGCCGAGTCGGTCGGCATCGTGCAGACGCAGCGCGACGCGCTCGACGCGGCCGTCGGCGGCTAGGGGGCGTCGACCGCCCGCGCCGAGCGCCGACGCACGACGATCCGCTCGACGAGCAGGACGCATCCCACGACGACGACCCCGACGACGAACCACGCTGCGACGACGCCGACGTCGCCCGACGGTGCGAGCAGGTCGCGGTCGTCCGACTGCCACGGCCACAGCGCGCGCAGCGACCCGGCCATGAGCCCCGTCATGATCGCGAGCGTGACCCGGCGGTGCGACGTCAGCAGCCAGCGCAGCACGTGCACGAAGAGGGCGAGGCCGAGGACCCCGCCCAGCATGAACAGCCCCACCGTGGGCACGTCGCCGCCGTTGAGGGCTGCGAGCGCCGGCTGGTACATGCCCGTCGACACCAGCACGAACGATCCCGAGACGCCCGGCAGCACGAGCGCGCACACGGCGAGCGCCGCCGAGCCGAGGATCGCGGCGGGCGACGGATCCTCCACGGTCGCGGGCGGCAGCCCCGTCATGCCGAAGCCCGCTGCCGCGGCTGCCACGGCGAGCGCCACGTCGCGCACGCGCCAGCGACCGCCGAGCATCCGCGCCGGCACGACGAGGGATGCCGCGATGAGCCCCGCGAAGAGGGCGCGCGAGGTCACGGGGTGCTCGTCGAGCAGCGGCTCCACGATGCGCGCAGCGGACACGAGCGCGAGCACCATGCCGATGCCGACGGGCAGCACCACGCGCCACGACACCTGCGCGAGATGCATCCGCGCACGGGCGAGCCCGCGACCCCGCGCCGGGTCGACGACCGCGTGCGCGACGCCTCGGACGAGCGACGACGCCGAGGCGAGGAGCCGCTCGTAGACGCCGATCAGCAGCGCGACCGTGCCGCCGCTCACCCCCGGGATCGTCTCCACGACGCCGATGAGGGCGCCGCGCAGCAGGTCGACGAGGGTGCGGACGGCAGGCACGATGGGCCCTCCAGGAGGGTCGGGGGCGGTGGATGCGCGCGGCCGCGCCGCGACGGGCGGGTGCGAGCGACCCTCCCAGCCTGCCAGGCCTGCGGGCGCGGCGGGTCAGCGCAGAGGGTCGTCACCGCGCAGGGGCGGCGTCGGCAGGCCCGCGCCGGCTGACGCCTCCGCCTCGGCGTCGTCGAGGATCGCGGGCCTCGGCGACACGGGGAGGAGCAGGCCGAGACCGGCGAGCAGCACGATGACGATGCCGATGATGCCGAAGCGCGTGTCGCCCGCGATCGTCACGAAGAGGCCGAAGAGCGTCGGCGCGAGGAACGACACCGCGCGCCCCGTCGTCGCATAGAGGCCGAACATCTCGCCCTCGCGGCCCTTGGGCGTGATGCGCGCCATGAACGACCGCGACGACGCCTGCACGGGTCCGACGAAGATCGTGAGCAGCAGGCCCACGACCCAGAACGCCGCCTTGCCCTCGATGAAGATCGCGGCCGTGCCCGTGAGCGAGAGCACGACGAGCGACGTCGTGATGACGACCTTCGGGCCGAAGCGGTCGTCGGCCCATCCGCCCACGAACGTGCCGAGGCCCGCGGTCACGTTCGCGGCCACCGCGAAGAGCAGCACCTCGGTCGCCGAGAAGCCGAAGACGCTGGAGGCGATGATCGCGCCGAACGTGAAGATCGCCGAGAGGCCGTCGCGGAAGATCGCGCTGGAGATGAGGAACAGCAGGGTCTTCGGGTCGCGGCGGCCGATGCGCACGATCGTGCGGACGAGGCGACGGTACGACTCCGCGATGCTCACCGAGCTCGCGCGCTCGGAGCGGGGCAGCTCGGGCACCGCGACGAGCACGGGGACGGCGAAGATGGCGAACCACGCTGCGGACACGACGATCGCGACGCGCACGTCGAGCCCGGCGCCCTCGAGGCCCGTCGGGAGGCCGAGGATGCCGTTCGTGCCGTCGCCGCGCACGGGGAAGAGGAAGAGCACGAGCAGGAGCGCGAGCAGCACGATGCCGCCGACGTAGCCCATGCCCCAGCCGAAGCCGGAGACGCGCCCCATGGTCTCCTTCGTCGAGACCTGATGCAGCATCGCGTTGTAGTTGACGCTCGCGAACTCGAAGAACAGGTTGCCGACCGCGAGGAGCGCCGCGCCCACCCAGATGTACTCCGGCACGGGGGCGACGAAGAACATCCCGAGCATCGCGACGATCGTGATGCCCGTGTTGACGCCGAGCCACAGGCGCCTGCGCCCCGTGCCGTCGGAGCGCTGGCCGAGGATGGGTGCGAGCAGCGCGACGAGGATGCCGGCGATCGCGATCGCCCACGCCACGATGGCCGCGTTGTCGGCGAGCGCGACCGTGAGCGCGCGAGCACCCTCCGCCGTCGGCGTGAAGTCCTCGGTCTCGGTGCCGGCGCGCACGATCACGGGGTCGACGAAGAGGTCGGACGCGATGTAGCGGCTGAAGACGAACGTCGTGACGACGGCGTTGAACGACGCGGAGCCCCAGTCCCACAGCGCCCAGGCGCGGGCGCGCGTGCGCAGGATGCGGTCGTCGACGGGCGCGGTGCTCACGGAGCCGAGCATAGGTCGAGCGCATGGATGCACCGCGTCTCGACGCGGCGGCGTTCACCAGCCGTTCGCCGAGCACGCCGCCGCCGACTCCGCGCGCGAGGCGGCCGCCGCAGCGGAGCCCTCGACGGGACCCGCCCCGCCACCGCGCCGCGGATGGTGGCATGATCCTGCCGTGGACATCACGCAGACGCTGCTCCCCGGCGTGGGAGTGCGATACGACATGACGACGCGCAAGGGCGTGCCCGTCAGCGTCGTCGTGCATCGCGAGGGCCCCGCAGACCTCTGCGTCTCGAGCAAGCACGACCCCGACGACGTGCGGCTCGCCCTGCACCTCGACGAGGAGGAGATCGACGCGCTCACCGACGTGCTCGGCGCGCACCGCATCACGCAGTCCATGGCCGACGTCACGCGCGCCATCCCCGGCCTCGAGACGGCGCGGCTGCTCGTCGACGCGGGCTCGCCGTTCGTCGGGCGGCCGCTCGGCGACACGAGGGCGCGCACGCTCACGGGATGCTCGATCGTGGCGGTCGTGCGCGCCGACGACGTCATCGCCGCGCCCACGCCCGCCGAGCCGCTGCTCGCGGGCGACTCGCTCGTCGCGATCGGCTCGGCGCAGGGGCTCGCGCAGCTCCGCGCCCGCCTGCTGAGCGGGTAGCGCATGCACGACATCTCCGCGCTGCTCCTCGAGCTCGGGGCTGTCGTCCTCGGCGTGTCGCTGCTGGGGCTCATCGCCCACCGCGTCGGCATCTCGCCCATCCCGCTCATGCTGCTCGCGGGCCTCCTCGTCGGGGCCGGATCGCCCGTCGACCTCGCCGCGGCCGAGCCGTTCATCGAGCCGGCCGCCGAGATCGGCGTGCTGCTGCTGCTGCTCATGCTCGGCCTCGAGTTCACGGCGGGCGAGCTCGGCCAGTCGCTCAAGCGGCACTCGCGGTCGGGCCTCGTCGACGTGGGGCTCAACGCCTCGGCGGGCTTCGGCATCGGCCTCGTGCTGGGGATGCCGTGGCAGGCGGCGCTCGCGCTCGCCGGCATCACGTGGGTGTCGTCGTCGGGCATCGTCGCGCGCCTGCTCGTCGACCTCGGCCGCGTCGCGAACCGCGAGACGCCCGCGGTGCTGTCGCTGCTCGTCATCGAGGACATCGCGATGGCGATCTACCTGCCGATCCTCATCGCCGTGCTCACGGGTGCGACGTGGTGGCAGGCGCTCGGCGCCGTCGCGCTCGCGCTCGCCGCGGTCACGACCATCCTCGTCGCCTCGCAGCGCGCCTCCGGCGGCATCCGCTGGCTGCTGAGCCACCCGAGCGACGAGCAGGTGCTGCTGCGCCTCTTCGGCATCACGCTCGTCGTCGCGGGCCTCACGCAGCTGCTCGGCGCCTCCGCCGCGGTCGGCGCGTTCCTCGTGGGCATCGCGGTGCCGCCGTCGATCGCCGAGCGCGCCCGTGCGATCCTCGGCCCGCTGCGCGACCTGTTCGCGGCGATCTTCTTCCTGTCGTTCGGGCTGCCGATCGTGCCGAGCGACCTGCTGCCCGTGCTGCCTGCCGCGCTGCTGCTCGCGGTCGTGACGGCGGCGACGAAGATGGCGACGGGTTGGTTCGCGGCGAGGCGGGACGGCGTGCTGCGCAAGGGGAGGCTGCGCGCGGGCGCCACGCTCGTCGCTCGCGGCGAGTTCTCGATCATCATCGCGGCGCTCGCGGTCGGCGCAGGCTACGCCGAGCTCGGGCCGCTCGCGGCCGCCTACGTGCTGATCCTCGCGATCGCGGGGCCGCTGCTCGCGCGCTTCGTGGTGCGCGCGCCGCGAGCCGAGGCGACGCTCGCGTAGCCGGGGCGGCGAACGGCGCCGGTCAGCCCGCGATCGTGATGAGCAGCGAGGCGAAGACCGCGATGATCGCCGTGGAGTACGCGAAGGCCACGACGGAGTGGATCATCGCGAGCCCGCGTGCCGACCCGCGCACGATCTGCACGTCGGACGACGAGAAGGTCGTCGACTGCTGGATGGAGAGGTAGAGGAAGTCGCGGAACGTGCGCTCCTCGACGCCCGGGAAGACGACGGAGTCTCGCGCTGCCCACGACCGCATGTACTCGACGGCGAAGACCGCGAGCATCACGATCCACGTGCCCGCGACGCCGACGACGCACACGGCGACGAGCCACGGCTCGCTCGCCGCGTCGCTCGTCGTCAGCAGCACGACGGATGCGATGCCGGCCGCGATGACGGTCATCGCCCACGACTTGGGTCCGGCGAGGAGCGTCCACCGCACGATGCGGCTGCGTTCGTCGGATCGGGTGACGAGCGCGCGGAGCCGCTCGCCGTGGTGTCCGCGGAACGAGAGCCACGTGAGCGCGAGGAACGTCGGCCCGTAGAGCCCGAACGTCAGCGCGAGGACCACGGCCGACAGGTCGCCGGGCGCGACGACGAGCCCGAGCGCGCCGCCGACGAGGAACAGCGCCGCCATGAGCGCGAACGCGATCGCGGTCGCGAAGGTCGACCGCACGACCTCCCGATGCATGATGCTCGTGCCGCGCGACATGCAGCACACGCTAGCCGCGCGGCGCCGGGTGGCGCTGAGCGCGCCGTCGACGGCCCATCGTGGTCGAGACCCCGCTGGGCGTGGCCTCGTGCTCGCGGCTCGAACCCATGGCGAACGCCAAGGTGCCGAACTTGACTGCACTCGGCTCAAGTGCCAAGGTTGAGTCCGCACGGCTCAAGGCAGGATCGACGCCGTGCCTCGGTTCCGGGGGATGAGCCTGCCGTCAGTCATGGGGGGTTGCCGGCAGGCTCCTCCACCGGAATCGCACCGGATCCACGACACGACCACCGAACCCAAGGAGCAGCCACCATGGCACGAGCAGTCGGCATCGACCTCGGCACCACCAACTCCGTCGTCGCCTTCCTCGACGCGGGTCAGCCCACCGTCATCGCGAACGCCGAGGGCTTCCGCACCACCCCGTCCGTCGTCGCCTTCGCGAAGGACGGCGAGACGCTCGTCGGCGAGCCGGCCAAGCGCCAGGCCGTCACGAACGTCGACCGCACCATCGCCTCCGTCAAGCGCCACATGGGCACCGACTGGACGACGGCGGTCGACGACAAGCGCTACACGCCGCAGGAGATCTCGGCCCGCATCCTCGGCAAGCTGAAGCGTGACGCCGAGACGTACCTCGGCGAGCCCGTCGGCGACGCGGTCATCACGGTGCCCGCGTACTTCAACGACGCCGAGCGCCAGGCCACGAAGGAGGCAGGCGAGGTCGCGGGCCTCAACGTGCTGCGCATCATCAACGAGCCCACGGCGGCCGCGCTCGCGTACGGCCTCGACAAGGGCAAGGAGGACGAGCTCATCCTCGTCTTCGACCTCGGTGGCGGCACGTTCGACGTCTCCCTCCTCGAGGTGGGCAAGGACGACGACTTCTCGACGATCCAGGTGCGCTCGACCGCCGGCGACAACCGCCTCGGCGGCGACGACTGGGACGAGCGCGTCGTCGAGTGGCTGACGAAGAAGTTCAAGGAGTCGACGGGCGTCGACGTCTCGAAGGACAAGATCGCCCGCCAGCGCCTCAAGGAGGCTGCGGAGCAGGCGAAGAAGGAGCTCTCGTCGTCGACGTCGACGAGCATCCAGCTGCCCTACCTCTCGCTCACCGAGAACGGCCCGGCCAACCTCGACGAGACCATCACGCGCGCCCAGTTCGAGCAGATGACCTCCGACCTGCTCGAGCGCACGCGCAAGCCGTTCGAGGACGTCATCCGCGAGGCGGGCGTCACGGTCGGCGAGATCGCGCACGTCGTGCTCGTCGGCGGCTCGACCCGCATGCCCGCCGTCACCGAGCTCGTGAAGAGGCTCACCGGCGGCAAGGAGCCCAACAAGGGCGTGAACCCCGACGAGGTCGTCGCCGTGGGCGCCGCGCTGCAGGCCGGCGTGCTGAAGGGCGAGCGCAAGGACGTCCTCCTCATCGACGTCACGCCGCTGTCGCTCGGCATCGAGACCAAGGGCGGCATGATGACGCGCCTCATCGACCGCAACACCGCGATCCCCACCAAGCGCTCCGAGACGTTCACGACGGCCGAGGACAACCAGCCGTCGGTCGCGATCCAGGTGTTCCAGGGCGAGCGCGACTTCACGCGCGACAACAAGGCGCTCGGCACGTTCGAGCTCACGGGCATCGCGCCCGCGCCGCGCGGCATCCCGCAGGTCGAGGTCACGTTCGACATCGACGCGAACGGCATCGTGCACGTGTCCGCGAAGGACAAGGGCACCGGCAAGGAGCAGTCGATGACGATCACGGGCGGCTCGAGCCTCTCGAAGGACGACATCGAGCGCATGGTGAAGGACGCCGAGGAGAACGCCGCAGCCGACAAGGCCCGCCGTGAGGCGGCCGAGACGCGCAACGGCGCCGAGCAGCTCGTCTACTCGGTCGAGCGGCTCCTCGCCGACAACGCCGAGCAGCTGCCCGACGACGTGAAGACCTCGGTGCAGGCCGACGTCGACGCGCTGAAGACGGCGCTCGCGGGCGACGACGACGAGGCGCTGAAGACCGCGTTCGACACGCTCACCGCGTCGCAGCAGAAGCTCGGCGAGGCGCTGTACCAGCAGCAGGCGCAGCAGGCCCCGGCCGACGACGCCGGCGAGCAGCCGCAGGGCGAGCAGCCCGCGTCGAACGACGACGACGTGGTCGACGCCGAGATCGTCGACGACGAGGACGAGAAGAAGTAGTCCGATGAGCGACGACAACCGACCCGAGGACGAGGGCCCCGTGTTCCGCGACAAGCGGCGCATCGACCCCGAGACCGGCGAGGCGCGCCAGAGCCCCGCGGATGCGCAGGTCGTCGCCGCCGCGGCGGCCGCGGGCGCGCTGGAGGGTGCGGGAGCCGAGGCTCCCGCCCCCGCCCCCACCCCCGCCCCCGGCCCCACCGCATCCGACGACCTGAGCGAGGAGGACCGCGCCCTGCTCGACGGCGAGGCCCAGCGTCTCGCCGACGAGGCCGCGAGCGTGCAGGCGCAGATCGCGGCGGCGCAGGACGAGGTGCGCAGGCTGCAGGCCGAGTACGTCAACTACCGCAACCGCGTCGAGCGCGAGCGGGCTGCCGACAAGGTGGCGACGACGGCATCCGTGCTGTCGGCGCTGCTGCCCGCGCTCGACGACCTCGACCGCGCCGACCAGCACGGCGACCTCGAGGGCTCGCCGCTCGCGATCGTGGCGCAGAAGCTGCGCGCCTCGATCGCGGGGCTCGGCCTCGAGCCCGTGGGCGTCGTGGGCGAGACGTTCGACACGGCCGTGCACGAGGCGATCGCCCAGCTGCCGAACCCGGAGGTGACCGAGATGGTCGTCGCCGACGTCGTGCAGCGCGGCTACCGCATCGGCGAGCGACTCGTGCGGCCCGCGAAGGTCGCCGTGTTCGTGCCCGCGGGCGAGTAGGAGACGCATGGCGAGCAACGACTGGTTCGACAAGGACTTCTACAAGGTCCTCGGCGTCGCGAAGGACGTCGCGCCTGCCGACCTGAAGAAGCAGTACCGCAAGCTCGCGCGCCAGTTCCATCCCGACTCGAACCCCGGCGACGCGAAGGCCGAGGCGCGCTTCAAGGAGATCTCCGAGGCCTTCACGGTGCTCTCCGATCCGAAGCAGCGTGAGGAGTACGACTCGGTCCGTGCCATGGCGGGCGGGCGCCCGCGCTTCGCGCCCGGTGCGCAGGGTGGCTTCGAGGACGTCTTCGGCGGCATGTTCAACCAGGGCGGCGGCCCGCGCGTGCAGTACTCGCAGGGCGACTTCGAGGATCTCCTCGGCGGCATGTTCGGCGGCGGCGCGGGCCCCGCAGGCTTCGGCCAGCGGGCTCCGCAGCGGGGGCGCGACGTCACGGCGAACGCGCAGCTCGACTTCCTGTCGGCGGTGCAGGGCGACACGTTGAAGCTCACGGTCGGCGGGCGATCGATGACCGTCAAGATCCCCGCCGGCGTGCACGACGGGCAGCGCATCCGCATCGCGGGCAAGGGTCAGGCGTCGATCACGAACGGCCAGCCCGGCGACCTCATCGTCACGGTGCAGGTGCGACCGCATCCCGTCTTCACGATGGATGGCCGCGACATCCGCGTCGACGTGCCGGTGACGTTCGCGGAGGCGGCGCTCGGCGCGACGATCGAGGTGCCCACCGTCGGCGGTGGCACGGTGCGGCTCAAGGTCGCGCCGGGCACGCCATCCGGTCGCGTGCTGCGAGTCAAGGGCAAGGGCGTGCCCACGAAGCAGGGGCCCGGCGACCTGCTGGCGACCGTGCAGGTCGCGGTGCCGTCGCACCTGAACGCCAAGCAGCGCGAGTCGCTCGAGGCATTCATGGCGGCGTCGGGCGACGAGTCGCCGCGAGACGACCTGCTGTCGAAGGCGAGATGAGCGTGGGGCGCATGCCGGAGGATCTCGACGAGTCGAGCCCGATCTTCTCGATCGCGGCCGCCGCCGAGCTCGCCGGCATGCACCCCCAGACGCTGCGGCAGTACGACCGCATCGGGCTCGTGCAGCCGCAGCGCACCGCAGGCAACACGCGCCGCTACTCGATGCGCGACATCGGGCAGCTGCGGCAGGTGCAGCTGCTGTCGCAGGAGGGCGTGTCGCTCGAGGGCATCCGCCGCATCCTCGAGCTCTCGAACGAGGTGCGCAGCCTGAAGGCGCGGGTGCGCGAGCTCGAGGCGACGCTCGCCGATCAGGTGATCGATCGGCGTGGCCGCGTCTTCGCGGCGGGGGTCGAGGGCGTCACGTCGATCCGGGCGGGCGCTCGACCGACGAAGCGCAACCAGGTGGTCGTGTGGAGGCCCATGCACCGCGGCTGACGCGTCGCCGTGCGGTTCGATTCAATTGACATTCGATCGATATCCATCGAAGATCGATGCATGTCATCCCCTGTGATCGCCGCGCTGCGCGTCGTCCTCGTGGTCATCGGCCTCGGTGCCGTCGTGCTGCAGCTGGTGCTGGTGCCCGAGCTCGCACGCGAGGCCGCCGACGGCGATGCCCGCCTCGTGCCCGCCATCGCGCCCTACGCGGTCGCGGGCATCGCCCTCGTCGTCTGCGTGCAGGTCGTGCTCGTGTGCACGTGGATGCTGCTGCGACGCGTGCAGCACGGGGCGATCTTCGAGCGCAGCGCGCTGCGCTGGGTCGACGGCATCGTCGCCGCCGCCGCGCTCGCGACGACCATCGTCCTCGCCCTCACCGTGCACCTGCTCGCCGTCGTCGGCACCGGCGGCCCCGGCGTGCTGCTCGTGCTCCTGTGCCTGCTCGTCGGCGGCGTCGCCGCCACCCTCCTCATGCTCGTGATGCGCGGCCTGCTCGTCGGGGCGTCGGGACTGCGCTCCGAGCTCGCCGAGGTGGTCTGAGTGGCGATCGTGGTCGACATCGACGTGATGCTCGCGCGCCGCGGCATGTCGGTGGGCGACTTCGCCGACGCGGTCGGCATCACGCCCGCCAACGTGGGCGTCCTGAAGAACGGTCGAGCGAAGGCGGTGCGCTTCACGACGCTCGACGCGATCTGCCGCGTGCTCGAGTGCCAGCCGGGCGACGTGCTGCGCTGGGAGCCCGACCCGGCCTGACGAGGTCGTGACAGGCCGTCGCGTGCGGTGACCGGTGGGGGCGGAGGCCCGGCGGGGCGCAGGTCGCGCGCGGCGGCGGTGCACCGCGGTCCCAGGGGCCAGGCGTACCGTCGAGGTGTGAGCCAGCTCGACGCGCCGCCGCCCCCGGGCAGCGACACCCCGGTGCCGAGCGACGTCGTCGCGGCGCCGCGGCGTCGGCGCGCCGCCGCCTCGGCGCCCGACGGCCTCGTGCCGAAGAACGCCATGCAGCAGCGCGCCGAGCGGCGCGAACGCGAGCGACGCGCGCGGACGCTCCCGCCTCCGGTCGTGAACCCCATGGCGGATGCGGTGCCGCCGTACGTCGCCGCCCGGCTCGCCTGGGAGGCCCAGCAGCGCCGATCCGGCCCGATGCCGCATGCGGCGAACGCGCCGGCGGCCGGCCTCCCGAGCCCGGCCGCGTCCGCGGTGCCGCCCGGGCTCGCGCCCGCGGCGGGCTACGCGCCCGCGGCGGGCTACGCGCCCGCGGCGGGCTACGCGCCCGCGGCGGGCTACGCGCCCGCGGCGGGCTACGCGCCCGCGCCCGGCTACGCGCCCGCGCCCGGCTACGCGCCCGCGCCCGGCTACGCGCCCGCGCCCGGCTACGCGCCCCAACCCGGCTACGCGCCCGCCCCCGCATCCGCAGGCGGCCAGCAGCCGCCACCGTACGTCGTCGTCGGACGCGGCCAGCCGTACGCTTCCGGGTACGGCGCCGCGCCAGGCTCCCCGCCGGGCTTCGCACCGCATCCGCCCGTCCTCATGGCACCGCCGAAGCGCCGCCTCACGCGCGCGCAGACGCGCGCGGCGCTGCTCGGCTCGCTCGTCGGCCAGACGCTCCTCGCCCTCGCGACGCATCTGCTCGTCGCGTCGGCCATCGTGCTGCTGCTCTGGGGCACGCTGTCCGAGGGCGGCACCGATGGCCTCGACGCGCTCGAGGCCGACAGCCTCACCGACGTCGTCGCGTTCTGGGCCGACCCGGTGCGGCTGCCGGTGACGATCCTCATCGTGCTCATCGTCACGGCGGCCATCGCGGCAGCCGGTTGCGTCACGAGCTACCTGTGGCATCGCTCGGCGCGCCTGCAGGGCATCCGGGCGTCGATCGCGCTCGCGTACGGCACGACGACCGTGCTCGGATCGATCGTCGGCTCGGTGCTGTGGCCGGGCGTCCTCGTGTTCGGGCTCTTCGCGATCCTCGCGTCGTCGGCGTCGCTCACGGTCGGCACGATGTGGGCGGGGGTGATCGGCAGCCTCGCGGTGTCGGTGGTGCTGTCGGGCCTCGTGGGCATGCTGTTCGGCTGGGTGTACCTGCTCGCATTCCGTCCGCGGCCCACGTGGGCGCAGCTCGAGGCCGAGCAGCGGCAGGCGGAGGTCGACGCCGAGCGTCGCGCCGTGGAGGCCGACGCCGCCGAGCTCTCGCGGGTCGACTGACGTGCAGCGGCGTCAGGTGCGTGTCGCGCGCCCGCCGCTGCCGCCGGTCGTGCGCCGGGCGGCGCGTCAGGCCGGGGGATGGGGGCTGCCGCTCGTGTCGGCGGGCGTCAACCTCGTGGTGGCGCTGTCGGTGGTCGCGACGATCGTCGCCATCGCCCGCTGGTTCATCGTCGAGCTCGTCGCCGGATCGGGTGGGCTCGAGGATGCCGTGGCCGGCTGGCTCGCAGGCATCGACCCGACGCCGTGGATCGTCACGATCGTCGTCGTGCTGCTGCTCGCCGCGGGGCTCGTCGCTCTCGGTGCGACGGTGAGCGTGCGCATCCTGCGTCGCGCGGGCATCGCGCGCGCTCGCGCGGTGACGTGGTGGTGCTGCGGCATCGGCACGCTCGTGCAGGGAGCGCTCTCGCTGGGTGCGAGCGCGCTCACGACGCTCCTCGGCCTGCTGACGGGTGGCCTCGCGCTCGGCGTCGCCATCGCGATCTACCTCGTCGCGTCCACGGTGCTGACGTCGGTCGTCGGCTACGTCGCCGGCCCTCGGCTGTGGATGGCGCGGGTGCGCCGAGAGCTGGGGTGACCCCACGGGGCACCGCGTCGGGCGATGCGGGGAGCCCGGCGGCAGCCGTGTCCCGTGCATCGAGCGCGCGCCGCACCCCGCGTTCCTCGCCGCCGCGCTCCTCGAGCGGGCGCTCCCCGCACCCGCGCTGCTCGCTTCCGCGCTCCTCGACCCTGCTCCGGCCCGTCAGGCGTCGGCGGCGTCCGGATCCCGCAGGAGGTCGACGACCGCGTGCAGCACGCGGTCCGGCGCCTCCAGCTGCATGTCGTGGCCGACGCCGTCGATGCGCCGGACGTCCCATCCCTCGCGCTCGAGGCTCGCCGCGAGCGCGTCCGGCAGCACCGCGGGGGACTCGTCCGAGAGCACGATCGTCGACGGCACGGCGGGAGGTGCGACCTCGATCGGGTGGAAGGCGACGTCGCGGAACACCCCGATGGCCATGCTGCCGTCGAAGCGCCTCGCCGCGTCCTCCTGCAGCCGCCGCATCTCGGCCGGAGGCGCCGTGCGGTGCCTCGCGGACCGCGCGCGTCGCAGCTGCGCGATGCCGAGCGAGACGACGGGGGCAGCCCAGAACAGCCGCCCTGCCAAGCCCGTCGTGGGCAGCGCCAGCCCGAATCCGGGGTCGAGGTACACCGCTCGTCGCGGCATGAGCCGCTCGACGGCTCGCACGGCGACGGGGCCACCGAGCGAGTGGCCGACGAGGGCCGAGAGTCCGCCCGGCAGGGTCTCGGCCACGTCGTCGGCGAGGTCGTCGAGCGCGTACGAGCTCGCGCGAGGGCTCGCGCCGTGTCCGCGCAGGTCGACGGTCGTCACCGTGAAGCCGCCCGCGGCGAGCAGCCGCTCGACGAATGGCTGCCACGTGGCACCATCGGCACCGAGCCCGTGCACGAGCCCGACGTGGTCGGGGCCGGATCCGGTGGTCGTGGACGCGAGTCGCATGCTCGATGGTAGGCAGAGCGTGCGGGTGCTCAGCGCGGCGCGATGCGCGTGAGCTCGCGGCGGATGGCACGAGGCCGCAGCGGGCGGCATCCCGCGTCGAGCAGCGCTCGCGTGATCGTCGGCTCCCGGCGGGCGAGCAGGATGCCGCGTCGCACGAGGAACGCGGGGCTCTTGCGCCGCTCGCGCAGGTCGCGCAGGAAGCGGAACGCCATCGTCGCGCCGCGCGGGCGCCGCACCGCGATGGCGTCGAGCAGCAGGCCGCGCTCGGTGGCGGGCGCGACGACCTCGCTCGCGAAGATGCCCTCGGCGACGAACGCGTGCGCGTCGCCGAGCTCGAGCGTGCGCCACCCGACGCGGTCGCTGCGCGAGATGTCGTAGTCGGGCACCTGCGTGCGACCGGTCGTCGCGAGCTGCTCGATCGCGGCGATCGCGTCGGGCAGATGCCACGACCCGGGGTGATCCCAGTCGACCTCGCCCGAGGGCAGCAGCGGCAGCTCGGGGTCGTCGCCGACGCGGTAGAAGTCGTCGAGCCGCAGCACCGGCAGGCCCGAGGCCTCGGCGAGCCGCGACTTGCCCGAGCCCGATGCGCCGCCGATGAGCAGCATCCGCGCCCGAGGGGTGCGTGGGGTGCGAGCGGATGCGTCGGCCGCGTCGTCGAGGGGCGCGGACGCAGCGGGCATGTGCTCCATGATCCCACGCGCGCGGGCGACCTCGGCGACGCGGGCGGCGTCGCCCATCCACGCCGGCTCGGCTGCGCACCGCGCCTGCGCTCGGCCGCGCGCGACGCGACCCGCGCTCGGCCCGCGCCTAGGGCACGTCGAACCGGCCGACGACGATGCCGGCCTCGGCGCCGCCGCCGAGCCCGGGCGCCTCGAGCACGCCCTCCCAGCGGTAGGTGCGCCCGACGGCCTGCACCGTGACGACCCAGCTCGTCTGGTCGATGCCGCAGTCGGCGTACAGGTTGAGCCGCACCTCGTACGTGCCCGAGGGGGCCTCGTCCGTCGGCCACGTGACGTTCTCGTTGCGGATGCCGTCGATCTGGCACGAGGGGTTCGAGTCGAGGTCGAGCTCGCCGCCCGACGACGAGGTCGTCGAGCCGTAGTAGATGGTGTCGCCCTCGGGGTCGACGACGTAGAGGTCGGCGTCGACGTCCTGGTTCCACGACACGCTCACCTGCACGTCGCCCGTGCCGACCTCGACGACGGTCACGTTCGTCGCGTCCGTCGCCGACGCGGGGCCGTCGGCGCTCGCCACGGCGACGACGACCGAGAACTCGGTCGAGGGAGGCGCCTGCGACAGCGTGACGACGATCGACGTGCTCGTCGTGGGCGCGTCGAGCGCGATCTCGTACGAGCCCGGCCAGGCCGTGGGCGTCGTCGACGAGGCGCCGGTGGGGCCGACGCCGACGAGCACGGTCTCGAACGGCGCATCGGCGCTCACCTGGATCTCGACGCTGCCGCCGTTCACGGCCACCGCCGCATCCGTCACGGTGACGGAGCCTCCCGGGCCGGGCGTCACCGCGTCGCCGCCGCTCGTGCCCTCGGCGGCGCCGCCGTCGGCCGTGGCGGCCGTGAGGTAGTCGTCGAGCCGGGCATCCGCGGGCGCGTCGGTCGTGGGCGCCTGGCTCGCCTGCGTCGGCGACGGCGGCGTGGGGATGCTCGGGATGCAGCCCGCGAGCGCCATCGTGGCGGCGAGCAGCGCGGCGACGGCGAGGGGGCGGATGCGGTGGGCCTGGCGCATGAGGCGAGGGTAGGCCGGTCGGCTGGACGTGAGCCTGCCCGCGCCGCGGCCGCGACGCGCCGGGGCGACGCACGCGGATGCTTGACGGGATGCATGGGGGACGCATACGCTGCTCGCGTCTGACAACGATGTCAGGCACGGCACCAGGAGTCCCGCATGCTGCACCGTCGCTCGCCGCTGACCACCCGATCCCGGCGCGTCCTCGCCCCCGTCGGAGCCGCCCTCGCGGCCCTGCTCGCCATCCCCCTCGTCGGCCTCGACGCCGCACCCGCGATCGCCGCCGACCCGCCCTTCGCGACGTCGTTCGAGCCCGCCGACGTCACCGCGCATCCCGTGCCGCCGGCCGAGGCCTACGAGGCGCCCGTCAACGTGCAGGGCGGCACCCTGCCGTCGTCGAGCCTCACGTCGCAGATCTCGGCCGTCACCGCATCCGGCGAGAACCCGCCGAACGAGACGGCCGTGCGGCTCTTCGACGGCGACCCGGGCACGAAGTGGCTGACGCGCACCCGCACCGGATGGGTGCAGATGGACTTCGCGCAGCCCGTCACCGTCGCGACCTACGCGCTCACCTCCGCGAACGACGCCCCCGACCGCAACCCGCGCGCCTGGACGCTGCAGGGATCCGACGACGGCACGACCTGGGTCGACGTCGACGCGCAGACCGACCAGCTGGTCGGTGCCGCCCCCTTCACGCAGGTGGCGTACGCGCTCGCAGCGCCCGTCACCCACCAGCACTTCCGCCTGCAGATCACCGCCAACGGCGGCGCCTCGCTGCTGCAGCTCGCCGACCTCGACCTGCGCGGCGTCGACACCGGCGCCGTCGCCTCGCCGATGCGGACCACCGTCGGCAGCGGCCCCACGACCGGCTACAACATCGCCTCCAACCGCGGCTTCGACGGGCGTGCCGCCGTGCAGTACCGCGGCCAGCACCTCGCCGACGGCCCCGCCTCGTCGACCAACGTGCTCGTCGACGACCTCGACGTGACGATCGCCGCCGACACCGAGCTCTCCTACGCCGTGCTGCCGACCCTCTTCCCGCAGGACCTGCAGTACCCGTCGACCTACGTCGCCATCGACCTCGTCGTCGAGACCGCCGCGGGCGAGACCGTGCGGATCTCCGACGCGCAGCTCGTCGACCAGTACGGATTCCCCGCATCCGCAGCGGGGCAGGGCGAGGCGCACTCGCTCTACGCGAACCAGTGGAACCGCATCCGCGTCGACCTCGGCTCCCTCGCAGGCGGCACCGTCACCCAGGTGCTGCTCGAGTACGACAACCCGGGCGGCACCGCCGCCACGCGATTCTCGGGATGGGTCGACGACCTCTCCATCGCGCCCGCGACGCCCATCGACGCCGAGACGGTGCTCGACTACGTCGACACCCGCCGCGGCACGAACTCCTCCGGCGGCTTCTCGCGCGGCAACAACATCCCCGCCACCGCCGTGCCGAACGGCTTCAACTTCCTCGTGCCGATGACGAACGCCGAGTCGCAGAGCTGGCTGTACGACTGGCAGTCGCGCAACACCGCGAACAACCTGCCCGCGCTCGAGGCGCTCGGCATCAGCCACGAGCCGAGCCCCTGGATGGGCGACCGCGCCCAGCTCGCCATCATGCCGAGCCTCGACACGGCCCAGCCCTCCGGCACGCTCGCCTCGCGCCGACTCGAGTTCAGCCACGACGACGAGACCGCGCGACCCGACGAGTACGCCGTCGAGTTCGTCAACGGCCTGCAGGCATCGATGACGCCGAGCGACCACGGCGGCGTCATGCGCTTCGACTTCCCCGACGGCGCCGACGTGGGCACCGTCATGGTCGACCGCGTGCAGGGCCAGTCGGGCCTGCAGATCTCGGCCGACGGCGTCGTGACCGGATGGGTCGAGGGCGGCAGCGGGCTCTCCGCAGGCAGCTCGCGCATGTTCGTCTACGGCGAGTTCACCGACGCGCCCGTCGCGACCGGCATGGCCGCCCAGCGCACGAGCGCCGCATGGGCGCGCTTCACCACCGGCGACGCACCGCTCGAGCTGCGCTTCGCGACGTCCTTCATCTCGCTCGACCAGGCAGCGCACAACCTCGACCTCGAGGTCGACGGCGTCGCCTACGACGACGTCCGCGCCGCGGCGCGCGACCAGTGGATCGAGCGGCTCGAGGTCGTCGACCTGTCGGCGTCGGATGCGACGCAGGCCGAGCTCGTCACCTTCTACTCGGGCCTCTACCGCCTGAACCTCTACCCCAACTCGCAGTCCGAGAACACGGGCACCGCCGACGCGCCCGTGTGGCAGTACGCGTCGCCCGTGCGCGCTCGCGAGGGCGCGGCCACCGCGACCGAGACGAACGCGCAGATCATGGACGGCCAGATCTACGTCAACAACGGCTTCTGGGACACCTACCGCACCGTGTGGCCGCTGTACTCGCTGCTCTACCCCGAGGTGACCGAGCGTCTCGTCGACGGCTTCGTGCAGCAGTACCGCGACGGCGGATGGATCGCGCGCTGGTCGTCGCCCGGCTACGCCGACCTCATGACCGGCACGTCGTCGGATGCCTCGTTCGCCGAGGCGTACACGTCGGGCGCGATCTCGACGGGTCTCGCCGAGGAGGCCTACGAGGCCGCGCTGCGGAACGCGACGGTCTCCTCCGGCAGCGACACCACGCTCGAGAACCCGAACGCCGTGGGCCGCAAGGGCATCACGACGTCGCAGTTCCTCGGCTACACCGCCTCCACGACCGGCCAGAGCGTCTCGTGGGGCCTCGAGGGCAACATCAACGACGCCGCGATGGCCGACATGGCGGCCATGCTCGCCGAGGACCCGCAGGTCGACCCCGCGCGCCAGGCCGTCTACGCCGAGCACGCCGTCTACTTCGACGCCCGCGCGAGCGACTTCGTGAACATGTTCGACCCGAACGTCGGCTTCTTCCAGGCGCGCGAGCCCGACGGCAGCTGGGAGCTGTCGCCGGAGGAGTACGACCCGACGGACTGGCAGAACCACGCGTACACCGAGGCGCCGGGATGGACGTTCGCCTTCCACGCGCCGTTCGACGTGCCCGCGCTCGCCGCGCTCTACGGCGGCAGCGACGGCCTCGACGCCAAGCTCGCCGAGTTCTACACGACGCCCGAGACGGCGACGTCGAGCGCGATCCACGAGGCATTCGAGGCGCGTGACGTGCGGATGGGGCAGTTCGGGTTCTCGAACCAGGTCTCGCACCACACCCCGTACGTCTCGGCCGCGAACGGCGACCCGACCACGACGCAGGAGGTCGTGCGCGAGGTGCTGTCGCGCCTCTACGTCGGCAGCGAGATCGGCCAGGGCTACGCCGGTGACGAGGACAACGGCGAGACGTCGTCCTGGTACGTCTTCTCGGCGCTCGGCTTCTACCCGCTCGCGCTCGGCTCGGGCGAGTACGTCATCGGCTCGCCGCTGTTCGACCACGCGGTCGTGCATCGCGACGAGGCCTTCGGCGGCGACCTCACCATCACCGCCCCCGGCAACGACGACGCCACGATCTACGTCGGCGGCGTGAGCCTCGACGGCGAGGCGCTCGACGCGCCCGTGCTCGACCAGGCGGCGCTCGCCGACGCGAGCGAGCTGACGTTCACGATGCAGTCGGAGCCGTCGGCCTGGGGCTCCTCGAGCACCGACGAGCCCGTGCACGAGCCGCTCGTCGACGCGACGAACCGATTCGTCAGCACGATCGGCGCGGGCCTCGAGGGCCCGCCGGTCGCGGCGCTCGTCGACGACAACTCCACCACCGAGGTGACGTTCGACACCGACGCGCCCACGCTGCAGGTGCAGCTGCGCGGCGGCTCGGCCACGACGAGCATCTACACGATCACCAACGGAGCGACGGGATCCTCGCCGACGGCGTGGACCCTGTCGGGCTCCAACGACGGCACGTCGTGGGACGTCGTCGACGAGCGCGAGGGCGAGTCGTTCGCATGGGCGACGCAGACGCGTCCGTTCGTGGTCGAGACGCCCGGTGCCTACGCGCAGTACCGGCTCGAGGTGCAGGCCTCGAGCGACGGGCCCCCGACGATCGCCGAGCTCGAGCTGCTCGGCGAGGTCGACCCCGGACCCTTCACCGTGACGCCCGCCGAGGGCATCTCGGCCTGGGTGGGCGCCGAGATCGACGCACCCGTCGCCACCGTGCTCGGCACGCCCGAGGGCGTCGAGCCCACGGCGACCGTCGACTACCTCGACGGCCAGGGCCCCGTGGACGCCGAGCTGCGGGCGCTGCCCGTCGGCGGCGGCTACGAGGTGGTCGCTCCGCACGCCTTCGACATCGCGGGCGTCTTCACCGCCCACGTGACGGTGACGGCGGGCGACCTCGTCGCCACGACGCGCACGCAGATCTCGGTCGCGCGCCCGTCGACGACGGCCCAGTCGATCGCGGCGCTCGCGAACGTCGACTGCTTCGCCGACGCATCCGCGGGCGGCGACTGCGACGGGCAGGGCGCTGCGCTCGACCTCGCGCAGCTGCAGGCCGCCGGCGTCACGTTCGGCACCCAGCAGTCGGTGCAGCTGCCCGTGGGCGCTGGCCAGGGCACCTTCACCTTCGAGCTGCCGGCGCTGCCGGGCGGCGCGGACGACGTCATCGTGCCCGACGGCCAGGTGCTGCCGGTGCGTGCGGGCGCGGATGCGACGCACGTGTCGATCATCGGCACCGCGAACGAGGGCCAGCAGTCGACGACGCTCACGCTGACGTACGCGGACGGCTCCACGCAGCAGCTGCCCGTCACGTTCGGCGACTGGGTCGGCGGCACGTCGACGCCCGTCGCCGGCAACGTCGCCGTGGCGACGGTGCCCGGCAGGCTCACGGGCCCCGGCTCGAACGACGGCAAGCCGTCGTCGCTGTTCGCCACCGCACCCGTCGCGCTCGCGACCGGCGCGGACGGCGTGCCGCTGCGGCTCGTGTCGATCGGCTTCCCCGCGGCCTCCGGCACGCTCGTCGGCGGCCAGGTGCACGTCGCCGCCGTCGCGCTCGACGGCACGATCCCGGCGCCGACGCTGCAGGTGCAGCCGGCCGTGCCCGCGATCGAGGCCACCGTCGACGCCGAGCTCGACCTCGACCTCGCGACGTTCGACGGGGTGGACGCGTCGGCCGAGCAGGTCACGGCGGTCGTGAGCTGGGGCGACGGCACGCCGTCGGACATCGCGCGCATCGACCTGGCAGGGGCGCAGCTCGACGCGCCCTCGGCGGTCGAGGCGAGCCTGCAGGCGGAGATCGTGGAGCAGGTCGTCCGCGGCTCGCACACGTACCTCGCCGAGGGCGAGCACACCGTCACCGTGACGGTCGACGACGGCACGGCGAGCGCGACCACGACCATCCCGGTCGTCGTCCGTGCCGCCGAGGTGCCGACGCCGACGCTCACGGCCCCCGCCGGCGCCGTGGCGCCCGGGTCGGTCGTGCCCGTCGACGGTGCGGGCTTCCTGCCCGACGAGACCGTCGAGGTGACGTTCTCGGGCGGCGGCGACGCCATCGAGGTCACGGCGGTCGGCGGCGCGTTCCGCGTCGACGTGCCCGTGGGCGACGTGGCGGACGGCGACTACGTCGTCACCGCCACCGGCCTGCAGTCGTCGGCGACGGCGACCGCGACCATCACGGTCGAGACGCCCGCCGTGCCGTCGACCACCGTGCTGCGCGCGCTGTCGACGAGCGTCGAGATCGGCGAGAGCATCGAGCTCGTCGCCACGGTCTCGGTCGGCGACGCGGCGGCGACGCAGGGGTCGGTGACGTTCTCGCAGGGCGCCGAGGTGGTCGGCACCGCGCCGATCGTCGCTGGCACCGCGTCGATCGAGCTGCCCGCCGACTCGCTCGGCGACCGCACGTACGTCGCGACCTTCAGCGGCGGCGACGGGGTCGACGGCAGCGCATCCGCCCCGGTGACCGTCACGGTCGTCGCGGACGTGGGCGCCGACGTCGTCACCTACGCGGGTGGCAGCAGGTACGAGACGAACGTGCTCGCCTCGCAGGACCTCTTCGAGGTCGGGTCGCCGGTGTGGATCACGGCGGGCGAGGGCTTCCCCGACGCGCTCGCAGCCGGACCGGCTGCCGCGCACGAGGACGCGAGCCTGCTGCTCACGCCCCCGGACCGCGTGCTCGGCATCACGATGGCGGAGATCGACCGGCTGCAGCCGCCGAGCATCACCATCGTGGGAGGCCCGACGACCGTCGGCGCGAACATCGAGACGATGCTCGAGCAGCGGTACCCGAACGCCGACGTGCGCCGCATCGCGGGCGCCGACCGCTACGAGACCGCCGCGCTCATCGCGACCGAGGTGTTCGGCTCCGCCGAGTCCGCCTTCGTCGCGAGCGGCGAGGTCTTCCCGGATGCGCTGTCGGCGAGCGGCGTCGCCGCCGCCATCGGCGACGTGCCCGTGCTGCTCTCGACCCGTGCCGCCCTGCTGGACGTCACGGCCGAGGCGCTGCACGACCTCGGCGCCGAGCAGGCGTGGATCGTCGGTGGCAGCCCGAGCCTGTCGTACTCGGTGGTCGTCGCATCGCGCATGGAGACGGGCAGCGCCGAGCGCGTGGCAGGCGCCGACCGGTTCGAGACGAACGCGCTGCTCGTCGAGCGCTTCGTCGAGCCGACCGAGGGCCAGGGGGTCGTCATCGCGACGGGCGCGGGCTTCCCGGATGCGCTGTCGGCCAGCGCCGTCGTGGGCGTCACGGGCGACCCGCTGCTGCTGACGCTCGGCACGTGCGCACCCGCGCCCGTGTCGGCGCTCATCACGGCGACCGCGCCCGACGAGGTGCGCAACGTCGGTGGGCCGCCGTCGCTCGCCGCGACCGCCTGGAGCACGTCCTGCTCGTAGGCGCATGACGGATCGGCCCGGGCGCATCCGCTGCCCGGGCCGATCCGCGCGTCGACGGTGTGCGACGCTGAGGGCACGGCCGCCGCCCCGGCGACGCGTCCGCCGGAGCACGACCGAGGGAGGTGCCGCATGACGGCTCACGACGACGTCGCGCCGAGCGCCGTCGCGCGCGTCGCGCAGCGGCAGCCGACGCTCGCAGACGTCGCCGAGGCGGCAGGCGTCAGCATCAAGACGGCGTCGCGGGCGCTCGGCGGCGAGCCGTACGTCGCCGACTCGACGCGCGGCCGGGTGCGCGCCGCAGCCGCAGCGCTCGACTTCACGCTGAACTCGGCCGCGAGCCAGCTGCGACGCGGCACGGCGGTGCGCAGCGTCGGACTCGTGGTCGGCGACCTCGCCAACCCGTTCTACATGGGCCTCGCGACGGGCGTCGAGCATGCGTTGCGCGAGCACGGGCTGCAGCTGTCGATGGCGTCGTCCGACGAGGATGCGGCGATCGAGCGGGCGATCGTCGAGGATCTCGTGCATCGTCGCGCGCACGGCATCCTGCTGGTGTCGACGCTCGACGCGCACGCCGAGCTGCGCGGCGTCGTCGAGCGGGGCGTGCCGCTCGTGCTCGTCGACCGAGCGCCTGCGGGCATCGACCTCGACGCCGTCGTCATCGACAACGTCGGGGGCGCGACGGCCGCGATCTCGGGCTTCCTCGAGCGCGGGCATCGGCGCATCGCGTTCGTCGGTGACCTCGAGCGCCTCTCGCCGCAGCGCGAGCGGTACACGGCCTACGCGGCTGCGCTCACGGCCGCCGGCATCCCGCTCGACCCCGCGCTCGTCGTTCGCGGCTCGCACTCGGCGGCGGCGGCGGAGGAGGCCGTGCGCGACCTCATGCGCCTCGACGAGCCGCCCACCGCGGTGTTCACCGCCAACAACCGCGTCACCATCGGCGCGATCGCAGCCTTCCGCGACCTGCCGCATCCGCCCGCGCTCGTCGGCTTCGACCACTTCGAGCTCGCCGACGCGCTCGGCGTCACGACCGTCGGCGCCGACACGTCGGCGCTCGGCCGCGAGGCGGTCGCGGCGCTGCTGTCGCACGTCGACGCCGCGCACCCGACGTCGACGCGGCGGCTGCCGGCGACGCTCGTGTCGCGCGGCTCGGGGGAGCGTCCGCCCTCGTCGTGATGCGGATGCGCGCTCGGCTCCATCGGCCGCGGGCCGGATGCGGTCAGTCGGCGAGGAACCTCGTGAGCAGGTCGGTGACGACCGCGGGCTCCTGCGAGTGCACCCAGTGGCCCGCACCCTTGACCGTCGCGCGGCGCACGCGCGGGAAGAGCGCCTCCATCGCGGCGCGGTGCTCGTCGCGCACGTAGCGCGACGCGCCCCCGGCGATCCACAGCACGGGTCCGTCGTACACGGCGTCGACATCCGACCAGCCGCGGATGGCGCCCAGGTCGCGGCGCAGCACCTCGAGGTTCGACATCCACTGCCACACGTCGCCCTCGCGTCGGAGGCTCTGCAGCAGGAACGCGCGCACGCCGGGGTCGGGCACGGCCTCCGCGAGCGCCGCGTCGGCGTCGGCGCGCGAGCCGAGCGCTGCGAGGTCGATGCCGAGCATCGCGTCGATGAAGCGCCCGAACTCGTCCGACTCGCGGTAGGCGACGGGTGCGACGTCGACGACGCACAACCGCGAGACGAGCTCGGGATGCCGCAGCGCCACGAGCATCGCGACCTTGCCACCCATCGAGTGGCCGACGAGCGCCGTCGGCTCGGTGAGCAGGCCGGCGATCGTGTCGGCCATCTCGGCGAGGTCGATGCGCTCGGTCCACGCCGACCGGCCGTGGTTCGGCATGTCGACGAGCGTCACGCGGTGGCTCGCGCCGAGCGCCTTGCCGATCTGCGTCCAGTTCCTGCCCTGGCCGAAGAGGCCGTGGCAGAGGACGACGGGCGAGCCGGCCTCGCCGAGCCGGGTCACGTGGAGGTCGCTCACGCGTCCATCCTGCCTCGTCGGGGCGGGGCACGTGATTCGCACGGCGACTGTGCCAGGTGGCTCGAAGCAGCGAGATGGGGCACGCGTCGCCGCGGACACGGGTCGACCGTCGCTGGGTCGTCGAAGCACGGTGTGCCGGGTCAGCGCCGGCACAGCCATCACCCCTCGACCCGTCGATCGCTGCCCCCTGCCTCGAGCCACGATCACCTGCGAGGAGATGGGATGCTTCTTCCGCATGCGCCGGGCACGCTCGCTCCATGCTCTCCAAGCGCGCCGCAGTCTCCGTCGTCGTGGCCTCCGCCGTCGTGGTCTCTGTCGGTGCCTCGGTCACCGGGTGCGCCATCGACGCCGCCGCGTCATCGGCGACGGTCGCGATCATCGATGGCCGCATGGCGACCGACCTCGAGGCGTTCGACTGCTTCGACATCGAGCAGCCGGGCGACGGACCCGCGAGCGACCATGGCGCTGGACTGAACACCTGGTCTCGGTCGAAGGCCGGAGCCAGGCAGGTCTGTCAACTCGCGAGCGGCGGACGCCATCCCGTCGGACCCGAGATCGACCGACACGGTCCTGGCAAGTTCGAGCACTACCACCGCAGCACGCGCTCCGCGGCGCACTGCTTCTTCGGGAATCCCCGACGATGAAGCGCACCGAGCTCGAAGCGCTCGCCGCGTCGTGGCGCGCACAGCCGCCGGCACCGATGTGCCTGCGGCAGGTCGCTGACCTTCTCATCGAGCGCTACGCGGCGTACGAGATCCCACTGTCGACGATTCCCGCGCATGACCTCGTCGCAGATGATGAGGTGCGGGAGGCCGATGCGGCGATGCTGTTGACCATCACCGATCCAAGGGCGCTGGAACGCGTCTTCGACGAGCAGGATCGAGAGGCGCTGCGCCCCGATCCAGACCATGACAGCGAGTGGCTGGAGCAGGGCCGCCGGGATCTCTTCGTCGACCCGGCGGAGGTGGGCTTTCGGCTCCTGCACCTCGAGCAGAGTCGTGGTGAGCGTGCCTCGATCCTGCTCGAAGCCCGCGACGGGATCGCGACGGGCTTCCGTGTCTACAACATGGGCGCCCTACTCGTGCCCGTTCTCATCGCCCATATCGGGCCGCCGTGCTTCCTCGGCGACGCCCGTGTCGGCGACGTCGACGATGAGCAGTTCGCGCAGTACCTCGTCGAGGCGAAGCGACACGGACTCCTCAGTCCATGACTTCGCTCCCTGCTGCCGAGGCCGGGCGCTGGCACGGCAACTCCGAGCACGCTGGCAGCGATGCGGGGAACTCCTCGACGACTGCGACGCGAGCGGCGCCTGCGTCGGGCGCGACCAGCGGTGCGGTTCACCGAACGGCGAGGACTTCACCACGTCGTCACTGCGAGCGGTGGGCGGTCTCGAGGAGCGATGCGACGAAGAGCCGGTCGTCTCCCGGCACCGACGCGTCCAGCCACTCGATGACGTATCGCTCGGCGACCAGATCGCCGCGCCAGCGTCCGATTCCGCGGCAGCGACGCTCTCATCGGGCCCAGGATCGGTGACCGAGAATCCGGCTCCCGTCGTCACGCTCGCTACGGCGACGCCGATGCTCAGAACCGAGCGCTGCCAGCGCGATGCCACGCTGATCGCCACGTCTTGCACCTTCGATCGGGAGATGAGCTGCTCCACCCTCGATCGACGGTGCAGCGCAGACGCGAGCTCGAACCGCTCCACCCTCGCAATCGTCAACCAGGGGCCACGCTGCCTCGAGCGCTGTAGCTGGTTCTCGATTCGCTCGACATCGGGGAACCGCGCACTCGGCCGACCGACGGCGCTCGTCCGCACGCTGTGGATGGGACGCTGCGACGTGCGCGACCTCCCGGGCTAGGGGCGAGCGGTCAGGCGCGCACTCGCCTTCTTCGGCGAGAGGAGAGTAGACTTGAGCCCAGATCACTCAAGTTTCGCTCGGGCCCCGATCGGGCCAGGGCTCGGATCGAGGGGAGACGCATGGCACGCATGGGCGGGATGCAGCCTGGGCAGGATGATCGACGCAGCGCGTTGGAGCAGTTCGGCACCGACCTGACCGCGATCGCGCGGGCGGGGCGGCTCGACCCCGTCATCGGGCGCGACGCCGAGATCCGGCGCATCAGCCAGGTGCTCTCGCGGCGCACGAAGAACAACCCCGTGCTCATCGGCGAGCCCGGCGTCGGCAAGACCGCGGTGGTCGAGGGGCTCGCGCAGCGCATCGTCGCGGGCGACGTGCCCGAGAGCCTCAAGGGCAAGCGCATCGTGACGCTCGACGTCAACGCGATGGTCGCGGGCAGCAAGTTCCGCGGCGACTTCGAGGAGCGCATGAAGAACGTGCTCGCCGAGATCCAGAAGGCCGACGGGCGCATCATCACGTTCATCGACGAGCTGCACATGATCATGGGCGCCGGCGCCGCCGAGGGCAGCCAGGGCGCATCCAACATGCTGAAGCCCATGCTCGCGCGCGGCGAGCTGCGGCTCATCGGTGCGACGACGCTCGACGAGTACCGCGAGTTCATCGAGAAGGACGCCGCCATGGAGCGGCGGTTCCAGCAGGTGTACGTCGGCGAGCCGTCGGTCGAGGACACCGTCGCGATCCTGCGCGGGCTCAAGGAGCGCTACGAGGCGCACCACAAGGTCACGATCGCCGACTCGGCGCTCGTCGCCGCCGCCGCGCTCTCGAATCGCTACATCACGGCGCGCCAGCTGCCCGACAAGGCCATCGACCTCATCGACGAGGCGGCGTCGCGCCTGCGCATGGAGATCGACTCGGCGCCCGTCGAGATCGACGAGCTGCGCCGCGCGGTCGACCGTCTGCAGCTCGAGCGGCTCGCGCTGCGACGCGAGCGTGACGACGCATCCAGGGTGCGCCTCGCCGCGCTCGAGCAGACGCTGCAGCAGAAGCAGGCGCAGCTCGGCGACCTCGACCGCCGCTGGCAGGCCGAGCGCACCTCCCTCAACCGCATCGGCGGTCTGCGCGAGCGGCTCGACGAGCTGCGCATCCAGGCCGAGCGCGCCCAGCGCGAAGGCGACCTCGAGCGCGCATCGCGCGTGCTCTACGGCGACATCCCGAAGGTCGAGGCCGAGCTGAAGGAGGCCGAGGCGGGGGAGACGGGCGAGGGGCGCATGGTCAACGACCAGGTGACCGCCGACGACATCGCGGGCGTCGTCGCCGCGTGGACGGGCATCCCCGTCGGCCGCCTCATGCAGGGCGAGACCGAGCGGCTGCTGCGCCTCGAGGACGAGCTGGGCACCCGCGTCGTCGGGCAGCGCGAGGCGGTGGGGGCCGTGTCGGATGCCGTGCGGCGGTCTCGCGCCGGCGTCTCCGACCCCGACAAGCCCACGGGCTCCTTCCTCTTCCTCGGACCGACGGGCGTCGGCAAGACCGAGCTCGCGAAGGCGCTCGCCGAGCTGCTGTTCGACGACGAGCGCGCGCTCGTGCGCATCGACATGTCGGAGTACGGCGAGAAGCACTCGGTCGCACGGCTCGTCGGCGCTCCTCCCGGCTACGTCGGCTACGAGCAGGGCGGACAGCTGACGGAGGCGGTGCGGCGCCGCCCGTACTCGGTCGTGCTGCTCGACGAGGTCGAGAAGGCGCACGCCGAGGTGTTCGACCTGCTGCTGCAGGTGCTCGACGACGGGCGCCTCACCGACGGGCAGGGCCGCACGGTCGACTTCCGCAACGTCATCCTCGTGCTCACGTCGAACCTCGGCTCGCAGTACCTCACCGACCCCACGATCGACGCCCGGCAGGCGCACGACCAGGTGATGGCGGCGGTGCGGCAGGCGTTCAAGCCCGAGTTCGTGAACCGGCTCGACGACATCGTCGTGTTCGACGCGCTGTCGACCTCCGAGCTGGGCCGCATCGTCGGCATCCAGGTCGCGGGCCTCGACCGGCGGCTGCAGGAGCGCAGGCTCACGGTGCACGTGTCGGATGCCGCACGGCGCTGGCTGGGCGAGCGCGGCTACGACCCGCTCTACGGTGCGCGGCCGCTGCGACGGCTCATGCAGCGCGAGATCGACGACCGGCTGGCGCGAGCGCTGCTGTCGGGCGAGGTGCGCGACGGCGACACCGTGCAGGTCGACGTCGCCGCCGGCGGCGACGGCCTGTGGCTCGGCCCCGAGGGTGCGACGCCGCCGGCGCGCGAGTGGTCGTTCGACCCGGATGCGTCGCCCGGCGACGTGCGCGGTGCCGCCTCCGACGGCTCCGACGCACACCCCGACGAGGCGACTGGGCACTAGATGCGCGCGAGTGGGCACTCGATGCTGCGATTCGGCCCGAATCGCAGCATCGAGTGCCCACTCCCCGCGGGCGGCTCGGCGCGAGCGATGCGGATGCGGCGCGGCAGGATGGGCGCATGACCCACGTGGAGATGCCCCCGCACGGCAGCGACGAGCTGCGCGCCCTCGTCGAGCGCGATGAGCGCGAGCTCGTGTTCGACCGCTTCGACCTCGACGACGCGTGGCGCCTCGGGATGCGGCTGCGCGACGCCGCCGTCGAGCGCGGCCTGCCGCTCGTCGTCGGCATCATGCTCAACGGGCAGCGCGCCTTCCACGCGGCGCTGCCGGGCACGACGCCCGAGAACGATCGCTGGCTCGAGCGGAAGACGAACGTGGTGCTGCACTTCCACCGCTCGTCGCTCGGGGTCGGCGAGCGGTTCCGCGCTCGCGGTCAGGACTTCTCGGAGTCGCTCCTCGACCCCACGACGCACGCGGCGCACGGCGGCGTGCTGCCGATCACGGTCGCCGGCGTCGGCGTCGTGGGCGCGGTCGGCGTCTCGGGGCTGCCGCAGCTGCAGGACCACGCGTTCGTCGCCGAGATGGTGCGCGAGCATCTCGCGTCGCGCTGAGCGCCGAAGCGGTCGGATGCGTCGCTGAGCCTCGCGCGCGTCGCGACGCATGGCGTGATCGTCGCGTGACGCGGCGGCGGCGGCGACCTGCGTCCTCTGAGCGGCACGGTCGGCATCTGCGCATCTGCGCATCTGCGCATCTGCGCATCTGCGCGGCGGTGTCGGCGACCTGCGTCCTCCGAGTGGCACGGTGCGCACCTGCGCACCTGCGCCCCTGCGCCCCTGCGCCCCTGCGCCCCTGCGCCCCTGCGCACCTGCGCACCTGCGCACCTGCGCCCCTGCGCCCCCACGCACCTGCGCGGCATCCCGTGCACGCGGCCGACGCCGCGCCGCTCCGCGGCACGTCCCGCCTCGAGGGGCGGGTGGGCTCAGCCGACCGTGGACTCAGCCGCGGGCGGCCGCCGCGGCCCGTGCCGCCTGGCGTGCGCGGTGCTGCGCGTTCAGCCGCGGCGCCATGATCGCGACCATCACGGTCGTCACGAGGCCCGGGGTGAGCAGCAGCAGGAACAGCGGCAGGTTCTCCATGCCCTCGACGCTACGCAGCGCGCGGCGCCGCGGCATCGCCCGCACGGCCGAGTCGTGCATCCGCCGCCCGGGGGAGCGGCGACGTGGCTGCCGTGACCCGCCCGATCGCGACTCTCTCGCACGGGCAGCGGTGCCGGGCGACGGCCTCCGGGAGACCGCGATCACCCGCGGCGGATGCGCTGGCACGCCGCTGACGCTAGACTGGGGGAACCTGCGAGCGGTTCCCGCTCGCCTGCGTCGTGGACGCGCTCCAGCCTCGCACCGGATCACCGGCGAGCAGCAGGGCGATCGGACTGCGGCGAACGGAAGCGACGACCGTCGCCTTCGCCCCTCCGACGCGACGACGCCCACCGCCCATCCGGCACGCCCCAGCGTGCGCGTGGGCCGACACGGCATGCCCAGCGCTGCCAGACAGAAGAAGCATGAGCACCATCACCCCATCGACCATCGCGCCCGCGCAGCCCCAGGCCGTGCAGGCATCCGCAGCGAACGACCAGGCGCACGCCGACCTGCCCTCGTTCGCCGACCTCGGCGTCAGCCCCCGCCTCGTCGCGGCTCTGAACGCCATGGAGCGGCCCACGCCGTTCCCCATCCAGGCAGACACCCTGCCCGACACCCTCGCGGGTCGGGATGTGCTCGGCCGCGGCAAGACGGGCTCCGGCAAGACGCTGGCGTTCGCCATCCCGCTGGTGCAGCGCCTCGCGGGCGACCTCGCGGGCGGCCGCCGCCGCAAGGGCCTGCCCCTCGGTCTCGTGCTCGCGCCGACGCGCGAGCTCGCGACGCAGATCGCCGCGACCATCCGCCCCCTCGCCGACGCCGCGGGCCTCACGGTCACGACGATCTTCGGTGGCGTGAAGCAGGGCCCGCAGGAGGACGCGCTGCGACGCGGCGTCGACATCGTCGTGGCGTGCCCCGGCCGCCTCGACGACCTCATGAAGCAGCGCATCGCGAGCCTCGAGGCCATCGAGATGACCGTGATCGACGAGGCCGACCACATGGCCGACCTCGGCTTCCTGCCCGTCGTGACGCGCATCCTCGACAAGACGCCGCAGTCGGGCCAGCGCATGCTGTTCTCGGCGACGCTCGACAACGGCGTCGACAAGATCGTGAAGCGCTTCCTGCACGACGAGATCATGCACTCCGTCGACGAGGCGAACTCGCCCGTCGCCGCGATGACGCACCACCTGTTCGAGGTCTCGGCCGACGACAAGATGGCGCTCGTGCGCACGCTCGCGTCGGGCACGGGCCGCCGCATCCTCTTCACCCGCACGAAGCACCAGGCGAAGAAGCTCGCGAAGCAGCTCACCGCATGGGGCATCCCCGCGCACGACCTGCAGGGCAACCTGTCGCAGAACGCTCGCGAGCGCAACCTCGGTGCGTTCACCGACGGCTCCGTGAAGGTGCTCGTCGCGACCGACGTCGCCGCCCGTGGCGTGCACGTCGACCACATCGAGCTCGTCGTGCACGTCGAGCCGCCGCTCGAGCACAAGTCGTACCTGCACCGCTCGGGCCGCACGGCCCGCGCCGGCTCGGAGGGCGACGTCGCCACGATCATGCTGCCCGCGCAGCGCTCCGACACGATGCAGCTGCTGCGCAAGGCGGCCATCGCGGTGCAGCCGCAACGTGTGACGGCGACGTCGGATGCCGTCGTCGCCCTCGTGGGCGAGGTCGCCCCGATCGTCGAGCCCGTGCCCGGCGGGCCCGGCTCGGGCAACGAGATCCCGCAGCAGCAGGGTGGCGGCGGCGGTGGCCGTTCGCGCCGCGGCCGCGGCACCGGCGGTGGCGCGGATGCGGCGCAGGGCGCCGGTCGTCCGCGTCGCGACCGCTCGGGTCGCCCCGAGCCCAAGCAGCAGCGCCGCGAGCGCTCGGCGGGCGAGGGCGGCGGCGCCGACCGCGGCCAGCGGTCGGAGCTGCAGGGTCAGGGCCAGGGTCGCGGTCGCGGCCACGGCGGCGCGCAGGGCGCGGGCGGCGGCCAGCGTCGCGGCGGTGCCGCGGCGGGCGGCCAGGGCGGCCAGCGTCGCGACGACCGCGGCACGCGCGGCGGCTCGGCCGTCGCATGGTCGTCGGGCGGTGGCGGCTCGATGCAGGACGGCGGCCGCTCCGGCGGCGGTGCCGCCCGCTCGGGTGGCGCTCGCTCGGGCGGCTCGCGCCGCGCCGGCCGCGCGCAGGGCTGACGCCCCGCGCGCGTCGCTCCGCACGACGCCCGCATCCTCGCTCGAGGGTGCGGGCGTCGTCGTGTCCGGCCGCCCGCAGGGTCGCCCGCGCGCCGCACCTCAGCCGAGCGGCACGAGCCCCTGCACGACCTGCTGCAGCACCTCGCCGGCGGTCGCCAGCACGACGCCGATGCCGCCGAACGCCTCCGCACCGGCACGGAGCAGCAGGAAGCCGACGATCGCCACGATCCACGTCGTCATCTCGCCAGCCTGTCGCATGAGCCAGTCGTTCACGCGCTGCAGCCACGGCTCGATGCGCCGGTGCGCGACGAGCCGCACCGCGAGCAGCACGACGGCGGGCAGCACCATGACGACGACGTAGGCGGCGAGCACCGCGCCGTGCACCGGCAGCGGCAGGTCGGCGGCATCCATGATGCCGATCGCGATGAGGTACGGCAGCAGCGTCGCGACCTCGAGTGCCGTCGCTGCGAGCGCGAGCCCCATGAGCGGCGCGACGGAGCCGGACTCCGAGTCGAGCGCGCGCTCCCGCCACCGCAGGATGCGCTCGGACACGCCCTCGCCGCCGCGATCCCTCGCGCGCCTCGCGAGCCAGAACGAGCCGGCGAACAGCACCGCGCCCGCCGCCATCACGACCCCGCCGCCCACGGGCGACGCGAGCCACGCCTGCAGGTCGTCGAGCAGCAGTCGCGCCCCGATCGACAGCAGCACCCCCATGACGAGGTAGAAGCCGGCGACGGTGCCGAGGTACGCGGCCATGCGCGGCACGCTCGGGCGCGACGACGCGAGCAGCAGCCAGATCGGGATGAGCAGCGTGCCGAAGCTCGTCGAGTCGGCGAGGGCCAGCAGCACCAGCGTGCCGATCGTGGGGAGGTCCATGCCTCGACCCTCGCGCCGCGCCGCATGCGTGCGCGTCGGCGGAAGGTCGCATGCCGGATGCCGCCCATCCGCCCTTCGGATGACCCGCGGCGCCGCCTTGCGTGCTGGGATGGGAGCCATGCCCGCCGCTCGCCGCCGCACGCCGCTCGACGAGTACGTGCTGCCGCTCGTGCGCTACCGCACGCGCGCGGGCGTCGTCACGGTGGCCGCGATCGTGCTCGTCGGCGGGCTCGTGGCCGTGGCGTTCGACGCGGGCCGCGCGGCCGACCCGTCGCTGCCCCTCGGGCTCCCGTGGCTGCCGTGGACGCTGCCGATCGCCGCGGCGGCGTGCCTGCTCGTGAAGCGACGGCTGCCGGCGTGGAGCGCCGGAGGCACCGCCGTGCTGCTGCTGCTCGACGTCGCCGCGATCACCGGGGGCCTCAGCCTCGTGCTCGTCGTCGCCCTCTTCGACGCGGTGTACGCGGCGATGCTCGACCCTCGCCCGCGCATCCGCGGGCTCGTCGTCGCGATCGTCATCGCGGCGGGCGTCGCGCTGCTCGGCGTGTGGCTCGGGCAGTCGGCGGGCGCCGTCGACCCTGCCGAGGGGGTCGCGCTCGTCGTGGCGGTCGCGATGCTCGGCGGCGCGCCGGCCGTGCTCGGCACGTCGGTGCGGCAGCGCGACGAGCTGCTCGAGGCCGAGACCGAGCGGGCGGATGCCGTCGCCCGCGCCGCCGACGCCGAACGCGACCGCGCCGTGCGCGACGAGCGCGCGGCGATGGCGCGCGAGCTGCACGACGAGATCGCCGCACGGCTGTCGGCGATCGCGTTGCAGTCGGCGGCGCTGTCGGCCCGCGTGCCCGCTGCCGACGAGGCGGCGGCCGCCTCGATCCGCGCCATGCGCTCGTCGAGCGTCGAGGCGCTCGAGGAGCTGCGGCAGCTCATCGAGGTGCTCACGACGGGCCGCGAGGACGACGCGGTCGCCGTCGGCATCGACGACGCCGACGCGCTGCAGCGCGACGCCGAGCGCTTCGGCCTCGCGCTCGAGGCCGACGTCGACGTGCCGCCCGGCTCGGTCGGCACCGCCGCATCCCATGCCCTCATGCGCATCGCGCGCGAGTCGCTCGCCAACGCCGCCCGCCACGCCCCGGGTGCATCGGTGCGCCTGCGGGCCCGCGTCGAGGGCGACGCGGCGACGCTGCATGTCGAGAACGCCCTCGTGCCGGATGCGCGGGAGGCGGAGGGCAACGGCCTCGGCACGGCGATCATGGCGCAGCGATGGCGCGCGGTCGGAGGGTCGGGCAGCGCAGGCCGCACCGACGACGGGCGGTGGATCGTGCACGCGACGGTGCCGAGGCAGGAGACGAGCGGATGAGCGTGGGATCTGTCGACGACGGGCGGGGCGAGATCGGCGACGTCGAGGGGAGCGGCGGCGGCGTCGGGAGCGATGGCGTCGGCGAGCTCGGCGAGGGCCGCACCGTGCGCGTCGTCGTCGCCGACGACCACGCGGCGGTGCGCGCGGGCATCGCGGCGGTGCTCGCCGCCGATCGGAGCATCGAGGTCGTGGGCGAGGCGGCGGACGGCCGCGCAGCCGTGCAGCAGGCGACGGCGCTGCGACCCGACGTCGTGCTCATGGACGTGCGCATGCCGCGGCTCGACGGCATCGCCGCGACCGCGGAGGTCGTGGCGCTCGGCGTCGCGGTGCTCGTGCTCACGACGTACGACGTCGACGAGCACGTCGACGGCGCGCTCGCGGCCGGCGCATCCGGCTACCTGCTGAAGACGGCGGAGCCCGACGCGATCATCGCGGGCGTGCGTCGCGTCGCGGCGGGCGAGGGCGTGCTGGCGCCGGAGGTGACGATGCGGGTGCTCCAGCGGATGCGGTCGGCCGCGCCGCAGCCCGTGGAGCTGCCCGCGGGGCTCGGCGACCTCACCGTGCGCGAGCGCGAGGTGCTCGCGGGTCTCGGCGCGGGCCTGTCGAACGCGCAGCTCGCCCATCGGCTCGGCATCTCGGAGCCCACGGTGAAGACGCACGTCTCGCGCGTGCTCGCGAAGCTCGACGCGCCATCCCGCATGCGCGCTGCGGTGATCGCGCGCGACGCCGGCCTCACCTGACCCCGCGCATCTGCGCTCCTCGGCTCCTTCTGGCGTCAGAACGGGCCGAGCACCACGGATCCCTGCGTGGTGCTCGGCCGCTTGCGACCGGAGAAGCCGCCGAGAACCTCGAGAGACGGGGTCAGGGGAGGGCGAGGCTCGCCGAGCCGATCGCCGTCGACCACCGGCCGAGCGCTGCGGGCACGATGCGGCGCGGCTGCGGCACCGACTGCAGCGGCGCGAGGGCCGCGAGCTCCTGCTCGACGATCGGCAGCAGGATCGACTGCGCCGCCATGCCGACCGAGCCGCCGAGCACGACGACCTCCGGGTCGAACGCGGGCAGCATCCGTCGCAGCGCCGCCGCGATCGCGATGCCCGCGTCGCCCACGGCGCCGATGGATGGGGGGTCGCCCGCGAGCGCCGCATCCACGAGATGCTTCGCCGTCACCGGCTGCCCGCCCGCGAGGTCGCGTGCGGCCGCGATGCGCGAGCCCACGCGGGCGAGCGCCTGCCCGCCCGCGAACGCCTCGAGGCATCCGTGCGCCTCGCACGAGCAGAGCGGGCCGTCCTCGACGACCGTCACGTGGCCGAGCTCGCCCGCGAACCCGTGCGCACCGCGCAGCGCCTGGCCGCCGACGATGAGCGCGCCGCCGACGCCGGTGCCGAGCGACACGAGCAGCAGCGACTGCGTGCCGCGCCCGGCGCCGAAGCGGTGCTCGCCGAGCCCGTGCGCGTTGCCGTCGTTGTCGACGACGACGGGCAGGCCCACTCGCGCCGACACGGCGTCGCGCACGGGGAAGTCGCGGATGCGGAAGTGCGCGGCCCACGCGATCGTCGAGGCGTCGGGGGTGAGCCACGACGCGATGCCGAGTCCCAGCCGCTCCGGGGCGGGGTCGCCCGCGCTCGAGAGGGCCGCACCGAGCTCGTCGGCCGTGCGCGCGATCTCGTCGAGCAGGCCCTGCGACGAGCGGATGCGGTGCTCGCGCCACGACCGGTGCAGCACCTCGCCCGCCTCGGTCATCGCGACCCCGGCGACCTTGGTGCCACCGACGTCGATCCCCAGCACAGTCACCGCACCATCCTGCCGTGCCGGAGGAGCCCGAGCGTCGTCGCCACGACCGAGGCGCCGCCGCGAGGGGTTCGAGAGCGGAGGAGCACCGACCCGTGCCCCTCCGCTCGACCCGTCGACGGGAGCGACGGGCCGACGCGATGCGTCATGGGGAGGACGGATGAGACGCGGCATCATGACGCGACGTGGGCGTCGACGCCGGCCCCGGGCGTGTCGGATCAGAGGCAGAAGGGCGGCGCGACGTCGGCCACGAGCGCGTCCTGGCGCCCGGCGTCGGCCGCCGCGACCGTGAGGGTGGCCGGGAGCGCGCACAGCAGCGCACCGGTCGCGACGATCGTCACGACGGCGCTCTCGGCCTCCGCGACGCACGACGCCGCCCCCGACGGCAGCACCGTCTGGCACGAGAGGCCGCCCGAGACGCCGACGAGCGTCAGCGGCAGCGGCGACGTCAATGCGACCGAGTACGACTCGCCCGGCACGAGCCCGGAGAGGACGATCGTCGCGATCGGCAGCACGCCGAGGCCGGCGCTCCAGTCGACGGCGACGGTCGGCGCGGCGACCGGCCGCTGGGGCTCGGTGATCGGCGGCTCGGGCTCGACGGTCGGCGGCTCGGGCTCGGTGATCGGCGGCTCGGGCTCGGTGACGGGCGGCTCGGGCTCGACGGTCGGCGGTTCGGGCTCGGTGACGGGCGGCTCGGGCTCGGTGACGGGCGGCTCGGGGTCGACGAGGGGCGGAGCGGGCTCGCGGGCGGGCCGCGGCGCGCTCGGCGGGTCGGGCAGCGTCGCACCGGGCAGCGGCGTCGTGCGCAGCGGCACGGCGAGACCCGCGATCGCAGGCTCCCGGACGGTGGTCGGCACGACGGTCGGCGACGCGACGACGGGAGCGGAGGCGCGCGGGCCGATCGCCGCGGTCTGCGCCGCGTCCTGCGCCGCATCGCTCGCCTGGGTCGACACCTCGGGATGAGCCGGCTGCGCCATGGCTCCCGGCACCACCGGCTCGGGCGCGGCTGCCGCGGGCGGCGCGTCGGCGACGGGTCGCTCGACGGGCGCCGCCAGCGTGGCGACGGTCACCACGACGACGGCCGTCGCAGCGGCGACGCCCGCCATCGACGACGCGGCGAGCACGGGCTTGCGCAGCGCCGAGCCGACCAGCGCCTGCGCGACGCTCGGCGGGGAGACGGCCGCCGCCGCGCCGCCGAGCAGCAGCGGCACGGTGGCGAAGACCCAGCGGCCCACGCCGCGCCCGGCGCGCACGTCGAGGCAGTGGGCGCACCGTGCGACGTGCGCGAGGGCCGCGCGGTCGCTCGAGCGAGCATGCACGGCGCACGCGCCGCCCGCGCGCTCCTGCAGCACGGCCTTCAGCTCGCCGCGCAGCGCCTTCCGGGCGCGCAGCGCGAGCACCGACACCGCGTTGGCCGACATGCCCCAGCCGCGCGCGACGTCGCGCATGGCCTCGCCGTCGACGACGGTGCGCAGCAGCACCTCCCGGTGCCGCTGCGACAGGGCACCGAAGGCCTCGCGCACGGGCGATAGGGCGTCGAGATCGTCGACCGACATGGCGCCGAGGCGCGCGTCGGCGATGGATGCGATGGCGTCGTCGGCGACGTCGGTGCCGACGACCGCCTGCCCGTCGCGGGATCGCACGACGTCGATGGCGCGGAACCGCACGCCGCGCGCGAGGTAGGCGGCGGGGTCGCGGATGGTCTCGCCGGCGTCGACGCGCTCGATGAGCTCGACGACCGTCGACGACACGACCTCCTCGGCGATCTCGCGTCTGCGCACGACGCGTTGCGCGATCGCCGTGAGCCGCGGCTGCAGCGCATCCCACTCGTCGCTCAGCACGGCGCGGATCGCCGCGGTCTCATGCAGCTCGAGGGTCATGCGCCCACCCGTCTCCTCCGGCCGTCGTGCTCGGTTGGAGCGTCGGGCCGGGAGCAGACCGTATCGAAGGATCCTCGACTTCCGTCCGGGGATGTACCCCGGGCGGTCGGCCGTGCCGCGAGAGGATGGGGGACATGCGCATCCTCGTCACCGGGTTCGAGCCGTTCGGCGGCGACGCCGAGAACGCCAGCCGCGAGGCCGTGCAGCGACTGGGGGGCCGCGGCGTCGACGGGATCGACGTGGTCGTCGGCGTGCTGCCCGTGGCCTTCCGCGCCGGCCCCGAGGCGCTGCGGGCCCTCGTCGCCGAGCACGTGCCGGATGCCGTGCTCGCGGTCGGCGAGGCAGGCGGACGCACCGCGGTCACGCCCGAGCGCCACGGCCGCAACCGCATCGACGCACGCATCCCGGACGAGCGGGGCGAGCAGCCGCGCGACGTGCCCGTCGACGACGGGCCGGAGCTGCGACCTGCGACGCTCGACGTCGATGCGCTCGCGGCGGCCGTCCGCGACGCGGGCGTGGCCGCCGAGGTCTCGGACGATGCGGGCGGGTTCGTCTGCAACCGCCTCGCCGTCGAGGCGGCGGGGCTCGACGTGCCCGCGGCGTTCGTGCACGTGCCCGCCGTGCGGTCGGCGGGCGTCGCGGGCGTGGGGCGCGAGACCGATGCGGGCAGGGCGTCGGTCGTGCCGCCCCTGACGCTCGACGATCTGGCGACGGCGCTCGCAGCGTGCGTCGTGTCGGC
The DNA here is from genome assembly GCF_042666675.1 of Agrococcus sp. GCM10030265. Taxonomy (NCBI): domain Bacteria; kingdom Bacillati; phylum Actinomycetota; class Actinomycetes; order Micrococcales; family Microbacteriaceae; genus Agrococcus; species Agrococcus sp. GCM10030265. Next base: position 817,848 of record NZ_JBHTCZ010000001.1, read on the forward strand.
TGCTGCGCAGGTGGCCGCGCGCTGAGGGCTCGCGGCGCGGCGCTGCGTCAGGGGGTGAGCCCTGCGGCGCGGCCGTGGTGGATGCCCGCGCCGTCAGCCCGCCGCGGCCGCCGCCGCGGCGGCGCGCTCGAGCCAGCGCGGCGTCGAGGTGGGTCGCAGGTGCTGCAGCAGCTCGCCTGCCTCGCACGCCTCGACGAGCTGCACGACGCGCCGGGCGCGCGTCTCGTCGCGCTTCGCGCTCGCGACCCAGTGGATCGCGGCGCGGACGTAGCCGGAGGCGGCGGCCTCGAGGAAGGCCGTCGCCGGTGCGCTCGCATCGAGCACGGCCTGCTCGTCGGGCGCGAGCGCGACCGACTCCTGCTCGTGCGAGTACGTGCCGGTGCGCTCCGGGCTGCGGCGCTCGTAGGCGGCGATGCCGGCCGGGTGCATGCGCCCCTCGGCCAGCAGGCGCTCGACGTGGGCCACGTTGACGGCCGACCACGTGCTGCGCGACGAGCGCGGCGTCCATCGCTGCCTGCGCGTGTGCTCGTCGATCGGCTGCGAGACGGAGTCGATCCACCCGAAGCACAGCGCCTCGGGCACGGCCTCGGCCCACGTGAGCCCCTGGTCGACGACGGGCGAGGAGCGCTTGTGCAGGCCCATCCACAGCTCGCTCGCCGTCTCGTGGTGCACCTCGAGCCAGCGGCGCAGCTCGGCGGCGTCGCGGAAGAACACCGCGGGGCGTTCGCTGCTCCCGCCAGGGGTGCCGGGCTGCGTCATGCGCACAGCATCCCACCACCCACCGACGCCGGAGGGTGGATGCGGCGCCGAGGAGGCCGCCTGCGGCCGAGGCCCCGCGCCGGCGCCCGTGGTCAGCGAGCCGGCAGCCGGTCCTCCGCCGTCGAGACCGCCGCGCGCACGGCCGCGGCGAACGCGTCGACGTCGGCCTCCGTGGTGTCCCACGAGCACATCCAGCGCACCTCGCCCGACTCGCCGTTCCAGTCGTAGAACATGAACCGCTCGCGCACGCGGTCGGCGACGCCGAGCGGCAGGCGCGCGAACACGCCGTTCGCCTCGGTCGCCTGCACGAAGTCGACGCCGTCGACGCCCTCGAGCGCCGCACGCAGCCGTGCCGCCATCGCGTTGGCGTGCCGGGCGTTCTCGATCCACAGGTCGCCGTCGTACAGCGCGAGCAGCTGCGCCGAGAGGAAGCGCATCTTCGACGCGAGCTGCATCGTCGCCTTCCGCAGGTAGACGAGGCCGTGGCCGGCCCGCTCGGTCAGCGTCACGACGGCCTCGGCACCCAGCGCGCCGTCCTTCGTGCCGCCGAGCGACAGGACGTCGACGCCTGCGTCGGTGAGGAAGGCGCGCAGCGGTGCGTCGAGCGCCGCCGCGGCGTTGGCGATGCGTGCGCCATCGACGTGCAGCAGCATGCCCTTGCCGTGCGCGTGCTCGGCGAGCGCCGCGATCTCGTCGACCGTGTAGCGCGTGCCGATCTCGGTGGTCTGCGTGATCGACACGATGCCGGGCTGCGCTCGGTGCTCGTCGCCGAAGCCCCACGCCTCGCGGTCGACGAGCTCGGGCGTCAGCTTGCCGTCGAGCGTGGGGACCGCGAGCAGCTTGAGGCCGCCGACGCGCTCGGGCGCGCCGCCCTCGTCGACGTTGATGTGCGCACCGGTGGCGCAGATGACGGCGCCCCACCGCGGCAGGCACGACTGCAGCGCGAGCACGTTCGCGCCCGTGCCGTTGAAGACCGGGAAGGCCTCCGCCTGCCCGCCGAGGTGCTCGCGCACGACCTCCTGCAGCCGCGCGGTGTACGGGTCGGCGCCGTAGGAGACGACGTGGCCGCCGTTCGCGGCGACCATCGCCTCGAGGACCTGCGGGTGCACGCCTGCGTAGTTGTCGCTCGCGAACGTGCGGATGCTGGTGTCGTGGATCTGCTGCACCCACCCATCCTCGCGCGTCGGCGGGCATCGGGCGAACGCCGAAGGCGGCCCCCACGAGGTGGGGGCCGCCTTCGGATCGTGGATGCGGCGCGAGCCGCGGTGCGTCAGGCGGCGACGCGGCGGCGCAGCACGAGACCGAGGCCTGCGAGCAGCGCGAGCGTTGCGATCGCGAGCGCGGGGCCTGCGAGCTCGGCACCGGTCTGGGGCAGCGTGCCGCCCTGGCCGGCCTGGTCGTCGCCACCGCCGACGGGCGGTGCCGACGGCGTGGGCGCCGAGGGGACGGGTGCCGAGGGCTCGGGCGAGACCGGCGGCTGGACCGCCGCGGCCTCGACCTCGACGACGAGCACGCCGAGGAGCTGGTCCTCGAGCCCGGCGCCCGATGCGACGTAGTCGACCGCGAACAGGCCGTCCTCGGTGTCCTCGGGGATCGTGATGACGACGTTCGCGCGGCCGGTCTCGTTGGAGTCGACGACGATGGCGTTGTCGACGGGCGCCTCCACCAGCACGGTGCCGGGAGCCGCGGCGGGCAGCTCGAGGTCGGTGACCGACGTCACGACGTCGCCCGTCGCCACGGCGGGCGCCGAGCCGAGCACGGTCGCGGTGACGACCGAGGGCTTCGGCTCGGTGCTCGTGAACGACAGCGACGAGAAGTCGACGACGATCTCGTCGCCGGGCTCGAAGACCTGCGAGAGGTCGGTGCCGACCGTGACGCCGAGCGAGCGCTGCGAGTAGTCGGGGACGAGTCCGGGGTTCGCGGAGAGGTAGTCGGCCGTGGCCTCCCAGTCGATCGTGGTGAGCGCCTGCGGGTTCGTGCCGTCGCGCAGCACCGTGAAGCCGTCCTGGCCCTCGAGCAGGAAGGCGTTCGACGCGACCGTGTAGGTGGCGGCGGGGTCGATCGCCTCCTGGACGACGACCTCCTGGCCGTCGACGACCTCGGTCCGCTCGAGCCATGCGTCGAGCACGCGCTCGCCCACCGGCGCGGCCGGGTCGTAGGCGAAGCCGAGGCCCGCGAGGCCCAGTGCGAGCATCGGGCGGGGTGCGCGGGGGAGGAACTGCTGCTCGAGCAGCTGGTCGACCTGCGCGCCCGTGAGGTCGAGCGTGCCGATGACGTTGCTGAACGACGTGACGTTGAACGCCTGACGCAGCGTGAGCTGGCCTGCGGCGTTCGGCACGAGGTCGGCGCGCACGCCACCGGGGTTGATGATGCCGAAGTCGGCCTCGAGCCCGTTGTCGTTCGCCGTGACGCGCGCGACCTCGGCGATGAGGTTGCCGAGCGGCGACTCGGCGCCGCGGTGCTGCGGCGTGCCGCTGTTCGGCTGGCCCGTGTTCGACGCGGCCAGGAACGGGAGCGTCATCTCCTCGCCGACGACCTGCGCGCCGATGGGGCGCGCCGCGTCGAACGCGTCGCGAACGAGACCGAGCACCGTCGGCTCGGTGGCGGGGGTCGCGATGGGGTCGTCCGAGTCGGCCTGCGCCTGCGTGATCCCCGTGACCGTGAGGTTCTCGGCGGCCGCGACGACGACGGGTCCCGTCTCGGGGACGACGAGCTCGACGTGGCCGAGGCGCTCGCCCGACGAGAGCGACTGCACGACGGTGACGCCGTTGGGCGTGGTCTGCACGTCCTGCTGGTGCGAGTGACCCGTGAAGGCGACGTCCACGTCGGTGCTGAAGCCGCCCGCGACGACGCTGGTCGCCTCGTGCGCGAGGGCGACCACCACGTCGGCGGAGTCGGTCGCCACGATGTCGGCGGCGATCGCGTTCGTGACGGCGACGGGGTCGGTGAACGTGAGCCCCTCGACGCCGGATGCGGCGACGATCTCGGGCGTCGACTGGGTCACGGTGCCGATGTACGCGATGCGCACCCCGTTGGCCGTCGTGATGATCTCGGTGGGCGCGAGCTCGCTCTGCCCCTCGACGTTCGCCGCGAGGTACGGGAAGTCGGCGATGTCCGACACGCGGCCGGCGAGGTCGTCGAAGCCCTGGTCGAACTCGTGGTTGCCGACGGCCGAGACCTGCAGCCCCATCGCGTTCAGGATCTCGAGCGTCGGCTCGTCCTGGAAGATGGCCGACTCGAAGGTCGAGCCGCCGATCGAGTCGCCGACCGACGAGAAGACCGTGTCCTCGTTCGCGGCACGGATCTCCGCCACCTGCTGGGCCAGGTTGGGTGCCCAGCGGAGCCCGCCGTGGAAGTCGGTGATCGAGAGCAGGTCGACGGTGACGGCGCCCGAGACGGGGTCGACGGTCGCGGAGGCGGGCGCTGCGACGCCGAGGCCGAGCGCGATCGCCCCGGCTGCGGCGGCGGCGGAGACGGCTCCGCGGCGCACGGTGGATCGAAGCATGTGTGAGAGATCCTCGGTTCTGGGGGACGTGTGCAGCAAGCCTATGGATCGCATAGGCATCCGCGCCGGATCGCGATGAGGTCGTTACCTGACGTTCACGTGCACGGCACGGGACGGCGTGTCGCGGGTCAGCCGGCCGCGGCGACGCCCAGCACGATCGCGGCGCCCAGCACCATCCACGGCCCGAAGGGCAGCTGCCCGCCGCGCGTCGTGCGTCGCGTCGCGAGCAGCACGATCGCCGCGAGCGCGAGCAGCACGAATCCGGCGGCGAGCCCGAGCAGCATCGCCGTCCATCCGTGCCAGCCGAGGGCGAGGCCGAGCGGCAGCGCCAGCTTGACGTCGCCGAGGCCGAGGCTCGACGGCGAGAGGAACGCGAGCACGAGGAAGCCTGCCCCGGCGGCGAGGCTCGCGAGCACCGCGGTGCCGAGCCGCCCCCAGTCGCCCGTGAGCGCGGCCGCGGCCGCGAGGCCGACGAGCAGGGCCGCGAGCGCGGTCAGCACCAGCGCGTCGGGCAGTCGCTCGGTCGCGAGGTCGACGGGCACGAGCAGCGCGCACGCGACGGCGAGCGCGCACAGCCCCGCCGCCTCGGCCGGATGCGCCGACGCGAGCACCGCGCCCGCGCCACCGAGCGCGCCGAGCGCGGCGGGCACGCCGCGATGCAGCCACCGCGACGACGCATCGACGAGCCTGCGCGCCCATGGCGTCAGCAGCGCCGCGACGAGGGCGCACGCGGCCGCGGCGAGCGCGACGGCGAGGGGAGTGGGCACGCGACCATCATGCGCGAGCCGTCGTCACTCCGCCGACAGGCCGTTCTCGATCTCGTCGAACGCCGACTCCACGAGGTCGCCGATGCTGGGCTCGTCGCCCTCCTGCAGCACCCAGATGCGGATGGCCGTCTTCAGCACGGTCGCGGCGGCGCCGGCGAGGAGGCGCGGGTGCGCCTCGACCTCGGGATCGACGCCCAGGCGCTGGGCGATCGCGGCGCGCAGGGCATCCTCGAGCGCGTCGTACTGGGCCATGCGATACGGCAGGAGCGCGGGATGCTGCTCGAGGAGGCGCTCCTTCTCGCGCAGCGCCTCGAGCTGCTCGGGCGTCCACTCGCGGACGCGCTCGCTCATGAGCTCGCGCAGCGACGCGACGGGCGTCTCGTCGGAAGGCCGGGCGAGGAGCGCCTCGGCGAGGGCCTCGAGGTCGTCCTCGCCGGAGGCGACGATCGCAGCCTCCTTCGATGGAAAGTAGTTCGAGAGCGTGCGCGGCGACACGAAGGCTCGCTCGGCGATCTCCTCGACGAGCACGCTCTCGAGCCCCTGCTCGAGCGCGAGGCCGAACGCGGCGTCGGCGATCGTGCGACGCGTGTAGCGCTTCTTGCGCTCACGGAGCGTCGGGCGTCGGCGGGGCTCGCCACGATCGTCGGACATGGCGCATCACTCTAGCCCCGCGACCGAGGGGGACCTTGGGTGCCTGTCACCCTGTGGAGAACTGGTTCGACGCATCGAAGCATGCAGCACTTTCGGGGTGGTCTTGCAGCACTTTCTCAGACTTGAGGCCGTTTCACTTGCCATAGTCCTCGAATTGCGGGAGGCGCAAAAAGTCTCCACCAGAACTCTCCCGCAGCCGTGCGGCCAGGCACGGATCCGACCCGATAGGAACCCCTCATGTACGCAGCACTCCAGGCGGTCCGCGACCGCTTCTCGTCCACCGACCGCGGCGCCACCGCCGTCGAGTACGGCCTCCTCGTCGGCCTCATCGCCGTCGTCATCATCGGCGCGGTGTTCATCCTCGGCGGCACGCTGAGCGACATGTTCGGCGAGGTCAACACGAACCTCCTCAACCCGGGCGAGAACGCGCCCGCGGGCGACGGCAACTAGCCCGCCCACACCGACGGATGCGGTGGCGAGCTGATGCTCGCCACCGCATCGTCGGTCGACGGCGGAGGCCTGCCATGCGACTCCTGCGAGGCCGACGCGACCGCGGTGCCGCCGCGGTCGAGTTCGCCATCATCCTCCCGCTGCTCGCCGCGCTGACCCTCGGCATCCTCGCCTTCGGCCACGCGTTCCACGTGCAGACGGTGCTCGACAACGCCGCTCGCGAGGGCGTGCGCGTCGCAGCGCTCACGACCGGCTCGACGCGCATCGCCGCGGCGCAGCAGGCCGCGATCGACTCGGCGTCGCCGTCGATCGCGCTCACGCGCTCCCAGGTCGTGGTGACTCCCGCGACCTGCGCGGGCGGAGCGAACGCCCGCGTGACCATCACCGTGCCCCAGCTGCCGCTCCTCGGCGGCATCGGCACCATCCGGCTCTCAGGGACGGGGACCATGCGATGCCAAGGCTGACCAGGCTGCGCACCATGCGCCGCGACCGCGGCGCCGTGTCGGTGTGGGTCGCGGTGCTCATGATCCCGCTGCTCGTCGTCGCGGCGCTCGGCATCGACGTGGGTGCGATGCACGCCGACCAGCAGCGGCTGCAGACCGGCGCCGACGCCGCGGCGCTCGCGGTCGCACAGCAGTGCGCCGTGCGCAGCTGCACGACGGCGACCGCAGCGGCGACCGCGCAGGAGCTCGCCACGGCGAACGCCCCCATGGCCGACGCGGCGAGCGCACGGATCGACGACCTGCAGCCCGGCTGGGTCGAGGTGTCGACGTCGTCGGAGCGCGACCACTGGTTCGCACCGGTCATGGGCATCGACGAGACGGACCTCGGCGCCTCGTCCGCCGCCGCGTGGGGCTACCCCACGGGTGGCTCCGCGGTGCTCCCGTTCGCGCTGTCCTGGTGCGAGCTCGCGGTGCAGGCCGGGCTGCCGCCCATCCGCGATGCCCAAGGGCGCATCATCGGCATCCAGATCCCGGCGGCGGGGAAGACGGTCACGGTCCTCGCGACCAAGACGTCGGGCACCGGCTGCACGGGCCCGAGCGGTCTCGCGGTGCCCGGTGGCTTCGGATGGCTCGAGCCGACGGAGGGCTGCGGCTCGACCGTGACGGACATCGACAGCTGGGCGCAGTCCGACACCGGGAACACGCCCCCGCACGGCTGCAGCCCCAGCATGTTCCAGCAGTGGATCGGCCAGACGGTGTTCATCCCCGTCTTCGACTCCACGAACGGGCGCGGTGGCAACAACGCCGCCTACGGGATCTTCGGCTACGTCGCCTTCCGCTTCGAGGGCTACTACTTCGCCGGCCAGTACGACGACGGCAACCGGCCGTGCGACCAGAACGAGCGGTGCATCCGCGGCACCTTCCTGCGCTACGCCGACCTCGACTCCGACTTCGACTTCTCCTGGAACGGACCGCAGATGGGCGCCTCCATCGTGCAGCTGCGACTGCCCGAGCAGGGACGCGTCTGATGCGCCGCATCCTCATCGTCGCCCTCGCGCTCGTCCTCGCCATCGTCGGCGGCGTCCTCACCTTCTCCTATGCGGCCGGCGCGGACGCGCGAGCCATGGCCGGCATGCAGCCGACGACCGTGCTCGTCGTCGCCGAGCCCATCGCGCAGGGCACGCCGGCCGAGGAGCTCCCCGGGCTCCTCACGACCGCCGAGGTGCCTGCGAGCGCCGTCGTGCCCGGTGCGCTCACCGACCTCTCGACGCTCGAGGGCACCGTCGCGAGCACCGACCTCGAGCCCGGCGAGCAGCTGCTCGCCAGCAGGTTCGCGGCGCCGGATGCGCTCGGCGGTGCCGTCGAGGTGCCCGAGGGCCTCCTCCTCATGTCGATCGAGCTCGAGCCGCGCCGTGTCATCGGCGGCGACCTCCAGCCGGGCGACCGCATCGCGGTCTTCGTCTCGGAGGGCGGCGAGGGGGCACCGGAGGCGACGCGGCTCCTGCAGCGCGACGTGCTCGTCGTCGACGTCGCCGGCGGTGCGACCGTCGCGGTCGACGAGGCGGGCGTGCAGACCGAGCAGCCTGCCAGCCCGTCGGTCATGGTGACCGTCGCGGTCGACCCGACCGCATCCCAGCAGCTCGTCTTCTCGATCGAGTACGAGATCGTCTACCTCTCGCTCGAGTCGGACACGGCTCCGAAGGACGACCTCGCGCTCCTCACGGATGTGATCGGCCAGTGAGCAACGTCCTCGTCGTCACCGACGCGCCCGACGTGCACGCCCGCGTGCACGACGCGGCCGGCGGCGCCTGCGTGGCGGTGCCCGCGCATCCGCTGCCCGCCGAGCCCCGGCATCTGCTGGCGCTCACCGGGTCGACGATCGTGCCCGACGTCGTCGTCATCGACGCGACCCGGGCGGCGGCCGAGTCGATCGCGCTCGCCGCTCGCATCGACCGCGAGCTGCCCGCCACGGGCGTCGTGCTGCTCGGCGATCCCTTCGAGCTCTCCGTCGAGGCGATGCGCGCCGGCGTGCGCGACGTGCTCCCGCCCGAGTCGCCCGCCGACGAGCTGCGTGCCACGTTCGCCCGCGTCGGCGAAGCCGTGGGCCTGCGCGTCGCAGCGCCCGCCGCCGTCGACCAGCGACCCGTGCTGCTGCAGGCGCCGGGCCGCGTGCTCTCGGTGCTCTCGCCGAAGGGGGGAGCAGGCAAGACGACGATCTCGACGAACCTCGCGGTGGCGCTCGCCGCCGACGAGCCGGGCTCCGTCGTGCTCGTCGACCTCGACCTGCAGTTCGGCGACGTCGCGACGGCCCTCGGCATCGACCCCGAGTACACGCTCGACGACGTCGTGCGCGGCACGGCGCTCGCCGACCCCATCGCGATGAAGTCGCACCTCGCGCAGCATCCCTCCGGGCTCTCGGTGCTCTGCGCACCCGAGTCGCCCGCAGCGGCCGAGCGCATCGGCCCCGAGCAGGTCGCCGCGCTGCTCGCCGCCCTGTCGCGGCAGTTCGCGCACGTCGTCGTCGACACCCCTCCCGGTCTCGACGCCACGACGCTCGCGGCGCTCGACCACACGACCGATCCGCTGCTGCTCACCACCTTCGACGTCCCCGGTGCGCGCGGGCTCGCGAAGGAGATGACGGCGCTGCGGGAGCTCGGGATGCTCACGCATGCCAGGCAGGTCGTGCTCAACTTCTCGAACCCCGGCTCGGGCCTGTCGGTGAAGGACGTCGAGGCGACCATCCAGTCGAAGGTCGACCTCACGATCCCGCACTCGAAGGCTGCGACGGCGGCGATGAACCTCGGCGAGCCCCTCGTGCTCGCGAAGCCGCGCGACCCCGTCGCGAAGCAGGTGCGCACCCTCGCCGGCTACTACCGTGCTGCCGAGCAGCGCCGCGCGAGCGGCAGGCACAGGGCAGCCGTATGAGCGGCCTCGCCTCCCGGCTCGCCGCCGCTCGCGGCGAGAGCGAGCCCACGCCTCCCGTCGCCGCCGCGCCGGCCGCGCCCGTCGTGCCCCCGCCCGTCCTCCCGCCCCGGCCGGAGCCCGCCGCCGCGCCGAGCGTCGGCGTCGCCGTGGCCGACGAGCGGCCCGACCTCGGCGAGTCCGACGGCCTCCAGCGCGTGAAGGAGCGCGCGGCGACCGCGCTCTTCGCGCGCATCGGCGCCCGCCTCAACGACCCCACGCTCGGTGAGGACCAGCTGCACGCGCTCGTGCGCGACGAGCTCGGCGCCGTCGTCGAGGACGAGCAGGCGCCGCTCACGCACGACGAGCGGCAGCGGCTCATGCTGGAGGTGCGCGACGACGTGCTGGGCCTCGGCCCGCTGCAGCGACTGCTCGACGACGAGTCGATCACCGAGATCATGGTCAACGGACCCGACACCGTGTACGTCGAGCACCGAGGGCGCCTCACGCGCTCGTCGACGCGCTTCACGTCGGAGGAGCACCTGCGGCGCATCATCGAGCGCATCGTCACGCGCGTGGGCCGCCGCATCGACGAGTCGTCGCCGATGGTGGATGCGCGGCTCGAGGACGGCTCGCGCGTCAACGCCGTCATCCCGCCGCTCGCGTTCTCGGGCTCGACCCTCACGATCCGCAAGTTCGCGAAGGACCCGTTCAAGGTCCACGACCTCATCGGATTCGGCACGCTCACGCCGCAGATGGCCGACTTCCTGCACGGCTGCGTCGAGGCCAAGCTCAACGTCATCGTCTCCGGCGGCACGGGCACGGGCAAGACGACGCTGCTCAACGTCCTCTCCTCCTTCATCCCCGACGAGGACCGCATCATCACGATCGAGGACGCCGTCGAGCTGCAGCTGCAGCAGGATCACGTCGTGCGCCTCGAGTCGCGGCCGCCGAACGTCGAGGGCAAGGGCGAGATCACGATCCGCGACCTCGTGCGCAACAGCCTCCGCATGCGGCCCGACCGCATCGTCGTCGGCGAGGTGCGCGGCGGCGAGACGCTCGACATGCTGCAGGCGATGAACACGGGCCACGACGGCTCGCTGTCGACCGTGCACGCGAACTCGCCGCGCGACGCGATCGCGCGCCTCGAGACGCTCGTGCTCATGGCGGGCATGGATCTGCCGCTGCGCGCCATCCGCGAGCAGATCGCCTCCGCCGTCGACGTCATCGTGCAGCTGTCGCGACTGCGCGACGGCACGCGCCGCATCACGGCCGTCACCGAGGTGCAGGGCATGGAGGGCGAGACCGTCGTCATGCAGGACGCCTTCGTCTTCGACTTCGCGGCGGGCGTCGACGAGCACGGTCGCTTCCGCGGCGCGCCCATCGCGACGGGCGTGCGCCCGCGCTTCGTCGAGCGGTTCGAGGATCACGGCATCCGACTGCCCGACGGCATCTTCGACCCGCCGATGCGACGATGACGCCCGCGATGATCGGCGCCGGCATCGTGGTGCTCGGCATCGCGATCGCGCTCCTCGCGGTGCTGCAGCCCACGCGGACGCGGCTGCCGAGAGACCGCCGCCGCCCCGCCGTCCGCGAGGGGGAGGGGGCGCTCTCGGGTGCCGCCGACGTCGCGAGCTCGGTGATGGCCCGCGTCATCCGCTCCCGCGCCTCCGGGCTCGCCCGCAGCCTCGACCTCGCAGGACTGCGCATGCGGCCGCAGGACTTCGCCGTGCTCGTCGTCGTCGGCGCCGTGGTGCTCGTGGCCATCGGCGTGGTGCTGGGCCGCGGCCTCCTCGCCATCCCCATGGGAGCGAGCGCCGTCGGCTTCGCCTACGGGTTCGTGCGCTTCCGCATCGCGAAGCGGCGCAAGGCCTTCGCGGGGCAGCTCGGATCGACGATGCAGCTCATGTCGTCGAGCCTGCGCGCCGGCCAGAGCATGATGCAGGCGCTCCAGTCGGTCGCCCGGGAGTCGGACGAGCCGACCGCGGGCGAGCTCACCCGCGTCGTGAACGAGACGCGCGTCGGCCGCCCCATCGTCGACTCGCTCGAGGAGGCTGCCGATCGGATGGAGAGCGTCGACTTCCGCTGGGCGACGCAGGCGATCGCCATCAACCGCGAGGTGGGCGGCAGCCTCTCCGACGTGCTCGACGGCGTCGCGGGCACCATCCGCGAGCGCGACCAGATCCGCAGGCACGTCTCGGCGCTCAGCGCCGAGGGCAGGCTCTCCGCCGTCATCCTCATGGGCCTGCCCGTCGTCGTCGCGCTCTTCCTCGTCTTCACGAACGCGTCGTACCTGTCGCCGTTCGTCGAGCACCCCCTCGGGCCGATCCTGCTCGGGCTGTGCGGACTGCTGATGCTCGTCGGCGGCATCTGGCTGAAGAAGACCGTGGAGATCAGGTTCTGATGCCCGTCACGCTCATCGCCGGCGCCGCCATGATCGCGCTCGCGCTCGCGATCGTCGTCGCAGCGCTCGCCACGAGCGTGCAGCCCGAGCGCTCCCGCATGGTGGCGAACCTGCGCCGCGGCGGCATCGCGGTCGTCGCCGAGGCGCCGGCTCGCCCGAGCAGGAGGGAGCAGCCCCTCGTCGTGCGGCTGACGCCCGCACCCCTCGTCGCCATCCTCGATCAGCAGCACGCGCGCGCCGGGCGGCCCGCCGGGTGGGCGCTGCACCGCATCCTCACGCTCAAGGCCATCTGGCTGCCGTCGGCGCTCGCGGTGACGGCGATCGTCGCGGCGCTGCGCCCGCATCCGGGCATCGTGCTGCTGCTCGTGCTCGTGACGGTCGTCGGCTACTTCGTGCCCGACCTGCTGCTGCTCGGCCGCGGGCAGGAGCGCGACCAGGCCATCCAGCGCGAGCTCGCCGACACCCTCGACCAGATGCTCATCGCCGTCGACGCCGGGCTCGGCTTCGACTCCGCGATGTCGCGCGTCGCCTCGAACGGCTCGGGCTCGCTGAGCGAGGAGCTCACGCGCACGCTGCAGGACGTGCGGATGGGTCGCTCGCGCCGCGAGGCGTTCGCCGACCTCGCCGAGCGCACGCGCGTCGCCGACCTGCGGCAGTTCGTGCGCGCCATCCTGCAGGCCGACGCGTACGGCATCTCCGTGAGCGACGTGCTGCGCACGCAGGCGAGCGAGATGCGCCTCAAGCGGCGGATGCGCGCCGAGGAGCAGGCGCAGAAGGTGCCCGTGAAGGTGCTCATGCCCCTCATGCTCTGCATCCTGCCCGTGCTGTTCATCGTCGTGATGGCGCCCGCGGCGCTCAACATGATCGCGGCGTTCAGCGGGCTGTAGCGCGCGCTCTCGCGCTCGCGCGCCGCTCCCTCGCCGCGCGTTCTCCGCTCCCTCGACCCCGCCCGTCCACGCCGACTGGGCACTCGATGCGCGCGAGCGGGCACTCGATGCTCTTCCCGGGGCCGAGATGCAGCATCGAGTGCCCACTCATCGGCGGGGGACGCGCGTCAAGCCCGCTCGCACCCGCCCGCCGCATCCGTACCGTGGAGGGGATGCCTCGACAGATCCTGTGGTTCCGCCGCGACCTGCGGCTCGGCGATCACCCCGCGCTCGGCGCCGCCGCGGCCGAGGGCGACGTGCTGCCCGTCTTCGTCGTCGACCCGTCGCTGCTCGCCTCGGCGGGCGACGTGCGCCGCGCCGCGCTCGCCGACGCGCTCGCGCACCTGCGCCGCGCGACCGACGGCGCCCTCGTCGTGCGCACGGGCGACCCCGCCCGCATCCTGCCCGAGCTCGCGCGCGAGGTCGACGCATCGGCCGTGCACGTCAGCGCCGAGCCCTTCCCCTACGGGCGCCGCCGCGACGACCGCGTGCGCGAGACGCTCGCCACCGGCGACGTCGCGCTCGTCGAGACCGGCAGCCCCTACGCCGTGACGCCCGGGCGCGTGCGCAACGGATCCGGCGAGCGCTACAAGGTGTTCACGCCGTTCTCGCGGTCGTGGCTCGAGCACGGATGGCGTGCGCCGGCCGACGATCCGGAGCGGCTGCGCTGGGTGCGCTCGGTCGAGTCGGATGCGCTGCCGACCGCGCCCGAGCTCGACGCCGACATCCCCGCGATCTCCGAGGAGTCCGCCCACGAGCGCTGGCACGCCTTCCTCGACGACGACCTCGACGACTACGACGAGGGCCGCAACCTGCCCGGCGACGACACGACGAGTCGCATGTCGGCGCACCTCAAGTGGGGCACGATCCATCCGCGCACGATGCTCGCCGACCTCGAGCACCGCGCCCGCGGTCGCACGGGCGCGCGGCTCACGAGCCTGCTGCGCTACCGCACCGAGCTCGCGTGGCGCGAGTTCTACGCCGACGTGCTGTGGCACGCGCCGCACAGCGACTGGCGCGACCTCACCGACGCGCTCGCCGGCATGCAGTACGACGAGCCCGGTGAGGCGTTCGCAGCCTGGCAGGCCGGCCGCACGGGGTTCCCGATGGTGGATGCGGGCATGCGGCAGCTGCTCGCCGAGGGGTGGATGCACAACCGCGTGCGGATGCTGACGGCGTCGTTCCTCGTGAAGGACCTCCATGTGTGGTGGCCGCACGGCGCCCGGCACTTCCTCGACCACCTCGTCGACGGCGACATCGCATCCAACAACCACGGCTGGCAGTGGACGGCGGGCACCGGCACCGACGCCGCCCCCTACTTCCGCGTCTTCAACCCCGTGCTGCAGGGGCAGCGCTTCGACCCGAGCGGCGAGTACGTGCGGCGGTGGGTGCCCGAGCTGCGCCACGTCGGCGGCGGAGCGGTGCACGAGCCGTGGAAGGTCGCCGACGCGTACGACCACGGCTACCCCCAGCGCATCCTCGACCACAAGGAGGAGCGCGCCGAGGCGCTCGACCGGCTGGCGGCGACGAAGCGCTGACCTACGAGCGAGTGGGCAGAAGATGTCGTCGATCGGGGCGATTCGCGACATCTGCTGCCCGTTCGGCGACAGGGAGTGCCCAGTCGGGGCGCGTGGTGGATGCGGGGCGCGCGGATGGATGCGGGGCGCGCGGATGCGGGGCGCGCGGACGCGGAGCGCTCGCGACGCGACGACGCCCCGCCACCCGCGAGCGAGCGGGTGACGGGGCGTCGGGCGGAGCGTGCCGCAGCGGTCAGCGCACGGGCGCCCGCCGGATGAGCAGCATCCACGCTGCGGCGGCGACGCCGGCGACGAGCACGATCACGCCCATCCACCCGATCCACGGCACGTCGCCGACGGCGATGAAGAGCCGCTCCATCATGCCGGGCACGACCATGGCGATCGAGATGCCAAGGAACGGCACGAGGGCGATCGACGTGATGGCGATCCACAGGCCGCGCTGCCCCCAGCGGAGGTAGACGGTCGAGATCGCCGCGCCCACGAACATCGCCATGAGCAGCAGCAGGAATGTCTGCACGAGCGTCTGCCACCAGTCGCCCGTGCCGACGTAGACGACGTCGAACATGCGGATGCGGAGGCCGAAGCCCTCGGTCGCCTGCTCGATCGCCTTCGCGATCGTGATGACGACGGTGAACATCGCCGCGAGGAGCGCGAAGACGGCGACGGTGCCGCCCGCGAACTCGCGCCGGGTGATGCCGAGGCCGAGCGAGAGCGGGAAGATCTGCAGCATCGCCGTGAAGCCGAAGCCCATCAGCGGGCCGAGGATCGACCAGATCGCGCCGTTCCAGCGCATCCCCTCGCGCATGGCGTCGAGGTCGGAGGGGGCGTCGACGCTGAGGTTGGCGACGACGCCGATGGCGAGGACGACCGCCAGGGCGATCGCGAGGATGATGAACGGCAGCACGAAGGTGTTGAAGCGCTGCTGCGTGTGCAGCTTGACGACGGAGGCGGTGCGAGACATGGCCGGTGCTCCTCTCAGGCGCTCGCCGCGGCGAGCTCGGGGGTGCGGGTGAGGTGCACGACGAGCGCCTGCAGCGAGACGGGGCTCGTCGTGAGGTCGAGCTCGGCGAGCTGGGCGCGAGCCGCAGCGTCGAGGCGCCCGATGACGGTCGCGTTCGCGAGGCCGCCCATGCGCTGCTGCGCGACGACCTCGCGGCCGGCGACGAAGCGGTCGATCGCGTCGGCGCGACCCGAGACGTCGTAGGCGCGACCGCGCAGGTCGTCGGCGTCGGCGTCGATGAGCACGGAGCCCTCGTCGATGACGACGACGTGCTCGAGCAGGTTCGCGACCTCGTCGATGAGGTGCGTCGACAGCACGATCGTGCGCGGATGCTCGGCGAAGTCGGCCAGCAGGTGGTCGTAGAACAGCTGCCTCGCGACGGCGTCGAGGCCGAGGTACGGCTCGTCGAAGAACGTGACCTCGGCGCGGGATGCGAGCCCCACGACGATGCCGATCGCCGAGAGCTGCCCGCGCGACAGCTTCTTGATCTGCCGATCGATCGGCAGCCGGAAGTCGTCGATGAGCCTGCGCTCGAGGGCGGCATCCCATGCGGGGTGCAGCGTGCGGGCGACGGCGAGCACGTCCTGCGCGCGGAACCCGTCCGGGTACCGCTGCGACTCCTGGATGAAGCAGGTGCGCGAGAGCACGTCGGCGTTCTCGAACGGATGCGCGCCGAGCACGCGCATGTCGCCGCTCGTCGCGACGAGCTGGCCGGTGAGCAGCTGCATGAGCGTGGTCTTGCCGGCGCCGTTGCGGCCGAGCAGGGCGTGGATGCGGTCGGGCTCGAGCGCGATCGACACGTCGTCGAGCGCGCGCACGCCCTTCGGGTAGTGCTTCGAGAGACCCGTGGTCTCGATGACGGCGGTCATGCCGACTCCTCCTGGATGATGTGCGCGAGCTGCGCCGGCGTGATGCCGAGCTTGGCTGCCTCGCGCAGCATGGGTGCGATGAACTCGTGGGTGAATGCGCGCGTCCTCGCCTCGACGAGGCGGTCGCGGGCTCCGGTGGCGACGAACATGCCGATCCCTCGCTTCTTGTAGAGCACGCCGTCGTCGACGAGCAGGTTGAGCCCCTTGCCCGCGGTGGCGGGGTTGATGCGCAGGAACTGCGCGAGCTCGTTCGTCGAGGGCACGGCGGTCTCCTCGGGGTAGGTGCCGTCGAGGATGTCGTTCGAGAGCTGCTCCGCGATCTGCTGGAACAGGGGCTTCCCGTCATCGAGCATGTGCTCGTCCTCTCGGGTGGATGGATGGGGAGGATGTGCGCACATCCCGCTCGGCGTCGCGGTGCGCATCCGCTCGGCCTCGCTGGTTCATTACTCGACTAATGAACCACAGAACCTGCAGGGGCGCAAGGGTGCGCTCGAGGTCGCCGGGACGTCGTGGGTGCGGGCAGCGGACGCGCGCGGGCGCGACGACGCGGCGGCGGCTGGCCGTGCAGATCGACGAGTGGTGCCGGGCGCGCTGGGCGGTGTCGGTCGGCCCGAGGGTGCAGGCGGTCGGCCCGGTGGATGCAGGCCGGCCCGGCGGGCGCCGGCCGGCTCGGCGGGCGCAGGCCGGCTCGGCGGGTGCTAGCCGGCTCGGCGGGTGCTAGCGGTCGGCGTGCTCGGGCGGCCAGACGACGCGGAAGCGCTCGAGCACGATCTCGTCGGACTCGCGCCACTCGCCACCGCGCGCTGCCGCCGTGCGCTGCCAGTAGCGGCGATGCCCCTCGCGCCATGCCTCGAGCGAGCCGTCGTCCTCCGCCTCGTCGGCGGCGAAGCCCGCGTCGACCGAGGGGAAGTCGGCGAGTCGCAGCTCGGTCGACCGGATGACGATGCGCGGCACCCCGCGCCCGTCGCACGCGATCCAGTGCGAGCCGATGCGCGGCATCCGGTCGCCGCGGGCCAGGAACTCGGCGACGAGCTCGGCCGTCGCGCGCTTGGCGCCCGACAGCACGAGCGCGAGCAGCTCGTCGGCGAGCGCCTCGCCGTCGCCGAAGTGCTCGACGGTGTGCTCGTCGGATGCGGCGACCGCCTCGGGATGCGCCGCGGCGTACGCGGCCCACATCGCGGCGGCGGCCTCGAGGTCGGGCTCGCCGACGGGTGCGCGGTGCTCGTCCATCGTCCCGATCCTCGCAGGTGCGACGACGGCTCGCCTGCGCGCGTCGGCTCCGCGCGGCGGCTCAGCGACCCGGCTCAGCGCACGGGCGTCGCGGCGCGGGGGTGCGCGAACGCACGTGCCACGGCGCTCGCGATCCGCTCGAGCGGACCCTTCGCGTGCATCCGCGCGAGCACGGCGCCGACCAGCAGCGATCCGGCGACGTGCACGGCGAGGATGCCGAACCCCGAGACGAACCAGGGCTCGGTGGCCGCGCCGACGCCCGTGAACGCCCACGCGACCGACGCCGCGAGCAGCGCGCACACATGCAGGGCGTAGATGGTGAAGGGCGCGGCGCCCGCGGCGCGCACCGGGGCGAGCGCACGGAGCAGCGGGGCACCGGGCGGCAGCAGCGCCACGAGCGCGCCGACGACCGCGACGCCGACGCCGACGCCGCGCGCGACGTCGCCGATCGTGCCCGTGTGCGGGATCGACGTCGCCTGCCACCACCACGACGCATCGGGGGGCGTGCCCGTGCCGTAGCGCAGCAGCCACGGCAGCATGTCGGTGAGGTCGCGCGACGCGGCCCACGCGTCGGCCTCGGCCGCCATCACCCGCTCCGACACCAGGATCGCGGCGACGGCCACGAGCGTGCCGGCGGCGAGCATCCCGAGCCCGCGCAGCCGCGCCGAGCGGGGCGACGATGCCGCGAGCACCGCGCGGGCGACGAGGATGCCGACGGCGAGCATCGCGACCCAGGTGACCGCCGGGTACTCGCCCGTCGCGAGCAGGTCGACGGGGGCGGCGAGCGGCGAGCCCTCGAGGGCATCGCCCATGGGCAGCACGCCGTCGCCGAAGCGCCACTGCCGCACGGCGAGGGCGAGCTGCGAGCCGCCGAGCCACAGCGCCACCGCCACTGCTCCGACCACCCAGGACGGCGCGAGCAGCAGCGGTGCCGCGACGACCATCGCGAACGCGAGGTAGTTGAGCACGACGTAGACGGGCGGCATGCACGCCGCGAGCACGACGCCGACCGCGCCGACGACGATCGCGCGCCCGAGCACGGCCCGCAGCGCCGCCGTGCGACGCCCGTCGGCGAGCAGCGAGCGCGACGCGAGCACGAGGCTCACCCCCGCGAGCACGGCGAAGAGCGACGACGCGTTGCCGTTCGCCCCCGCGAGCACGACGTCGGCGGCGCGAGCCTCGGCATCCGTGGCGCCCGTCCACGACCCCGCGACCGACGACAGCAGGTGCGCGCTCATCATGCCGACGATCGCGAGCCACCGCGCGAGGTCGATCGCGACGACCCGTCCCGCGGATGCGGTGCGCGGCACGTGCGCGGCGGATGCGGTCATGCGTCGATCATGCATCCTCGGCCCATGCGCCGCCCCTGCCCCCGGTGCGCCCACCGAGCCTCGTGAGGTTCTCGGCCGCTTGTGAGGTGCAAGGCGGCCGAGAGCCACCCAACGGATCGGAGGGGGGCGAACGGAGGGAGGTTCTCGGCCCTTCCTGACATCAGGGAGGGCCGAGAACCTCAGATCGTGCGGGCGCGGACGATCAGCGCAGCGCCTCGCGCAGCTTCACGGGCTTGCCGGTGCGCAGCAGCGAGCGCTCGTACACGCGGCCCGCGATCGTCACCACGAGCGCCGTCGTCGCGAGCACGATGCCGAACGACAGCAGCCCCTCCCACCACTGCATCTCGCCGAGGTAGGCGCGCATCGGCACGGCCACGGGCGCCGAGAACGGCACGAACGACATGATCTGCAGCGCCACCGGGTTCGAGTTGAACAGGATGATCGCGAAGTACGGCAGCATCACGAGCATCATGATGGGCGTCGTCGTCGAGCCGAGATCCTCCGACCGCGACACCATCGCCGCCGCCGCCGCGAACAGCGACGCCATGAGCACGAAGCCCACGGTGAACAGGCCCACGAACCATGCGATCGGCGCACCGAGCCCATCCAGGATCACCGCGTTGTCGGTCACGGCCCCGCCGATGAGCACCACCGCCGCGATGAGCGCGATCTGCACGAACGCCAGCAGCGAGTTGCCGATGATCTTGCCCGCCAGCAGCGCCTTCGCGGGCACCGACGCCAGCAGGATCTCGACGATGCGGGTCTGCTTCTCCTCCACCACGGAGCCGGCGATGCCGTAGCCGAACGACATCGACGCCATCATGAACACGAGCCCGAAGCCGAGGCTGATGATGTAGAGGATGCCCGGGTTCGGCGCCGTCGGGTCGAGCAGCTCGATCTCGGGCGAGAGCGACAGGGCGGCCACCAGCGACTCGGGCGTCTCGCGCTCGCCGAGCACGAGGATGCCGGAGGGCGAGTCGGAGGGCAGCACGGCCGCGTCGACCTCCTCGGACGCGACGAGCTCGCGCGCCTCGTCCTCGCTGGAGACGACGGTCACCTCGGTGTCGTCGAGGCCCTCGACCGCCTCCTCCGTCGCGGCGACGACGGCGACGGTCGTCGTCGACTGGAAGAGCTGCGGCCCCACCGACGAGAAGATCACGGCGGCGAGCGCGCCGAGCAGCACGATCGCTGCCGAGATGACGTACGCCTTCGAGCGCAGGTTCACCATGATCTCGCGCTGCGCGACGATGCCGACCGCCCGCCAGAACGGCACGCGGCTCGCGCCGTGCACGTACGGGGTGGTGGATGCGGTGGGGGTGCTCATCGGACGACCTCCTGGAAGATCTCGGTCAGTGGCCTCGTGACGGGGGCGAACGCGCGCACGCCGCCGCGCTCCACCGCCTGCTGCAGCACGCGGTCGGCGGCCGCGTCGTCGGCGGCGGCGAAGCGCACCTCGCCGCCTGCGAGGTCGACGACCTCGACGCCCACCGCATCCCGCACCCAGCCGGCGTCGCCCGTGGTGACGAGCCGCCACTCGGGGCGGGTGTGCGCGGCGCGGATCTCGTCGCGCGTGCCTGCGGCGCGCACTCGACCGTCGCCGATGATGACGAGCTCGTCGCACAGGCGCTCGACGACGTCGAGCTGGTGGCTCGAGAACAGCACGGGCGCGCCGGTGCGGGCGACGTCGCGCAGCACCTCGAGCGTCGTCTCGACCGCCATCGGGTCGAGGCCCGAGAACGGCTCGTCGAGCACGAGCGCCGCCGGGTCGTGCACGAGGGCCGCGGCGATCTGCGCACGCTGCTGGTTGCCGAGGCTCAGCGACTCGAGCGTGTCGTGGTGGCGGTCGCCGAGCCCGAGGCGCTCGAGCAGGTCGAGCGCGCGGCGCTTCGCCGTGGCGGCGTCGATGCCGTGGAGGCGCGCGAGGTACACGAGCTGCTCGTCGATCGGCATCTTCGGGTAGAGGCCGCGCTCCTCGGGCATGTAGCCGATGCGGGCGCGGTAGTCGGCCGTCATCGGGGCGCCATCGACCTCGACCGTGCCGGCCGACGGGTCGAGCACGCCGAGGATGATGCGCATCGTCGTCGTCTTGCCGGCGCCGTTCGCGCCGACGAAGCCGGTCATGCGGCCGGGATGGATGTCGAACGACACGTCGTGCAGCACCTGGACGGCGCCGAACGAGCGGTCGATGCCTCGAAGTCGGATCATGCCCTCGACGCTACGGGCGCCGGGAAGCCGGCGGATCCGGCGACGGGTGGATTCGGGGCTCCGCCGAGCGGGTGAGAGCGGTGGGTGGGGGCCTGCGAGATGCGCAGCGCAGCGAGCGGGTGTCGCCCCTCGGCGCGTGCCGCGCCCACCCCCCCCCGCTCGACTCGGCGAGCGCGTGACGCGCCTATGCGGGATGCACCCCGTAGACGAGCGTGACGTGCCCGGAGCCGTGCTGCTCGACCTCCCGCAGCGTCAGGCGACGCGTGCCGAGCGACGCGGGCGTGAAGCCCCGCCCCGAGCCGACGAGCACCGGCACGATGCGCAGCCGCAGCTCGTCGACCAGCCCTGCCTCGAGCAGCGCGTCGGCGAGGTCGAGGCTGCCCCACACCACGGTCGACCCGTAGCGCTCGCGCATGGAGCGCGCTGCCGCGACCGGGCCGTCGCGCAGCACCTCGATCTCGCCGTCGCCCCACGGCGCGCGCTCGATCGTCGACGACACGACGTGCTTCGGCAGCCGCGAGATCGGGTCGGCGACCGCCTCCGCCCCGAAGTCGGCCATCGGCCAGTAGGCGGCGAACATCTCGTACGTCGTGCGCCCGAGCAGGACGGCGTCGACCGTCTCGAGCCATCGCAGCTGCGTCGAATCGGTGCGGTCGTCGTCGTGGTGGTCGACGGCGTCGAAGAACGCGAGGTCGCCGCCCGGGCCGACCGCGAATCCGTCGGCCGAGACGATCTGCTCGACGGTGATCGTGCCCATCCCGGCGTCGTCCGGCATCGGTCGTCCTCTCTCCCAGGTGCGGCGCTGCGCGCTCGCGTCAGTCGGCGGTGGGCGCCGACCCGGCACCCGCCTGCACCACCCCGTGCTCGTACGCCCAGATGACGGCGTGGATGCGGTCGCGGATGCCGAGCTTCATCAGCACGTTCGACACGTGCGTCTTCACCGTCGCCTCCCCGACGTAGAGGCGCTCGGCGATCTCGCCGTTCGAGTGGCCGCGCGCGAGCAGCATGAGCGTCTCGCGCTCGCGATCGGTGAGGGTGTCGAGCTCGGGGGCGTCGGGGATGACGGCGGCCGCGTCTGGCGCGGCGAAGCGCTCGATGACGCGACGCGTGACCGCGGGCGCGAGCAGCGCATCCCCGCGCGCGAGGGCGTGGATGGCGTCGATGAGGTGCTCGGGCTCGGCGGTCTTCAGCAGGAAGCCCGACGCGCCCGCCCGCAGCGCCTCGAAGAGGAAGTCGTCGCGGTCGAAGGTCGTCAGCATGAGCACGGATGCGCCCGAGTCGCTCGCGCAGATCTCGCGCGTCGCCTCGAGGCCGTCGAGCACGGGCATCTGCACGTCCATGCAGATGACGTCGGGTCGCAGGGCCGCGGCCTTCGCGATCGCGTCGCGGCCGTCGGCCGCCTCGCCCACGACCTCGAACCCCGGCTCGGTCTCGAGGATCGTGCGGAAGCCGACGCGCACGAGCGCCTGGTCGTCGACGAGCAGGATGCGGGTCACTCGGGGCTCCTCGTGGGGGTCGTCTGCGGGGTGGGGGCGTCGGCGCGTGATGTCCTGGCGTCGGCCGCGGCGCTCGCCTCGGCGGTCTCGACGCGCTCGGCGGCGATCGCGGCTGCGATGGACGAGGCCGCGTCGCGCCGCGGGTCGCGGGGCGTCGCGCTCGCAGCGTCGTCGCTCGGCGCCGCCGTGACGCGAGCGGGCAGCGTCGCCCGCACGAGCCATCCGCCGCTCGCACGCGGACCCGTCTCGACCGTGCCGCCGACGGCGGCGACGCGCTCCCGCATGCCCGTGAGGCCCATGCCGGTGCCGAGCGCGCGGGCGGGGGCGCCGTGCCCGTCGTCGGAGACCTCGACCTCGACGACGTCACCGCGGTAGCGCAGTCGCGCGTCGACGTGCGCCGTGGGGCCTGCGTGCTTGCGGGCGTTCGTCAGCGACTCCTGCAGCACCCGCACGAGCGTGAGCTCGGCCATCGGCGAGATCGGCATCGGCTCGCCGACGACCTGGTAGTCGACGATCTGCCCGGCGTCCTGCGCGGTCGCGAGCAGCCCATCCACGTCGGCGAGGGTCGGCATGGGGCCGTCGCCGTCGCCGTCGCTGCGGAGCGCGACGACCATGGTGCGCAGCTCGGCGATCGCATCGCGCGCCGACTGCTCGACGTTGCGCAACGCGTGCTCGGCGCGGTCGGCGTCGGTGCGCAGGGTGCGGCGGGCGGCACCCGCCTGGATGCCCATCGCCGAGACATGATGCGCCACGACGTCGTGGAGCTCGCGGGCGATGCGCACGCGCTCCAGCGTCACGGCCTGCTCGGCGAGCCGATCGCGCTGGGAGACGATCTCGGCGTGCGCATCCTCGAGCTCCTCCTGCTCGAGCGCGCGCGTGTACGCCCGGTCGCCGAAGACCCACGCGCCGCCGAAGTAGGCGACGTTGATGAAGGTCTGGATGAGCATCGTCGCGACGATCGCGGTCGTCGCCGGCTCGTCGACGAGCACCGTGACGAACGCCCATCCCAGCCACCCCGCCATGCCGATCACGACGACGAGTCGCACCCAGAACGCGCGGCGGCGGTTCGGATCCCAGGCGCCGACCGTGTAGAACGCCAGGAACATGATGATCTGCGACACGGTGAGCTCGACGATGCCGAGCTGCCCGAACACGACGTAGAGCGCGCACGTCGCGATGGCGGTCGCCCACGGCCACACGCGCCGCACGGCGAGCGGCGCGGCCATCGCGACCGACGTGAGCACGAAGACCCAGCCGGGCACGTCCTCCCGCACCATGAGGTACTGCGCGAGCGCCCCGAGCACGCCCACGACGGCGCTGACGAGGCCGAGCACGGCGGCGACGATGACGTCGTTGCGCAGCTCGGTCTTCGTCGGGCGGCGACGGGTGGCGGGCATGCGCTCCAGGGTAGGCGCGGTCGGTGGGAGGCGCCTCAGTCGGATGGGGGAGGGCTGGGTGGGTCGTCTCGCCACGGATGTACCTCGACGACGACGACGTCGACCTGGTCGCCAACGAGCCGATGCCAGATTCGCCCTCCCGCCTCATCGACGCTCCAGTTCACCGGCGTTGTCTCGACGGCAATCCATGTACCTGAAGGATCACCGCATAGGAGATCCCGGGCGTGCGCCACAATCCGATCGTGCTGCGATGACGTGCCAGACACGAGGACATGCGCGAATGGGGTGAGGGGCGTCGCTTCGAGCGGCTCGCCCCACGCATCCCACCTATCGGTCGCGAGCACTGCCCGACTCGATCGCAGCTCGATCCAGAGCCGAGGAAGGTCGCGCCAGGTGACGCCGAGGTGCAGGAGTGTGTCGCGCATAGCCGGAAGATTGTCCGGTGCCTCCGACGGCTGCAGCTCACGCTGTGGACAACGCCACGGTGTGCGAGCTGTTGAGGATCAACCGAAGGGTCCGTGAGAAGCTGCAATCGTGTCCGACCGATACATCCGCTTCGAGCGTCAATCGATGACAGATGCTGAGCGAGCGGAAACAGTTGTCGTCCAGCGGCATGCCGACGCGCTTCGTACCTACCTCGAAGGCCACCCAGAAGAGATCGCGCGTGCGCACATACACAACGCGGGCTCGACATCAGTCCAGGCGTTGGTGGCTTCTGCGCTCGAACCTCGCGGCTTTCGGAGCGAAGTCCCGATGAGGGGCGCGGGCGCCTACGTCGGCGGAGCAACGGTTGATCTCGTGCTCGAACTGTCCGACAGTCGCGGGATCTTCGTCGAGGTCGAACGCGGTGGGACCATCACGAACAATCACGACCTCAAGGACTTCTGGAAGACGCACATCGCTTCGAACGCGCACCACCTCTTCCTCGTGGTCCCCATGGCCAACTGGTCTCGGTCGGGGGCCGTCCGAGAGAAGCCCTTCCGTCGGATGCCGGCGCGGTTCAGCGCCTTCTTCCAAGGTGACAAGCGCGAAGTCGACGTGCTGAGCCTCCACGTCTTCGGTTACGGCTCCGAGACGGCCTTGGCTGAACAGGATGCCGCTTCGGCGCAGGCGGAGTCGGCTTCAACGCTCGCCGTCGAGAACCTCGCCTAGCTCCCCACCAGCCCCACGATCTCGCCCGCCACGTCCTCCACGTCCGAGTAGCCGTCGAACGCGCGGTCGGGCTCGGCCTCGCGCTCCTCGGCCGAGACGAGCGCCTTCACGCGGATGACGTGCGTCGTCGCCGGGGTCGCGCGCAGCGCGTGGCCCACGGCGGCGAGCCATGTCTCGGCCGCAGCCTTCAGCGCCACATAGGAGGCGTTGCCTGCCGTCGGGCGCTCGAGGCCCGTCGTCGAGACGATGACGATGCGGCCCGCCGTCGACTCGCCGATCGCGGGGGCGAAGGCTCGCGTCGTGTGGCGCAGGGTGCCGACGACGCGCGCCTCGAGCCAGTCCCAATCCTCGTCCGACTGGCCTGCCAGGCCGCCGCCTCCGCGCCATCCGCCCACGAGGTGCACCAGCGCATCCACCTCGCCGACCGACTCCGCGAGGGTCGACACCGCGTCCCACGACGTGAGGTCGCAGACGAGGCGGTCGTCGGCATCCACGGCGTCGAGCCGCGCTGCCGACGAGCCGACGGCGATCACGTGGTGGCCCGCCGCCCGGGCCTGCGCCGCGGTGGCGCGGCCGAGGGCGCTGGATGCTCCGGCGATGAGGATGCGCATGCGCCCAGTCTGCCGAACCAGCGGTGTCCGGTGCAGGCTCCACCGGTTGGACTGGTCGCTCGTTGTGGGGATCGGTCGCTCGTTGGAACAACCAGTGACCACCGTGGCCCAACGAGTGACCACCGTGGCCCAACGAGTGACCAGTCAGGCCAACGCGTGACCAGTCAGGCCAACGAGTGACCAGTCAGGCCAACGAGTGACCAGTCAGCCCAACGAGTGACCAGTCAGCCCAACGAGTGACCAGTCAGGGCCGAAGCGTCACGCCTCCGACGCGGGGCGCCGGCCGAGCGCCTCCTGGGCCGCCGCCTCGTCCTCGGCGCGCATCCGCTCCCACTGCTCCTGCCGCAGCGCGCCGCGATGCACGAGCACCGCCGAGATGCCCATGAGGATGAGCCACGCCACGATCGGGTAGACCGCGAGCCGCTCGATGCCGCCGACGCCGAGCCCCAGGTCGGCGCCGGGCACGGTGGGCTCGAGCAGCAGGCCGACGAGGCCCACCAGCCCCACCGCCGCGAGCGCGATCGACAGCGTGCCGAGCCCCCGCCAACGCCGCACCAGCATGCCGATGCCGGCCGCGAGCATCCACACGAGACCGCCCGCGATCGCGAGCGAGGCGCCCACGCCGTGCAGCGCGCCGCGCACCGCATCGCCACCCAGGGTCTCGGCGATCGATCCGGGGAAGACGCCGACGAGCACCATCCCCACGCCGTAGAGCACGCCGAGCACAGCCGCGATGCGACGCCATGCGCCGGGCAGCAGCCACGCGAGCTGCCACACGGCGATGAGCGCGATCACGCCCTGCAGCACGAACGCCGCATCCATCAGCAGCCACTGCGGCGAGCACACGACGCGATCGTCGAGCACGAGGCACTCGGGCACGCCGAGGTCCGAGATGTAGTTGTCGCCGAACGAGTACGGCGCAGCCACCCACTCGGCCGCCACGACCTGCTCGGCGATGAGGTACTGCACGGTCGCGACGAGGGCGACGCCGCCGCGCGCGACGCGCCGGTCGGTGAGGGCGGGTGCGGATGCGGTCACCCGACCAGCCTGGCACGCGCGCAGACGGGCGGATGCGCGGCCAGGGAGCGCGACGACCGGTCGCGACGCATGCACGCGAGGGCACCGCATCCCCACCGCACCTGCCGCCGCAGGTCCCCACACCACGACACCCCCACACCCACCCGATGGATCGACGCACCACTGGCGCCGCATCGGTTCGAGGGGTAGGCAGGGAGGATGCGACCGAAGCCCATCCCTCCCAAGCCCGGCCAGGAGTCCGTCTGGGACTACCCGCGCCCACCTCGGCTCGAGCGCGCAGGCGTGCACATCGTGGTGCGTCTCGCGGGCACGGTCGTCGCCGAGACCGACGACGCCCTGCGGGTGCTCGAGACGAGCCATCCGCCCACCTACTACCTGCCGGAGGCGGCGTTCGCGCCCGGCGCGCTCGTGCCTGCGGAGGGCGCGAGCATGTGCGAGTGGAAGGGGCGCGCCGCGTACGCCGACGTGCACGCGCTCGGCCACACCGTGAAGCGCGCCGCGTGGACGTATCCCGAGCCCCGCCACCCGTTCGAGACGATCGTCGGCCACTGGGCGGTCATGCCAGGCAAGCCGCTCGTGTGCACCGTCGACGGCGAGGAGGTCGTGCCGCAGGAGGGCGGCTTCTACGGCGGGTGGATCACGTCGAAGGTCGCCGGACCGTTCAAGGGCATCCCGGGCTCGATGGGCTGGTAGCCGAGCGCCCCGCCACGCGCACGCCGAGCCGTGTGCGCGGCGCATGCGGCGGGAACGACGAACGGGGGTGCGGGCCGAAGCCCGCACCCCCGTTCGCCCTCCCAGCTAGAGGTTGCAGGGGCGCAGCGCGAACACGTTCGCGTCGAGCGCGAGCTCGTCTCCGAGCAGCACCACCTGCGGGTCGCCGAGCCTGTCGATCTCGTCGAGCACGTCGTCCCAGAGGCACGTCGTCGGCGACAGGTAGACCGGCACTCGCTGCGCACCGGCGACCGCCGAGCCGGCGAGCGCATCCGGGAACCGGACGCCCTGGGCGACGTAGATGCGGTCGACAGGGCCACCGAAGTTGTCCTGCGCGACGAGCACGCCCGTGTCGTACCGGTCCTCGCCTGCGTACCGGTCGGTCCGGAACCCTGCGGCCTCGAACGCGGCATCCTGCGTCGCCGCGACCGAGAACGCGTCGCCGGCGATGTGGACGTCGGTGACGCCCAGGTCGCGCAGCGTCTCGATGAGCGCCGCAGGAGGCGTCGCACCGTGCGTCAGCAGCATGGGCGCTCCCACCGAGCCTGCAGCCGCACCGGCCGTCAGAGCATCGGGGAAGTTGAAGCCCGTCGCCACGTAGGCCTCGGCAGCACCCTGGAAGGCGTACTCCGCGATGAGCCTCGACGTCTCGAAGCGGTCTGCGCCTCCGAGTCGCACGACCTCGCCGGACAGCCCGGCAGCCTGCTGCTCGACGTTCGCGCTCACCGAGTTCACGTCACCCACGATCACGATGCGCTCCGGCTCGAGGCGCTCGAGCTCCTCGATCACGACGGGCTCCAGGTACTCGCGACGCGTCACGAGCAGCGGTGCGTCCTGCTGCGCCGCGGCGGGAGCCGCCGACAGCGCATCCGGGAAGTTGACCGCGTTCGCGATGTAGACGACGTCGGCACCGAACGGGAACGCGTCGCGCGAGATCTCGACCGCGGTCGAGAAGCGCTCCGGTCCGCCGAGACGGATGACCGGCAGGTCCGCCTGCCGCAGCTGCAGCGTGTCGGATGCGGTGCGCGTCCCCTGCACGGCCGTGGCCGTGAGGGTCTGCGGCGCTGCCGCCGACGGCGGCACCGTGAACGTGCCCGTGATGAGTCGACCGTCCTCGCGGACGGCG
The DNA here is from genome assembly GCF_042666675.1 of Agrococcus sp. GCM10030265. Classification (NCBI taxonomy): domain Bacteria; kingdom Bacillati; phylum Actinomycetota; class Actinomycetes; order Micrococcales; family Microbacteriaceae; genus Agrococcus; species Agrococcus sp. GCM10030265. The sequence goes on from NZ_JBHTCZ010000001.1 coordinate 846,358, forward strand.
ACCGGCACGGAGCCGACCGTCGCGCCGCCGGGGGTGCGGAACGTCACCGTCACGAGACCCTGCGTCGGGTCCCATCCGTCGCCGTCGAGGGCGACGGAGTCGCCGGGCTCGACGGCGCTGGGTGCGACGATGAGCGACGCCGGGCCTGCGGGGATGGAGACGACCGAGACCGTGTCGGTCTCGACGTCGTCACCCTGCGTGGCCACGAACTCGAGCGTGCCGAGCGCGGCGCCCTGCGGCACCGTGAACTGCGACGTGAACGCGCCGCCGACCGAGATGGCCGGGAAGGTCGCGAGCAGCGAGTCGGCCGCGTCGGTCGCCGTGATGGTCACGGCCCCGTCGCTCCAGCCGGTGCCCGTGAGGGTCACGACCTGGCCGCGCTGCGCGAAGCCGGGCGTGGCCGAGAGCGTCTCGACGAGGTCGACCTCGAGGTCGGTCTCGCCCTCGTCGCCGCAGTCGCCGGTCGCGACCGCGGAGATGAGGAGCGAGTCGACCGCGATGTCCGCCGGCACCGTGTAGACGGTGCTCCACTGGCCGTCGACGACCGTGAGGTCGGCGATGGTCGCGAGCACCGAGTCGCCGGCGCTGATCGTGACCGTGACGGGGCCGCAGAGGAACCCGTCGCCGGAGATCGTCACCTGCTGACCCGGAGCGGCGGGGTCGGGCTCGACGACGACCGTCGGGTCGGCGACGAGCTCGACGGCGTCCGTCGCCTCGTCGTCGCCCTGCACGGCCGTCACGGTGAGCGCACCGGGCTCGGTGCCCTCGGGCACCGTGGCCGATCCGGTGATGACGCCCTCGGGGCTCGGCGTGAGGCTCAGCGGGGTGCCGACGGTGGCGCCGTCGGCGTCCGTCACGGTCACCGTGACGACGGATGCGGGATCCCATCCCGTGCCGCCGACGGTGATCGCGTCGCCCGCGTGGAGCTGCTCGGGCGTCGCGGAGACCGTCGGCGCGAGGGTGACCTCGAGCTCGTCGGTCGCCTCGTCGCCACCCTGCGTGGCCGTGGCCGTGAGGGTGCCGGGCTCGACGTCCGCCGGCACCGTGAAGGTGCCGGTGATGACGCCGTCGACCGGGTCGAGCGTCAGCTCGTCGCCGACCTGCTCGCCCTCCGCGTCGGTGAAGGTCACCGTCACGGGCGTGCCGTCCGTCCAGCCGGCTCCGCCGACCGTCACGACGTCGCCGGGGCGAGCCGTGTCGGGCTGCACGGTGACCGAGGGCTCCTCGGCGATCACGAGCGTGTCCGCGGCCTCGTCGTCGCCCTGCACGGCGGTCGCGGTCACGATGCCGGCCTCCGTGCCCTCGGGGACGGTGAAGTCGCCGGCGATCGTGCCGTCGGCAGCGGGCGTCAGCACGACCGGCTCGCCGATCGGCGTGCCGTCCGCGTCCTCGAAGGTGACGGTGACGTCGCCGCCGCTCGGCAGCCATCCGCCGCCGCCGATCGTGACGTCGTCGCCTGCACGGACGGTGCCGGGCTCGATCGACACCGATGCGGGGTCGAAGACCTCGACGACGTCGGTCGTCTCGTCGTCGCCCTGCGTCGCGGTGCCCGTGAGCTCGCCGGCGGGCGTGCCCGCCGGGACCTCGAAGACGCCGTCGATCGTGCCGTCGTCGCCGGGGACGATCTCGACGGGCTCGCCGACCGGGTTGCCCTCGGCGTCCTCGAACACGACCGTCACGGGGCCGCCGTCGGCGTCCCATCCGTCGCCCTCGATGGCGATCTCGTCGCCGCCGCGGACCTCGCCGGGCGTGAAGGCGATCGTCTCGGGCTGGTCGACCTCGACGTCCGTCTCGCCCTCGTCGCCGCACTCGCCCGTGGCGACCGCGGTGATGGTGAGCGACGTCGCGTCGACGTCGGCCGGCACGGCGTAGGTCGTCGACCACGTGCCGTCCGCGGCGACCTCGATGCCCTCGATGGTCTCGAGGACGGTGGTGCCGTCGGCGATCGTCACGTCGACGGGGCCGCAGAGGAAGCCGGAGCCGGAGATCGTGATCGTGTCTCCCGGGTCGACCGGGTCGGGCTCGACCACGACGGTGGGCTCGACGAACACGGTCACGGTGTCGGTCGACGAGTCGTCGCCCTGCGCCGCGGTGCCCGTGAGCACGCCTGCCGCGGTGCCTGCCGGCACCGTGAAGCTGCCGTCGATGGATCCGTCGGCGTCGGGCGTGATGACGACGGGCTCGCCGACGACGGCGCCGGCCGCGTCGGTGAACGTCACGGTGACGTCGGAGCCTGCGGCCCAGCCGTCGCCCGCGATGGCGACCGCGTCGCCGCCGCGCACCCGGTCGGGCGTGAGGGCGAGCGACTCGGGCTGGTCGATCTCGACGTCGGTGTCGTCCTCGTCGCCGCACTCGCCCGTGGCGACCGCGGAGATCGTGAGGGAGTTGGCTGCGACGTCGGCGGGCACCGTGAAGGTGGTCGACCAGGTGCCGTCGGTGCCGACGGGGATGTCGGCGATCGTCTCGAGCACCGTGGCGCCGTCGCTGATCGTGACGGTCACGGGGCCGCAGAGGTAGCCGGAGCCGGAGATCGTGATGGTCTCGCCCGGGTCGGCGGGGTCGGGCTCGACGATGACGACGGGTGCCGCCACGACCGTGAGGGTCGCGTCCGTCGAGTCGTCGCCCTGCGTGGCCGTGCCGGTGAGGGCGCCGACCTCGGTGCCCGTGGGAACCGTGAAGGAGCCGGTGATCGAGCCGTCGGCACCGGGCGTGATGACGACCGGCTGGCCGACCTGCGTGCCCGTGTCGGCGTCGGTGAAGGTCACGGTGACGTCGCCGCCCTCCGCGTCCCAGCCCGTGCCCGAGAGCGCGACCGTCTCGCCTGCGCGAGCCTGGTCGGGGTCGATCACGAGGGTGCCGGTGGCCGCTGCGTCGACGTTCAGCACCGAGGCCGAGCCGAGCGTGACGGATGCGAGCGGCGAGCCGACGAGCGCGGGCAGCAGCACGACTTCGAGGGCGTGCACGGTGAAGCCGTCCTCGCCGAGCTCGCTCGCCTCTGCCGGGGTGGCGGCGGTGGGCTGCGCGTTGACGGTGAGCGTCGCGACCTCGTCGAGCACGTCGAAGACGCCGCCCAGCGAGCCCACGAGGACGCCGGCTGCCGTGCCGAGGTCGCTCACGGCGTCGGTGACGCCGCCCGTCGCATCCAGGACCAGATCGTCGACGAGGCCGCCGACGGCACCGAGCACGGGGCCCGTGACCGCCGCGAGGATGGCGTTCGTCACCGTCTCGACGGGGGTGAGGGGCAGGTTGAGCAGGGTGGTGTTCGTCACCGTGACGTCGCCGACGCCGTCGAGGAACCCGCCGAGGGTGCCCACGACGTTGACCTGCGCGGTCGCGGCCGAGGCGCCGAGCAGCGTGAGGCGCACGGGGATGGCGAGCGTGATCTCCGAGTCGTCGATCGCCGTCTCGAGCGCGGTGGACAGGTTGCCCGTGATGCCGCCGAGGAGCGTCGTGACGGCGGTCGTGACGCGCGTGAGGAGCTCGGCGTCGAGCACGGGGGTGTTCGGGTCGAGGTCGTCGAGGCCGCCGGCGAGCGTCTCGAGGTCGAGGGACACCGTGCCCTGCGTGAGGTTGATCGTCACGCCGTCGGCGCTGACGAGCTCGACGTCGTCCGTCGCCGGCACGTCGTCGATGAGGTCGTCGACGACCTCGCTGAGGTCGGCGAGCTCGACGGTGGCGGTGCCGCCGGTGGCGTCGAGCCCGAGGAGCCCGATGCCGAGGAGGCTCACGTCGATGTCGAGGAGGTCGACGACCTGCTCGATCGTGCCGCCTGCGCCGCCGAGGCCCTCCACGGCGGCGTTCAGCTCGGTCGTGACGGTCTCGAGGTCGGCGGTGAGGGCGGTCGAGAGCCCGGCGACCGCCGGGCTGTCGAACTCGAGCGTGAGGCCGGCGAGCGCGTAGTCGTCGACGACGACGGTGCCGTCGGTCTCCGCTCGAGCGGCGAAGGCGCCGACCTCGAGCCGCAGCTCCTCGACGATCTCGTCGGTGATGCTGCCGACGCCGAGCCGGTCGAGCGCCTGCGTGAGGTTCACGGTCGCCGCGGGCGGGGTGCCGGGTGCCTGCGCCTCGTCGACGGCGATCGCGCCGTCGGCGGCGAGCACGCCGCTCGCCGCGACGGAGGAGCCCGCCGTCGTGGCCGCGTAGCTGCTGAGGGTGCCCGCCTGGCCGAGGGAGACGAGGCCGTCCTGGGTGCCGTCGTCGATGAGCGGCAGCTCGAGTCCGGGGGCGACGCCGACGGATGCGCCGAGCAGCTCGGAGTCGACCGTGAGCGGGTTCGCGACGGGGTTCGCCGCCTCGCTCGTCCCCGTGTACGCGGAGGCTGCGTCGAGCAGCCCCGCCTCGATGAGGTTCGAGCCGAGGACGCGTGCGAGCGCCTGCTCCGGATCGTCGGGTGCGGCTGTCGCCGGAGCGACTCCGAATCCGGCGATCGCGATGGTCGCCGCAGCGACCCCCGCGATCGGCTTCCATGCTGCTGTGCGTCGCATCAGGGCCCCCTATGGATGACGGGTGAGGTGTCCTCAGCCGAACCGTACCCCGATGCAGGTGCTGTGGATAGAGGCCCACCCGTCAGCCATCGGGTGTACGCTTCGCCGCTTCATGCGTCCCAACCGTCCGCATCCGGATCGACGCCCGCATCCGCCGCGACCGCACGACGAAGCCCCGGAGCGCAGGGCTCCGGGGCTTCGTGGTCGTGCGGGGTGGGGCTACGCGGTCTCGGCCGTGATGCCCGAGGTCGACGCGATGACGTCGCGCATCTTGCGCTCGAACGCCTCGAAGAACATCGACAGCGGGAACTCGTCGTCCATCACGAGGTCGGTGAGCTCGCGCGGCGCGCCCGTGAGCGGCAGCGCGCCCGCCTTCCACGCCGACGCGGGATGCGGCTCGACCGTCGAGGACACGAGGTCGTAGGCGGCGAGCCAGTGCGCGACCTTCGGGCGGTCGATCGAGCGCCAGTACAGGTGCTCGATCGCGGCGCCGAGCTCGTTCACCATGTCGGGCACCGCATCCCACTCGAAGGCGAGCTGCGTGTCGGTCCAGTGCAGCACGCGGCGCTGGTGCAGCCACGCGAAGAGCAGCTGCCCGCCGAGGCCGTCGTAGTTGCGCACGCGCGAGCCCGTGATCGAGAAGCGGAAGATGCGGTCGAAGATCACCGCGAACTGCACGAGGCGCGCGCGCTGCATGAGCAGCTCGTCGGCCTCGCTGCGCTCCTCCTGCGCCCGCAGGCGACGCTCGATGGCGACCGACTCGCGGAAGGCGGTGAGGTCGCAGCGCAGCTCCTCGAGCGAGTACAGGAAGAACGGCATGCGCTGCTTGATCATGAACGGGTCGAACGGCAGGTCGCCGCGCATGTGCGTGCGGTCGTGGATGAGATCCCACATCACGAAGACCTCCTCCGTGAGCCGCTGGTCGTCGAGCATCGCGGCGACGTCGGCGGGGAGGTCGAGCCTCGTGACGTCGACGGCTGCCCGCACGACGCGCCGGAAGCGCGCGGCCTCGCGATCCTGGAAGATCGCGCCCCACGTGAAGGTGGGGATCTCGCGCATCGCGACCGTCTCGGGGAAGAGCACGGCGGAGTTCGTGTCGTAGCCGGCCGTGAAGTCGAGGAAGCGCAGCGGCACGAAGAGCGCGTTCGAGTAGTCGGTCGCCTCGAGGTCGGCGATGAACTCGGGCCAGATGACCTCCACGAGCACCGCCTCCACGAGGCGGTTCGACGAGCCGTTCTGCGTGTACATCGGGAAGACGACGAGATGCTGCAGGCCGTCGACGCGGTGCTGCTGCGGCTGGAAGCGCATGAGCGAGTCGAAGTGATCCGGCACGTCGAAGCCGCGCTCCGCCCAGCGCTCGAAGTCGACGGCCGACTGCTCGAGGTAGTCGGCGTCGTGCGGGAAGAGCGGAGCGAGCTCGCGCATGCCCGACACGAGCTCGGCGACCTGGCCGCGCGCGGCATCGTGGTGCACCGCATCCTCGATCGCACCCGACTTCGACTGCAGGGGCTGCAGGGCGGTGGCGGCAGCCTTGAGGCGCAGCCACGCGGGGTGCTGGACGAGCTCGGTCGTGCTGAGGGGCGCGGCGATGGTCACGTCAGAGGGCCTTCCTGGCGTCGGATCGGGGATGCTTCCAGCGTAGGAAGGGTGGCCCGCACAAGCATTGCGCGCGGAGGCGGCTTTCCTGCACGTTCCGTGCGTCGCAGAGATGGCGAGCGCGGCGCGCAGGTTCGTTGCGTGCGTGCATCGGCGGCGCGTCCGGGCTGGCCCCAGGCGCCGCGGCTAGCGTCGAGGCACACCCGCCCCTCGAGCGACCGGAGCACCGTGCAGACCGATCCCGCCCTCGCCTCTCGACCCGAGACCTTCGAGCTCGTGCGCGGCGGCCCCGTGGCCCGCATCTTCCGCATGATCGCCGTCGCCGACCTCGTGCTGGGCGTCGGCATCGGCGCCTTCCTCCTGCTCGCGAGCGACGCCGACGCGCTCACGGGGTGGCTGCTCATCGTCGCCGGCCCCCTCGCGTGCGCGACGATGCTGTGGCTCGCGTCGCGGCAGGCGACGTGGCGGATGCGCGACGGTCGCCCGCTCGCCGTGCGCGCCGTCGGCATCCCCGAGTCGTCGGCCGAGGAGGCCTACGCGCGCCTCGCCTCCGGCGATGCGTCGGCGTTCTCCGAGCTCGATACCGTGCCCCTCAAGGGCGCGACGACGCATCTGCGCGGCTACTCGCCGCTCGGCGACGACGTGACGTATGCCGTCGTCGTGCGCGGTGGCGCGAATCGCGACGCGTCGCCGATCGTCGAGCTGCGCGGCGAGCAGCACGACGCCTTCCAGCGCGCGGTCGCCGCCGGGTTCGCGTCGCCGCGCGCCTGACGCGCGCGCACGCGCAGGCGCCCATCCGCCCGTCCGCCCGTCGAGGCCCGACGAGCCGACGCGCGCGCACGCACAGGCGCCCATCCGCCCGTCGAGCCTCGACGAGCGGATGGGCGCCGATGCGCGCTGCGGTCAGCCCTGCTGCAGCGCCCGCTGGCGTCGCACGATCATCGCCGCGGCGCCCGCCGCGAGCAGCAGCATCGCCGCGACGAGCGAGCCGGTGACGTCGGCACCCGTGACGGGCAGCGAGCCGCCCGCACCACCCGCCGCGCCACCACCGGTGGCAGGCGGGGCCGAGGGCGGCGTCGTGGGCGGCGTCGCAGCGGCGAGCACCGTGAACGTCCGCCCCTCCGCCGGAGCCGAGCGGTCGGCGCCGTCGCCCGTGAACTGGGTCGCCGTCACGATGTAGTCGCGTGCTGCGAGCTCGGCCGAGACCGCCCAGGTGCCGTCCTCGCCGACCGTCGCGGTCAGGACGGTGCCGAAGCCCGCACCCTCCGCCTCGGTGGGCGGCTGCGCCTGCACGACCGACACCTCGACCGTCGCGCCCACGACGCCCGTGCCCGTGAACGTCACCGTCGAGCCGTCGGCCACGGGGGCGTCGAGCGTCGGCGGCGCGAGCGGCGTCACCACGGGAGCGACCTCGAAGAAGATCGTGCGACCGATCTCGTTCGCGACGCGCTCGCCGTCGGCGTCCTCCTGCTGCGTGAAGGTGTTGGCGAACAGCTGCTCGGCGGGCAGCTCGTCGAAGATGGCGGTCACCTCGAAGGTGCCGTCCTCATCCACCACCGCGGTGCCGGCCTGCGCGAGGCCGCCGCGACCGTCGAAGTACTCGACGACGATCGTGTTGCCCGGCTCGCCCGTGCCCACGTACGAGACGCCCGCGCGCGGGTCGGCGATCGTGTCGCCGTCCTCCGGCGACGTCAGCGTGAACTCGATCTCCACGGCGGGAGCCTCGGGCAGCACGATGTCGACGAAGCGGGCACCGGGCCGCTCGACGCCTGCCGGCGACGTAGCAGCCGCGACGACGCGGATCTCGGTCTCGCCGAAGCTCGCCATCGAGAAGTCGGTCGTCGGCACCGTCCAGGTGCCGTCGGCCTCGACGGTCGTCTCGCCCGCGAGGTACGAGCCGAGCTGCTGCCCGCTGTAGCGCAGCGTGACGGTGTCGCCCGGTGCGCCCGTGCCCGTGAACTCCGGCGACGTGGTCTCGACCGTGTCGCCGCTCTCAGGGCTGATGACCGTGAACGGCGCGGCCTCGACCGGTGCGACGGTGAAATTGATCGTGCGTCCGATCTCTCCCGAGACGGGCTGGCCGTCGGGATCCGTCTGCTGCGTGAACGTGTTGGCGAACGTCTGCCCCGGAGGCAGCTCGCGGAAGGTCGCGAAGACGTCGAAGCGACCGTCCTGGCTCACCTCGCCGATGCCTGCGGTCGCGAGGCCGCCGCGACCGTCGAAGTAGCGCACCGTGATGGTGTTGCCCGCGTCGCCCGTGCCCACGAAGTGCACGATGTTGAGGAGGTCGTTCCTCGTCTCGCCCTCGAGCGGCGACTCGAGCGTGAACGCCGTCGCCGCCGGCACGGGCGCCGTCGGGAAGACGATCGTCACGAAGAAGGTGTCCGTCTCGACGCCGGCCGGCGTCGTCTCGACGGCACGCACGCGCGTCTCCGTCTCGCCGGGGTTCGCGGAGGCGAAGCTCGTCGCGGTCGACCAGGTGCCGGCGTCGTCGACCGTGGCCGTGCCCGCCACGTAGCCGCCGAGCTGCTGCCCGCTGTACGAGAGGGTCACGGTGTTGCCCGTCGTGCCGACGCCCGAGAACGTCGGCGTCGTCGAGTCGACGGTCGAGCCGTTCGCCGGGCTGAGCACGGCGAAGGGCTGCTCGACGGCGAAGGCCGCGGGCGCACCCACGAGGACGGCCGCCGCGGCGAGCGCGAACGACACCCCCGCCGCTGCGAGTCGTGTGCGCAGGGAGAGGCGGCGACGCCCATCCCCTCTGGTCGTGGCATGGGTCATCGTCGACGCTCCCGGGGGTCTCGTGGCGACGCCGAACGCGGTGGTTCCGCGGATCGCGCGCACGTCACGGGGAGTGATTCGGTGCGAGGCCCGATCTGGACCGTGCCGATGCGGCCAATGATTCGGCCGCTTCGTTGTACGAGCGGCTCCTGGCGGGTCGTCGTGCGTTCTGATCCCTAGAAGATCATCGGGCGGTCGTCGTCGAGCTCGGTCTCGACGTCGATGTCGACCACCACGGGCACGTGATCGCTCGGCGCGTCGCCTGCGCGCTCGCCCGAGTCGATGCGCGCCGCCGTGACGAGCTCGGCGAACGACGGCGTGCCCAGCACGAAGTCGATGCGCATGCCCTCGCCCTTCTGCCAGCGGCCCGCCTTGTAGTCCCAGTACGTGTAGCCGGCGGCGCGGTCGCGCACCACGTCGGTGAGCCCCGCCTGCTCGAACGCGCGGAACGCGGCGCGCTCGGGCTCGCTCACGTGCGTCGAGCCCTCGAACGCCGCGATGTCCCACACGTCGTGGTCGAAGGGGGCGATGTTGAAGTCGCCCATGAGCGCGAGCCGCTCGTGGCGCCACTCCCTCGCGTGCGCCGCGAGGATGCGCAGCCACTCGAGCTTGTAGACGAGGTGGGGATGCTCGAGGTCGCGGCCGTTGGGCACGTAGAGGCTCCAGAGCCGCACGCCCTCGACCGTCGCAGCCATCGCGCGCGCCTCGACCACGGGCTCGCCCGTGTTGGCGTAGCCGGGCTGGTCGTCGAACTGCCGCACGACGTCGAGCATCGGCAGGCGCGAGGCGATCGCGACGCCGTTCCACTGGTTCGTGCCGTGCGCCTCGACGTGATACCCGGCCGCCTCGAACTGCTCGTAGGGGAACTGGTCGACGCGGCACTTGATCTCCTGCATCGCGAGCACGTCGACGTCGGCGCGCTCGAGCCAGTCGACGATGCGACCCACTCGGGTGCGGACGGAGTTCACGTTCCAGGTCGCGACGCGCATGGGAGCCAGCCTATTTCGTGGCACCGACGCGGCTGCGCCGCGCGGTCCGCCGCATCCGCCCCTCCATCCGTCCGAGCCTCTCGGCCCTCTCCGACGTCAGGAATGGCCGAGACCCTCGGATCATCGGGATGCGACACCGAGGGATTGCAGGTCTTCGGCCGCTCTTCACCGCACGACCGGCCGAGAACCTCCCAAGCCCCCGTCGGTGGCTGACGAAGGATGCGCGGCTCTCGGCCGCTCTCGACCTCACGAGCGGCCGAGAACCTCGTCAGGGCTGGGGACGCACGAGGCCCGCACCTCCGAGGAGGGGGTGCGGGCCTCGCGCTGCGGTGCGGGGTCAGCCCGCGTACGTCATCTCGTTGGGGGCGGCGCTCAGCGTGCCCGTCGCGAGAACCTCGCCGGAGTCGATGTCGATCGCGTGGATCTCGAGCGACGCCGGGTCGGTGACGTAGGCCGTGTGGCCCTCGACCACGAGGTACGGGTGAGCCTCCTGCCACTCGGCCGGGCCCTCCCACGCATCCATGACCGGGAACGACGACGCGAGCTCGCCCGTCTCGCCGTCGAAGCCGTGCAGCTGCCCATCGGTGCCGATGAGCCACAGGCCGCCGTGGTGGTCGCGCTCGACGCCCTGCCACGTGTACTCGACGCCCTCGGGGAGGTCGAGGATCTCCCACGTGCCCGCAGCCGTGTCGACCATGCCGATGCGGTGCAGCAGCGAGCCCTCCGCGTCGGGGTCGTCGCGGTAGTCGGTGAACGCGATCGACGAGTCGTGCGTCGTGTACAGGTTGCCGACGCGGCCGAACTCGTCGGGGCTGTCGAGCTTCGTGAACTCGCCGTCGGCGTACAGCAGCACGCCGTCCTGGCATCCGATGATCACGTGCTCGTCTGCGGCGACGCCCTCGCCGTGCACCGACGGGCACTCCTCGTTGCGAGCGGTCTCGCTGCCCTCGGCGTCGAGGATGCGCACGCCCGTGCGGGACTCCTCGGTGCCGAGCGTCGACACGATCGTGCCGTCGGTGAGCTCGACGGCGACGCCGTGGTGAGCCGCCTCCGACTCGTACGCGTCGACGTCCTCCGGCAGCGCATCCGAGTCGGTGAGCGCGTCGGTGTCGAACGACCAGAAGTCGCCCGTCGCGTCGTCGAAGAGCACCGTGCGGCCCTCGTGCAGCACGACGTGTCCGGCGGCGTCGCCCTCGAACACGGCGCCGGTGAGCGCCGGGTCGTCGCCGGTCGACGCGCCCGTCGCGAGCACCTCGAAGCCGTTCGACGACGTGACGAACGCGTGCTCGCCGTCGCCAGCCGGGTTGATGCGCAGGAAGCCGTCGAGCGACACCTCGTCGCCCACGGGCTCGAGCGTCTCGGCGTCGAGCACGAGCACGCCGCCGTCGACGGTGAGGGCGAGGCGACCCGCCTCGTCGTGGCCGTGCTCCTCCTCGGCGGCGGGCGAGGTGCTGGGCTCGGCGTCGGCCGTCGAGCAGGCGGCGAGCGCGAACGCCGCCGCGGCGCCGACGGCGATCGCGCTCGTCGCGCGTCGTCGCAGGCGGTGCTGGGGGATGGTCATGGGATTCCTTCCATGGATGGGGATGCGGTGGTGCCGCGGGGACTGGTCGGGGGTCATGCGCCGAGCGCTGCGACGATGCGGTCGGCGTTCGCCGTCATGAGCTCGAGGTAGGTGGCGGCGCCGCCACCCGGCTGGGTGAGCGACTCGGTGAAGAGCGACTCGACGCGCACGTCGACGCCCGCCTCCTCCGCGAGCACCTGGATGAGGCGGTCGGGCTGCGACGACTCGGCGAAGAGCACGGGCACGCCCGCCTCCTCGATGGCCGACGCGAGGTCGTCGAGGTCGGAGGCGCTCGGCGCCGCGAGCGTCGAGCCGCCGGGGATGACGGCGCCGACGATGCGGAAGTCGTAGCGCTCGGCGAGGTACCCGAACACGTGGTGGTTGGTCACGAGCACGCGGCGCTCGGGGCCGAGGGCGTCGAACCGCTCGGCGAGGTCGGCGTCGAGCGACTCGAGCTCGCCTCGGTACGCGTCCGCCGCCGTGGCGAGCGCGTCGGGGTCGACCCCGTCGACGTGCTCGACGAGCGCCGCCTCCAGGGCGTCGACGACGGCGAGCATCTGCGTCGGGTCGGTCCACCAGTGCGGGTCGGGGCCCGACGCATCCTCCGTCGCGTACTCGAGCACCTCCACCGCGTCGCCCGCGAGCGCCACCGGCACCCCGGCATCCGCCGCGGCCTCGACGTGCTGCACGAGCCCCTCCTCGAGGCCGAGTCCGTTGGCGACGACCAGGTCGGCGCGCTCCATCGACGCCGCCTGCTGCGCCGAGATCTCGAACGAGTGCGGGTCGGCGTCGGGCTGCATGAGCGTGGCGACCTCGACCTGGTCGCCGACGAGGGTCTCGACGACGTCGCCGAGGATGTTCGTCGTCACGACGACGCGCGGCCCCTCGGATGCGGGCGCGCACGCCACGAGGGCGGCGGTGGCGAGGGCGGCGCTCGCGATCGCCGCTGCAAGGCGCCTCATCGTCCGACCTCCGCGACCCACGTCGCCGGCAGGGCGAGCGTGCGCGCGATGCGGGCGCCGTCGGCGTAGTCGATCTCGAGCACCGAGCCGTCGGCGGAGACGGGGACGTACGCCCGCGACGCGTCGAGCTCGATGGTGGGCGTCTCGCCTGCGCCGAGCGTTGCGGCGAGCACGGGCTCGGTGGCGCCGAGCTCGGTGCCTGCGGCGTCGAGCGCGAGCACGCGACCGTCGGTCGCGACGGCGACGACGTGCTCGTCGGCGTCGTCGACCGCCGAGACCGCCGCGAGGGGCGTCGTCGTGGGCACGAGCGTCCACGTGCGCTCGCGGGTGTCGAGCAGCCAGAATCCCGCATCGCCGGCGACCGCCGCCACCGAGGGGCGGCCAGGGCGGCCGTCGAACGACGTCGCGATCGTGGCGGCGTCGGTGCCCGTGGGATAGGGGATGGCCTCGAGCGGCGCCTCGGCGTCGGTCGCGAGCACGGCGCCCTCCGCGCAGGCGACGGCGACGCCGACGCGCGTCGTCACCGCATCCGTCGGCGCCGTGCATGCGGTGGGCTCGCCGAGGGCCTCGCCTGCGTGGTCGACGAGGCGCACGCCCTCGTCGTCGGCGACGACGATCGCGTCGCCGAGCGGGATGGCGGCCACGGCATCCGCGTCGAAGCGGCCGAGCTCGGTCGTCTCGCCCTGACCGAGGTCGCCGCGGTCGAGCGCGACGACCTCGCCTGCGCCCTCGGCGAGGACGACCGTGACCGTCTCGGTCGACGCGATGCGCACGGGGCCCGCCACGTCGAGCGTCGCCGCGACGTGCGGCTCGGCGCGGTAGTAGTGGCTGTGGTCGCCGTGCTCGACCGTCCAGGTGCCGGAGTCGACGATCGCGACGCCGTCGGCGGTGGATGCCGCGACGAAGCGACCGTCGGAGGCGACGTCGTCGACGGGGCCGAGCTCGGCGACCTCGCTGGGCGCCTCGCCCTCGGCGGCGAGCAGGTCGAGCAGCGTCACGGCGCCCGACGCGTCGACGCCGACGAGCCCGAGCTGCGGCTCCTCGTGCTCGCTCGCACCCTCGACGAAGCCGTGGGGCGTCGCCTCGGCGTCGTCGGGCGGGTCGCCGGCGGCCTGGCCGCTCGCGCATCCGGCGATGGCGAGCAGCGCGGGCAGCGCCAGCAGGGCGGGGGTGCGGCGGATCATGCGGTCCTCTCGGAGGGGTCGGGGATGCGCGCGGCGGCCGCGGGCTCGTGCGCGAGGTCGGGGGTGGAGGCCGGGACGGCGGTGGTCGCCGCCTCGGTGGGCGTGGTGGGGGTGGTCTCGGCGCGGTCGTCGGCGGTCGCGGCACGGGTGCCGACGACGCCGCGCAGCACGGCGGAGAGCGCGACGGCCGCGACGGCCGCGACCGCGATCGAGGCGCCCGCCGCGGTGGCGAGGTGCCACGAGGCGAGGAGTCCGGCGACGACGGCCGTCGAGCCGATCGCTGCGGCGCCCGCCATGACGGCGGGCACGCTCCGCGCCCAGAGCGCTGCCGCCGCGGGCGGCGCCACGAGGAGGGCGACGACGAGCAGCGTGCCGACCGCCTGGTAGGACGCGACGACGGCGACGATCACGAGCGCGGCGAGCCCGACGCGCGCGAGGCGGGGACGCATCCCGAGCGTCGCCGCCACGCGCTCGTCGAACGCGAGCGCCGTGAGCGGGCGATGCAGCAGCGCGGCGGCGCTCGCGGTGGCGACGAGGCCGACGCCGAGGGCGACGAGCTCGGGCGTGCGGATGGCGAGCACGTCGCCGAAGAGCATGGCGGTGACGTCGGTGGCGAACGAGCCGGAGTGGCTCACGATGATGATGCCCGTCGCGAGCATCCCGACGAACGCGATGCCGATGGCGGTGTCGTGCTGCAGGCGCGAGCGGCGGGTGAGCCAGCCGATCCCGAGCCCCATGATGGCGGCGCTCACCGCGGCGCCGGCGATGGGGGATGCGCCCACGAGCGTCGCGATCGCGACGCCGGGCAGCATCCCGTGGCCGAGCGCCTCGCCGAGGAAGGCCATGCCGCGGCTCACGACCCATGCGCCCGCGATGGCGCAGATCGTCGCGGCCAGCACGCCGCCGAGCAGCGCGCGAGCGAAGAAGGCCGTCTCGAACGGCTCCAGGATCCAGGGCACGCATCCACCGTAAATGATAACGGTTATCGAAGTACAATCGAGGGATGCCCACGCTCGTGCTCGACCGCATCGTCGCCCACCGCGACGGTCACCCCGCCCTCGTCGACGTGTCCCTCACGCTGCCCGCCGCGCGCGTCACGGCGCTCGTCGGCGACAACGGCTCGGGCAAGTCGACGATGCTCGAGGTGCTCGCCGGCGTGCTCGCGCACGACGGCGCGATCGACGGGCTGCCCGAGCGGCGAGCCCTCGTCGTGCAGCGCACCGACCTCGCAGAGCGGCTGCCGATGACGGCGCGCGCCGCCGTCGCCATGGGGCTGTGGCGCGAGCGCGGACCGCTGCGACGCCTCACGCGCGACGACCGCGCACGCGTCGACGCCGCGCTCGACGTCGTCGGCATGCGGGCGCTCGCCAGCAGGCAGCTCGCCGCGCTCTCCGGCGGGCAGCGGCAGCGCGTGCTCGTCGCCCAGGGGCTCGTGCAGGACGCCCCGCTCACCCTGCTCGACGAGCCCACCGCCTCCGCGGACGCCGCCTCCCGCGACCGCATCGACGCCGCCATGCGCGCCCTCGCCGAGCGCGGCTCGACCGTGATCGTCGCGACGCACGACCGGGCATCCCTCGCCCGCGCCGACCACGCGGTGCTGCTCGAGCGCGGCCGCGTCGTCGCCGAGGGCGTGCCCGAGGAGGTCGCGGCCGAGCAGGTGCGCCGCGCCGCGGCGGCGCTCGCGCTGCCGTGAGGCGTGGGGGATGCGGTGCTTGGGCGGGTGCGTCGCGCTCGCGCCGCGCTCGCGCCGCGCTCGCGTCGCGCTCGCGCCGAGGTGATGCGTCAGGAGATGTGCCGCTGCGCGGCGCTGCATGCCCGCACGGCCACTGGCGTGTCACCGCGGCGCACATCTCGCCACGACGAGCGGCGCCGGGGTGCGCATGCGCGGCCGCGGCGCGCCGATCGGGCAGGATGAGCGCATGGCGCTGCCGCTCCGCGAGCTCTACCTCGACGCCCTCGAGCTGTTCACCGCCGAGGCGCTCGCGGCCTCGGACTCGCTCGGGCTGCCGTCGGCATGCGAGGGGTGGACGATCGCCGACGTCGTGCTGCACGTCGTCACCATCCAGCGGGGCAACGTGATCGCGCCGCTCACGGGCGAGGCCGAGCCCTCCGGGCCGACGTCGGGTCGCGCCGACCTGCCCTACGTGCGCGCGATCGGCGCCTGGGAGCGCACCGCTCGCGAGGCGATGACCGCGGTCGACGCGTGCGACGACGCCCGCCTGCCGCTGCTCTACTCGCCGACGATCGACCTGCTCATGCATGCGTGGGACATCCGCTGGGGCATCGCCCGCATCGGACTCGCCGACCGCCTCGACCTGCCGGAGCCGCTGCTCGCGTTCGCGGAGGGGCTGCCTGCTCGCGTCGTCGAGGAGCACGTGCGCACGCCCGTCGTCTTCGCGCACGCGCAGCCCGCGCCCGAGGGCGCGTCGCGCACGGAGGCCATCATGGCCTGGGCGGGCCGCCCCGTCTGACTCGCGTCGCGCCGTCAGGCGGGCGGCGGTGCCTCGCGCGCTGGGTAGCCTGGAGCCGTGACCGCGCGCGACGACCTCATCCAGCTCATCCGCGACGAGGCCGTCTTCCACGGCGACTTCGTGCTGACGTCCGGCAAGCGGGCGTCGTACTACGTCGACATGCGCAAGCTGTCGCTCAACCACCGCGGTGCGCCGCTCATCGGCGACGTGCTGCTCGATCTCATCGCCGACATCCCGGATGTCGTCGCCGTCGGCGGGCTCACGATGGGCGCCGACCCGCTGGCGAACGCCGTGCTGCACCGCGGGCTCGCGCGCGGGCTCGCGATCGACGCGTTCGTCGTGCGCAAGGAGCCGAAGGACCACGGCCGCGGCCGGCAGGTCGAGGGTCCCGACCTCGCGGGCAAGCGCGTCGTCGTGCTCGAGGACACGTCGACGACGGGTGGCAGCCCCATCCGCGCGATCGAGGCGCTGCGGAAGGTGGGCGCCGAGGTCGTCGCCGTCGCCGTGATCGTCGACCGTGCGACGGGCGCCCAGGCCGCCATCGAGGCGACGGGCGTCGAGTATCGCGCCGCCATCCACCTCGACGACCTGGGCCTCGAGCCCTCCTGACCCGACCTTCTGCGGTTCTCGGCCGTCTCTGACCTCACGAGGGGCCGAAGACCGCACATGGTTCGGCGGGCGGGACACGGCAGGGGAGGAGACGGATGGGCGGCGTGCTCATCGGGTTCGCGATCATCGCGTTCGTCATCCTCGTCGGCTGGGTGCTCGCGCGCACGCGCATCGTGTCGCAGGACGACCGGCTCGTGCTCAACAAGGTCGCGTTCTTCGGCGCGAGCCCCGCGCTGCTGTTCACGGTGCTCGCCGACTCCGACATCTCGGTGCTGTTCTCGGGCGTGCTGCTCGTGGCGCTCGCGTCGTTCGTCGCCGTCGCATCCGTGTACGCGATCGTCGCGCGCCTCGCGTTCACGAAGGACGTCGGCCGCATCGCGATCGGCGCCTCGACGTCGGGCTACTCCAACGTCAACAACATCGGCCTGCCCGTCGCGGTGTACGTCATCGGCGACGCGCAGTTCGTCGGACCGATGATCATGCTGCAGCTGCTCGTGCTCGCCCCGGTGCTGCTCGGCATCCTCGACGTCGTGCGGGCCGGCAAGGCGTCGTTCTGGGGCATCGTGACGCAGCCGCTGCGCAATCCCATCCTCATCGCATCCGTGCTGGGCGCCGTGGTCTCGGCGACGGGGCTCGCGATCCCGGATGAGGTGCTCGCGCCGCTCGAGATCCTGGGCGGCGCGGCGGTGCCGCTCATGCTGCTCGCGTTCGGCATCTCGCTCGGCGGCGACCGTCCGCTGCAGCGCGGATCCGGCCGCAAGGAGGTGCTGCTCGCGACGGCGCTGAAGTCGTTCGCGGCGCCGGCGATCGCCTTCGTGCTCGCGCGCTACGCGTTCGGGCTGTCGGACGACCTCGTCTATGCGTGCACGATCATGGGCGCGCTGCCGACGGCGCAGAACATGTACCAGTACGCGCTGCGCTACGAGACGGCGCAGGTCGTCGCACGCGACGTCGTGCTGCTCACGACGATCCTGTCGCTGCCCGTGATGCTGCTGATCGCCTGGCTGCTGCGGGCGTAGCGCGCTCCGGGCTTGCCCATCGTTGCCACCGTGGGCGCCAACGCTCGTCCTTCGCGAGGGCTCTCGAGAAGGCGACGCTCTCGACGTGCAATCGGTCGCCCGGCACGTTCTCGCCGCGCACCCCGGTCCTTCACCTCGTCTTCGAACCGCGAGGCGGCCCACGCCGTCGATCACCCTCGCCAGCTGAGGATGCCGCCGACGAGCTCAACCGCGATCGCCACGAGCGGGGCGATGCTGCCGCCCTCGGAGAGGCAGATGGCGGCTGCACGCGCCTCGGGTTCGACAGGAGCGCCTTCGGGGTCACCGGTGGTTGACGAAGTCGCCGCTTCGCAGGTTGGTCGACCTTCTCTCGTGGACACGATCGCTCGGGAAGCGCCGCGGCAGCGGTCGCTGGAGGCGAACGGAGGCGTACATGGGTGCCAAGGAAGCGATTCGCAGCATGATCGGGTTGGGACTCCTGGGGGTCATGGTCTCCGGGACAGCGATGCCGGCCTCCGCCACCTCCGGGGCTGACGAGGCGGTCTCCTCCATCGAGGCGGCCTCGGCGTCGATCGAGGGGATCTCGGGCGTGGCTCCTCTGGTCGGAGCGGTAGGCGGCATCGATGGCGGTGGCGAGGTCGCGGTGCCTGTCTCGAACGGTGAGGTCGTCATCGACACGAGCGACGGGGTGGTGACCCTGGACCAGGCCGACGCGGAGGTGACGGTCGGCATCGCCGACAGCACCTCGGAACCGTCGTCGTCGAGCGACGGATACGCCGTCTTCGCGACCGGCGACGACGCATCGACGGTCGTCCTCCCCCAGCGCGACGGAGGCGCGCAACTCATCGACGTGATCGACGGCGCGACGGCACCAACGTCCTTCGAGTACCAGCTCACGGTGCCGGAAGGTGCCTCGGTCGAGATCGAGCCGGTCGCCGGCGGCGTCATCGTGTCAGATGCTGCGGGCGCGTTCGTCGCCGGCGTCGCTCCGCCGTGGGCTGTCGATGCGGTCGGCAGCGAACTCGCAACCCATTTCGAGCTCGCTGGCTCGACCCTGACCCAGGTGGTTGCACACGTTGGTCCGGAGACTGTCTACCCGGTGGCTGCCGATCCCTCCTTGGGCACCAGCTTGTTCTCCTCTGTGCGCACGAACTTCCCGCAGGACACCGTGGTCTCACTTCGACTCAGCTCTTGGGGCGTCGCAGTATGGGCCCGAGGGGGAAGGACGACGCCACCCGTGCCGCTGGCGGTTCCGCAAGGCATCCTCCGTGGCCAGGTGATCATCAACCAGTACGGCTGGCCGGAGATGCTCTCACGCATCTTCTGGCGGATCCGTCCCGTGTTCGACACGACGAGCGTCAGACAGCAGTTCGAGTGTCACGCTCTGGGTTGGATCGCCGACTACCGTGGGTGGGAGTGGAACCTCGAACGCACCCGCGTCGCGATGAATCGTCACTGGGCCAACAATGTGGTCGACCACAGATGCGATTGGAACCGCGCGGATGGTGGCCTGCGATGAGACCGCGTGTGCTGCTTCGTTCTGCAGGCATCGCAGCCAGCCTGGCGTCGCTCGCGCTCGCTGGCTGCGGTCAGCCACCGGTCTCACAGGACTTCGAGCTCGCGGGTCCCTTGACGAACGAGGACATGCCCCTGCCCGACGGGGCCTCCGCATCCCTTCGCTATGTCACGTCGACCGTGTGCACGTCCGAGGTACCGTGCGTCGAGGCGTGGTCCTCTGATGTCGGGCTCTTCCTGAGGTTCGAGACCGTTGCACACGCGGAGTCCTATGCGGGCGAGCACTCGGAGGTCGAGTGGGATCGGTTCGTGCTCGTCGACTTCGCGGGCGTCGACATCGCGCTCGAGGAGCGCTATGAGGTCGCCGGGATCGTCTTCGCGCAGATGCCGTCGGGGTCTGCGTAGCCAGCGATCGGTCGGCCGTGGCCCGCCACGCGGCGTGTCGCGAGCCACAGCCTTTCGGTCGGCCGCACCAGTCGGCCGATCGGGAAGGGCTCAGCCAAGCAGCTCGATGTTGACGGGCACCGTGAGCACCGCGACGCAGCAGCCCGAGAGCCGCGCGCCCATGTGCATCTGGAACAGCTCGGTCGGCTCGGGCGGATCGTTCACGCGCGCCCCGAGTCGGATTCGCGGGAGTCGATGCCGTCCGGCGTTGCCTCGAAGGGGTAGTGGGCGTGACCGCGACTCCGGCGCCGCCGGTTCCTCGCCCAGGTCGTACCCCATGACGCTGCGACCGTCGTGATGCCGAATGCGAGACCCTCCCAGGCTTCGAAGTGGACGGTGACCTGCCAGATCACGACACCCAGGAGGGCGAGAGCGGCGAGCCGCGCGATGACGGCTCGGGGCACGCAGGCAACGAGGATGCCGACCGCCATTCCTAGGCACAGGGCGAGGGTCAGATCCATGATCATCCTCCCATCTGCTCGGTCAGCACGCCGGGACAGGGCGTCGGTCGCGCTGACAGTCGATGGTGCATCACGAGCACCCTCGCCACACCGCGGGAACCGGTGCCAGCTGGAGGAAGATGCACGAGTTCGCGCCGCGTGCCACGTTCGCCTGGGAGAAGACATATCCAGCGATCGCAGCGCATGCGATCGAGCCAGCGATCTTGTGAGGTCCCACCGGGATCTTCCGCGTGATCGCAGCACAAGCACCTGAGATGCCGCCCTGGTTCGCGATGTCGCGCGTCTCCGTGCGAGTGAACTGCACGCCGAAGCCAGCCGACACCCACCGGAACGTCGGGTCGGCGATGATCGGATACGTCGTGCTCGCATCCGGGGTCACGATCTGCACGAGCTCGTCCCCGCGCATCTCGAGATGCGTCTCGACGGCTGCGCCCGACGCATCGAACGCCCAGGGTTCGTCGATCGAGTAGACCGCGGCACCGCTGGGCTGCTCGGCGTCGATGGCGAAGAAGGTCGTTCCATCCGAGGTGGGTACGAACCCGTCGTGGAACGCGTACGGGATCTCATGGAGTTCGGCCGCCGAACCGATGACGGTCTGGATGCGGACCGCATCGTCCGTCGCGTGCACGACGACGTCCTCAGCGGCATCCGACGCGTAGACGACGCTGCCGTCGGACGCCACCTCAGCCATAGCCGTCTCGTCGCCCACGTCGACGGTCACGACGAGGGCGGTGGCCTCCCCGGGTCCCGTGATGCCTTCGTCGAGATCCAGCGGTGCCTCGAGCGTGATGACGTCGCCATGGGCGACCGCCCCGTCCGTGTGCATCGACGCAGGCTCTGTCGCGCCGATGGGAGGTGCGACCTCCGCGGCCTGCTCCGCGATGTTGTCGGCAGACTCATCGTCCGCCCAGGCGGGCAGCGGGGCCAGGACGACGAGTGCGGCGGCCGCGGCGGCTGTAGGCCCGTACAGGCGAGACCTCGGACCGATCATGACGAGACTCCTTCGATCGCGGTGGGTGGTGATCACCCATCCCGATCGTCGGATGGTCGCGTGGGCGCAGCGGGAGTCATCCGCGAATCTGTCGACAAAAGACCACAGGATTCGACATGCAACCGAATCTGCGGCGTCGAGGCCGGGGCGTGGCGGCACCGCGCCCTAGCGCAGACGCGAGTGGGCACTCGATGCTGCGATCCGAGCGTCTCGACGGCATCGAGTGCCCACCCGCGCATCGAGTGCCCAGTGTCAGCTTCCGGATGGGGGCGAGGCGGCGAGGCGCGCCGCCGGCTCAGCGCTTGCCGCGGCGCCTCGAAGAGCCGCCCTGGTCCTGCCCGCGCGACCGGATCTTGTCGACGACGAAGTTCACGACCACGGGGGCGACGGCGGTGACGAGGAGGGTGAGGAGGCGCTTGCGCATGGGATGGGTCCAATCGGTCGGTCAGGCGGGCCTGACGTCGGCGGACCATGAGTCAAGCGCACGCACCCCCGCATCGAGACCCCCTTGCCACCGACGCCGAACGGGCTCGGGCGCCGAGGAAGCGCCAGAGCCCGACCGCCGGCCGATCCGCGTCCTAGCCGAGCAGCGCCGTGATGGCCGGCACCGTCAGCACCGCGACGTAGTAGCCCATGAACTGCACGCCCGTGTGCATCTGGAACATCTTGTTCAGCAGCCCGCCGACGAGGCCGACCGTGATCGCGACGAGCAGGGCGATGAGACCGCCCTCGTAGAGGCAGATGACCGCGATGAGGCCCGCGAACGCGCCGATGACGGCCTCGTGCGACACCTTGCGCATGATCCACGACGCGGCACGGTGCGCCTGCGTCATCGCGAACGGGTACGTCAGCAGCACCGCCACGATCACCGCGAGCAGGCCGAAGACGAGGAACTGCCACGGCTCCAGCAGGTCGTGGAGGTTGTTCGACGTGCCCGCCTCGGCGTCGATCGTGTAGACCGGCGGCGCGTTGAACAGCGGGTTGGCGGGGCCGGCGGCCATGGGCGACAGCGGCAGGCCGATGGCGATGAGCGGGATGAGCGTCTCGGCGATGTACGTCGACTCGGTCGTGCCGTTCTTGATCGCCATCATCGACGTGAGGCGGCGGTAGCCGTTCTTGATGCGGCCCGCGAACGTCTCGCCCATGAGCACCGTCATCGCCACGGGAGAGAAGACGAACGTCGCCGACGACACGACCGCGGCGCCCGCGGTCGACGCCGCCTGGCGCGCGTCGAGCACCTGCAGCGGGTTCGGCAGCCTGCCCGACCACGTGCGGGAGTCGGCGGCGAGCTCGAACGTGCGCGGCGCATCCCGGCGCATGGATGCGCGGCCCGAGGGCGAGAGCGAGAGGAACAGGTCGGCGATGAGCGGCCCCGTCGCGATGCCGAGGAAGAACGCGATCGACAGGCCGCGGTCGAGCGCACCGGTGGCGAAGGCCTGCAGGCCCACGACGAGCAGCACGAACGGCACGAGCGCGACGAGCGCCGCCCAGCGGCCCTTCGACAGCACGGCGATCGCCGCGGCGGCCGCGAGGAACAGCCACGGCGCGACGGCCGTGATGGCATCCGAGAACGGCGTCAGGATCCACGCGAACAGCACGGCGACGGGCACGGCGATGATCGCCGCGATCACGCCGCCCGAGATCGCCTTCCGCAGCGCGATGTGCGGCACGCCCAGCTCGCGCAGCAGCTGCGCGTCGCGCAGCAGCGGTGCCGCGAGCGTGTCGCCTGGGATGCCGAGGAGCGTCGTGGGGATCGCGTGCGTGATGTGCTTCGCCGAGATCGCGGCCATGAAGAACGCGAAGACGCCGACGGGCGGCACGCCCAGCAGGATGACGAGCAGCGTGATCGGTGCGATCGTCGCCGTCTCGTCGGTGCCGGACACGAGGCCGAGGAGGCCGAAGACGATGGCGCCGACGAGGGCCATGCCGATGGCCCACGGGATGAGCTCGAGCACCTCCATCACGCCACCTCGCCCCGTGCTGCGGCCTCGGAGCGGCGACGGTGCTGGGCCGCGAGGTCGTCGTACAGACCGAGCGCGCGCACCTCGGCGAGGAGGCGCGCGGGCAGCTCGTCGGGGTCGCCGAGCGGGCCGATCTCGGCCTCGATCGCATCCATCGCCTCGTCGCGCGAGCCGACGGTCGCCGACCCGACGACGACGGTGCGTTTGGGCGCGAAGAGCCGCGCCGCCACGACGGCGGCGACGATGCACGCGGCGATGCCCGCGAGCAGCGCGTACGAGCGCTGCAGCCCGGGCGCGACGTCGGACTGCGCGAAGCCCCACTCGGCCAGCAGGTACGCGGGGGCGCCGAGGCCGACGCCCAGCAGGATCGACCAGACGAGGTGTCGCGAGTCGACGGTGTCGCCCCACACCTCGAGGAGCCTCGAGGGCTCCGTCCGCTGCTGCTCGGTCATGCGTGCTCCTTCGCCATCAGCGCGCGGGCGACGCGCGACGACGTGGGTCGGGCGAGCGCGGCCGACAGCCAGGCGCTCGCATCGGTGAGGGCGTCGAGGTCCACGCCCGTGCGGACCCCCATCCCGTCCAGCATCCAGACGAGGTCGTCGGTGGCGAGGTTGCCGGTCGCGCTGCGCGCGAACGGGCAGCCGCCGATGCCGCCCGCCGCGGCGTCGAACGTGCGCACGCCGGCCTCGAGGCCTGCGAGGACGTTGGCGAGCGCCGTGCCGTAGGTGTCGTGCATGTGGAGGGCGATGGACTCGGGGCGGATGCCGGCGTCGGCGAGCGCGTCGACGACGCCGCGCACCTGGCCGGGCGTCGCGACGCCGATCGTGTCGCCGAGCGAGAGCTCGTCGACGCCCTGCTCGCGCAGCAGCGTCGCGACGCGGACGACGTCCGAGACGGGCACGTGTCCCTCCCAGGGGTCGCCGAAGACCATCGACAGATACCCTCGCACGCGCACGCCGTCGGCCTTGGCATGCGCCACGACCTCGCGAGACGCGGCCTCGCTCGCCGCACGGCTCATGCCGAGGTTCTCGCGCGCGAACGTCTCGGTGACGCTGAGGAACACCGCGACGTCCTGCGCCCCCGCGGCGCGCGCGGCGTGGTACCCGTGCAGGTTGGGGGTGAGCACGGGCGTGCGGATGCCCAGACCCGCCGTGCCTGCGAGCACGGCATCCGAGCCGGCCATCTGCGGCACGCGGTCGGCGCGCACGAACGAGCCGACCTCGATGACGGGCAGCCCGGCGGCGGCGAGCATGCGCACGGCACGGATGCGGTCGTCGACGTCGAGCGTCACGGCCTCCGCCTGCAGGCCGTCGCGCGGCGCGACCTCCCAGATCGTCACGTCATCGGGCGCGCCGGCGAGCGGCTGGCGCTCGGGCAGCCCCACGTCGCGCACGCTCATCGGCCGGCCCGCAGCTCGGCGAGCTCGCGCTCGGCGACGTCGGCACGCACGGCGCCCGCAGCGACGAGGCGCGCGGCGAGCGCATCCACCTCGTCGGGTGCGGCACCGGCCGACACGGCGACGTTGCGCGCATGCAGGCCCATGTGGCCGCGCTGGATGCCCTCGGCCGACAGGGCGCGCACGGCGCCGACGTTCTGCGCGAGGCCGACCGCGACGACGATGCGCGCGAGGTCGTCGGCGCTCTCGACGCCGAGCATCCGCACCGCCGCCTGCGCGGCGGGATGGCTGCGGGTCGCGCCGCCCACGAGCCCGACCGGCATCGGCAGCTCGAGCGTCGCGGCGAGGCCTCCGTCGGCATCCCGCTCCCACGTCGACAGCGATCGGTACTGCCCGTCGCGTGCGGCATGCGCGTGCGCGCCCGCCTCGACGGCGCGGGTGTCGTTGCCCGTGGCGAGCACGACGGCGGTGATGCCGTTCATGATGCCCTTGTTGTGCGTCGCCGCCCGGTACGGGTCGTCGAAGGCGAGCGCGCCCGCCTCGAGCATGTCGGCGACGACCTGCGGGCCCCCGATGTCCTCGGCGCGGATGGCGACGCGGGCGCGGGCGAGGCGCAGGTCGGCCTTGTTCGTGAGGATGCGCAGCAGATGACGGCCCCGCGCGATGCTCGCCAGCAGGGGAGCGGTCGCCTCGGCCATCGTGTTCACCGCGTTGGCGCCCATCGCATCCCGCACGTCGACGACGAGGTGCACGACGAGGTGCGTGCGACGCTCGCCGCGCACGATGCGCACGTCGACGCGGCGTGCGCCGCCACCGTGCTCGACGAGCCGGGGATCCTGCGCGTTCGCGAGCTCGAGCACCTCCGCCTCGCGCTCGAGGATGCGCGCACGGGCTGCGTGCACGTCGGCGACGTCGAGCAGCTGCACCTGCGCCTGCATGATGGGGCCGGTCGTCGTGGTCGTGAAGCCACCCGTGGGGCGGGCCATGCGCGCGACGTTGCTCGCGGCGGCGACGACGCTCGGCTCCTCGGTGGCCATGGGCACGAGCACCTCGCGACCGTCGATCACGAAGTTCGTCGCGACGCCGACGGGGATGCCGATGGTGCCGATCGCGTGCTCGACCATGCGGTCGGCCTGCTCGATGTCGATGCCGCCGTCGAGGAAGGCGCCGAGGTCCTCGGGCTCGATGCCGAGCTCGGCCGCGACGGCGGCGCGACGCTCGTGCGGGGCGAGGGAGCGGAGCCCGCTGAGGCGGGAGGTGCGTGCCACGATGCAGGCCTTCCTGGCGCGCGGCGTCGCGCTGCCTGGTCCATGGAAGCAGCGCGGTGCGGTCGGGGATGCGTCTCCATCGGACACATCGAAGCGGCTTGTCGTGTCCATCGCAGATGCGCGCACGGCTCACGGCACGAGCGGCAGCTCGTGCCTCTCGCAGTGCGCACGCTGGTACGCACGCTGTCGCCGACGTCGGGGCGGGAGTGCTGACGCACCGAGGGCCGCATCGGCCAGGCGTTCGCGCGAGCTGGACCGCCCCGCCGAGGGCCTCCGGCCGGCGGGCACGGGCGCGTTCGCGCGCTCGGGTCGCGCACGGGATGAGCGTGAGCGGGTCGTCGAGTGGAATGCGCCCTCGGCGGGTCGCTGACGCTCATCCCGTGCCGTCGCGGTCCGCGGAGAGGCGGCGCGCATGGGCGATGGTCGCGAAGTGCCCGAGCGGCGTGCCCGTCTTGCCGTGCGCCTCGAACGCATCCGCCGCGTGCAGCAGCGACCACGCGGCATCGGCGGCGGCGGGCAGCAGGAGCACGCCGGGCGTCGCCGCGCGCAGCGTCACCTCGTCGAGCCGGAACCCCCGCTCGCGCAAGGCGCGGATGGCCCCGTCGCGCTCGTGCTCGATCGCGGCGCGCGTGTCGGGGTGCAGGGCGCGCCACGCGGCCTCGATCGCTGCCGGCGCCTCGTCGAGGCGCTCGGCGAGGAGGGCCGGGATCATCGCGCGCAGCCGCTCGTCAGCAGCGATCTGCGCGCGCCGGCGCGGTGCGGAGAGCCGCATGCGCGCGCCGATGACGAGCGCGGTCGCCACCGCGAGCGCGATGACGCAGCCGAGCGACGTGACGGCGCAGGCTGCCGCCCGCGCATCCCAATCCTCGCGACGCAGCCACAGCGAGAGCGTCGCCGCGCCCGACGCGAGGGTCGCGAGCTCGAGCAGGAAGGAGGTCGCGCGGCTCGGGATGCCGACGCGAGCGGGCGGCATGAGCGCCGCGACGTGGCCGACGAGGGCGACGACGCTCGCGATCGCGGTGAGGAGCGCGACGTCGATGGGGTCGATCCCCCGGCGCCCGCCCATCGCGAACGAGACGGCCGTGACGGCGGACGCGACGGCCGACGCCGAGCCGAGGAAGCCGAGCAGGCGCGCACCCTTCCGCCACGATGCTGGCGAGACCGTGTCGCGCGCGTCCGCATCGTCAGCGAGCACCGCGGCGCGCTCGGCCTCGACGACGCGCTCCACCTCCGCACGCATCGACCCCACGACGCGCGAGACGGCCGACGCGTAGCCCGGATGCCACGAGACGACGACGCGGTCGAGCGCGGCAGCCATCTCGGCGGCTGTGGCCGGTCCCGTCCACCATGCCCCGAAGCGGCGGCCGATGCCACGGAGGTCGGAGGGCACCGGGCCGTCGACGGGGGAGGGTCCGATGCCAGAGCGCTCGTCGCCATCCATGCCCCCACGGTAGGCACACGCATCCGTGACGGGGCTGGGACCGCGAGCGCCGCCGCTCAGCGCGCGAGCAGCGCGCGCCGCGCGAGCTCGAGCCGCACCGCGAACTCGATGCGGAACCGCGCCTCGGGGTCGGTCCACGCCTCGCCGAGCAGCGCGCCGATGCGGGCTGCGCGCTGCTTCACGGTGCTCGGGTGCACGCGCAGCGCGGCCGCCGCGGCCTGCACCGAGCCGCGCGCGTCGAGCAGCGCCCGCATCGTCTCGACGAGCGCCGTGCCGCGCTCGGAGTCCCAGGCCAGCACGGGTGCGAGCACGGCGTCGATGGATGCGGCGGCCGCGGCGCCGTCGCCGCCCAGCAGCGTCGCGTACGGCGCGAGGGACGCGGCGTCGATCGCGCCGTCGATGCCGAGCCCGGCGGCGAGCTGGGCCGTCGCGCCCGCGCGACGGGCTGCGTCGGCGGCGCCGCCGAGCCCCGAGCAGCCCGCGCCGACCGCGAGTGGCGACGCCTCCGTCGAGCGGGAGCCGCCCACCGCATCGGCGATCGCGGCCTCGATGGTCGCGAGCACCTCGCGTGCCGCCTCCGCGGCCGACGCGTGCGGCAGCAGCACGACGAGCCCGTCGGGTGCCGGAGCCGTGAGCCACGACGACCGGCGTCCGGCGACCGCGACGGCTCGCGCGCGCGCCTCGGCCGACGCGGGCACCGCCACCGCGACCCACGCTCCGCCCACGGGCAGGCCGCGCGCGGCGGCGCGACGCAGCGCGGCGGGGGAGGCGCCGTCGAGCACGTCGAGGGCGAGCTCGCCGCGCACCCGATCCTCCGCATCCGCCACCGCGTCGCGCTGCACCGCGAGGAACGCGAGCACGAGCGCCGCACGCTCGACCGTGCGGCGGCGCACGCCGTCGAGCGCCGCACCGTCGGCAGCGCGGCCGACGAGGAGGGCGCCCGGGCGCTCGCGGCTCGCGAGCACGGGTGCGACGAGCTCGATGGCGCCCTCGACGACTGCCGCGACCCCGTCGCGCCTCGAGGTCGAGAGCGCTCGCGACAGGGTGGGCACGGCATCGGCGAGCGCGGCGTCGCCCGCGACGAGATGTCCTGCGGCGTCGAGCAGCGCGACCGGTCGGCCGAGCGCCGACGCGAGCGTCGCCGCGATGGCCCCGGGCTCTGCGCCGTCGACGGCCGCCCGTGCGAGCTCGGCGTGCAGGTCGGCCGCCCACTCGGTGTGCCTGCGGCGATCCTCGGCGAGCTGCGACGCCGACGCGACGTCCTCGAAGAGGCTCGCGACCTGCAGCACGATCGCCGCGTGGCCGCCGAACGTCGACAGCAGCGCGATCTCGTCGGCCGAGAATCGGTGGCTGGAGCGCGTCGCCGCGAACAGCACGCCCAGCACGCGGTCGTGCGCCACGAGCGGCACGCCCAGCAGCGACCGCAGCCCCTCCTCGGCGAGCACGTCGTCGATGATCGCGTCGTGCGGCAGCGTCGCACGCGCGTACTCCTCCACCCACTGCGGCGTGCGCGTGCGCACGGCGAGGCTCGCGACGCCGATGCCGGCGGGCACGACCATGCCGAGGAAGCGCGGCGACGCGATGCCTCGCGTCGCGCGCACGTAGAGCTGATCCTCGGATGCCTCGTACGCCGAGAGGTAGGCGACGTCGACCCCCATGAGGTCGAACGCGCGGTCGACGATGCGCTGCAGCATCGCATCGGCCTCGTGCACGTCGAGCAGGTCGCGCGTCGACGCCATGACGGCGCCCAGCTGCACGTCGCGCCGCACGAGCCGCTCGCGCTCGGCGAGCAGTCGCGTCATCGCCTCCGCCTCGGATGCCGTCGGCAGGGTCGCGCGGATGCGGGCCTCGTCGACCGGGCGGCCTGCGAGCGCGTCGTCGAGCATCCTCGACAGCGGCGACGCATCCATGGGTCGATCGTGCCCTACGGCGTGGGCGGCCACTCCGTGAGCGGCGCGGCGGGCTCGAGCACGCCCGGCTCGACCGGGATGGGCACCTCGTAGCGGGCGGGCGGGGCGCCGTCGACGGCACCGAGCCGATCGTCGACGAGCACGACGCGGGCGCTCGAGAGCTCGACGATGCGCGTGCGCACCGCACGGCCCTCCTCGATCGCGTACGACCAGGCGCCGTCGAGCCACGCGATCGAGTGCTCGTCGAGCAGCGCCTCGACCTCGAGCCATTCGACCGGCTCGCCGAGCGGCCTGCCCAGCAGGTCCATCGCCTGGAACAGCCCGCCGTCGGCGAGGTGCACGTAGCCGACGGTCTCGCCGTCGGCACGGCGATGCGGCATCCAGTCGTCGGGGATCACGGCGCGACCCTACCGTCCGCGCGGCGACGGCGCAGCCCGCGTCCGCGCGCGGCCGAGGAGGCGTAGCGTGCCGAGGCACGACACGGATCCAGGAGGCAGCGATGGCGGGCGACGGACACAGCAGGATCAACGCGAGGGTCGTCGGCATCGCCATCGCCGCCGCGCTCGGCGGCTTCCTCTTCGGCTTCGACACCGCCGTCATCAACGGCGCCGTCGACGCGCTCGCCGGCGAGTTCGAGCTCTCGGCCGCCGTGAAGGGCTTCGCCGTGTCGTCGGCGCTGCTCGGCTGCGTCGCAGGCGCCTGGTTCGCCGGGCAGATCGCGAACCGCTTCGGCCGCATCCCCGTGATGATGGTCGCCGCGCTGCTCTTCCTCGTCTCGTCGATCGGCTCAGGCCTCGCGTTCGGCGTCGTCGACCTCATCATCTGGCGCGTCATCGGCGGCCTCGGCGTCGGCGCCGCATCCGTCATCGCCCCCGCGTACATCGCCGAGGTCTCGCCCGCGCACGTGCGCGGCCGGCTCGGCTCGCTGCAGCAGCTCGCGATCGTGCTCGGCATCTTCACGGCGCTGCTGTCGAACGCGGCGCTCGCTGCCGTCGCAGGCGGCGCGGCCGGCGAGCTGTGGATCGGGCTGCAGGCGTGGCGCTGGATGTTCATGGCCGAGGCCATCCCTGCCGTGATCTACGGGGTGATGGCCATCCGGCTGCCGGAGTCGCCACGCTTCCTCGTGGCGCGCGGCGACGTCGACAAGGCGTCGCAGGTGCTGCTCGACTTCACGGGCGAGCCCGACGTCAACCTGCGCATCGAGCAGATCCGCACGTCGCTCGAGCGCGAGGATCGCGAGTCGCTGCGCGACCTGCTGGGCTCGCGCCTCGGCCTGAAGCCCATCGTGTGGGTCGGCATCCTGCTGTCGGTGTTCCAGCAGTTCGTGGGCATCAACGTGATCTTCTACTACTCGACGACGCTGTGGCGCTCGGTCGGGTTCGACGAGTCGGATGCGCTGCTCACGAGCGTCATCACCTCGGTGACGAACATCGTCGTGACGATCGTGGCGATCCTCATCATCGACCGCGTCGGGCGCCGGCTCATGCTGCTCGCGGGCTCGGCGCTCATGGCGGTGTCGCTCGGCACGATGGCGCTCGCGTTCTCGTTCGCGACGCTGCAGGACGGCGAGGCGGTGCTCACGGCCCCGTGGTCGACGATCGCCCTCGTGGCGGCGAACCTGTTCGTCGTCGGCTTCGGCGCGACGTGGGGTCCGGTCGTGTGGGTGCTGCTCGGGGAGATGTTCCCGAACCGCATCCGCGCGGGCGCGCTCGCCGTGGCCGCGGCGGCGCAGTGGCTGGCGAAC
Organism: Agrococcus sp. GCM10030265; assembly: GCF_042666675.1. Classification (NCBI taxonomy): domain Bacteria; kingdom Bacillati; phylum Actinomycetota; class Actinomycetes; order Micrococcales; family Microbacteriaceae; genus Agrococcus; species Agrococcus sp. GCM10030265. Next base: position 877,121 of record NZ_JBHTCZ010000001.1, read on the forward strand.
TTCGCGATCTCGACGACGTTCCCCGTGTTCGCCGAGATCGGGCTGACCTTCGCGTACGGGTTCTACGCGTTCTTCGCGGCGCTGTCGTTCGTGTTCGTGCTGCTGCGCGTGCCCGAGACGAAGGGCGTCGAGCTGGAGGACATGCAGGAGGAGCTCGACGTGCGCAAGCGCCGAGGCTGAGGGCGGACGTCCTTCGACTGGTCGCTCGTCGGGGGTGACTGGTCGCTCGTCGGGTCTGACTGGTCGCTCGTCGGGGGTGACTGGTCGCTCGTCGTTCGCAGGAGCGACCAGTCACCCCAACCGGTGACCAGTCGCTCCCAACGAGCGCCCGGTCGACCCCTCGGGCGCGGCACGCGGCGGGGCTAGCGTGGAGGGATGCCGCGCTCCCGCCTGTACCCGACGCCGCGCGCCGTCGTGCTGGGGCAGCCGGGCACGGGATGGCTCGGGCTCGTCTCGTCGTGGGTGCTGCTCGGCTTCGGGTCGGTGCTCGCAGCCCTGTCGGGCTCCGGGCTCGCCGACCTGACCCTCGCGTGCGAGGCCTCCGCACGCGTCTGCGGCGCGGCGGCGTGGGGCGGGGTGATCGCCGGCGCGACGTCGATGGCCGTCGCCGTCCTCTTCTCGATCGTCATCGCGCGCGGCTTCGGGCCGCCCGTGCGCTGGTGGATCCTGCCCGTCGCGACCGCCGCCGTGGGCGCAGGGCTCGCGCTCGGTGCGCTGCTCGGGTCGGGCGAGGTGCAGCTCGGCATGCTCGTCGCAGGCGTGGCCGCGCTGGCGCTCGCGGCCGTGCTCGGCATCCTCGCGCTGGCGCAGGGCAAGGCAGCGGTCTACGGATGGGTTCGCCTCGACGGGCTGTCGGGCCGCGAGGTGCCGATGCGCGGCATCGACGTGCTGCTGCCCGCTGCGGCAGCCGCATCCTTCGCGACGGCTGCGGCGTTCGCGGTGCACACGGCTCGCCTGCTCGCCTCGGGTTGACGCCCGCGCGCTCGCCTCGGCCCACCGGTCACTCGGGGTGGTCGACTGGTCGCTCGTAGGGGTGATCGGTCGCTGCTTGGGACGACGAGCGACCAGTCACCCCCAACGAGCGACCAGTCGGCGCAACGAGCGACCAGTCAGGGGCGCAACGCGCTCAGAGGTCGGCGTGCGGGCGGTCGGCGTCGACGTCGGACTCGGCCGGCTCCGCCGTCAGGAGCTCGTGCACGCCCTCGACGATCTCGTCGGGGCGGAAGGGGTACTGGTCGATCGACGCCGTCGTCGTGATGCCCGTGAGCACCAGCACCGTGTGCAGGCCCGCCTCCATGCCGGCGATGATGTCGGTGTCCATGCGGTCGCCGATCATGCCCGTGTTCTCGGAGTGGGCGCCGATCTTGTTGAGCGCCGACCGGAACATCATCGGGTTCGGCTTGCCGACGACGTAGGGCATCTTGCCCGTCGCCGCCGTGATGAGCGCCGCGACCGCGCCGGTGGCCGGCAGCGGGCCGTCTGCGCTCGGACCGGTCGCATCCGGGTTGGTCGTGATGAAGCGCGCACCGCCGTCGATGAGGCGGATGGCCTTCGTGATCGCCTCGAACGAGTAGTCGCGCACCTCGCCGACGACGACGAAGTCGGGATCGGTCTCGGTCATCGTGAAGCCCGCGTCGTGCAGCGCCGTGATGATGCCCGCCTGGCCGAGCACGTACGCGGCGCCACCGGGCTTCTGCTGCTTGAGGAAGTCGGCGGTCGCGAGCGCCGACGTCCAGATGCGCTCCTCGGGCACCTCGAGGCCCGATGCGCGCAGCCGCGCCGCGAGGTCGCGCGGCGTGAACATCGAGTTGTTCGTGAGCACGAGGAACTCGGTGCCCTCGTCGGTCCACTGCTGGATGAGCGCCTGCGCGCCGGGCAGCGGATGGTTCTCGTGGACGAGCACGCCGTCCATGTCGGTCAGCCAGCACTCGATGTCGGTGCGATCGCGCATGGCTCGACGCTAGCGCCCGAACCTGCCGGGTGCAGCGGGGGTGGACATCGCGGACGCGCAGGGGATCGCGACGCCGAGGGCGACGGACGCGGGCGCCTGACGCGGACGCGTGCGTGGAGGCGGATGCGGGCACGAGCGGGGGAGGCGGATGCGAGCGAAGGGGGAGGCGGAGGCGAGCGCACGGCAGAGGCAGAGGCGGACCCGCATGGCGCAGCATGCTCCGACGAGCGAGGCCCGCAGAGCCGGTGCGGCCGCCGCCTTCGGGGGGTCGCCGCGGCGCGACACGCCGAACGCATGCATCGTCCAATCCGTCCAGACATCTGGTGTCGAAGGATCCTCATCGCGTATCCTCGCGTGAGTCCCGACTCGCGCCGGCTGCGCGACAGAACGATCTTCGAGCTCCGATCCGGCTGACCGAGGGCGAAGGGCAGCGTCGCCATGGCGCGTCTTCGAATCATCTGGCTAGGCTCGCGAACGTCGTTCGTTGTACCCCGATCTCGGGGTGCCCGATCATCCCGCTCGATCCCTGGAGCATCCGTTGCGCCGTGCACGCTCGTCTCGCCTCCCCGCCCCGTCGATCTCGGGAGCGGGTCGCGCCATGCGCGCGGCACGAGCCGCGACCGCGGCGCTGCTCGTCGCCGCGACCATGGTCATCGGCACGACCGTGCTGCCCACGACCGACGCGACGACCGCCCAGGCCGCGCCGAACTTCGACCCGACGACGCTGTACATCACGTCGCGATCCGGGACGGCGCAGGCGCCGACGAACTATCCGATCATCTCGTCGGTCGACCGCGACACCGGGGTGACGGCCTCCGCGTACACGGTGCCGTCGCCGACCGGCGTGTTCAACCAGCTCGCGCTCAGCCCGGGTGGCGCGCAGATGTTCTGGACGAATGGCGGCGCGGCAGACTCGCGCATCTACGAGTACACGCCGGGCGGTGCGGCGGCACCCGTCCTGGAGTCCATCGTCCGACCCGCCGCGGCGGTCGGCAACACCATGGGCGGGTTCAACCCGGCGAACGGCCTCTACTACTTCGGCGGCTTCTCCAACGGCTCGCTCGTCCTGAGCACCTACAACCCGGTGTCCAACACGGTCTCGGCGAACACCAACACCTTCTCCTTCGCGACGGCTCCCCCCGGTGAGAACGGCGACATCGCGTTCGGCCGCACGGGCAACCTCTTCTTCGTCGCCGGAGGTGCGACGAGCGGGCAGATCTACCGCGTGCCCGCTGCGGCCGGCACGACGGCTCCGCCCGCCACGGCGGCGGCCAGTCCCCTCGGCTCGGTCTTCAGCGGCCCCGGCAACGTGAACTCCATCGCCTTCGGCGGCGATGGATACCTGTACGTGTACGCATCCGCAGGAACCGTCGGGCTGACGCAGGTCAACCCGACGTCCGGGGCGATCATCGACACTGTCCAGATCACGGGTGCGGCCGCCAACGTGACCGACCTCGCCTCCGCGGCGACGCCGTCGTCGATCAGCGGTCAGGTGACGCTTCCCGGAGGTCGCATCGCCGCCGGCGACCAGTTCACCACCACGATCTCGGGCACGGACGTGCCGACCGGCGCGAACGCCCCCACCGGCACGACCGCCGGCGCCGAGACCGGCCTGCAGAACCAGCAGCCCGCCGAGATCTCCGGCCCGCAGCTCACGCTGCCGCAGACGAGCTACACCGTCACCCAGACGGCCGCCGGCACGACGAACCTCGCCCAGTACCTCACGACGTGGCAGTGCGTGAACGCGGCGACGGGCACGGCGCTGTCGTCGGGCTCCGGCCAGGTCGCGAGCGCGACGATCCCCGCGGGCGCCAACGGCACCCCCGTCGTCTGCACGTTCACGAACACGCCGGGCACCGCGTCGATCTTCGTCGACAAGACCACGACGACGACCGCCGTGACGGCGATCGGCCAGACGATCACGTACTCGTACCTCATCCGCAACACGGGCACGCTCACGGCGACGAACGTCACGCTCGCCGACCCGATGCCGGGCCTCACGGGCCTCACCTGCGCGGCTCCCGGCCAGGGCGGCACCCTCGCCCCCAACGCGACGATGACGTGCACGGCCACGCGCACCGCGACGGCCGCGGACTTCTCCTCCGGCACGGGCACGCTCGACAACACGGCGACCGTGACGGCCTCGACCGCCCGCGGCACCGTCACGGGCACGGACGTCGTGCAGCTGCCCGTCGACCGCACCGCGCCGACGCCGGCGCCCGACTCGTCGGTCGGCAACGTCATCGGCCAGCCCGTCACCGTGCCGACGGTCGCGAACGACGGCACCGTCGTCGCATCGAGCGTGCGCATCCAGCCGCCGGGCGGCGCGCCCGCGGCCACGAGCTACACGGCGCCCGGCCAGGGCACGTGGACGGTGAACACCACGACGGGTGCCATCACCTTCACGCCGCAGGCGGGCTTCACCGGCGACCCCACGCCCATCGCGTACAGCGTCGCGAAGGCCAACGGCCTGCGCGGCTCGTCGACCGTCACCGTCGACTACGCGCCCGGCGCGGTCGACGACACGAGCACCGGCAACACCATCGGCCAGCCCGTGACGCAGTCGGTGCTCGCGAACGACCAGGGCGGGCTCGTGCCCGCATCCGTCGCGCTCATCGACCCGGCGACGGGCACCCCGCTCGCAGCCGGCGCCTCGCTCACCGTCGCCGGCCAGGGCGTCTGGTCGATCGCGCCGACGACCGGCGCCATCACGTTCACGCCGGCCGCCGGCTACGAGGGCGACCCCACGCCCGTGCGCTACCGGGCGACGGATGCGCAGGGCAACGCGACGTCCGCGCTCGTGACCGTGCGCTACACGCCCGTCGGCGTCGACGACCTCTCGCAGGGCAACCCGGCCGGGCAGCCCGTCTCCCTCGACGTGCTCACGAACGACCTCGGCGTGTTCCAGGGCGGCACCTTCCGGTTCGTCGACCCCGCGACGGGCACGCCGCTCGCGCCGCTCGCACCGCTCACCGTGCCCGGCCAGGGCACGTGGTCGGTGAACGGGGCCGGCATCGTCACCTTCACGCCCGCCGCGGGCTTCCTCACGTCGCCCACGCCCGTTGGCTATCGCGTCACGGGCAACGGCGGCACCGTCGTGGCCGCGACGATCACCGTCCGCGTCGCGCCCCTCGCCGTGAACGACCAGGACCTCGGCAACACGATCGGCGACGACGTCAGGGTCGACGTGCTCGCCAACGACGCCGGCACGCTGAACCCCGCGACCGTCGCGATCCTGAACCCCGCGACCGGCACCTACCTCGCCGACGGCGCACCGCTCGTCGTCGCGGGCCAGGGCACGTGGTCGATCGCCGCGGCGACCGGCGCGATCACCTTCTCGCCCGTCGACGGCTTCCTCGTCGACCCGACGCCCATCACGTACCGCGTCGCGAACGACCGCGGCGAGCGCGCGTCGGCGACCGTCACCGTCACCTACGTGCCGTCGGCCGCCGACGACGTCGCCGACGACGTCACCGCCGGCCAGCCCTCCGTGGTCGAGCCGCTCGCGAACGACACGGGCGACTTCGACGAGTCGACCCTGGCGTTCGTCGACCCCGCCACGGGTGCGCCGCTCGCGCCCCTCGCCCCGCTGACCATCGCAGGCCAGGGCACGTGGAGCGTCGCGGACGGCGTGGTCACCTTCACGCCCGAGGCGGGCTTCGAGGGCGACCCCTCGCCCGTCGACTACCGCGTCGCCGACGTCACGGGCGACGTCGTCGGCGCGACGATCTCGGCGAACGTCGTGCCGCTCGCGGCCGACGACGCCGACGTCGACAACGCGCTGGGCGACGCCGTCACGCAGGACGTGCTCGCGAACGACCTCGGCGTGCTCGACGTCGCGACGCTCGCGCTCGTCGACGCCGACGGCGAGACCCTCGATGCCGGCGCATCCCTCGTGGTCGACGGGGAGGGCACCTGGTCGATCGCAGGCTCGACCATCACGTTCACGCCCGAGGAGGGCTTCCTCGGCGACCCCACGCCCATCCGCTACGAGGTCGCCGACCTCTCGGGCGACGTGACGTCGGCCGAGGTCGTCGTCGGCTACGTCGGCGTCGCGCAGGACGACGCCGACCTCGGCAACGCCATCGGCGACGCCGTGACCGTGCCGGTGCTCGACAACGACCTCGGCGTCTTCGACCCCGAGACGGTCGCGTTCGTCGACCCCGAGACGGGCGAGGCGCTCGAGGCGGGCGCCGAGCTCGTCGTCGCAGGCGAGGGCACATGGACGATCGACCCGGCGACGGGCGACGTGACGTTCACGCCGGAGGACGGCTTCGAGGGCGACCCGACCGTCGTGACCTACCAGGTCGCCGACCTGTCGGGCGACGTGTCGCAGGCGACGATCACGATCACCTACCTGCCGGTCGCCGTCGACGACGAGGATCTCGGGAACCCGATCGGCACCGCCGTGGGCGTCGACGTGCTCGCGAACGACGCGGGCGTCTTCGACGTCGCGTCGCTGTCGCTCGTCGCGGCCGACGACACGGTGCTCGCACCCGGTGCGCCGCTCGTCGTGGCCGGCGAGGGCACGTGGTCGATCGCAGGGTCGACCGTGACCTTCACGCCCGAGGCGGGCTACGAGGGCGACCCGACCCCCGTCCGCTACCAGGTGACGGATCTCTCGGGCGACGTGACGGGCGCATCCATCACGGTCGACTACGTGTCGGTCGCGAACGACGACGTCGACGTCGACAACGCGATCGGCACCGCGGTGCCGGTCGACGTGCTCGCGAACGACCAGGGCGACTTCGACGTCGCATCCCTCTCGCTCGTCGATGCGGACGGCACGGTGCTCGCACCGGGCGCGCAGCTGATCGTCGACGGCGAGGGCGTGTGGACGGTCGCAGGCTCGGTCGTGAGCTTCACGCCCGCGCGCGGCTTCCTGGGCGACCCGACCCCGATCGACTACGAGATCACCGACCGCTCGGGCGACACCCGCTCGGCGACGATCACGGTGGGCTACGTGGGCGTCGCGATCGCCGACGTCGACGAGGGCAACTTCGTCGGCGACGCCGTGACGCTGCCCATCCTCGACAACGACCGTGGCGTGTTCGACCCGGCCACGGTCGCGTTCCTCGACCCCGCCACGGGCGAGGTGCTCGAGGCCGGTGCGGCACTCGTCGTCGCGGGCCAGGGCACGTGGACGATCGACCCCGACACGGGCGACGTCACCTTCACGCCGGAGGTCGGCTACGAGGGCGACCCGACGGTCGTGACCTACCAGGTCGCCGACCTGTCGGGCGACGTCTCGCGCGCGACCATCACGGTCACCTACATCCCGGCCACCATCGCGGACGTCGACGAGGGCAACACGATCGGCGAGGCCGTCTCGATCGACGTGCTCGAGAACGACCTCGGCATCTTCGACCCCGCGCGGGTGTCGCTCATCGACCCGGCGACGGGCGTCACGCTCGCACCCGGTGCGCCGCTGACGGTCGCCGGCGAGGGCGTGTGGACGATCGATGCCGCGACGGCCGTCGTCACCTTCACGCCCGAGGCGGGCTACGAGGGCGACCCGACCGTCGTGTCGTACAGCGTCCCCGACAACGCCGGGCTCGTGAACACCGCGACCATCACGATCACCTACCTGCCCGTCGCCGCCGACGACAGCGCCCTCGACAACGTCGTCGGCACCGCGGTGTCCATCGACGTGCTCGCGAACGACGCGGGCGTCTTCGCGCTCGTCACGCTCGCGCTCGTCGACGCCGACGGCACGGTGCTCGCACCCGGTGCCGCGCTCACGGTGCCCGGTGAGGGCGTGTGGTCGATCGACGGCTCGACCGTCACGTTCACGCCCGAGGCCGGCTACGAGGGCGACCCGACGCCGATCGCCTACGAGGTCGTCGACCTCTCGGGCGACGTCACGGGCGCATCCATCACCGTCACCTACCTGGGCGACGCGCAGGACGACGTCGACCTCGGCAACACGATCGGCGACGCCGTGACCGTGCCTGCGCTCGACAACGACCTCGGCATCCTCGACCCCGCGACCGTCGCCTTCATCGGTGCCGACGGCCAGCCGCTCGCGCCCGGCGCCGAGCTCGTGGTCGAGGGCCAGGGCACCTGGACGATCGACACCGAGACGGGCGACGTGACGTTCACGCCCGCCGACGGCTTCGAGGGCGACCCCACCGTCGTGACGTACCAGGTGGCGAGCGAGCGGGGCAGCATCAGCACCGCGACCATCACGATCACCTACCTGCCCGTGGCCGAGGACGACGCCGACCTCGACAACGTCGTCGGCGAGGCCGTCGCGCAGGACGTGCTCGCGAACGACGCCGGCGTCTTCGACGTCGCATCCCTCTCGCTCGTCGCAGCGGACGACACGGTGCTCGCACCGGGGGCTCCGCTCGCGGTCGACGGCGAGGGCACGTGGACGATCGACGGCTCGACCGTGACGTTCACGCCGGCCGAGGGCTTCCAGGGCGACCCGACCCCCATCCGCTACCGGGTGACCGACCTGTCGGGCGACGTCACGTCGGCCGAGGTCGCAGTCGGCTACGTCGGAGACGCGCAGGATGACGCGGACCTCGGCAACGCGATCGGCGACGCCGTGACGGTGCCGGTGCTCGCGAACGACCTCGGCGTCTTCGACCCCGCCACCATCGCGTTCCTCGACCCCGAGACGGGCGACGCGCTCGAGGCGGGCGCGGAGCTCGTCGTCGACGGCGAGGGCACGTGGTCGATCGACCCGGAGACGGGTGACGTCACGTTCACGCCGGAGGACGGCTTCGAGGGCGACCCGACGGTCGTGACCTACGAGGTCGCCGACCTCTCGGGCGACGTGTCGCAGGCGACCATCACCATCACCTACCTGCCCGTCGCGGTCGACGACGCCGACGTCGACAACGTCGTGGGCGACGCCGTCGCGCTCGACGTGCTCGCGAACGACGCCGGCGTCTTCGACGAGGCGACGCTCTCGCTCGTCGCCGCCGACGGCACGGTGCTCGACGCCGGCGCGCCGCTCGTCGTCGCCGGGGAGGGCACGTGGTCGATCGACGGCCCGACCGTCACGTTCACGCCCGAGGAGGGCTTCCAGGGCGACCCGACCCCCATCCGCTACCAGGTGGCCGATCTGTCGGGCGACCTCACGAGCGCCGCGATCGTCGTCGGCTACGTCGGTGCCGCCGTCGACGACGAGCGCCTCGGCAACGCGATCGGTGCGGTCGTCGCGATCGACGTGCTCGCGAACGACGCGGGCGTCTTCGACGTGGCGTCGCTGTCGCTCGTCGCGGCCGACGGCACGGTGCTGGGCGCCGGCGAGCCGCTGGTGGTCGAGGGTGAGGGCACGTGGTCGATCGAGGGGTCGACCGTGACGTTCACGCCGGCCGAGGGCTTCGAGGGCGATCCCACGCCGATCGCGTACGAGGTGACCGACCTGTCCGGTGACGTGACGGGTGCGTCGATCACGGTCGGCTACGTGCCGGTCGCGGCGGATGACGCCGACGTCGACAACGTCCCGGGCACGGCTGTGCCGGTGGACGTGCTGGCGAACGATGCGGGCGTGCTCGACGTCGCGTCGCTGTCGCTGGTGGATGCCGACGGCTCGGTGCTGGATGCGGGCGAGTCGCTCGTCGTCGATGGCGAGGGCACGTGGTCGATCGAGGGCTCGGTCGTGACGTTCACGCCGGAGGTGGGCTTCCGGGGCGACCCGACGCCGATCCGGTACGAGGTCGCGGATCGCTCGGGCGACCGCACGCAGGCGTCGATCACCGTCGGCTACGTGGGTGCTGCGCAGGCGGACTCGGATCTGGGCAACGTCATCGGCGATGCCGTGACGGTGCCGGTGCTCGACAACGACCTGGGCGCGTTCGACCCCGCGACGGTCGCGTTCCTCGACCCGGCGACGGGCGAGGCGCTCGACGCGGGCGCCGAGCTCGTCGTCGACGGCGAGGGCACGTGGTCGATCGACCCGGCCACGGGCGATGTGACGTTCACGCCGGCCGACGGCTTCGAGGGCGACCCCACGGTCGTCACCTACCGCGTCGCGGACCTGTCGGGCGACCTCTCCGACGCGACCATCACGATCACCTACCTCCCCGTCGCCGCCGACGACGCCGACCTCGACAACACGGTCGGCAGCCCGGTCACGATCGACGTGCTCGCGAACGACGCCGGCGTGCTCGACCCGGCGACGCTCGCGCTCGTCGACGCCGACGGCACGACGCTCGCCGCCGGCGAGTCGCTCGTCGTCGACGGCGAGGGCACGTGGTCGATCGACGGCTCGACCGTGACGTTCACGCCCGAGGAGGGCTTCCAGGGCGACCCGACCCCCATCCGCTACGAGGTCGCCGACCGCTCCGGCGACGTGACCGGCGCCTCCGTCGCCGTCGGCTACGTCGGCGTCGCGGTGGACGACGTGGACGTCGACAACGTCGTGGGCGACGCCGTCGCGATCGACGTGCTCGCCAACGACGCGGGCGCGTTCGACGTGGCGTCGCTCGCGCTCGTCGACGCCGACGGCACGGTGCTCGGCGCCGGCGAGTCGCTCGTCGTCGACGGCGAGGGCGTGTGGTCGATCGACGGCTCGACCGTGACGTTCACCCCCGAGGAGGGCTTCCAGGGCGACCCGACCCCGATCGGCTACCTGGTCTTCGACCTGTCCGGCGACGTCACGGGCGCCGCGATCGTCGTCGGCTACGTCGGCGTCGCGCAGGACGACGAGGAGCTCGGCGCCGTCATCGGCGCGCCCGTGGCGGTCGACGTGCTCGCGAACGACGTGGGCGTCTTCGACCCCGCGACCATCACGCTCGTCGACCCCGCGACCGGCGAGGCCCTCGCACCCGGCGCACCGCTGACGGTGGTCGGCGAGGGCGTGTGGACGATCGACGGCTCGACCGTGACGTTCACCCCCGAGGCCGGCTTCGAGGGCAACCCGACCGTCGTGACCTACCGTGTCGCCGACCTGTCCGGCGACGCGAGCTCGGCCACGATCACGATCACGGTGGTGTCGGTCGCGAACGACGACGCCGACGTCGACAACGTCGTGGGCGAGGCCGTGCCGATCGACGTGCTCGCGAACGACGCGGGCGCCTTCGACGTGGCGTCGCTGTCGCTCGTCGACGCCGACGGCACGGTGCTGGATGCCGGCGAGCCGCTCGTCGTCGCTGGCGAGGGCACGTGGTCGATCGACGGCTCGGTCGTGACGTTCACGCCCGAGGAGGGCTTCCAGGGCGACCCGACGCCCATCGCCTACGAGGTCACCGACCTCGACGGCGACGTCGTGACGGCGTCGATCACCGTCGGCTACGTCGGTGACGCGCAGGATGACGCGGACCTCGGCAACGCGATCGGCGATGCCGTGACGGTGCCGGTGCTGGACAACGACCTGGGCGAGTTCGACCCGGCGACCGTGGCGTTCCTCGACCCGGCGACGGGCGAGGCGCTCGAGGCGGGCGCCGAGCTCGTGGTCGACGGCGAGGGC